>JANOQX010000217.1:0-16766 GCA_031415035.1 Cyanobacteria bacterium VAR_4_metabat_243
CGTCACTTGCTCACGCATCAACGACTTCAGCGTCTCACAACTCTCACGGATTTCAATCTGACTGACACCCACCATCTTGTTGCCCTACTAGTTGACTTATTTCTAACCTATTTGTAACATGATTTGTTTGATTTGGTATAAGACCCGCCAGACAATATATTCCTGGACGCCATTGCGCTGATAAGCAGTTTTTTTGGCCCCGAGGTCGAGTGATACGGTACTGGCCGAAATCTCCGCTAATAATTCTGGTGCGCCTTTAATATAGTCATCGTCACTGATTGTGGTTTGCCCATCCGCATCCGGCGCAATCAGCAAGGCGATATCGGGTTGTGGTTCATTCTGATTATCGAGCTTGACGGTGGCAGCATCGACGATTGCCACACCAGGCGTGAAAATTTGATAGGTTGCCAACCAAGCATTGAGATGGCTGTGGGGTTGGCCATGACTGCGAAAGCGTAACGCGGCGGCCATATAAACAATTCCTTCAACTAACTCGGCTTTACAGTCCTCGGGCATGGCGGCGTAGCGCCGCTCAAATTCGACCCGCGACAGCCGATCGCCATTTTCCAAGGGCGGAATGGTGAAGATGGGTGGGTGTTTCGGCAGTTGTGGGGCTTGTACCATGGCGCGGACAAATTGCGAAGGATATCTCGATTATAAGACGCTGTTGGTGAATTCGGAATTTGACAGCGTAGCCGATCGCACATCTACTCCCAAAGTGCGAAGAAATATGTCAAGATCGGAAACTATTCCGTTGATTGCCTGTGCCGCCATGACGTTTTCCTCTGCAATTCGATCGCTTCAGCGTTTGCCGCTGACCAGTGAGCTATTGAACAAGTTGGCCCAGCAGCGGCGGCTGAAGCTGACGGGTCTCGGGCGCTTGCCGAAGGGAATCGTGGCTTCGACCTTGGCCCAGGCGCAGTCCGCGCCGCTATTAGTGATTACGGCGACGCTGGAAGAGGCGGGCCGCTGGGCGGCGCAGTTAGAGGCGATGGGCTGGGAGACGATGCACTTTTATCCGACCTCCGAGGCGTCGCCCTACGAGCCATTTGATCCCGAGGCGGAGATGATTTGGGGGCAGTTGCAGGTGTTGGCGGATTTGGCGAAGCGGCGACAGCACCCGCCGGAGGGCTACAAACCAATGGTGATTGTGGCGACGGAACGGGCCTTGCAGCCGCATTTGCCGCCCGTGGAAAGTTTTTTGCCCTACTGCATTAGTTGGCTCAAGGGGACGGCGATTAATACGACGGAAATGGCGCTGTCGTTGGCGCGATTGGGCTATGAAAAGGTGACGTTGGTGGAGTCGGAAGGGCAGTGGAGTCAGCGCGGCGACATTGTTGATGTGTTTCCGGTGGCGGCGGAGCTGCCCGTGCGGCTGGAATTGTTTGGGGATGAGCTGGATCAGATTCGGGAATTTGACCCGACGACGCAACGATCGCTCGATCGGATTGAGCAACTTGTCCTGACGCCAACGAGTTTTAGTCCGATTATTGATGCGGCGATTCGATCGGGGGATATTGCGGCATTAAATCCCTATCTGTCGCCGATGGAACAGGAACAATTCGCCGAGCATCAAACCCTGGAAGGGATGCGGCGGTTCTTGGGTGTGGCGTTTGATCAGCCCGCTTCGCTGTTGGATTATTTGCCTTCAGATACGTTAATCGCGATCGATGAACCCGAGGTTTGCAAACCCCACAGCGAACGTTGGTACGAACATGTCGAGGAACAATGGCGCGAATCAAATCCGGCCTATCCGTCAACGCATTTAGAATTTGATCACTGTCGGGCCAACCTCGATCGGTTTTTGCAGATCCATCTCGGTGAATTAGCCGAAGTAAATAATGGCATGAACCTCGCCAGTCGCCCCGTAGGCGCTGTGCCACACCAGTTTGGTAAATTGGCGCAGCAGATTCGGGAGGAGCGCGATCGGTCGTTCAATGTTTGGATTGTGTCGGCTCAGCCTTCCCGATCGGTGTCGCTGTTGCAGGATCATGATTGTCCGGCGCAGTTTATTCCGAATCCGCGTGATTATCTCGCGATCGATAAGCTCCAAAGTCAGAAGATCCCCGTGGCGCTGAAGTATTCGGGCCTGGCGGAGATGTCGGGGTTTATTCTGCCGACGTTTCGGATGGTGCTGATCACCGATCGGGAATTCTTCGGCCAGCATACGTTGGCGACACCGACCTATGTGCGCAAGCGGCGACGGGCTGCTTCCAAACAAGTTGATCCGAATAAACTCAATCCCGGCGACTACGTCGTACATAAAAGCCACGGTATCGGCAAGTTTCTCAAACTCGAAAGTCTGGTGTTGAATAATCAAACGCGGGAATATCTGGTGTTGCAATATGCCGATGGCACATTGCGGGTCGCAGCGGATCAACTCGGCGCACTGTCCCGCTTCCGCGCTGTCGGTGAAGCCGCCCCGACGTTGAATAAAATGTCCAATACCAAGGTCTGGGAAAAGACCAAAAGCAAAGTCCAAAAGGCGATTAAAAAAGTCGCCGTGGATCTGCTCAAGCTCTATGCCCAACGGGCGCAGCAACAGGGTTTTATCTATCCGATCGATACGCCGTGGCAGCAGGAAATGGAGGATTCGTTCCCCTATCAGCCGACGCCGGATCAGCTGAAGGCGGTGCAGGATGTGAAGCAGGATATGCAGAGCGATCGGCCAATGGATCGGCTCGTTTGCGGGGACGTCGGCTTTGGCAAAACCGAAGTCGCAATTCGAGCGATTTTCAAGGCCGTGACAGCGGGGAAACAAGTGGCCTTACTGGCTCCGACGACGATTCTGACGCAGCAGCATTACCACACGCTGAAGGAGCGATTTGCGCCCTACCCGATTCACATTGGCTTGCTGAATCGGTTCCGATCGACCCAGGAAAAAAAGGAAATCATCCAGCGTTTGGTCACGGGTGAATTGGACGTTGTTGTGGGGACGCATCAGATCCTGGGCAAATCCGTCGATTTCAAAGATTTGGGATTGCTAGTGATTGATGAAGAACAACGCTTCGGGGTGAATCAAAAAGAAAAAATTAAATCACTCAAAGCGGCGGTTGATGTGTTGACCCTAAGTGCGACGCCGATTCCTCGAACCCTTTATATGTCGCTATCGGGCGTGCGCGAGATGAGTTTGATTACCACGCCGCCGCCGTCCCGTCGCCCGATTAAAACGCACCTATCGTCCTACGATGCGGAAGTGATCCGATCGGCCCTACGCCAAGAACTCGATCGGGGCGGCCAAGTCTTCTATGTCGTCCCCCGCGTCGAAGGCATCGAAGAAATTTCCGCTAAAATCCGCGAAATGGTGCCGGGCGCAAGGATCGAAATCGCCCACGGCCAAATGGTGGAAGCCGAACTGGAATCGACGATGCTCACCTTTAGTCAGGCGGATGCGGATATTCTGGTCTGTACGACGATCGTCGAATCGGGGCTGGATATTCCACGGGTGAATACGATTATTATCGAAGATGCGCAGAAATTTGGTCTGTCGCAGTTGTATCAGTTGCGCGGGCGGGTGGGCCGATCGGGCATTCAAGCCCACGCGTGGCTGTTCTATCCGAATCAGCATCAATTGAGTGAGGCGGCAAGGCAACGACTGCGGGCATTGCAGGAGTTTACCCAGTTGGGTTCGGGCTATCAGTTGGCGATGCGCGATATGGAGATTCGCGGTGTGGGGAATCTGTTGGGCGCGGAGCAGTCGGGGCAGATGGACGCGATCGGGTTTGATTTGTATATGCAGATGTTGGATGAGGCGATTAAGGAAATTCGCGGTCAGGAAATCCCGGCGGTGGATGATACCCAGGTGGATCTGAATATCACGGCGTTTATTCCAGCGGATTATATTCCGGATCTCGATCAGAAAATGAGTGCCTATCGATCGGTGGCTTCGGCGGGTGATAAGCGATCGCTCTTGCAGATTGCGGCGGACTGGAACGATCGGTATGGGGCAATTCCGATCGCCACGCAGCAGTTGTTGCGGGTGATGGAGCTGAAGCTCGTCGCCAAGAAACTCGGCTTTGCCCGGATTAAGCCCGAGGGGACGCAGCATATTATGCTCGAAACGCCGATGGCGGAGCCTGCTTGGCGGTTGTTGCAGGCGAATTTACCAACGCATTTGCAGTCGCGGTTTGTCTATTTGCCCGGTCGGGTGACGGTGCGCGGTTTGGGCGCGATGAAGGCGGTGCAGCAGTTGGAGAGTTTGACCGATTGGCTGGGGATGATGCGGGGGGCATTGCCGGAGCCGGAGGCTGTAGGATAGAATTGAATCAGTCACCGAGGACTCATCGATGAACATCGCCCTTAAGCCAGAATATGAGCAGTTTGTCCAATCGCAGATCGAGAGTGGTCGTTTTACTTCGATCGATGAAGTGATTGGTCATGCGTTCCAGTTGTTGGAAAATGAGCAAGAATATGATCCGCTGTGGCTGGAAGACTGCAAACAGAAGATTGCAATCGGGCTGGCCCAAATTGAGCATGGACAGGTACTTGACGGGCCGAGTGTGATTGCGCGTTTGCAGGCAAAAGTGCAACGAGCGCGAGATGCTGAATCGTAATGCTGTATTTGATTTCTGAGGAGGCAAACCGTGATTTGGATGAGATTACGGATTATTTCTTAAGTGTTAGCGTTGATGCTGGTGATAAATTTGTTGCATCGTTCGATCGAAAGTGTCTTTACCTCACTAAGTTTCCCCATATTGGCAAGTTGTATCCCCTACTAGGTGATGATCTCAGAGGAATTCGGTTAGAGCGATACATTGTCTTCTATCTTGTATTTCCTGATCGGCTGATTATTGTCAGGGTACTCAATGCTTCAAGAGACTTGAAGGCAATATTCTTGGGTGGTTAAAACTGGCTAACAACCGAGAACGGCTAATTAGTCGCCATCCAGCACAGCATTCCTAGAAGTTCGTCGATCGGTGGGATGGCGTAGTCGTTCAGGTCGATCGAGAGTTCGTGATTGACTAATTTCATGAAGCGCCAGGCATTGCCGCTACTAATCGCGCCGTAGATCGTATCGATCGGGATCTGTTGGGCGGCATTGAACTTTTGGGCGGCGACCATTTCGGCGGCGCATTGGCCCAATCCTTGCTTTAGATCGCCTTTTTTGGCCTCAACGACGATGACTGCTGGGGCTTCAATGATCATTTGTTCGGTCGATCGACTCATCAAAAAATCGCAGGTGCCGTTCAGCCCAAGTTCTGGGGCGACGGTGAAATCTTCGCCGGAGAAGAGGCTGACTTGGTGATCGAGCAATTTGCGGACTTCGACGAGAATCGGACTGATGATCAACTCCGATCGGGCTTTTTCAGATCCGGTGGCGAGGGCGAGGGGAATGCCTTCGTTGAGGGCTTCTTGGAGATAGGCGCTGGGCACAATTGCCGGAATTGGTGGCAAGAATCGACCGCCCTCGATCGTCACAATGCCAAAATCTTGCTTGACTTGTCGAAGGGTGAAACTGCTGTATGGCATAGTACGTCAGGATGAAAGGGTAGGTAATTCGATTATAGTCAGGCGTGAGCGATACAGTGAGCGTGAACGATTAATCCAACAATTCGTGAGAATTACTAAGTAGATATTGGATGACCTCGATCAGTGGAGTATCTATATGTTTAAACAATCACTTTTACATCGTCACAACGTTTTTTATGAAATTGAGAAGTCGTTGATCTCCATTTTTGCAGTGTGTATGTAACATACGGAATACAGCAGCCTTCAAGAAAGCACGATCGCATAGCCCCAATGCCTCGTGATACATTGCATATCCTTCAATTGATTCTACCCACTCGTCTGCGGAACCTGGGAGCGTTTTCCGAGGATCACGACACCAATAGCGGAAACCAAGAAGCCAGTTGTTGAATGCTTCATCTAAAACATCTCTTTTGTAGCGTGTTTCGATATCAAATACATCATTCCATGTAGTTGATTCCTCAGAGTTAGGGCTAAATTCAACCTTCCATTTCGGGAGTGGTTCGCCAGTATTTCCGACTTCGCCAGCAAAAGGTTCACTGTTAATAAGAGAGATTTTGACTGTACCAGGATGATTATAAGGATCAAACGATTTTCGACGAGTACCATCCTCTCTCCTCAGCATATCCTGGGCAAGTTTGTAACCCGAATTGCATTTATGTCCCATGGGAACAAGATTACGCAAATTCACTGCCGCAAAGGAGTATTTGTGTTCTGGTAGGTAGTGATCTAGTGCTTCGCGCCGAGCACCTGGTGCATCAAACGGCTCAAACCCACAGAATGGGCAGATGTGATGGGAAACGGAATTGTAAATTATTTCATAGTGTTGATCACGAATCTCGAAATCGGTGAGAAGGGAAAATGCGAATGCAAAAAGATTTTTCACTGGCTCACGGATGGATGAGGGCAAGTCAGTAATAGCTTCGCATTCAAATTGACAAGATAAGAGGAGTGCAATCTCATTCTGATTTTTAAGTGCTCGCAAAATTTGGTGTTGCTCCACACGACTAAGATCTACTAATGCCTTCTGGTAAGCATCTAATCTGTCTCTAACTCCTGTACGTGACTTCAATCTATCTAAATATTCCGTTGGAATAATTGCAGGCCATACTGGCAGGTTTTCCCCTTTATCCAGATGTGCATGGATTGATTGTAGAATCTCAAATAAGCACTTATGTAACCAATTCTCTGTTGTTGCGGCGAGGGGATAACCAAAAATCATCCTAAATTCCATCCTGATGTTTTATCTGCTGCAAATGATCTACAAGAAATGCTTTCTCTACGGAATCTCCCAAACGCTGAATCCCCGCCATAATGGCTTCTGCATCCTCACTTTTCATTAGTCCACTAATCTCATCGCGTGAGACTTGTGAAATTGGTGGACGAATACCAAAGCACTCTCCAATAATCGTATCAAAGGTAGCTCCAAAGGTTTCAATGTCAGGATTTTTGATTTGAATTTTTTCATTTTCGTCTTTACTAAATATAAAAACCCTATCCCTCTGCATATCCGAAGGGATAAAGGGCGCATGTGTTGTTAGTAAGCAGTCCTGTTGGGTTGCTCTAGAGATTTCCCTACGATTTCCATCTTGCGTTGGAATATCAAGCACGCGAGAAATGAACTCTACTCGCCATTGTGGATTGAAATGCGATTCAGGTTCATCCAAAAGGAAAAGTACATTAGGAGATGACAACATACAAAATATACCAAGAAGCTGGCCTAACTGATGTTCTCCATCGGAAAGTGATACATAGTCTACCTCTTGTGTATGAATTTCCTCTCCACTCTTCTGTTTCCGAAATCTCACCCGTTCAAATCGAAAAACCTTATCGTCTTCTTCCGGTTCGGGAAGTCTCGAAGCAAATCTTCTTGTTCTTACGTCTCGCCGAACGCGCTCTCGTGCTTTCTTAGACAACACCAAATCATTGAGCATAGCTAACTTGTGAAATGCTGTATAAAGATCAAGTGCATTACTCCAAAACGAGCGGAATGCTATTCTTGATTGCTCATTAATCCAATAATCTAAAGTATAAGTTTCAGTTTTCTCATCATAGGAACTACAAGTAGCACATTGCCTGAGTTGCTCAATATAAGTCTTAAGTTCTGTTGTTAGTTGTATTTTCTTTTTCCGACTTACCAACTGAATAATGCAACGGAATGAGTGCAGATCCTGTAATTTAGCCTGTTTTAATAGTGCTTCTCGTTCGGAGTCCTCTCCTAGCAAAAGATTGGCAACAAGAACCTCAAGATGCGTTCCATAATCAATAAGCATCAAGCGTGTATCAGGAATAGACTGACTTCGAGTTTCCTCTTTTAATGCAGTACGTCCAACATTATCAGCATATTCGCTCCGGCTAACAAGGAAAGGTAGACTGAGGGTTTCATTATCGCCTGAGGTATAGCCCACAATCTTTTTAGGTAATAGGGCTTGTGTCTCAGGATCATTCAAAGCACAAGTTATCCAGTCATATCCTTCTTTCCTCTGAATTAAGAGAACTGCTTTTTTCTTGTTCGTAGATTCGCGTAATGCGCGTACCCGGATGGGACGCTCAGTATTTGCGGGAAAAATAAGATACTCAATTTCGAATTGAATGTTTGGATTACTCTCAATGCGCTCTTCCGTAGGGACACATGCATGTAATATTGACTGAAATATTTCTGCTAACATCTGCAAAAATTGGGATTTTCCTGCACCATTTGGCCCAATCATACATAGAGGCTTAAATTCGGAATGATCATTAGATGGACTTCTCAATGGAACATTCAGATCGTCTAGCAAACCTCCACAAGTTCTAGCGGAAATAATTCGGACTCGTAAAAGTTTCATAAGTTTCCCCTAACAAAAAACATCGCCTTTTCTGAGTCGTCAAAAAATTGTGTAATGCTTGGATTAGGTTCACTCAATAGTTCAAATATGATGTCTTTGAGTGAGTCATAATGGCTGGGGATTTCCTGATGCAATTGTTCAAATGAAAACATATCATTTGGCAGTTGAAATATTACTTCCTTTACAGATTTCGCAGTGAATTTTTTCATGGTTGCCTTCTTTTTTGTTAAAGCTGTCCTAGCATTGGGTGATTGATCTATTCGTTCAGATAGAATTCGAGCTAGCAAAATTGATGCTGATTCATTATCGGGATTTTGCCGTACTAATTCTCCTCTAAATGCCTTGTCTAGCAAATCGGCTATTAATTGCTTGATTTTGGCGTAGACGTTTTGACAAAGCTCTTCCATTCGAGCAATATCAGCTAGTAAAGATTCAACACGATGTACGATTTCCTGTTGTTCTTCTGGTGATGGGATCACTACTGGAAGAGCAGATAAAACAGCTTTATTAATAGATGCGAGGTTGGTTGTTTGTTTCCCGACTGAAAGAAAGTAATTGGACGCTCGTGAATTTCCATACCAGGAAAAGAATTTTGGCTCAAAGGTTTTATCCTTAAGGCGGACTCTAAACACATGATTCTGGAACGTACAATTTTCAATCTCACCATTCCATACCCATCCTCTACCCAACTTGTCAATGTCACCGCCTTCATTAAAAAGAATGTCCCCTGGTTGTAGAAGTAATTCTTTAACCTTCCGATGAGGTACTCGTATGGTCTTAATCTGACGCAAATCTAAAAACCCTCGCTGTACATTGGCGACTCTTAAATAAGGAAGTTCTTCATCTGTTCGATCCTGTTTCTTGGAATCTTTCGTAACCCCACTACCAATAGCCGCAACGTCTCCTAACCGAGCTACTTCCCAGCAAGCTGGAAACCTGAAGTCAGCAAAGTGCTCTGCATCTGAGAATTTAAATCCAGTAGGGGTTTCATTATCATGATTGCTCGATAGTGCAATATGTTCATTTCGCCACTCTTTAGTTAACTCACCTGCTGTCGCAGAATACAGAACAGATTGACGCAGTCGGGTCAAGGAAGATAATGCCCGATCAAGCAACTCACGACAAGCATTTACTTCTTCAATCAACGCATCAAGTCGTTCAGCTATCTGATCTTGTTCTTTTCGTGGTGCAAGTGGTATCTGGTGTGCTTTCAGAGTAGCTTGACTGATGTTTTGTTGGGCAACTCCCTTGCCCTTTGATAATAAACTCTCCTTTGAATAACCGAGAGCATGAAACAAGTAGCGAAGATTAACAATTTCTTGATTTGGGATGCAGAATGCAATTGCCTGATTTGTTGCACACTCAATCCCAGTAATACCAAGCTTTCCAATGGAGCCATACATTGCAACTAGTAATGTACCTGGTGGAAGAAGCTTGGCCGAACTATTGCGGAATCCTTCTTCCGTGATGTACGTTTTTGCCTCCGTCACTACCCCATCATTTAAATCTCCAATTACAAGCCATGGGATAGTTCCATTTGAATAAAATTGAGTATTACTCCTCTCTGGAGTTCCTCCGCTACCCCAGCTACCAAGCTCTGCTAGTGAAACTTTAGCCCACCCAGATTGTAATTCACTCATGTCCCAACCTCCCAATCCTCAACCTGCAAACCCTTTACACGATCGAATTCCCTTGTATTGTGCGTGACTAAGATCAGATTATTGGCTAGGGCGATTGCGGCAATCTGTAAATCATAAGCTCCAATGGGTGTACCAGCATTAGCAAGAGTCGCACGTATTTGCCCACCAATAATCGCTGCCTCATCCCCAAACGGCAGTGAGACAAACTGCTCCAGAAATTCCTGTTGCCGCTCCAAAGTTCGCGTTGGGTTATTGCTCCGCATTGCTCCATAAAACAGTTCAAACTTCACCACAGAGCATACCGCAATATCCTCAGTAGGCACAGCAATCATCCGATCGCGCACTGCCGCCGATCGACCATTCAAGTACATCACACAAACATTGGTATCCAGCAAATAGCGCATCCCTAGTCGAAGGCTCCCGCCAACTCATCATCAAGTGTCTCAGCAACGCCACCACTATCAAGCACAATTGGATCATCGGCACAAATCCCATACAGTGATTCCAGCGATGATTTTTCAGGCTTTCCAGGCTGAGCCGATTGGTAAACGATCATCACATCGACATCCCGATCGGCTAGCCCGATCGGGACATGAAGATGAAGCATCCCATCAGCCCCAACACGTTGACGTACTTTAACGCTATCCATTATCTCCAAATCTCCGCTTATAAACTAACTTCTTCTCCCAATTCTCGCAAAATTCCTTGCAACTTCGCCATGGCCGCTTCCAAATCACGCATGGCTCCCCTCGCAAGCGTCGCTGGTTCAAGTAGCCTAGTATCATCGCCCTCCTGATCATCCTTTAGCCAAGATATATCCAAATTATCGCCTCTCTCCGCAATCCAGTCACGGGAAAATTTTCTGAACTGCCCCTCTTCGCCTGTATCAACTCGTGCAGCTAGACCGGCAGTGCCACCAAATGGGTCATTCCCGAAGGCTTGCTCAAACTTTTTAAAATGCTCACCCGTTAATGATGTCCGACGGCCAAACTGTGGCATATTGCTGCGCAAGTCATACACCCAAACCTCTTTCGTATTATTCTTGGCCTTCTTGCCACGAGTAAAGAAAAGTACATTTGTCTTAACACCTTGAGCGTAGAAAATCCCAGTTGGTAATCGCAGAATGGTATGCAGGTTACACTTATCCATCAAATCCGCCCGGATTTGCCTACCCACATTGTTCTCGAACAGTACGTTATCAGGAAAAATCGCCGCCGCCCGCCCACCCGGCTTCAGCCCAAGGTAAATATGCTGCAAAAAGCAGAACTGTTTATTACTCGTAGGGAACTCAAAATCCTCACGACTCGGCAACCCACCCCCCTTCTGGCTACCAAACGGCGGGTTTGTCAAAATTAGCGTCGCCTTAGGCAAAACCGCAACATCCGGAGAAAGCGCATCCCCATGATGGACGCCCGCTCCCTCTGGATCAAAGCCCAGACCATGCAGCATCAAGTTCATCAAGGCCAAACGGCTGGTATCAGCCACAAGCTCCATCCCATAAAAGGTATTGGCCTGATATTTTTGCTTCTGCTTCGCTGTCCATTCCTTGGGGGCACCATGCTTTCGAATGTATCGATCCGCCGCAATCAGGAATCCCGCTGTACCAGCGGCTGGATCTTGAATAATATCCTCCACTGTCGGCTGCATCACCTGCACCATGCTGCTAATCAGTGAACGGGGGGTAAAGTATTGTCCGGCCCCTGCTTTGGTCTCACTGGCATTTTTTTCTAGCAGCCCTTCATAGATATCGCCCAGCCCTTCTCTTGTCGCACTATACCAATCCAATTTCTCAATTTCAGCGACGAGCGTAGAAAGGGTCGTCTCCCTTTGGATCGAAGATCGCGCATCCGCAAAAATTTCCCTGGCTAATATTGAGCCGTGATCACCCAAATACGCCAACAATTGCCCATAAAACTCCAATTGCTCCGATTCTTTCTGAGCAATTAAATCATTCCACCGATACCCCTCCGGAAGTTCGGTTTCAGCACCTGTTTCCTTCGCCATCTTCAAGAACAGAAGATACGTCAGTTCAATTACATACTGAAAGTAACTGATCCCACCGTCCCGAAGGACGTTACAAAGGTTCCAGAGCTTGGCAACAATGTCGTAAGTAGTAGTACTCATAGGGAGAGATTATACTCTCTTATCTGTCGTATTCAACCAGTGAATGCCTGTGTTGCCTATCTATTTCAGCACATGGGATTGAACTGCCCGATCGCGCGTTCCTCTATAATCAAATGCAGACTACCGATAAAGCTGATTTGCTGGCAGGATTGCGATGACGACCGACACCCAAAACCTCAGCAGCCGCCCCAAAAACGTCCTCGGTACCGAACTCCAATGTTGTTGCAATTCGCCTCGCACGGGATTCTACCGCGATGGCTTCTGCCAAACTGGGCCAATGGATCACGGCAGCCATACCGTCTGCGCCGAAGTCACCGCCGAATTTCTCGCCTTCAGCCGATCGCGCGGGAATGACCTCAGTACCCCGGTGCCCGCATACGACTTCCCCGGACTCAACCCCGGCGATCGCTGGTGTCTCTGCGTTTCCCGTTGGCAGGAAGCGTATGAGGCAGGCGTTGCACCGAAAGTTATCCTGGAAGCCTGTCATGAGAACGCGATCACCGTCGTGACGATCGCCCAACTCCAACAGCACCAACTAACGTAGCCAGATTATTTGATTTTTGGATGGCTTTGCCTTAACGGGCCGTGGCTCCTGCGTGAATTGACGATAACCCAGGACGCCAAGAATCAGCAGCATCCAGAGCATCATTAGAGTGGAAATGACCGAACGACCTTGAGACATAGTTTAATCCCCTGATGAAACGATAGTTATCCACGTACCCGATCGACGAGTCGCTTTTGTGAGAAGTAAATCGTCAATCCGATCGCGGCGATGTAAATCAAGGTACCCAACCCGTAGATCAAACTCCCAACCCATTGCGCGTGGGCGGTCATCCCCATCATGGAGAGCAGATTCAGCCAGTCGTGGCTGTCGGCATCAGCGCCGCCGAGCAACGGCAGGATCGCATCTCGCCCATCGCTGGCATAGATCGAGACATCCCAGAAATTTTCACCCACCCAAAAGAGCGTAATTGCGCCGGAGTATTTCTGGCCTTTGAAGCAGAAGTAGCCTGCGATCACGGCGGGAATCAGAATTTGGTTGAGCGACCCACCCAGAATCGTCATAAACCGCCCAAAGGGCATAAATAAAATATGACCCGCCTCATGAAAAATTAGATTAACGCCATGGATAAATCGCATCATCGCCGGTGGATCGTTGATGAAATCTGAAACGTTATAGTGTTTGGCAAAAAGCACTCCATACAATACGAACGGTAAAAGTAATCCCAACCGCATCACATCAAAATGCTGTTCCAGTAAGCGGCGGTAGGTGTGGAAATTGGGCTTTTCGGCGAGCCATGCGGGGATGCCAGGGGCCGCACGATTGGGCATTATCCGACTTGCCGGATGCGATCCCGATCGCGGCGCAAAATCAATCACTTCACGCCAGATCGGTGCGGTTTCGTGGCGGATGAAGGCTTCGATTTGGATTTGGTGGAGATTGAGTTGGAGCGATCGCAGGACATCGGCGATCGTCATCAGGGTTTGTTCGGGATTGAGCCGATGGGTCGCCGTGAGGATGACTTCGAGGACTTGATTTTGGAATCGGGCGTTGGTGCGATTGCCCGTGGGGAGGGCGGCTTGGATCAGGGCCGCGATCGCTTGGGCATCGCCTCGGTTCGCGGCGGCTGTCAGTCGAGGATGAGTCATGAGAGCCTCCGAAGGCGCACGGCAGCTTGAGGATATCCATTAGGATACCCATTTCGATTCGGAAATTGCCGCTTTGAAGCTGCGGTGCCAGAGGCGAAATCCATTAATTGCCAGTACCAGCAAAACCACGTAAAGCAAGGCCACGAATTTCACCTCTTTGTTAAAGTACAGTCCAATTCCGATGACATCGACCATGATCCAATAAATCCAGCATTCGACTTTTTTCTGAATCATCAGCCAGGTGGCCGTGAAGCTCATGATTGTGGTGAGGGCATCCAGATACGGGAAAGCTGCGGGTTCCGGGAATTGGGCGGGGAGGAGGATATGAATTCGGCTCATTAGCAAACCCACGATCGCTGACACAATTAACGTCAGAACAATCCATTGGATAATGCGTTGCCGATTGCTATAGCGTACACCGATCACCTGGCCATTATCCTGCGGGGATTTGTTCCAGGCCCACCAGCCGTAGATATTGGTGATGATGTAATAGATTTGCTCGATCGTGTCGGAGTAAAGTTTGATCTGGTAAAACAACACCAGAAATAACACCGAACTGATAATCCCCACAGGCCAAGTCAAAACCCGACGTTTGGCAATCAGCCACACCGACCACAGCGTGAGGATCGTACCGAATAACTCCACATAGCTCATCGGATAGCCGATGACGGTGAACGCGATATTTTCAATGCTGAGAAATTGTTGGATCGGCGCGATCATGGGGCAAACTGCGTATCCAGCAGGGATTGGTATTTTTGGAATTTCGCCAGGACGGATTGGACTTTGGCAATGCGGGTTTCGAGGTTGCCCCGGAGGGTGATGTAAGGGATTTTGCGGGCGTGGAGTTCGCTGATGATTTGCCTTTGGAAAACGCGACGGTTGGCTTCGCCCGATCGATCCCAGGTGTCGTCATAGGGGATATCCGTGTCGCAAACGAAGACCAAATCATAGCGCGATCGGGCCAGGTTGGCGAGTTCGATCAGCCGGGGTGCGGCGGTTTGGTGGTAGTACTGGGAGAATAGCAATGTTGTAATCGCGTTGGTGTCGGTAAAGAGGAATTCGTTCGCTTCATTGATCTGGGTGCTCTCGCGGGCTAAATGACCTTCGGCGATTTCGACTAATTGTTCCAGGGATAACCGCCGATCGACCTGATGAGTCTCCCAATATTCCCGACCATATTCCGGCATCCAAGTCGTTTGGTAGATCTTGGCTAATTGCTCTGTCAGCGTGGTTTTGCCCGTTGAAGGTGCGCCGAGAAAAACGATATTAGCAATCAAATCGCGATAGACAATCGGATGGAGATATTCGCGATTGAGAAATGGGTTGGCCCGGATTTTGGTGGCGGAAATGGGGATGATGGTACGATCGGGATTCACCAGCCGATTCACGGCACCGAGTGCCGTACTCATGTGGTCGCCATAGAACTCGCTGGAGTAGAAATGTGTGATCCCAGAAATGCCTAAATCATGGATGACGTAATCTTCATGTTGGCGTTTGATTTCGGGGGTGTCGCCCATTGCTGTCGGGCCATCCCAGGCTTCGACGACGCGCACTTGAGGGTAGAGCTGGCGCAGCCAGTTAGCCCGAATCGACAGGGGGACGGGCGTGACCGTGGGTTCATCGTAAATAATCTCGGTGAGCGCATCGACTTCGGCTAATGCCGTTTCGATCAGGAATTGGTGGCCCTTGTGGAGTGGGGCGAATTTGCCGAGGGTGAGTCCGTGGGTTTTACTCATGCTGCAAATAAAAGCGCTCTACGAGATCAACGATGAGATCACACGGATCTTCACCTCGCTCCTTGATGAACAGCATCTCTTTTAGCTGTTCCTTTGTCATAAAGAGGATGATTTTGCGGTGCCGACTATAAATTGTATTGCGCTGGATATGTGCGCTTCGATCAGGGACTTTGCTACAGATCATGATCGCCAAACGTCCCATCGGCTCTGTGAGATAGTTATCCGTCTGGATTACCTCTTCATGGCCAATATCCGTTTTCCCATAGTTTTTGAATTCAAACAGCACCATCCGCGCTTCCAATTCTCGCAGTAGCAAACCCCAACCGTGCTTTTCGTCAAAGTTGCGGTTGGGAAATACGGCATCACGACGATTCGTCCCAGAGTAAGTTCGGGGCTGAATAATGGGTCTGACTAATGGCGGTACGAACAAAAATTCGAGAATTTCGATGCAGAGATCTTCAAAGTTTTGCCAACCATCTGACCCGCCTGGACAATCCTTCAGGCGCTTCGCTAAATCACCCGCTTGATTCATGCCGCACTGCTCAAACTGTTGGGAAAGTATTTGGCAACTAAATCAGTGTTTTGAAAGAGTAAGCGCTTTAATTCAGTGCCATCAATTACACGGATTGGAATTCCTGTATCTCTTGCCGTATCGCTGACCCATTCAAGTGCGACAGAAGTCAGGTTCCCATTTGTCACGAGTAAGGCCCTAGTCGCTTCGGGATAGTTCTCCGCACTATAGGCTAACGTCCTCAGTGCGCGTAAATCAGCCCGCGAATTACGGTAAAGCTTAAGCTCAACCAAGTAAACCTCACGGGTTTCAGCCCCAAATGGATCTTTTTGTCGAAATTCCGCGATCGCGTCAAACCCTACATCTCTACCTTGTTCCGATAATCGCACATTCACAAAACCCAGTTTCTGTAGAAGGGCGATCACAAGTTGTTCAAAATTTTGAGGAGATAACTTTTCAAAATCGATCGTTGGCGTTGATTGTAATGCCTCAGCGAGTCTGCCTAAATTCTCACTAATCCCACTTCGCATATCAAACCACTGATACATCGAGAGTGATCGGGGCACTTCACAGTCTTCTAACAGCACCGGTAAAACTGTGACACCACGGCTTTGAGCTTCTTTTAATACAGATTTCACGGTATCATCGAACCAAAGCGACTGATCGGAATGACTAGTAGACCAGGGCTTAAATAAGTCCACCATTTCAGGCCGCTAACGGCTTGCCTTTATAAGTCCATTTGAAGGGCTTGGCCATGGTGCGATTAAAGTAAGCAATGAATTGGAGAATCCGCTCTTTCAGTTGGTCGGTG
>JANOQX010000218.1:0-15301 GCA_031415035.1 Cyanobacteria bacterium VAR_4_metabat_243
CGTCACTTGCTCACGCATCAACGACTTCAGCGTCTCACAACTCTCACGGATTTCAATCTGACTGACACCCACCATCTTGTTGCCCTACTAGTTGACTTATTTCTAACCTATTTGTAACATGATTTGTTTGATTTGGTATAAATCAACAAATTGGGGCAACATATCAGGCCCCCTAATCCCCAATTCTGGGGGAACCGGAAAACCCTTGAATCATGCTCCCCCAGAATTGGGGTCCGGGGGGCGGCTCGGCTTAAACCAATTCCCCAAATTCATCCATCTGTTCAATTTGCCAATCACTCTGGCTAAACGTGAAGGGCACCCCCTGATTTTGGAGATTGCCCAGGGGCTGGGGGGCGGTGGGATTGACGATCGTCAGCAACAATCCATTACTACCCCGATCGGCCAGAAGCAAATCATCCACCCCATCCAAGTCCAAATCGCCAATTCCCTGCAACGGCGCACTACTGGCAATCGGGCGGAAATTCTCGCTCAACCAGCGGCCCTGCTGGAACTGCAATGGCTGTACCAAGACCTGGGTATTATTCGGGGTTTGCCAATAAATATCGGCGATCCGATCGCCATTGGCATCACCGATGCCGCGAATTACCAGACTGGCATCGGCATTGGCGGTGAGGTCTTGGCGATCGACAAAGGTGGCCCCTTGCAGACGGACGATCGCGGTTTGGTTGCGTTCGGGTAAACGGAACAAGAGATCCGCATCACCGTCACCATCAAAGTCGGCCACGTCGATCGCCTGCCACAGCGGATCCTGGGTTTTGTAAATTGCGTCGTCGCTGTGCCGCAGGTAGTCGTAGCGATTCACGGTTTTTCCATCGGCGTTGATGAACCAGAATCCCACTTCATCGCTCTTGGCATTGTGCCACACGATATCGAGCGTGCGATCGCCATCAATATCCGCGAAGCCAATCACCCGCCAATCGGCATTCCGGGTGCGGAGGATCTGACCATCGAGTCCCAGGAGGGATTGTTCGGCGGCGATCGTGCCGTTGTTTGACATCATCCAGAGTTTTACTTCGTCCCCGGCGGCACTGTACAGCAGCACATCGGCAATGCCATCGGTATCGAAATCAGCGGTGTCAGCAATCTCCCAGGCGGGTGTCAACTGCGCCGCTTGCCCCGCTTTGGCCCCAAAATTACTGCCGTAGGTAATGGGCCGATTGCCTTGCAACTGATTCACCCGATCGACGTACAACAGATCGACGGTCTGACTCACGGTATTCCGCACCAGGGCTTCTTGCTGATAGCGGAAAGTGAGCGTGGCGGTTTTCGTGCTGGCGGGGTCGATCGTGCCAGCGGCGTTGGCTAACTGTACGGTCAGTCCGACTTTGATATTCTTTTTCACGCCCGGTTTGGCGGTGTAAGTCAAGGTGCCATTGCGATCAAGTGTCGGTAACACAGTAAACAAATCCGGTCGATCGGTGGTGATGACATAATTACTTCCCGGATTTTGGGTGGTCAAATCCGTCGCCCAGTTGGTCAATGTTTTGTTGGTCGTGTTGGCGGTGACTTTCACATCACCCCCGATCATGAATGTCGGTTGGACAGGTGGAATAGTGATGTCGCTAATCGTCGCAGTGGCGCTACTGAAAACGCTTTCGGTGGTATTTTGGCCATCGGTGTAGCTGGCTTTAACGCGCAGTTTTTGGCCGACTTGGGCGGGTTGCAACGCGATCGTGGCATTCGTGGCGGCGGTAATATCCGTCCAATTGGTACCATCGATCGATTGCTGCCATTGGTAAGCGATCAGGCCAAGTCCGTCGGTATCCGTCAGCGTATTACTCGTCGTCAGCGACTGTCCGACCAAGGTGGAGCCATTAATGTTGACATTACCTTGGGGGGTGCCATTCACATTTGTCACCGTCAAATTAAACGGTGCAAGGTTGGTGGTAATTACCCCATCACTGACCCCAATCATAATTCCAGTGGTGGTTGCGACATCGGCGTTAGCCGGTGTTCCGGTTAATGCGCCTGTCGCCGGATTGAACGTTGCCCAGGTGGGTTTATTCGCGATCGTGTAAGTCAGCGTAGTATTTGCATCCACATCCGCCCCGATCGGCTGGAAACTATAGGCGGAATTCTCGGCGATCGTAGTAGTCGGTGTGCCGCTGATTGTGGGTGCATCATTCACATTGGTCACGGTCAAATCAAACGGTGCAAGATTTGTCGCAATCGTCCCATCACTGACACCAATCACAATTCCAGTTGTCTGACCAACATCACCATTGGCGGGTGTGCCAGTCAATTCCCCCGTCGCTGGATTAAATGTCGCCCAAGTCGGTTTATTCGCGATCGTGTAAGTCAGTGTGGTATTCGCATCAATATCTGCGGCTGTGGGCTGGAAGCGGTAGCCCGTGTCTTCGGCGATCGTCGTGGCAGGATTTCCAACGATCGTGGGTGCTTCATTCACATTGGTAATGGCGAGATTAAACACTTGGCTGGCTTCAAATGTCGTGCCGATCACCGCATCATCCACGGTGATCGTTACGCTGTAGTTTTGCTTTGTCTCAAAGTCGAGATTGCTGTTGGCTTTGAGATACAGCTCCGTCCCAACGATTTCAAAACTCGCTGCATCCGCGCCGCCGATCGCCAAGGTATTCGTCCCTGCGCCATCATCGGCGATCGTGATGTCAGCCACTTTAACTGGCGTTGGGTTTGCGCCTTCGGGGAGGCTCGCGATCGGATTAGTCAACGTCAATCCGGGAGCATTATTGATCTCATTTACCGTGACCGTAATCGGGCGATTTGTTTCCAACGCGCCATCACTCACCGCCACATCAAATGTATAAGCGGCACCACCCTGAGCTTCTGTTGGCGTCCAATTGAGGTTGCCCTGGGCATCGATCGCGGCACCCGCCGGAGCATTCAGCAATCGATAACTCAACGGTGTGGCCGTATCAACATCGATCGCGGCTGTGTTTAATTGCCACGCCTGACCTTCATCGATCGTCGCATTCGGCAAGACATCGAGCGGGGTGAGGCTGACTTTACCCAACTGGAACTTCGTACTGGCGGCAGTCGTATTGTCCCCAAAGAAAACCGTATTCGGTACGTTATAGGGCGGCGTGACACCATACCCACGGGTGCGGCCATACATAATTACTTGACCATTGGCGCTAAGAATATACTCCCCGCTTTGGACAAATAGATCGTATTGGGTCGCTTGGGTCGTGTTGTAGCTGACGCCCTCGGATTGGGTGAAGAGCAGCCGATCGGGATTACTCGGATCGGCTTGCAGGCTCGGAGCAGTTTGTAAAGCACCATCATCCTGCGCCCAAATCCGACCGGGTTGGAAAGCCAATTCTAATCCTCTAAACCCTGTGCTGGCAGGCGTATTACTGGTGATTGACAGACTAAATCCAGCCCGATCAGTTTTGCCATCCACATTCCGATCCTGCGTACCATTAAATGCTTCAGCTAATACCTGTGCGGTGAATTGTAAATTAAAGCCCGTGGTTGTATCCAAGTTGCGGGGGGCAATCCAACTGTAGCCCACTTTGAGGTTCGTCGAAGCGATCGAGTTTAGTTCCACCGCCCCGGATTGGAGCGTTTGGGTTGCGCCTGTGATCACGGCTGTCGCGCCTTGAGCATCCGGTGTGGTGCCGAGGGTCGGATCGTAGAGGGTGCTGGTCGTCCCGATCGTTGGCGCATCCCCTTGACCCACCAAATCAATTTGCCGAGTGAACGTGCTACTCGTGCCAGTGGGCGTTTTGAAGGTGAGTTCGGCAGTGACGCTACTGTTGGCTGGGAGTTTCTCGGAGAACTGGTTGTAGGTGAGGCCCCGCACAACGCCTTGGACAGCGGTCAAGGTCGCATTCGCATTAAAGCTTACGACCAATGGTTCGCCGCTGCGACCACCCGTAAAGCTACCGATCGTCAGGTTGCTGTACTTCAGCAAGCGGCCATCGCGACTGCCCCCAGTGAAATTGATGCCAAAGCGATCGGCTTCGCTATTTCCAGCGATCGTCTTGATCATTAGTGTATGGCCGTCAAAGTTGGTCGAATCCGGATCTTGCAATACCGCAGTACCGACGATCGGAATCGCCGCAGTGCTTTCGGTATAGAGGAGCGGGGTATTGCTGGAGAAGATGGTGGGAGCATCGTCCACGGGATTCACCCGAATTGAGGCAGTGGTCGGGGCATTGCTTAAACTGCTGATGCCACCATTGACTTGGGCGTTAATAAAGCTGCCAGCGGTGCCAGCGGTTTGATCCCAGGCTTGGAAGCGGATGGCATCTTTGACTGTGCCGTTGAAATTCAGAACGGGCTGGAAGTATATCCGCGTTGTGGCATCGGCCTTGAGCAAAAGCGCATTGGTGTAACTGACTGGGCCGATCGGGTTCCATGTATTGCCATCATCCGGGCTATAAAACCATGTTCCGACTGTGGTGTAGAGATCGGTAATCGCAATTCCCAATTGGGCATTCGCATCAGAGTCGATCACATTATTGCGTCCTCCCGCAATGCTGCTGAGATCAATGAGATCGGCGACTTTTGTGCCCACCGCTCCGACCGGCGCGATCGCATCTTCATCGATCGAATTTAATTGCAGCCCGCGTGCCTTGCCAACAAAGACCCCATTCGTGCCACTGCTATTCCAACCAGAGAAACTACTGAATGAGGTGTTGGTTGTGATGACTTTGCCATTACGATCGCCCACCCATAACTGGCCATTCACAATATTGATGTCATTCAAGCTGGTGCCGCCTGCCGCTGTACTCCGAACAAGCTGACCCGTTGGCGTAAAGTAGTTGACATTACCGTTCCAGTCAGCGGTAAAGATATCGCCGTTTTCATCAACGGCAATTCCCCGATGATCAACGAAGCTCAAATTAATGGACTTAATGAAGGCCAGTGTCACAGGATTGTAGACATATACCGGGCCATAATTTCCCAGTGCATAGAGGTTGCCATCAAGGCCGATCGTCAGATCCCGAAATTCTTCCGAAACCCCACTGGCAAATCTGGTGCTAGTGCCATCCGTCAGATTAAATCGGACAATGCCTTTAGCGGTACCGCCGCTGCCTGTGCTCATATCAGTGACGAAAACGAAATTCTGATAGTAGTCAATTCCGCCGTAGCTGGTGTTGTTGGCCGTACTCCATTCCGCCAGGGTGCGGCTGCTCCAGGTGTTTGTGGCCGGAGTGTACGTACTTAGAATTGGACTAAAGGTGCCATTATAAACGTGGAATCGGCCTTGATCGTCAATGATCAGATCACGGGCATAGCCAGAGGTTTCATTATTTGACGGGATGGGAATCGATCGAATCAAAGTCCCGATCGGGCTATATTCCTGAATCGTTTGATTCGCCGTGACAAAAATATTGCCACTGACTGCGCCATTACTGGGGATGACGGGGGCGGTATTACCAGCTGTAATGGCGATATTGGCGGTGGCTTTCACTGGCTTTAGATCGTAGGCGTATAGCGAGGAAAAACTGCCGATCGCGTAGCGGCCATCCAGTGAAATTGCACGATAAGCTCCAATCGTGATCGCACTTAAACCACCCCGCTGAACTTGATTGGTTTGACGATTGTAAATAAATAGATCGATCGCCCCATTGTTGTCGCCGTTGATCAGGTTAGTTGCCGCCGAGGAAAAGGCCACATAGCCACCATCCGGTGAAATTGATGAATTATAGGAAGTATCATTCCCCTGGATGCCACTCGGCCCCACAGATACACGCACTGTTGTGCCGCTCTGTAAGTCACGTACAAAAATATCGCTGCTATTATTTGAGTCATTTGCCACAATATTATTGGCTAAGGAGTCGAACACGACGTATCGACCATCCGATGAAATCGAACCATTCTGACTGTTTCCGCCTGTTGCTTGTGCCCCACTCGTACTTGTTGAGACTCTGGAAGTGATGCCTGTTTGTCGATCGTGGACAAACACATCAAGTAGACCATTGGTATCCCCATTCACTAAGTTCGTAGCAAATGAATTAAAAATAACATATCGTCCATCCTGAGAAATTCTGGGGCGACTCACGTAACCGTTATGGCCACCCCCCGGCAATAGCGCTAATCTGGATGTAGTATTGGTTTGACGATCGCGCACATAGAGATCCATGTAGTTGCTATTACCCGGCCCCCAATTTGTGGCCTGGGATTCAAAGACGACAAATCGCCCATCCTCGGAAATATCACTATTATAAGAAGCCCCATAATTCGCCTCAACACCACCACTGTCTACTGAGATGCGGGTTGTTTCGCCGAGTTGCTGATCATATACAAAAATATCTTTACGAGCATTTGTGTCACCGATGATCAGGTTACTCGCCTCTGATGCGAATGCAATGTAACGTCCATCGCTGGCGATCGAAGCCAGATCGGAGGCACCATTGCCTTGAAGTCCGGTACTGCTAATTGATATCCGTTTGGTGGTGAGGGTTTGCCGATCGTAAACAAACACGTCCTTCATCCCATTGGTATCGCCCACAACCAAGTTAGTTGCGTCGGACTCAAAGACGACATAGCGGCCATTGCTAGAGATTGAGGGACTGCTAAAACCTGCATTGATCGCCACCAATTCGGGAGAAGCGGCCAAATTATCGGAGACGGTAAAATCAAACGTTACGGCTGCTGCGTTACCGCTATGCACATAGGTGACGCGATTCTGATCAATATCATCTTGAGTGAAGCTGCCATTCAACGCGATCGCCGTGCCATTCAACCGCAATTGTCCTTGGGTGGGCAAACTATTCAGCCGATAGACAATTTCGGCGGTGGTGTTATCGGCATCCGTGGCCTGAAGCATCGCATTGGTAATCGCGATCGTCCCCGTCTGAGGCACATTGGGAAAAGTATTCTTGACCAAAACTGGCGCTTGGAGGCCGAGGGTAAATTGGTATTGATTCAGTGCCACTAGGGCAATTGAGGTGGAAGCGTTAATCGTCCCTGTCTGGACTTCCAGATCCCAATCACCCCCCAATCCGGCATTGCCTGTCAAATCATGGGAAGCCGCAATATCCGCGCCTGTGATGTCCGCCAATGATTGGACAAAAGTCGCCCCCACCGCATCCTGGCCCACATCACAGCCATAGAGCAAAATATCGGCATCGGCGGTCAGCGCCGCACTCCAGGTCTTGAGCTGACTGACATAACTCGGCAAGGTTTGTAAATCGAGCCAACTGGCACCCAGTTGCACGCCGCCCGATCGACCATGGGAGATCATCTGAATACTCGCGACATCCCGCATCCCCGCCAGCAGTTGCGTGATCTGCTCAACCCCATCGCGATCGCCATTCAGGCGATAAATTGCCGTATTGGGCGCTGTCCCGCTGATCAATGCCTCAGCCGCATTTACCCCAGCATCCAAAATCAGCAGCGATCGTGGCTGGATGGTGGCGGTGGCAAGGGCGCGATCGCCGTCAAGATTCAGTGCCAAAGCCTGGGGAGCCGACGAAACCTGAAGTTGCGCCAGCCGATCGGAGATATTCACAAAACTCATCGTAGAA
The DNA here is from genome assembly GCA_031415035.1 of Cyanobacteria bacterium VAR_4_metabat_243. Lineage (GTDB taxonomy): Bacteria > Cyanobacteriota > Cyanobacteriia > Leptolyngbyales > Leptolyngbyaceae > Romeriopsis. The sequence goes on from JANOQX010000218.1 coordinate 7,482, forward strand.
CTTGGGGGAAAGTTATCGAACTTATAGTTCCTACGATGCCCAGTGCAATATCCCCGTATTTGCACGGGTACTCTCCCCGCAACGGCAATCCGGCTTCCGTGCAATCACGGGTTTTCCTCGCTTGATCCGCCCAGTGGAGGAGGATTTGCTGATTCCTCCATTAAGTGTTATTAAGATAGATGATCGGGCGGGAAACTTCCCCATTGTTTGTGTCGTCATGGGCAATTGGGGCAAGGCTTCACCGTAGGGGTTCACCAGCGAGTTTGACCGAATGGAAAATACGATCAAGAAGTCAGACTTTGTGTTGACGCCCTATATGCAGAGTAGTGATTGGCGTGGGGCGGTTCAAGTATTGAACACGATCGGGCCTTACGTGCTGCTCTGGTGGTTGGCGGTGCAGGCGATGTCGATTTCGGTCTGGTTGCTGCCGCCTGTGGTCGGGCTGCTGACATTATTTTCGATCCGTTGCTTTTCGTTGATGCACGACTGCGGTCACCATTCGCTGTTTAAGTCCGAGTGGCTGAATCGGGCAGCGGGCTTCCTTTTCGGTGTGATCAATGCGATTCCGCAGTATCCCTGGTCACGCGGCCATGCGTACCACCACAAAACCAATGGCGATTGGCAACGTTACCGAGGCCCTTCCGGTCTGGCTTCGACCGAAGAATTCACCCAGTTCACCCCCGCCCAGCAACGCAACTACGCCATCTTGCGTCATCCGCTGATGATTTTTCCCGGTGGCTTCTTCTATTTGGCGATCAAGCCCCGTATGGCACTGATTTTGGGCAGCATTCATTTTCTCCAGTATGCCTTCACTAGTTTGAAGCAAGATCCGGGCCAGAATCTGAAGCAAATGGTGCTCTCCTACAAAGCCAAGCATTGGTACACGGGCGGCGAGTTTTGGCATCTGCTGTTCAACAATATTTGCGTGGTGGGTGGGTCGCTGTGGTTGGGGGCATCGATCGGCTACGCCTTGTTCTTCGGGATCTACGCCTTCGTGCTGACGATGTCGGCGGCGGTGTTTATTTGCGTCTTCTTTGTCCAACACAACTTCGAAGGCTCCTACGCCCACAAAACCGAGGGTTGGGACTACTTGCTCGGGGCCTTGGAGGGCAGCAGCTATTTGAAGTTCCCGATCGGTCTCAAGTGGTTTAGCGCCGACATTGGTTACCACAGCATCCACCACCTCTCCTCCCGCATCCCCAACTACAACCTCGAAGCCTGCCACCAAGCCAACAGCCACCTGTTGACCAACGTCACCACCCTGCACTTCAGCGATATTCCCGACTGCTTCAAGTTCATCCTGTGGGATGCCGCCACCGATCGGCTGGTCTCGATCGATGAGTACCATACCCAAATCGCCGTCCCAACTGAATCGTTGGCCTAGGATTGGCCCCACGGCGGCATCCTGCCGATCGATCATGAAGATACATAGAAAGTCTTAAGCTTTCCCCCGCTGAGCGATTTTGTGTGCGATGTTACAGTGAGTAAAGCAATTGTGACGCTATGGCTCATATATTGCACTGCGGGAAACATAAATTTAACAAGAGTTACTTTAGTTAATGCCCTTACCTATTACCGATTCATCGATCGTGCCGCCCGCCAAGACGATCGGCGATCTCGCCCCACCGGAAGTGATCGAGCGGCTCGAGACTGTCCTGGCCTTGCCGCCGGGGGAGCCGAAGGATCCGGTCGTTCCGTCGAAATGGCTCTCCCCCACGCTTTTAGCCTATGGGGCGCTCGGGGTAGCGTTAGTCTCCGTGGCGCTGTCTGCGGTGTTTGTCAAATTCAGCGAAGAAGAAATCAATCCCTACGCCACGGCTTTTAATCGGTTTTGGATGACGACGGTGATTTTGGTGACGGTGGCGGGCTTTAAGGCGATCCGCCAGCGCTTCCGATCGGCCGAGTCGATCGCGGCGGAGCCGATCGTCGCCGCGACTCCCTATACGCCTCAGGTGATCGGGCAACTGGTCTTGGCGGGTTGTTTTTTGGCGGCGGATTTTGGCTTGTGGGCGACGGCGATGACGCAGACGAGTATTGCCACCTCGACCTTGCTCTCCAATCTCACGCCGATCTTTACCAGCCTGGGGGCTTGGGTGATCTGGCGCAAGGCACTTGATCGACGGTTTTTGGCGGGGATGGCGGTGGCCGTGGGCTGTACCTTAGTGATTGGCTTGAGTGACCTGCTGCGAGTGGGTTCGGGTCAGGTGGGCGACGCGATCGCCTTGCTGGGGGCAGCGGCCTATGGTGGTTATTTGCTGGTGATTGAGCAACTGCGCCACAAAGTTTCGGTGTTTATGATTTTGCTGTGGAGCAGCGCGATCGCGGCTTTGATTACCTTCCCGATCGCCTGTTGGACAGCGGGAGCGATTTTCCCAGTGACGTTGCCGGGGTGGTTGGCGGTGTTGAGTTTGGCGGTGATTTGTCAGGTGATTGGGCAGGGCTTGTTGGCCTATAGCTTGGATAAGCTCTCCTCTGGCTTCATCGCGATCGTCCTGTTGCTCGATCCCGTGTTGGCGGCGTTTGGGGGTTGGGTCTGTTTTGGTGAATCGATTACCTTGGTCGATGGACTATGCTTCCTGGGCGTTCTGGTTGGTGTCGCGATCGCCACATCGAGTGAATCGTCGATTCAAGAAGGCTAACTTATGGCGTGGTGTCCAAGGGGATGTCGGGTTGGAATACTGGTGTTGTCAATGGGGCGACGGCAGTGGGCGGTGGTAGAAGCGCTGGGGTTGCGGTCGGAGTTGAAGTTGGCGTGATCGCCTTGGGCGTCACCACGGTTGGGACACAAGTTAAACGCATCAGATAAATATTAATCCCCGCCGCCGATCGGGGGTTGCTGCCACCCCACCATCTGGCCCGACCTTGGATTTGTACCGACTGCGACGTGTATTTCGCCAGTTCTTCCGGTATCCGTAGGCTATGTTTGCCCTTCGGGTTAATCGGCACGGCCCAACCATCATTCAGCACAATATTCGCGAACCCGCTACTGCGGGGCGAGTCGATGGTCTCCGACCGACGGTCGGTCATCGCGCTGTTACTGGCGGCGGGTTTAGGGATGGTGAGTTTTTCCATCGGACTCATCAGCAGTGGCGGGCCGGATACCACTTTCTGATATCGCCCAGTCAGCATAACGATCTGACCATCCAGCCGTTGCAAATCGCTGTATTGCATGACGATCGGGATGTTGGGCGGCGTCACTTCGACACAGGGAGCGGCGGCAATCGCGGGTGCAGCACTCAACCCTAACCCCAAAATCATTAATGGAACTCGCTTCATGGCCATGCATTCGTTCAACAACGTTGAATTATGCCGCACAACCTTCGAATGCGGCAATAAGTAATATCACGGTGCGATCGAAGGTGCGAAAACTCAGCCCGTCAGCTTTTGGATCAGGTTGTTTGCAATTCCCAGCGCACAGATCACACAGCCGATCAGTCCCATGACGAATTGCACCGGGCGACGATGCGTCATACTGCGCTCTTTGAACACGGCATTAATGCCTAAGGCCGCACCTAATACGGAAATCACGGGGAGTTGAATCAACAATCCAATCACACCCAATACGATCGAAAACAAAGCGGAAGCGTCGATCGGGAAGTTCATTGCTGCTCCTGAAATATCAATGAGAGATGACATTAATCAATTGGTTTTTTTTGCAGAAGACTCACCCGTATTTTGATAGTTTGCCCACGATCGGCGGGAAAGCAGCAGCAATTCCAAATTCGGAATTTGACCGACTACGGCACTAAATCGCCTGTTAAATCAAGCAATCTTCCAGTGCCCGCCGAATATCCTCGGTCAAGTCCTCGATCGCCTGCTTTGCGGCCCGCCGATTCGTTTGGTAGGTGTCAAACCGATCACTGATCGAAATCGGCTCCGTGACCGTCACCCGTACCTGTCGCAAACCCAGATAGGGCCGCTGGGGTAGCTGATCCCCCCGAATCCGCGCCATCGCATCAAACATGAGCAGCGTGGTTTCGGCTAACCGATCGAAGCTCGGTTTCGTGGCAATGTAATCGCTCGTCACCGCGACAAAACTCTCCGCCAGCCGCATATGGATAATCCGCAGACTCGCCTCCTGGGCAATCCAATCGGCCAAACCCCGATCGAGCAAGGACAACGATTCACGCTCTGGCAAGTCCGATCGATGAATGCATGTCCAAGATGCTTCTTCCAGTCGCCGACAGCGATCGACGGGAGTGCCGTAACCGGTGATATTGAAATAGGATTCGGCGACTTGCAGCGCCCGATCGAGCAGGATGGCGAGACGTTGGTTGAGCGGGACTTCGGCGGCGATCGGGGGTGCGGGTGAGCCTGCGATGCCGGGATAGAATTGTTGGTAGAATTGCTCTAGTTTGAGCAGCAGCGTTTCACCGATTTTTAGTAAGCGTTGGTGATACTGTTCCGGTTCGGTGGTGGCGATCGGTTGGGGGGTGAGGCCGATCGTCGTTTCGAGTTCGCTCATCAGTTGGTTTAAACGCGGCCAAGGTGAGTCGATGTAGTGGTATTGGATGCCGATCGGGAGAATCCAAACTGGCTCGGTGCGATCGGCTTTTTGCAAATCCTCCACACACCAAAATCCCAATTGCGCCACGCCCGGTTCCAACGGGCCAATTAATTCGCTATGCCCATTGGTCGCGCCTTCCGGGGCGACGACAAACGGAAAATCGCCATGCGCAACCAAATTCCGGGCGGTGCGGAGGGCCTGCCAGTCGGGCCGTTTGCCCCGATGCAACGACACCCCGCCGCACCGCGACAACATCCAACCCAAGCCCTTGCCGCCCCATAACGGCATCCCCCGATCGTACAGAAAATGCGCGTGCAACGGCGGTTTCAGGGGGATGTTTTGGGTCTTTGCGATCGCGGGCAAACTCCGAGAAAGTAAATATAGCCCACATAACGGATCATCCACCTCCACATGGCGAAAGGCGAGGATCAGGCGAATCTGACCCGATTGAAATTGCTGATAGCATTGTGCTAACGTCTGCGCATTGACGATGTCAATGCGTTTGATTCGCGCGGGCAACCATGGCCAAATCTGAAACCGCATCAGGATTGGCAATGCTAGATGCACCAGTTTGACAATCACTGGATTTAATTCGGGGACGATCGGGGTGAGTCCGGGCTGGGCGGTGGTGATGATTTGCGGCATCGGGACGGGGATTAGACCTGGGGCGAACGGGTTTGGAGCCAGTGGCTCAGATCGGCCAACACAATTTGCCGATCGAGATCATCATAAATTTCATGGTAGCTTTCGGGATATTCTTTCCAGGTTTTGTCAGGAAACGTAACTTGATCAAAAAATCGCCGACTGCCAGCGGGCAATGACACCCGATCGGCCCCGCCCTGAAGCATCAGCAGCGGCACTTGTAAGTCCGTGGCATGGGTTTGAATCCAATTTGCCGTGGCGATATATTCCGTCGCCAGTCGGGCACTTCCCGTGGCGTGACGCAGCGGATCGGCGGCATATTCCGCACAGAGCACCGGATCCCTGGCTCCCGTATTCCCATCGACTCCGGTACTGAGGCTAAAGCTCGGCCAAACCTGGGATAGCAACCGCGCGATCGCGAATCGAAAGGGGGAAATCCCCACGGCTCCCAAGGTCGGATTAGAAATAATCGTGCCCTGAAGCCCTGCTGGATGATGCAGCACATAATCCAAAACCACCGCTCCGCCAACGCTATGGCCGAGGATGAACGGAGCCAACGTGGGATTTGATCGCGCGATTAAATCGAGAAATGCCCCGATATCACCGCGCAATTCTGCCCAGTGGTTGATATAGCCCCGGCGTCCGGGCGATCGGCCATTGCCGCGCCAATCCAGCGCATAGAGGTGAACCCCCTTTGGGGCTAGGGCTTCCACCACGTTTTGGAACAACCCACTGTGACCACCCAAGCCATGTACCATCACCAACACCGATCGCGCGGGCCGATCGTCGTGCCACCAATGTTGGTAGAACAATTCAACGCCATCGTGGCTGGGAAAATATCCGGTTTGATGATGGAGTAGGGCGATGGGGGACATAAAAGAGCAACCTCAAAAATAACTAACGCAATAAAATCCGGCTGCTGGGGCCAACGGCGCGGCGCGGCGCTTCGAGCAAAACGTGGTTCAGATCAAAGCTCTGAGTGTTGCCAAAGACGAAGGCTTCCGGGCGGGTCGGCGACGTCATGGGCATCGGCAGTAAGGGATTGACCGGGCCGATCGGATTAATCGGCGCAATCCCGATCGGGGCCAAACCCGCAGGCACCGTCACCGTCAGTTGCACGGGCAGCGCCTGAATCCGGTAGGAAAACACCGTCGGCGTCGGATTGATCGCCGGATTGGCTTGGAAGTTGTAATAGGATTTGAAATCAAACACCGTCGGACTGTCGCCGCCATTCGGATCACTGTAGCGCGGCCCTTGGCCCCGAATTGGGAAGGTGCCTTGGTATTGCTCACCCGTGGTGGGATTGGTCGCGGTGCCCGTAAAGTTGCCCTGGACGACAAATTCATCCTGGATATTGCCCCAGTAACGCACAGGCGCATCGTTGTTGAAGCGTTGGGTGGCGTCGAGTTGGCCGTTCAGCGCGGGAGACGCGAGTGCGCCATCGGCCGAGACGACTGGAATCCCCCGAAAATCGACGTAGTAGCGACCCGCCGCATCGACGCCGACCAGATTCGGATTCACGGTTTGGGCATCAAAGATTAATTGCCCATTGCGCACATAGCGGCCCTGACTGTCGGTATCGACGCGGGTCGTGCCCTGGTTAAAGTTGGGATTTTTATTCGGGGGCGCGATCGTGCCGGAGACGGTGCCATTGCTGCGAATCGTGACCTGGGCGATCGCGGGGTGGGCGATCGCGCTCAGGCTAATGGTGATCAGCGTAACAGCGGTTAATTTAATCATGATGAATATCGGGGTTAGGCGTTTGTGGGGATGGTCAAATTAAATCGATTGTTGGTGACGAATGTGGTGATCCCCCCTAGCCCCCCTTCAAACGGGGGTAACCGGATTCAAAGTCCCCCTTTTGATGGGGTATTTAGGGGGATCACCACGCTGGCAACCATCGTGAACCCTAAAACTGATAAGTCGCTCGCAAAATCCCCTGGACGATCGTATCGTTGGTTTTATTGTGATTGGGATTGAAGATAATCAGCAAGCCCGGTGTGACAGAAATTTTGGGATTGACTTGGGCGCGATAGAAGGTTTCGAGATGCAGAGCGGTGTCCGGCTGACCACCCGCTTGACCGCCCGTGGAGAAATTGGGGAAATTTGCCCCATCGGGTAAGCTGCTGCTGGTGATTTTTGGGGGTTGTCCGAATAGAATGCCCCCCAAGTTGCCCCGCCGAAACAAATCCGGAAAAGCCGAAAAGACCATCCAATTCGTCGTCTGCACCGAACCACTGAGTTGATCCGAAGTCGAACTTGTCCAGCCGCCCCAAGTCCCGATCGTCCAACTGGGCAACACCTTCCAAGCCGCCGTCGCCCCGATCGCGTGGGTATCAAAACTCACCGCATCAGGCAAAAAAGGCGAGACCAACTGCGAGTCGCCAATCCCTGGATTAATCACCCCATCGGCACTGCGGGAGAAGAGGTAATTCAACCCCACATTGATTTGATCCGTGGGTGCGAGGGACAATTGCACTCCGGCTGTCCAGCGATCGCCCAACAATCCCGCTGTCGGCTGGTCGGCCAACGCGGCACTGTAGACGCCTTGCAAACTCACCCGATCGGCAATCTGCCAGTCAAACCCCGCCCCCGCATTGGTATTGCCCAAACTAATAATTGGATTGCGTTGCCCGAAGAGCGAGAACGCCCCTTCCCCATAACCTTCCAG
>JANOQX010000219.1:0-10083 GCA_031415035.1 Cyanobacteria bacterium VAR_4_metabat_243
TGGAGAATCAGTGGTTGCAGCACGGGTCGGAACCAACTCACTAAAAATTTTGGTAATCGAACTTTGAGAAAGAGCAAGGTAAACGATCGGCTTTCTTGGGGTGAAACGGGTAACCGCATCAGATAAAGCGTCGAAATTCCCTGTAGGTGGTTGATGTAGTTGGGATAGCGGTAATCAACGGCGATCACTTGGGTGGTGACTGGATCATGTATTTGACTCAATCCCAGAAACTTTGTCATTGCACCCTGATACGAGACTTGATACTCCGCTTTCACCGCATCTTCAGTTTCTTGGAGTTTGAGCAAAATGGGGTCAAACCACCCCTGCAAATTTTGGTGTAAATAGCCATGAAATACATCCATAGTATTTTCATTGCAAATTGAGAAATGTGCCTTGAACTTAGCTCCTACAGGGATTATTAGCCAATTGGGATCATCATATTCGGGAATCTGGAGCAGGCTTTTGGTGGCAGCGATTAATGGATCGCCAGGAAATAGCCAAACTAAACCATACTTCTCTTGCACCGGAAACTGTCGCAGGCAAGCCCGTGGTAGTTTTTGACCAGCAGGGAAATAGGGAATACCGACGCAATCGCCCGTGCCACTAAATTTCCAACCATGGTAAGGACACACGATCGTATCGCCCATCACCTTGCCCTTATCGATCGCCACACCTTTATGGGCACAAACATTTTCAACGGCATTGATTTGGCCTTGACTATCCCGAAACAGCGCGATCGACTGCGACCACACCATGACGGGCAAAATCTGTCCCGCCCGTAAATCCTTCGCCCAAGCGACGGCGTACCAATGATTGCCGTTGATGCCGACCTCACGCACATGGTTTCGGATGGTTTCACCTTTGAGAGTTGTTGCAAGTTCCATTTTAAATTCAATACTGTATTCAGGACAGGTGCCATTGTATTGTCTGATCAAGTCGATCGGGTTAGCGGATTGGCTGTCGCCAAAGCAATAAGGAAATGCCGATCGCTAAAAACCACAGATGTAAAATGCTCACTGAGACCGAAATAAATGCGCCTAGATCCACACCAAACAACTCAGCTAATTGCACGAATAACAGGGCTGCCGAGAATAAACCGAAAAAGCCAAGCCAGTAAGGTAATATCCTGGTTTGGCAAATTTTCAACGATATAATCACCAGCCAGAGTCCCGCAAACAAGCTGACCCCAAGCACTTCACCCACGGAGCCAGCGTAGTCATTCAGAAAGCGATACACGACCGCGATCGACTCACGGGTTGACGTGGAGGTGCTGGAATCAACGTAGAGTACGGCTAGAGCGGGCATTGCCACCAGCCAGCGAATGATGCCGAAACAACGGGCAACCATTGAGGCGATGCCAAACCCCGTGGCGATGCGTAGCCAGACTGAATCCGACTTCTCATGACTCAGAACCCGCACCATCAATAGCGCCACCACGCCAAACAGAATCGAATACACCAAATAAACCAGATAGCCAAACCGCACGGCTGAGGCATTTTGAACGAGCAGTGGCAGCATTTTATCCGCCGGATCGCTCAGACTTTGGGGCCAGTTAATCGCACTGCCTAAGACCGTCAGTGGCACGAAAATCAGGAGGCTTTCCGCTAGCAATATCCAGGCAGTGAGGGTATAAAAAGACTTTTTCGCCGATCGACTAGGTTCTGACATGACATCGACGCCGAAGACGTGAGTGAATGAATTATGTCAACTGTAGAGTCTTACATTATGTGAGAGTCAAGGGGTTTGATCGGAATTTGGAGTTCAACCACCACTGGATGCTCTTTCACGCGCACGGTTTCGGGGCCAAATAAATGGATTTCGCGAATTGCCCCATTACTCGTGTACCCGTTAGCACCAATCCAAGTAAAGAGTGCCGTGATCGCCTGGGTAATATCATAGATCATCCCACTATGGAAAACGCTCGCCACCATCGCGATCGCGGGTAACTGCTGAACGGTAATTACGGTCTGCGGGATGTCGCCAAATGGTGTCGCACATTCAGGAATCGCCATGGCAAACTCCATATCAATATCGGTTTCAATATATTCAGCGACGTGATACAGCACCATCTCGTATTCAGTTGGCACAATGTTTTGCTCGCTCAGCCAGCCATAAAGCTGTTGAATCAACATCCCACGATATTCTGGCATATCGGCGATCGTGGGCACAATGTCGCGGGCCGAGGCGATCCAGCAAGTGGGGATGGATTTCACGACGACATCGTAGTCGGAAGTCTGACCAGCTTGCTCCAGTTGACGCAACCGTGTCGAAATCCGATTCAGCCGTGCCTGATCCGCTTGAATCTGCTGATGGAGATCCACTTGTCGCGATCGTAATAGCGGCTGTAATTCGGTCAACGGCAAATCTTGCTGAAGTAACGCCGCGATTTTTTCTAATGGCAGTCCCAAGTCCTTGAGTGCCAAAATTCGATTCAGTCGAGGCAACTGCTCGATCGTGTAATACCGATAGTCGGTAAATGGGTCAATATGCGCTGGCTTGAGTAAATTCAAGTCATCGTAGTGCCGCAACATGCGTACAGAAACTTGTCCCAGTCGTGAGAAATCACCAATCTTGAACATAAATTGATCCTACTTATTCTTCGAGGTTGATGTCCGCGACGACATCCCGGTGATCATCGAGCCAATTTTTGAGGCGAAATAAAGACTGATGTAATGCTTCAATTTCCTCGCCCTCCCATTCCGCAAACATCAGTTGGGCATCAGGGATGATTTGCGCGATCGCCTGTCGGTGCGCCGCCAAACCCGCTTTGGTAATCGAGTGATATTTAATCCGCTTATCTTCTTGGCTGACTTGAACTGCTAAATAGCCCTTCTTAATTAAATGCTGGACTGTTTTTGTAATTGCCGGTTGATTTGCCTGAAATGCCGAGACGAGTTGCGTAATGGTGTGATGTGCTTTTGGATCGCGACTGAAGTGATTCAGCATGGAGAACTGCGGTAACGGCAGATTACTATCGGCCATCAGCTGATTGAACCGGGTGGTTGTAAGCTGGTTGGCCACGCCAATCCAAATCAATACTTGGTTCAGTTTTTCCGGATCATGATGAGTCATAGCCATTAGGTGCGCAGTAAATTTTGCAAATCGCGACGGGGCGAGGGATTAGTTTATCCAGTATATCCCAGCCGCACGAGCATTTGAACCGTGCGCCCTGGGGAAATATCGAGCATGGGTCAGTCTGCGGGAGCAACCGAGTACGATCGCAATACAAGTCGATTTGTCCCGGCGTTTGCAGGTCAACAATCCAAGGCTGCATATTATGCGGGTTGGGAGCCAAAATCGCATAGGCCAGTAAGCGTTTGCGAATATCGGGTTCCGTTGAGGCTGCACCAGACCAAGCGGCGATCGCCGTTGATAGCATCTTATCGAGGTCGATCGACATCTTGCCCGCCGCCACAATCACAGCAGTTGACCCAGCAATCAAAATAAATTTGCGTCGAGACAGCAGCATAAAACCTCATGAACATTCCCAGGAATATAATAACATTCTCAGGAATATAGTCAAGTGTGATTTTGAAGCTTCCCTTCAGAGTCGGTGGATTAGCTCCCGCGATCGTCTATGCGGCGGGAGTTGCCTGGAAGGCGCTGGATGAGGCGGTGATTTGGTGGGTGACGATTATGGGTCGCGGCCTTATCCGACTTTGGTAGTGGCCCGATCGGGCTTGTTGGAAGTGTTTGGGCCATTAGTGGCAGCAATTCCAAATTCAAAAATCATCGATTAGACTACGCCCCAATCCCACCCGCGCGTCAACGGCGGGCTAGTAAGGCAACCCGGCTAAACCCGGCTGGGGAGCGTTCATCTTTTCCGCACCCGGTGCTGAGCACCCTTGAGGGTGGTTTCCTTACTAGCCCGCGCTTGAGCTGCGGGTGGGATGTCAGCGTAGTCCGCCAATCTCTGAATTTGGAATTGCTGCATTAGTGGTGGGGGGTGGGACAACGGTGAAGTTGATCGGCTATAATCGGCATATCTGCACCTGAGAGCATCATGTTTAACCAGCTCACGATCGCCCAAGCCCAAGAACGCCTGCCGGAACTCTCCACGACGCTCCAGAGTCATCCCACGGTCATCACGCAGGATGGTCAGCCGGTGATGATTGCTTTTAGTATCGAGAACTTTATCTCGTTTCTCGAAACAGCGGATATTCTGGGCGATTCGGAGTTTATGCGGCAATTAAATGTGGGCATTGCTGAGGCAAAGCAGGGTGAGTATTTTGACTTGTCTGATGTTAGAGCGGAATTAGGGCTGTAAGGCGATGACTTATCGGGTTGTGTTAACGGCTGAGGCAAAACAACTCCTTGCCGGAATTCAGGATCGGCGCGAGCAAGGTGTTCTCCTGACACGGTTGGAGCAATTAGCGGAGAATCCTGAGCAGCAAGGTAAGCCGCTCCGGGGCGATCTCACTGGGTATCGCAGTATTCGGGCGATCGGGCACCAGTATCGCATTATCTACCAAATTGTTGAGACGCAAGTCTTGGTGGTCGTTGTTGCTATGGGGCGGCGGAAAGATGGTGATCGTCAGGATGTCTATGAACTGGCGAGTAAACTTGTTAACGTTTTTCAGCTAGACCAGTTTTTAGAGGATGAGAAGTCAGAATGATTATTTTAGGGTGTTTCACGTATGCATTTCGAAACGCTGGTCGGTTAGTTGCGGCGGATCGCTTCACCTTTTCACTAAATACGCTGACAGCATTGTCATAATTTCTTGTTCAAGTGCGCCATTCTTCAGTAGCTCAGGCCGATCGAGTAGCGCTCCATGAATCAAGGTTTTAATCGTGCGGGCCAGGATGAACACGGTTAAATCAAGATTTTGCGGTTGCAGCTGATCCTGGCGTGGTGCAAGGAATGATCGCAGCATTGCCTCCATCTGGGCATCATCCGCCTGTCGCATGGCCTCACTGCGGGGCATCTGTTCATTCAGGACGTGATGCAGCCGAGGATTCACCGCATGGGCCGCTAAGGCCGCTTTAATCAGTTGCTGGAGGACATCCATGACCGATCGTTGCGCTTCTATCCCTTCGAGATGTTGTTGCGCTAACTGTGCCATAGCATTCGTATGATGCTCCGCCAATGCCACAATTAGGGCTTCCTTATTCGGGAAGTATTGATACAGGGAGCCGACACTCACACCCGCCAGTTCCGCTACCCGATTGGTGGTGAATTGGGCATAGCCTTGTTCGGTCAAAATGCGAGTCGTCGCCGTGAGAATCGCTTCCACGGTGGCTTGCGATCGCTCCTGTTTGGGGCGTTTACGTACTGTGGCAGGGGGTTTCGGCAACATGGGTCAGCGCTCAAAGAATGCGAGTTGTCAGGCGATCGGGATCCCGGATAAAATACGAGTAATCATTCAGATTTTACTAATTATTCATGCGAATTGCAATTATTGCGTTGGGCAGTCGGGGTGATGTGCAACCCTATATCGCTTTAGGCAGAGGCTTAAAAGCGGCGGGTCACGCGGTGCGACTGCTCACCCACGAAAACTTTGAATGGCTCGTCGATCCACATGGGTTAGAGTTCTGGCCGCTCAAAGGGAATGTGCAAGAATTCATGGACACGCCGAAAATGCGTGAATTGCTGGAGAAAGGCAATTTTATTGCGATTAGTGCCTATGCGGCAAAAGCCTCGAAGGGAGCCGCAATCGACTGGGCTGAGGGCGGTTTAGCGGCTTGCAAGGACGTCGATCTATTCGTTTCCGGTGTGGGTGGATTATTTGTCGGTTTAGCGTTGGCTGAAAAGCTGAAGGTGCCATTGCTTCAGGCATATATCTTTCCCTTTACGCCAACCACGGCCTTCCCGGCGATTCTGTTCCCACCGTTCGTCGCTAAATTCGGTGGATATGTGAATCGGTTGTCCCATCAATTGTTTCGTCAGATGATGTGGCAGGGATCGCGATCGGGTGATCAGGTCGCACGGCAGCAAGTACTGGGTGTACCAAACGCCCCATTCTTTGGCCCCTACAATTCTGCCGCTTCAAGGCGCTATCCAATTGTCTATGGTTTCAGTCCCTCCGTCATTCCCAAACCATCGGATTGGCGTAATACCCATATCACGGGTTATTGGTTTTTGGATGAATCACCGGATTGGATCCCACCGGCGGCTTTGCTGGAGTTTTTAGAACGCGGTGCGCCGCCCGTCTATATTGGCTTTGGCAGTATGGGTAGTCGCAATCCCGAACAAACTGCCGATTTGGTTTTGCAGGCGATCGAGCGCACTGGACAGCGAGCGATATTGCAATCCGGTTGGGGCGGTTTATGTAAAACGGATTTACCAGACAATGTGTTTCTGGTGGATTCAATTCCGCATTCATGGCTATTTTCGCGGGTTGTTGCCGTCGTGCATCACGGTGGTGCGGGGACAACTGCGGCTGGACTGAGAGCTGGGGTGCCAAATATTGTGATTCCGTTCTTTGGTGATCAGCCGTTTTGGGGACGTCGTATTGCAGAACTAGGCATCGGGCCAGCGCCGATTCCCCGGAAACAACTGACAGCTGAACGACTGGCAGCGGCGATCCACCAGGTAGTAACCGATCGGGCGATGCAACAATGTGCTGCCGATCTAGGCGCAAAAATCCAAGCTGAAAATGGTATTACTAACGTTGTTGAGATTGTCCAAAAGACCGCAAATTACACGAGTTTGTGGCGATAGTTTTAGACGGCTACGCTGCGCAGCGCTCTGCGTGTGATGTAAATGGTAGCCAGTGATTCAGTTTTTTCGCGCCACTGCTCACAGTACTCGACAACCCAATCAGGATTGCTCTTAGAAGCATCGTTCAGCCAGTTGGCACAGGAATCTTGCACGTAGCGCGAGGGATCTTCCATCACTCGATCGAGCAAAAGTTCTCCCAAATTTGGCGAGGCTTTCAACGCTGAAATATGCTTTGACCAAACGCCGCGTGGCCGCGTCACCTCAATCGCAAACCGGCGAATATTGGCCGAACTGTCTGTCGTCCAGGGGAGTAGTAAATCGATCGAATGTTCAATCTCCTCGGCGATCGCCGGACGAACCGCCAACCAAGCCCATTCCCGGACGCCAAAATGCGCATCATCAGCAAATGGCCGCACCCGATCGAGTCTGCTTTCAAGGTTGGGAGATGGATCGATCGTGATGCAGTATGCCGCCCAACCCCGCACGGTATCGGACGGATGTACAGAGAGTGCCTTGAGCTTTTTCGGGTCAAGCTGTTCAGCGAGAATTGTCGCAGCTAATTCCATGCGCTTGGTGACTCCCAGTGCGGCGGCCTGTTGCATCTGAGTAATGGCGACAGTGCTAATTGTCGGCAATACGTTACGCATCAGATCGGCAAAATCAATGGCTAATACTTCCGACAGCGTTGCCGTTGGTAAAATGCCTTGATTCAACTGCAACAATACCGCCGGATCGATTGTCGCTTTGCTGCTTGCCCCGATTCGCTTCGTCATATCCAAACTCAGAATTATTGCTTTCTAGACTACGCTAAAATTACGCCTCCCGATCGTGTTAAGGGCAAATCTTGCAGTATCTATGCCGGAAGAATGATCCAATGACGCATCGATCGGCTCGTCATTGGCGCTGAATCCGAAATTCGCAGGTGGTTGGAACAAGGCTATTCATATTAAAGATCGAGTTAGCCGATCGCGAAGCTCTGCCGCAGATATTGCAAAATGCTTAGGACTTGGTAGAGTTCATTGCTGGGGTTAATGAGTGAGAACAGACGTGAGTTCGCATATTGGGCGGTGGGTTTTCGTGTTGCTTTGAGGAAGAGAAATTCGTTGCCGTTGGTGATGAGGCCAAAGGTTGGTTGCTGCGGGGATGGATTGGCGAGTAGATAGGATAAGGTTTGAGGAATAGCCCGGGTTACGGAAAAATCACTGCGTTTGGATTCGATGACCGTAATCCACAGTTGATTTTGGAGCACCAAAATATCAATTCGCCCCCGAATTTTTGTGCCTTCGTCTTCGGTGGTGATTTCGACGCTGGGTTCAGTACGGAGCATAAACGGTGGCTGATAAAATCCAAGTAAGTCAAGTAGAGGCGCGAGAACAACCATTTTGACGCTGTTTTCGAGGACAGGTGGTGCGTCCATTAGGCTCGTAAAGTTGGCCTTAATCCGATCGAGTACCTGGGCTTCAGCGGACGACAGGCTTGCCCCAGTCTGTGACCATTCCGGAAAGAAACTGGGGTCATTAACGTGTTGAACCCCAAAGTTCTCCTTCAATTGGGCGAGGGTGACGTCTTGAGCCGCAAGGATAGGCATAGGGGCGATCTGGTGATACAGCGGATGCTGACTATTGTAGCGTGACTCATGTGATATTTGGTGTAAAATCGCTCAGCAGAAACGCGAAGCATCAAATGAGGATTCTATGCAACTACTGACGGGTCGCTGCCTTTGCAAACAAATGAGGTCGATTTTATGAGTGAAACCAACTTTAATTCTGGCCTGCTATACACGCTGAATCCCCTCGGTCGATTTTCTGATCGGGCCACGGATTATGTCAAATATCGTCCCAGTTATCCTGCCGCCGCGATCGATATTATTGTCGCTGGATTAGGCGAAGCGGCGGTTGTTGCTGATATTGGTGCCGGTACCGGAATTTCGTCGCGGTTGCTCGCCGATCGTCGATTGCATGTCTTAGCGATCGAGCCGAATGCGGCAATGAGAACAGCAGCGGTATCCCATCCTTTCGTCAACTTTTGCGATGGCAAAGCCGAAGCGACTCAGCTGGAATCGGGTTCCGTCGATTTGGTGACTTGCTTTCAGGCGTTTCATTGGTTTGATCCCGAGCCGACTTTACGAGAGTTTAAGCGTATTCTTAAACCCGCACCTGTACCTGGAAATGCGAGCCGGTTAGCATTAGTTTGGAATAATCGGGATCAAGAGGATGCGTTTACGAATGAATATAGTCGTTTGACGATTGCTGTAGCAACTACACCTGTGCTTCATGAACGAGCGGAATCGGCACAGCCACTACCTGCTAGCGCGGATTTTACCAATGTCCAAGAATATCGGTTTGGGAATCGTCAAGCCTTAGATTTGGCCGGATTGATTGGCCGAGTTCGGAGCAATTCTTACACGCCACATGATGGTATAGCGCTCCAGCAACTCATATCAGACTTGGAGCAATTGCACGATCGTTTCCAGGATGAGCGGGGTCTGGTCTATCTCTGTTATTCGACCAGTGTTCATCTGGCCGAACTGGTAAACTGACAATAATCTTCCCCATTCTGATTAGCCCATCACCGCAGGGTTTCCGCAAAACTTGTAATACTTTGCTGTCCACGCTGGACATTTCCTGTCGTCAAAAAGTCAAGGATCGCCCCCTGAAATAAGTGTAGTAGCGCTAAGGCTGTCGTCTTGTCGTTTGTCAGAAGCGTTAAAGAATCGACCCATTGCTGATTCTCACGCTCTAAGAAATACTGGGTTTCCACATCCCCATGGATCGCCCGTTGATTTAAGTCCATCGTCAGCCTTAGTAATCCATGCATCGCTGGCGATGTCAAATGCTGCCACATTGATAGCAAAGTTGTGGTTAGAGAATCCTCCTGCCGCAGAGTCACAGTTTCAAACGACCAGAGTTTTTCCCGCAGGCGAATCTCTAAGAGCGTAATTACCTGTCGCTCTAATTCTTGCTTGGAACCAAAGTGATAAACCAGCATCCGGCCGCTCGTCCCAATGTTCTTGGCGATCGTATTGATGCTGAGATCGATCATGCCTGACACGATCGCGGCTTCGAGACATTGCTCCAGCAGCGCTTGTTTCTTCTCCGGCTCAAGGGGGCGACTCATGGGTTGACAGTTATTGTAATAGCTATTACAGTAATGATTAACGTAGTAGATATTACGGTAACATTATTTCAGCGAGGAACCACCATGAATCCAAATCCATCATTGCTGCCCGCGATCGCGGGTGGGCTATCCATTCTGTTCGGGTTGGCGGTTGTCGTTAAAGACGGGTGCGACTAGAATCTAATGTGGTGTTAAAATGCTAGAAGGTCATAGGAATTAGGCCGTTTTCCATCGCTAGTCAGGTAGTCAGACGATGTCAGTTTCAATCTTAGAACGAACCGATGAGTATGTGGTACTGGCGGTAA
>JANOQX010000220.1:0-2241 GCA_031415035.1 Cyanobacteria bacterium VAR_4_metabat_243
CTGATTTTGCCGCTTTCAAAGCCGCAATTTCCACCTGTCTCGACCAGTGTCACACAAAACACAAAACAGAACTCGATTCACTACTGACATTGAAGTTTCAATCGTTCGAGAACGTTAAATCTATTCCCTGACAAGGTATAACATAAAAGTATCGAACCAAAAGCCTCAGGGAGCGAGAAACCGATGAATATTCCACCTGTGTTCTATACCAACGTTACTCACACCACGATCACCATTGCCGCCGACGGCGATCGGGCCGATATTTACTTCCCGCAATTATCAAAACATCCACGCCATACGGATGAATTACCGATCGCGCTGATGCTCCCCGGAGCCTTAGTCGATAAGGCCGACTACGCTAACTTTGCCACGCAAGTCGCCCGCTATGGCTTTGTCGTCGTCGTACCCAACAATCAGCGGACGTTGACCGCACCCAATGGACAAGCCTTTCCTGGTTTATTTGCCGAACAGGAACAAGTCAATCAGGTGCTGGCCCAAATGCGCGTCGAAGACGGTAATCCGGCCTCACCGATTTTCAAAATCGTCAATACAACCAAGCTGGGACTACTCGGACATTCCTTTGGCGGTGCGGCGGGACTCGGAGCCACGCAAACAACCTATTGCGTACCGGGGATTTGCTCCGGGACTTATACGCGCCCACCGGAACTCAAGGCCGCAATCTTCTACGGTGCCAACTTTCGCGATCAGCAGACACAGCAATTTTTGCCGATCAAAAATGACAGTATTCCCATTGGTTTAATCGTCGGAAGTTTAGACGGCGTGGCATTAAACGCTTCCAGCCAATCGACCTACGCTCAAATCCTTAATCCGCCCAAAGCGCTGATCACCGTCACCGGGGCCAATCACTACGGCATTACAAATAACGATAACCCTATCCGTGAACCCAATCGCCCGACTTTAACTCAAGCCACAGCGACCAGCACGATCGCGCGGTGGAGTGGCCTATTCTTACGCGCCGCCATGCTCAACGATCGGCGCGTTTTAGATTATACCCTCAGCGTTGGCGATACCCTTGATCCGAATGTGACCGTGATTCGTTAACCCGTAGCAAATTAATTAGGAGATCCATCATGAAACTAATCTATCGCGGCACAACCTACGATTACGACCCAGCACAAGCAAAAATCGATCATCAACCGCAGCGGACGACGCCCTATGAGTTGATTTATCGGGGCAATCGTTATTGTGTCGATCCAAGCAAGGTGGGCGTTGCCACCGTCGCACCACGCAATTACGAACTGATGTATCGCGGCAACACCTATCAAGTAAGTCGTAATGCCTCTGGCGAAATGACGGCCATAACTTGCGCGACAAAATTTTTCCAGCCTCAAACCCGAAAACCCCACGCAGTAACGCCAAAGGTGGCTGACCAAAGTTTACGTTAGCCGCACGATCGAAAGCCGCCAAGTTGAATTCTGTTTCCCACTCTATATTTTGCCAAGGCTAAAGCAATGTTCTTATTTCAGGCAAAGTCAGTCATCCCGAAAAACCGTATTGTGCCGACGATCGGTCGGAAAAAGTTAGATTTAAAACCCGTCAAATCAATTATCGCTCTCGTCGAAACGATCTGCCAGAGAGCGATCGCGGCCTTAATGGACGACTTCATGGCGGACGTCATGGCCGAACCCGAATTAAAGATTTGGCAAAAGCGCGATCGGGATGGACGAATCGATTGGTATGCCCGTAACCCATTGACCGGGAAAACGATCGCCTTCGCTTCCGAAACCGAAATGCTCAAATGGATTGAACACCAAAATCATCCCGATCGTTGGTAATCACCATGACGAGCCAGTGAGGGAGGGATTTTCCCGATCGGACCTCGCAGAACGAACCATCCAAACCAAAACATGGAGAACCGATCATGAAACTTCCAATTTTCCTACCAATTATTTTTTGAAGCATTATGACTCATTTTGGTGTTATTTGCCCCACAGGAAGTCACCTTACCGCCATCTTTGCCTTAGGCGATGAACTTCAGCAACGCGGACATCGGATCACCTTTATCAACATTTTGGATGCCCAAGCGCGAATATTGGCGGCGAACTTTGAATTTAGGGGAATTGGCGCGCTTGAACGCCCAATTGGCTCAGACGCAAAAATCTTGGCGCATCGCGGTACATTAAGCGGCATATCCTCTTTGAAAGATTCGCTGCGGACGGCGCATCAAGATATGCAGATAATTCTTCAAGAGGCTCCGAAGGTGATTCAATCAGCGGGAAT
>JANOQX010000221.1:0-15478 GCA_031415035.1 Cyanobacteria bacterium VAR_4_metabat_243
ATTGCGCCGAGGGCGGCGCGTTCTGATTCACTCAAACTGATGGCGGCTGGGCTTAATCGTGGCATGACTTGAAAGCAAAATTAACAGGATGATTTTATCATACCGCTAATGGCAGACTTATTTAAGCCCCAGTCTACTAGAACATAAAAGTAGTAAATACGAACTTGCCGAAACGGCTTTACGGATCGATTCAGCGATGTTCTCGCCGGGTTGAATTTCATAAACATCGAGCCAAACGTTAAGGCCACGCGATCGCAGGCCGTCCACGAGTAATTTCGCCGCCGCAATGTCTGGACTTGCGTAGCTCACAAAAACCTGTGGTCTGACTTGCAGGCCGTTTTCAAGATTACTCATAGTGACGTCGGCGATTCCACATGGATATAAGGCGTGTTCAGTGACTAATGGAGAAATTTTTGGCTGTTTCCTGATTATAAACACTCATTGATCGGAATCAAATATTTTCAGGAAATTCTTAATCCCTTTTTTTTGTCATCGATCGCCCCCTTCAAAGCCCCAAAATCCAGCCACACCTTTGTATCCACCAACTGATTCCCCACGGGAACCCGATCGCCCGCCACCCCCAACTAAAATGACTCAATACACCTCATCATGGCTGCCAATATCAACAAACACGGCATTCTCGTCCTCATTGAAGTAGAACAGCACTCGCTGATCGTACTCAATGCTGAAACTCCAATATTCCTTGAACTTGCCCGATAATTTGTGGGTTTTGAGGCTGGGATCAAATGGATTGGCCTTGAATTGGTCTAATTTCTGCCAAAACCTCGTCTCTGCCTCGGTATCGCCTTTAATCCGCTTTTTGAATGCA
Organism: Cyanobacteria bacterium VAR_4_metabat_243; assembly: GCA_031415035.1. Taxonomy (GTDB): domain Bacteria; phylum Cyanobacteriota; class Cyanobacteriia; order Leptolyngbyales; family Leptolyngbyaceae; genus Romeriopsis. Next base: position 830 of record JANOQX010000221.1, read on the forward strand.
CGTTTGAAACTCTGACTGAAACTGACTTCCACCGTTATTCCTCCAACAGCCGTCGCAGTTCATCGGGATTAGCAGAGAATTTTAGTTGGCCAGCGGCTTCCTCCGCTTTTGCGGCGAGGCAATTTTCATACATTTCGTCGCGACGTTCTTCACGGAGATATTGCTGCAACAGTAATTGCATTTCCGACTTCTCCGCCGTTGAAAGCCCCTTGACCGCCTCGACCACATCACTAAAAACCATCGGTTGTCAGCCCTCTTTCAAAGTGGTTATTTCACTAATTTAGCACGTGACTTGCCTGCCCTAGACCAAAGCGTGACCCAATGGGCTTATACCATCGTCTCCTTCAAAGCCTCAAGATCCAGCCACACCTTCGTATCGACCAATTGATTCCCCACAGGGAGCCGATCGCCCGTAAGCCAAATCTCACTCGGCTGAAATTGGTAAAACCGTCGCGGCGAATCACCCAGGTAATCGGCGGCGGTACGATTCGGTCGTTGATCCATCCGATCGAATAAATGTTCCATCGCTTGTGCCACTTGATTTTCCGACACCAAACCTGCCACTCCTGTCAGAAATAATCCGGCAATTTTCCCTGGACTCGCATGACTGTCGAAGATCGTCACGGCACAGCGGCCTTGGGTTTCGTCCAGATTGATCGAATGACGCGCCGCGATCGCCGATGACCAATACAGCGTCAACTCCGCATCGTAGCCATAGAGCAATGGCGAGGCCCAGGGAAAGCCCGATCGGTCAACTGTCGCCAATGTCAAAAACCGTTCTGTCCGCAGGATTTGCTGCGCTTGGGCGAGGTGTTTGGGGTCAGCCCGATCGGGCTGATTCACCCAATGATTCTGGGATGTGGCTGGACGCATGGCCTTAAGGGGAACAAAAGAAGGTGAATAAATTTTGTATCAATTTCCGTAACGTGGCTGGAACTTCGCCAGGGATTTTGTATCTTAAGGAATAACTCTCTGTAGAAAAGGTTCAGATCATGATGCTCTCTAATTCTAGACGGATGCTGGTCGGTACGTTGATGGCTTCGGTGATGGTGTTGGGTCAGGTCGCCGCCGCGAATAACGCGATCGCCTACCCCTTGGTGCCGTTGCCGCCTGTCTACAAAGATGCGACATTGCCTGCGCCTGTGGTCCAAGCCGTGAAGCAAGATGTGAATCAGACTTTCGGCGTGGCGGTGGCGCAATTGAAAGTCACCGAATCTTCCCAGCAGATGTGGCCCGATGGCTGCTTGGGCTTGCCGCGTGGGAAGGAAGCCTGCACAATGGCGATCGTCTCCGGTTGGCGCGTCACCGTCACCGATGGCGTCCAAACTTGGTTCTACCGCACCGATAACACGGGCAAAACCCTCCGGCTCGAAGATGCAGACAAAGCCCGTCTCCCCGTCGCCGTGGCCCAAAAGCTGGTGCAACGAGTGGCGAAGGAGAATCGTGTATCGGTTGCCTCGCTGCAAGTGACGGAAGTGCGGGAACGGGTCTTCGGCGGTTGCCTCGGCATTTATCGGCCCAACCAGCCTTGTACAAAAATCGGGATTAAGGGTTGGCAGGCGATCGTCCGCAGTCCTCGCCAAACCTGGGTCTATCACCTGAATAGCGATGCGTCCCGGATCGAACGCAACTTCACGGCCAGTGGGGCGCGGGGCGATGTGCGGACATCCTTTGACCTGATGGACGGGTTCGATCGGCAATTGGATGCGTCGATCGTTTTCCAGAAGACGGTTTCCGGTGGTTTGGCAGGGCTGATGAACAAAGTCGTGCTGACGGAAGATGGCAAAGTCATTTCCTATAGCAGTTCGCCCTTGACCCGCCAAGCCCCGGTGCTGCTCAAAACCCTTACCCTCGCTGAAGTGAAAGCCTTCAAACAGCTGCTCGAAACCCAGCGTTATCCCAACTTGAATGGCTTGAGCTACCTGACCGATGCGGTGTTGGCGGACTATCCAGGTTCGATGTTTGAGTCGCAGTCGGGCGTGGTGCAGTATGTCGATATTGCGCCGGGTGATCTGCCCCGATCGTTACGGAATGTAATTCGATCGTGGGATGCGCTGACCCAGGTGAATAACCCCGCGCCGTAGCAGATCGAGTGGTTGACTGAATTTGCATATTCACGCCTGTGCTATGGGGCATGGGCGTTTTTTGGCGGGATTTTGGCGGATTTTGAGGCGGGGACGGTTACGCCTGCGATGGAATGGGCATCCTAAGCCTGGGCTGATCCATGATCAAAGGAAGTCAGATGCAATTATCAACTTGTGAAAAATATCGGTTAGTGACTCGAAGTGACTTTGACGGACTGGTTTGCGCCGTTTTGCTCAAAGACCGAGACATCATTGACGACATCAAATTTGTCCATCCGAAGGATATGCAGGATGGCAAGATCGCCATTACCGATCGGGATATTACGACGAATTTGCCCTATGTGGCGGCGGCGCATTTAGTGTTCGACCACCATTCCAGCGAAGTCTTGCGGAATGGTTTGGCGGATAACTATGTGATTCAGGCGGAAGCGCCGTCGGCGGCACGGGTGGTCTATGACTACTACGGCGGGCGCGCAGCCTTCCCGAATATCTCCGAAGAGATGATGGCGGCGGTGGATAAGGGCGATGCGGCCCAATTCAACATGGATGAGATTCTCAGTCCCCAGGGTTGGGATTTGTTGAATTTCTTGATGGATGCGCGGACGGGCTTGGGGCGGTTTAAGCAGTTCCGTATTTCGAATTATCAGTTGATGATGGAGCTGATCGATTATTGCAAAAACCACTCGATCGCGGAAATTCTGGCGCTGCCGGATGTCCAAGAGCGGGTGGAGCTGTATCAGGTACAGGCAGCATTGTTCTATGACCAAGTGCAGCGTTGTACGACGGTGCATGACAACTTGGCGGTGTTGGATTTACGATCGGAGCCGACGATTTTTGCGGGCAATCGCTTTTTGATTTATGCGTTGTTCTTGGAATGTAATATTTCGATCCACATGCTGTGGGGCCTGAATCAGCAAAATACCGTATTCGCGGTGGGTAAGTCGATCTTGAGTCGGACGTCGAATACGAATATTGGCGAGTTGATGTTGGAGTATGGCGGCGGCGGTCATGCCAATGCGGGGACTTGCCAGGTGGACAATGTGCTGGCGGATAATGTGTTGGCGACCTTAGTTGCCCGCATTAATGCCGATGGCTAGCGATTAGTCGGTTTTGGGCCGATGGGTGATGCTCCTAGTCACCAGTTCCGGGGATCGTTTGACCTCGGGATGGTGGGTTGGGAGCATTTGTGTGGATCTAGGCCAGGATTTCCTGCATCCAACGGCGATCGTCGGGTTTCAAGCCTGGTACTGGCTCGATCGTGTAACCGATCAGCAAATCCAGGCGACCCCGCTGATAGGTTTCATTCAAAATCGTCTGCAAACTGACGATCGGTTCGGGCATTTCGTCGCGTAATGGCACAGGGAAATCCGGAATCTCCTCCTGTAAGTCAAATGCGAATAAATCGGCATTGGGCCGATCGCTCGATCGACTGACCAAAACTCGGTACTGCGACTGCGGTGCGCCTTGAACCATCATGGGTTTGCCCGATCGGAGTAGGTCAATCTCGACCAAATTGGTCATCGAAGTCAAGATCTGAATCCGCTTGGTTTCGTAGAGCGATCGGCCTTCCGATCGTTTATTGGTCGGGGATAGAACTTCGATTACCGTAATCAATTCTTTCGTTGCGACTTTGCGGACTTCGAGATAGCGTTCTTTGATCGTGTGAATAATTTGATAAATGCGGTGCTCGATCGAGACGAAATATTTGGGGGCGACTTGCTCGGCGATCGCGTCAGCAATCCCAACAATCAGCCGATTATGCACCTGGTGCCAAAGTTCCGGGTGTTCGAGGTAGGGATTCATGCCAGGGAAGGGATTCAGCATGGGGCGAACGTGGGAGGTGTTCTTAGGGTGCGGCGTAGTTCGATTCTAGCTTACTGGCGCTGCTGCCGTTTCCCTGGGTTTTGAAGATTGTCCGATCGGATTGGTGGGATGATCTGATTCGGTTAAGATAAATAGAATAACGGTATAGTTTTGGGTAAGGATGGGGAACGATGGCCTTTACTGACTTCAAATCAGCGGATGAGGTGCAGAAGGCTTACCAGGTGACCTTTGTGGAAAAAGACTTCATTACCTTTATCCCTAAGGCATTGCCGGAATATTTTGTGCGAGAGTTTGAGTTTAATCGCGAGAATTTTGATGTATTTGGCTCGGAGGCTTCGCGGTGCGAGGCGGTGATTTATCCAATTTTGCGGGAGGCTTGTAAGGGCTTTATCCAGGAGTATTCGCTCTGGAGTCATAAGTCGATTGCGGCGGATGCCGTCTTGATGGGCACCCCAGATTATGTCGTGGCCAAGCGATCGGCGTTGGGCAAAAATGTTTTGGATTTTCCGTTGGTGTTGGTGGCGGAAGCGAAGCAGAATGACTTTGCGCGGGGTTGGGGACAGTGTTTGGCGGAAATGGTTGCAGCGCAGCGGTTGAATGGGAGTACGGACTTGGCGGTTTATGGGATTGTGACTGATGGGGAAATTTGGCAGTTTGGGCAGCTTTTGGGTAAGCGTTTCACGAAGAATTTGTCACGGGCCAGTATCGATCGGTTGGATGAAGTGTATGGCGCGGTGTATGGCGTGATCGAATTGTCAGTTGCCAAAAGTCTTTGACATTTAGGTTGGCTGAGCGTTTTCAGCTTCATCATCGATCGGGTCAAACGTCACTCGATCGTACAAATCTTTCACCGCAATTGGACAGCCGATCGACTCCAAATGAATCACATCATCCATCCCATATTCTGCCAGTTCCCACTTCCCTGCGGCATTACGGGAAAACACCTCAACGATCGGCTGTTCGGGCTGAATTAAAATGTAGTCGCGTAACGTCGTAAAGCGGCGGTAGTGGGTAAATTTTTTACCACGATCGACGGCTTCGGTGGAAGGGGATAGCACCTCGACAATTAGGCATGGATATAAAACAAGATGCTTGTCCTGATCGCGTTCATCACAAGTTACTACGACATCGGGATAAAAATACTTGCGATTCGCCTGCACCTGGACTTTGACATCGGTGATGTAAACCTCACAATCCCGACCAGTCAACGCTGCATCCAGCACCTTTGAACTATTAAAGCTGACCCGATTATGTTTTTTGGTGCCCCCAGCCATCGCCACCACTTCACCATCCCAATATTCATGGCGCTCCTGCTGGCCTGCTTCCCAGGCCAGGTATTCATCCGCAGTCATCAATATCCGATCGGGCAAGGCAACCATCATTCCACCTCAACAGCTTGATTGGGGGCGCGCTTCTTCTATCTTACTGTACCGCCTCAAAAATCCACTGCATCATCATCACTGACCACGCACTGCGGAAACTCCGCCATCAACGCCGGAATCACCGGACAGGCAGGCCGTTCCTGCAAATTCTCCGGCTTACTCCAGACAAAGGGGGCCAACTTCGCCGCCGATAGCCACAGCAACCGCTTGGCCCGCGTCATCGCCACATACAACAGCCGAAATTCCTCCGCTGTCTTGAGTGCGCCCGATCGCTCCCAGGCGGTGGCTAAATCGGGAATGGCCTGGGCGTGGACGATCGCGCGAATTTGTGCCCGCGCCACTTCTGCCAAGGTGAAATCGCCCAAAAACTGCACCTGCTGGGGGATGTAAGGATTGCCCGGAATCATATTTTCATGGAGAAAGGGGATGAAGACATAATCCCAATCCAATCCCTTGGCCTTGTGCATTGTGATAATCGTCAACTGCTTTTGCTTCGTATATTTATCCGTGTCGCCTCCGGCATCGACGGGTTCAAATTGCTCCGAACTGACAATTTCACCCAAGAGCGCTAGCATTTCTCCGAGTGAGTTTTCTTGTGTTTGCTGCGCGATGCGCTCGGACAACTTATCGGCTGTTGCCAGTTCTGTTTGTTCGTATTCTAAGGTGTAGGCCAGAAACGTAATTAATTGATAGGTGGGCAGCTCGATCCGGGCCTTCAGTAGGCTTTTGCAGAAGCGGCTGGCGGTTTGGGCCGGAGCGGATAGGGGTGGATCGATCGACATTGGATAGAGGAATTGTTCTGGTGCCGCAACTAAGAGATTTAGATCCTGACTGGGAATCCGACGACGTTGGAGTAGGACGGATAATGCGGCTTTGAGATAATCGGGGGAATGGGGCCGATCGATGAATTGCAATAGCGACAACATTTCCTTCGGGATTGCCGATCGTCGATCGCTTTCGCCCACTTCCAAAATCTCAAATTTATCCGGGAAGTTTTGGCGCAATTTTTGGGCGACGTATTTGCCTTGATCATTGGTGCGGACTAAGACCGCCGCTGCGCCCTCGGGATGATCCGCAAACAGGCTAATCACCCGTTGGCCAATTCGCGCGATCGATTGATTGATATCGGCGGGAATGTGGATTTCGAGTCCGCTACTTTCGGGGGCGGGATTGGCGTTGGCTTGAGGGTCATCGGCGGGTACGGTGCGGATCAGCTGCGATCGGAATGGCGCTTCCGGTAATGCGCCCAGATTCAGGCCCGATCGCTTGGGCGATATTTCTGACTCGTGGGTGAGCGTCTGGGACTGCTGCCACGCCTCATTTGTCCATTCCAGCATGAAATTTGCCGCGTCGATAATGGCGTGGGTGCTGCGGCCTGCTTGTTGCATCTCGGCCAGTCGATCGTCCGCTGCACAGCCGCCACAGAATTCGCGAAAAAAGATCGGATCAGCGGGGGTGAAGGTTGAGTTGATCGCTTGATTCGGATCCCCGACGCGGACGAGATTTTGCTGTTGGCCGTCCGGTGTGATGGCGAGGATTTCAAGCAACTTGGTTTGCAATGGACTCGAATCCTGCGCTTCGTCTTCAAACACGGCAAAACATTGTTCCTGCCAGCGTTGGCGGATCCCCGGATTTTCCAATACGCGTAGGGCGGAGAGGATCATTTCGTCGTAGTCGATCCAGTTATTTAGTTGGAGTTGTTCTTGGTATTGCTCGTATAGCCCCGCCGCGATCGTCAGGATTTGGTATTCGTCCTGGGCGAAGTGACCCTGCTCGATCAGATCATCGGGCGACAACCCCGAACTTTTGGCTTCATGGATCACCGTGGACGCGATCGCGGGCAGCACTTCCGTCCGCAGCACCGATTGCCGTCGCAATTTCTCCGTCTCCTCCCCGTCAAAGGCCGTCCCTTCGACCAATCGCTGATAGAGTACCGGATTGCCATTGACCCAACGTTCCACGGTCTGCCGGATCAGACGATGGGATTGATTCGGCGTAATCAGTACGGCTTCGCTATCGATCGCCGAAAACTCGGGATAAGCCCGCGCGATCGTCCAAGCCAACCCATGCAACGTCTGCACCATAAACCCACCGGAGGGCAGGCCCAAATCCTTGAGATAGCCGCGAATCTTCGATTTAATATGCGCCGTCGCCGATCGGGTAAAGGTCACCACGATCAATTGTTTGCGGCCATGGAGCTGATGTTCGGCAATGGCGATCGAGGCCGCCACGGCCATGCCCGTGGATTTTCCGGCCCCTGGAACAGCGGAGACGGCCAGTTTTCCGCCATGCCAGTCGGCGATCTCGCGTTGCCCCGGACGCAACTGATCGCGCAGGGCCTGAAGTTTATCCTTCAGGTTTTCCATGGGATCAAGTTGAGCGTCAGGCGCAATCGTTGTGGGCTGAGCAATCATAGTGGCAGTCAAATATTGAGGCGGACAAACGTGCTACTACTTTAACGATTTTTCCAGAAACGCCACATCTTTGTACTTGGGGTTTTGCCAAAGCCCGAGCCATGTACAGTTAAAACAGTCCAATTTCTTTGATCCACTATGACTCGCGACGAAGCTGTAAAACTCCTGCGCCTCTTTACCGGTATTGACGCGCTCACGCCGGATCAAATCCCCACCCACACGGCGATCCGGGAAGCCCTGACGATCGTGCATGAACATTCGGATTACCAAATCCTGGGGATCTGTGCGGATGATCTGGCCCAGGGGGAGAAGGCGATGCAGGCCTATATTGAGTCATTCGGGTACAAGTTTGTGCCGACGATTCCACCCGTTGAAGGGCCGATCTATATCAAGTACAATCCCAAGCTCCGCAGTTGTCACAGTGATACTTACATCGGCACCCATCGCGGTGTGTTGGTGTCCTGTCAGTCGTCCTACGATGGCGATGTGAATGAACTATTTGGCCATTTGCCGTTGGATTTGTTTTAGGGCCAGTGAATTCGGGCCAGTTGCTTAGGGTTTGGGGGTGGCGATTTGGATGGAGTCGCGGCTTTGGGTGAAGGCGGCTTTGACGGTGGGATATTGGGTGGTGCTGGCGCTGAAGTTGATGCCGAGCATCCGATCGTTGAAGGACGTGAAGTACATATCACTGTGCAGGTTTTCCTGCTGCTTCTTGACGGTGGCTTCGAGCTTCACCCAGGATCCCCCATTAATTGCCATGAAGTCGCGCTGGATCCATTTGATGCCAGGTACGGTTTTTTCCATGTGTTTGCTCATGAGCTGCTGAAGTTCGGGGAGTTGCTTCAGGTTGAGCGGTTGGGGGGCGAAGGTAATGGCGATCGAGGCGCTGCGATCGCCATTGCTAAAGACGTAGTTGGGCGGATTGGCCGTGGGATATTGTGCCCGAATATCCTCGGCGGATAGGGCCACGAAGCCTGCGGGGGGGACGAGGGACATCTGCCGATCGGCGAGGTAGACCCGACCGGGTTCGTCGAAGGGGGCGACGCTAGCGCTGGGACTGGGGACGGCGGCCGCATTGTTTGCGGATTTAGTGCCGTTGCAGGCGGTGGTGCTGGTGAGGAGGATCGTGAGACCGATCGCGCTGAGCCATTGCCGTTGCATGGGGGACTCCTGGGAATTGAGAATGATGAATTGAGAATTGAGACCAGTTGGGTTATGGGTTGCCGAGGGCGCGGGAACGATCGGCGGCGGCGCGGACGGCTTCGATTAGGGCCGATCGGAGGCCGCGTTTTTCGAGTTCGGCGACGCCTGCGATCGTGGTGCCGCCGGGGCTGGTGACTTGGTCTTTGAGTTGGCCGGGGTGCATTCCGGTTTCTTGCAATAGTTGCGCGGTGCCGAGGACGGTTTGGATGGCCAGTTGCATGGCGATCGGGCGTGGTAGTCCGGCGATCACGCCGCCGTCGGCGAGGGCTTCGACGACGAGGGCGATGTAGCCAGGGCCGGAGCCGGAAAGTCCGGTGACGGCGTCGAGCATCGATTCGGGGACTTCGACGACGCTGCCGACGGTGGCGAGGATGCGGGTGGCGGTGGCGCGATGTTCGGCGGTGGCGCGGCTGCCGCCCGCGATGGCGCTAATTCCCGCACCCACTTGGGCGGGGGTGTTGGGCATGACGCGGATCACGGGCTGGTGGGCGAAGGCGGCTTCGAGTTGGGCCAGGGTGGTGCCTGCGAGGATCGACAGGACGATCGTGTCGGCGGGCCGATCGCGGGGCAACCCGGCCACGACTGGGGCAAAGATTTGGGGTTTGATCGCGAGCAAAATCGCTTCGGTGGCGGCCATCACCTGGGCGTTGTCGGCGGTGACCTGGATGCCGTAGGTCTGGGCCAGGTAGTCGCGCCGATCGGCGTTGGGTTCGCTGACCAATATCGCGATCGCGGGATAGACTTGCTGGGCAATGATCCGTGATAGCAGGGCCTCACCCATGACGCCGCCGCCAATCATGCCAAATTGAATTGTCGTCATCGCCGTTTCCTTCCACTCACAACAAAAATGCCGAAACTCAAGCCCATTCATCACAAAACGGGGATGCTAATTTAACATCCCCGCTACAAGTGTGATCGACACTATATCAAAACAGCTGATTAACCGTCTGGTGTGAATCGAGCGTGTGAAACCCAATCGACTGCGACAATTTACTGTGCCGCCACGTTGACCGCATCACCGCCCCAAACCTGGGAAACGGAACGGCTCGGACGCACGGTGGGTGTCGGCACTTCCCGCACGGTTGCCCCATTGGTGCTGACCTGAACGCAGCTCGGGGTGAACAAGAAGATGCTCTCGCCAATCCGCTCTTGGTGACCATCGATCGCGAAGGTGCCACCTGCAACGAAGTCAACGGCCCGCTGGGCTTGATCCGGATCCATGATGGTCAAGTTCAAGACCACAGATTTGCGCTCACGCAAGGCCTGGATCACTTGAGGCATCTCTTCAAAGGAGCGCGGCTCAAGCACCACGACTTCCGAAATCCCATTGGCGCTACCGGGCATCCCAATCACATTGCTCATGCTAGTGGCCAAGCCAGTGGCGGCGTTGTCCTGAACGCGCAGGCGACGGCGGGAAGTATCTTCCTGTGCCGGGGCCGCTTCTTCTTGATAGAGGTCTTGGTATTCCTGACCGTCCATCTCGTCGTACTCGTACTCGTAGTCCGCCTGATCATTGACGCCGACGAAATCGCGCAGCTTACCGAAAATACCCATTATTCACACTCCATTACAACCAGAAGACTAAAACAGGGGAACCAATTTGCTTGATTACCAAACCGACTGCCCAGAAGGATAGAACCTCGACAGGGTTTAGGCTCAAGTGAAATTACTTAAAAAACTAACGGTCAATTGAACCCAACAGCGTGATCTTTCCTAGACGAATTCTTAAGACGCAACCTGAACAAGTAGATCGTGCTTTGTTATCGATGAGGTGGTGAGGGATCCGTATTTCTACTTCACCTTCGCGCTCGAAACTCGTAACTTTATACACCACTCTAGTTGCCAGATCAACCCCGATCCGAGTTTCTTAATAATCGTCGAAACAACGACTGTATTCGCTTCCCGGACTTCAGCTATGACTAGCGAAGGCCACTCATTAAAACAGGGTTACAACGTAAAGTCAATCACTCAAGTTAATACAAAAATAACTGTGCTTGTAGCAAACTTGACCGATTAAACAGCAGGGTTAACAGAGAACGAACGGACAACTTCCGAAGATCGGGCGGCGAGCAAAGCAAAGGCTTCGCTGTCACCCTGACTCGCCAGCAAAATTCCGTTGGTTGGTGGACCGTTGAATTTTGTCCGACTTCAGACAGTGGAACACACAGTACCACTTTTCTGGGAGAGACGTCACGCCGATCGCGTCAAATTAGCCGTGAAGAAAAATCGAAATTCTCGCCGAAACCATTGAAAATTTGACATTCTGTGGATAACTTGCCGCTACTGCTGGGCTTTGGTCGCCAGCAGAGCAGTTCTCTGAACGTTGAAACCCGATCGTGCCCAGGCTTTGGGCGGTTGTTACCCCGCTTTCAACCCGTTGTGCACAAGGTAGCATAGTCCTTTGGAAATCGCTACTAGATGTAGGGTACTTAATTTAATTTGTCCCCATCCGCCCCCATATCTGGGGGATGCAAATCACTACGCTGGGGGATTATTGTGGCATTTCTAGTGCGCCCGATCGCGCCCGATCGCCAAACAAAATACTACCTGGGCGGATCATCGTGGCCCCAGCGGCGATCGCGTCCTTGTAGTCATTGGACATGCCCATGGAGAGCTGATCGAGTTGAATCCGCTGCCAGGATTGGGATTGCAGCGTGGTTTGGAGCGCTTTGGCGGCGGCGAAGAGGGCCGTCACGTCGCTCGCCTGGGGCGGAATCACCATTAAGCCGCGAATTTGGATATGGGCCAGTTGGTCGAGGGCGGGTAGATCCGCCATCAGTTCGGCGATCGTCCAGCCCGTTTTTTGGGGATCGGCTTGGAGTTTGACTTGGAGGCAGAGCTGGGGGGTGGGACGACCGTTTTCACTGGCGATCCGATCGAGGGTTTGGGCCAGTTTGAGGCTGTCGATTGAATGGATCCAGTCGAATAGTTCCAGAGCTTTGCGGGCTTTGTTGGTTTGGAGCCGACCAATCAGGTGCCAGGTTAAATCGGGGCATTGATCGGCCAGTTCTGCCTGTTTTTCGAGGGCTTCTTGGATCCGACTTTCGCCGATATCGCGGATCCCAGCGGCATAGGCATCGATGATCGCCGCGATCGGCTGGGTTTTGGTGACGGCGATGATCCGCACCGACGCGGGAATGGTCTGGCGAAACTCGGCGAGGGTTTGGACAAGGGACATGGGGGTTCGATCGGCGCGTTAGCCAAAGACTTTCTGATGCACTGTATATAGTGTGGCATAGGCCGTGGTGTCACCTTGGCTGCGATGGTGGCGCATTTGTTGTTCGACCTGGATGCGGGCATCATTTCGGCCCAGGGACTCGATTTTCAGGCCATCGCTCTGATGCTCGACTAGGAAGAAGAGTCGCTGGGCGTAGAGGGTGGTGAAGAGTTCACGCTTTGGGTCGAGTTGGCACAGGCGGTGCAGCAGACCAAAGGTGGGGTGGTTGAGATAGGTTTCGGCACTCATGATCGGGATGGGCGGGGATAGAAAATTGCCTGGATTGTAGTCGAAAACGGGGTGGGTAGCCGCCGGATTTGGTGGGGCACGGGGCCGTCTTAGGTGATTTTTGACACAAGGAGGTTCAGAGAAATGCGATAATCGGTTAACTTAACGGCATTCGTAGAAGTTCGGAGTCTTTTTGCATATGACACAGCCCCTGCCGATCGCGGCCCCACCGATGGATGCACCGACGACGGATGTGACGACGGATGATGCGATGCCAACGCCGCCCCCGGTCGTCCCAGTGACGGATGATGCGAAGACTTGGTCGATCGATGACAGCGAAGAACTCTATCGGATTTCGGGTTGGGGGGAGCCGTATTTTGCGATTAATGCGGCGGGCCATGTGACCGTGTCGCCCAAGGGTCCCAGGGGCGGGTCGCTCGATCTGTATGAATTGGTGCGGGGCTTGCTCCAGCGTAATCTTGAACTGCCGTTGCTGATTCGGTTTTCGGATATTTTGGAGGATCGGATTGAGCGATTGAATGCCTCCTTTGCCAAGGCGATCGCCCGCTATAACTACGACGGCGTCTATCGGGGCGTCTTCCCCGTCAAGTGCAACCAACAGCGGCACCTAATTGAGAATCTGGTGCGATTTGGCCAGCCGTTTCAGTTTGGCTTAGAAGCGGGTTCGAAACCGGAATTGATGATTGCGCTGGCGTCATTAAAGACAGCGGGAGCGTTGCTGATCTGCAACGGGTATAAGGACGCAGAATATATCGAAACGGCAATGCTGGGCCAACGGCTGGGCCAAACCGTGATTATCGTGCTGGAGCAAATCGAAGAAGTCGCGTTGGTGATTGCCACCAGTAAACGCTTGGGGATTAAGCCCGTAGTCGGTGTCCGGGCCAAGCTGAGTGCCAAGGGGATTGGCCGTTGGGGCGATTCGGCGGGCGATCGGGCGAAGTTTGGCCTGACGATTCCGGAGATTATGCAGGCGATCGCGGATTTGCGATCGGCGGGGATGTTGGATTGTTTGCAACTCCTGCATTTCCACATTGGATCACAGATTTCGGCCATTAGTGTGCTGAAGGATGCGATGCGCGAAGCGGGCCAAATCTATGTCGAACTCGTCCGTTTGGGTGCGAATATGCAGTACCTCGATGTGGGCGGCGGACTCGGCGTGGACTACGACGGTTCGCGCAGCAACTTCCACGCCTCCAAAAACTACAACACCCAGAACTACGCCAATGACGTGGTCGCCGGAATCAAAGATGCCTGCACGATCGCCAAGATTCCGGTGCCGACGCTGATTAGTGAAAGTGGGCGGGCGATTTCATCGCACCAGTCGGTGTTGATTTTTGACGTGTTGGGGACGAACGAAATTCGCGTCGATCGGCCCGCGCCCGCCCAGGCGTCGGAACATCGCTTGATCCAGAACTTGTACGAAACCTATGAATTAATTGCGCCGGACAATGTCCAGGAGACCTACAACGATGCGACGCAGTTTAAGGATGAGGCGCTGAGTCTGTTTACGTTGGGGTATTTGGGCTTACCGGAGCGGGCGAGGGCCGAGCAGATCTATTGGGCCTGCTGCCAAAAAATTCAGTCGATCGCCCAAACCTTGGACGATGTGCCGGAGGAATTGGCCGAGCTGGAAAAAATCATGGCGTCGATGTATTACGTCAATTTGTCGGTGTTCCAATCCGCACCAGACAGTTGGGCGATCGATCAGTTGTTCCCGATTATGCCGATTCATCGCTTGGATGAAGAACCCGATCAACGGGCGACCCTCGCGGATTTAACCTGTGATAGCGATGGCAAAATTGATCGATTCATTGATTTACGCGATGTTAAATCGGTGTTAGAACTGCATCGAATGCGGCCCGACGAACCTTACTACTTGGCGATGTTCTTAAATGGCGCATACCAAGAAATCATGGGGAATCTGCACAACTTGTTTGGCGATACGAACGTGGTGCATATCAGTTTGACCCCGCAGGGTTATCAGATTGATCATGTGGTGCGCGGCGACACGATGAAGGAAGTCCTGGGCTATGTCCAATACCATTCCGACGATCTACTCGAAAGCATCCGCCAAAAAACCGAAGTCGCGATCGCGGGGGGACAGATTACGCTGCATGAGTCGCAACTGTTGCTGAAATGCTACGAAAGTTGCTTGGGGGCCTATACGTATTTGTCGGGATTGCAGTAGGGGTGGGTGGGGACCGGGTTAGAAATGGTGGGCAGTGCCCACCCTACGATCGGATGGAAATTGTAGGGTGGGCACTGCCCACCGCTCG
>JANOQX010000222.1:0-6535 GCA_031415035.1 Cyanobacteria bacterium VAR_4_metabat_243
CTCAGATGGCCGCACTCGTGCGGGAATTCTTTACTTTGAAGCCCTCCGGCAAACATATGAGTGGGAGAAACCTCGGACGACTAGAACCAACTCCTAGTCTCGTTTATCGGGCAATCGCCTAAAAACTTGAACATCGAGTGATAAGTTGCGCCATTGGTGACGAGGCCCCAAACGGCGGCTTGCGTTTTGAGGCTGCCGTGGGCGTAGGTCAGCATTTGCGCGATGCCCGTAAATTCGGAGGCGGCGAGGTTTTTGCTTTCGACGATCAAGACCCAGAGCAGTGATGTGGAGCTGGTGGCGATCGTCCGATTCACGGCAACAATATCGAGTCGGCCCCGGATGTGGGTGTCTTTGTCTTTGATGTCGATGCGTTGGATGTCTTCTTCGACGCGCAGTTCGATGGGCGCTTTGTGGTAGCCCGCTAATTCTAAGATTGGGTTGATCGAAATCTGGCGGGCCTGTCCTTCGGAAATCTTACCGGCTTCTAGATAGACCATGAAATTGCCGACGATCTGATCAAGTCCCTGCTGTGCTTCTGGTCTCAACGGCTGAAGCTTCAAGAAATCCTCAAATCGACTGCCATACATGGCCCGGAAGCCCAGTAGCTCACTGACCTCTTGCAGGGTAATTTCGTTGGCGCGGAGTGTGACCATGGGTGGATTTTTGGGGTGCGATCTTCCCC
This sequence comes from Cyanobacteria bacterium VAR_4_metabat_243, assembly GCA_031415035.1. Lineage (GTDB taxonomy): Bacteria > Cyanobacteriota > Cyanobacteriia > Leptolyngbyales > Leptolyngbyaceae > Romeriopsis. The sequence continues at coordinate 683 of JANOQX010000222.1, forward strand.
AGTTTAGCGCAATGTTTGTGATCGCGGCCGATCGGGGCATTCTGCGGGTAATCCGGCATCGATCTTGAAGCTGGAATATTTCTGGCAGGCGTTGTCCGGAAAATGCGGCGGTTTGCTTGTAATTAGCTGAGATGGTGATTTTATCACTGCTCTAATTGTATTGGTTCTTTTGTATTATTAATTTACCCCGCGTTTGAGTTATGCAAGTATCAACCCGTTTGAATAATCGCTATGAAGTCATCCGCGAATTGGGGGACGGTGGATTTGGTAAGACCTTTCTGGTGCGGGATCTCCAGATGCCTTCGGCGCGCCAATGTGTGGTGAAGCAACTGAAGCCATTGCATGAGAATGCCGCAATCTACGCGATGGTGCAGGAGCGATTCCAGCGGGAGGCGGCGATTTTGGAGCAGTTGGGGGAGCATGATCAGGTGCCGCGTCTCTATGCCTATTTCTGTGAAGCGGATTTGTTTTATTTGGTGGAGGAGTATGTCGAGGGCGATACGCTGACGCAGAAGGTGCAGCGATCGGGGGCGCAGTCGGAGGCGATCGTCACGGCGATGTTAGTGAATTTGTTGCCCGCGATCGTCCATGTGCATCAACAAAAAATCGTCCACCGCGACATCAAACCGGATAATATTCTGCTGCGTCGATCGGATAAAAAGCCTGTGTTGATTGATTTTGGGGCTGTGAAGGAGACGATGGCAACGGTGCTGAATGCCCAGGGGGATAGTTCGCGATCGATTGTGGTGGGGACGCCGGGATATATGCCGTCGGAGCAGATGATTGGCCGTCCGGTGTATGCCAGCGATTTGTACAGTTTGGGGTTGACGGCGATCTACATGCTGACGGGGAAGATGCCGCAGGAACTGGATACTGATCCGCAGACGGGAGCGTTTTTGTGGCGGGGGTATGTGCCGCAGGTGAGTGCGGGGTTGGCGGCGGTGCTCGATCGGGCGATTCAGATTAGTCCGGGAAATCGGTTTGGGTCGGCGCAGGAAATGTTTATGGCGTTGAATGGGTTGGCGGTGGGTGTGACGCTGCCGCCCCAGCAAAATCCCCAATATTCAGCCACCGTTATTTCTGCTACACCGACTTATGCTACAGGGATGCCGACTCAGGCGGTGATGCCACAGCCTCATCTTGCTTCTCCCATGGCTGCACCGAATTCGCTGGTTCAGCCTCAACCGGGAATGAATGATTGGACGAAAATTATGCTGTTTTTGGGCTTGATCGGAAGCTTCATCTTAGCGGGCTTATTCATTGTGCGACCACAGCAAGCCGCCTCTAATTCCAGTAGAGAATCGCAGAAAGCTCAGGTTGATCCCCTAGTAGCGGCAACATCTGATCAGAAAGAGCGGCCAGCAAGTAAGAGTGTATCGGCCTCAACCTCTGAAGAGACTGGGAAAACAGTCTTGCAGCAAGAACTTGAAGCGGCGGCGAAACCCGCTAACCTGACTAAGACGCCACCAAAATCGCAGGGCGTAGAGCAGACCGATCCGGAAATTTTTATTCAAGAACATTATGCTGATTTGAACAAACGCAACTATCAAAAGACTTGGACTGATCTATCACCAGGGTTCAAGGCCCGCTCTAAAGGGTTTGAGGGATATACGGATTGGTGGGATAGTGTGGAGCACATCGATGTGTTGTCTGTTCGTTTAGTTAGTCAGGGGAAGAACTCAGCCGTAGTTGCGCCTAGTTTGCGATACCGCATGAAAGACGGCAGAGTTGCTGATGATACCAAAGACCATATTTATTTGGAGTGGAACGCACAGGAAGCGCATTGGGATATTGTCGATAAAGCAAGTGCGTAGGTTGTTCAAGTGTGCTTTGTAAAAGTTTTGGCCCTGCAATTAAGGCGCTGAAGCTAAATTTTAAGTGCGCAGGAGACGTCTAAGTATGATCAAAATGCTACTTGTCAAGAATGTGTGTTTCTGCTGAGCCGGATTATTTTTGTCCTGTGCTAGTTTTAAGCCGCACGTCCCCAGGTTAAAGATACGTCTCGATTGCTCAATTTTTCAATCAATGATCATAAGTAAAGAAGGTAACTACTCCTGATTTATGATTCTCAAACGAAAAATTATGTCGATTTATCGAATCTTTACCTACGTATATAGTTTTTCGGAAATTCCTGGTGGCTAGAAACAAAAACCGTATACGTTTCTGTGGCTCTGAAAAACCGAGTTTTTATAGTTTCTTGTATTACCCTTATGAACAATATGCAAGCCGTAAAGCGCCTTAATAATCGATACGAAGTTCTTCGCGAACTAGGCGATGGTGGATTTGGTAAGACCTTCCTGGCGCGTGATTGTCAGATGCCTTCGACTCGCGAATGCGTGCTGAAGCAGTTAAAGCCGCTGCATAATGATGCTCAAATGTATGAAATGGTGAAAACCCGGTTTCAGCGTGAAGCAGCGATGTTGGAGCAGTTGGGGGAGCATGATCAGATTCCCCGATTATATGCATATTTTTCGGAAGATGACTTGTTCTACGTGGTTGAGGAGTACGTTCAGGGCAGTACCCTGACTCAGAAAATTCATAGGGAAGGGCCGCAGACTGAAGCAAACGTCCGATCGATGTTGATTAACTTGTTGCCTGCGATCGTTCATGTGCATCAGCAAAGAATTGTCCATCGGGATATTAAGCCAGACAATATCATTCTACGAGCGGCTGACGGCAAGCCTGTTTTGATCGACTTTGGTGCGGTCAAGGAGACAATGGGTACGGTAATGAATGCTCAGGGAAATAGCACTCATTCAATCGTGGTGGGAACGCCCGGATATATGCCGTCCGAACAGATGGTAGGGCGGCCCGTATATGCTAGCGACTTATACAGTCTGGGCTTGACGGCAATTTATATGCTAACTGGTAAAGCGCCCCAGGAACTGGATTCTGATCCGGCAACTGGTGCAATCCTTTGGCGTGGCTTCGCCCCAAATGTGAATCGTGACTTCGCAAATTTCCTCGATCGAGCAATCCAAATAACGCCGCAAATGCGATTTGGCTCCGCGCAAGAAATGTTTATTGCCCTGAATGCACTGGCCGTTGGGATGGTCATGCCGCCAAGTGGTAATCAGAATTTCCAACATTCTGCAACGGTGATGTCTAACGCTCCGACAGGTACCCATAGCGCGATGCCAACCCAGGCTGTGATGCCACAATCCTATGGCAATGCCCCGGTGCAACAAAACGCCTCGCAGATCATGCCACCGCAAAAAGCGGGAATGAGTGATTGGTCAAAGGCAATGTTGATGGGTGGTCTGTTGGGTGTTTTTGTGTTGGGTGGTCTGTTCATTACCAAATCACCACAAGCTGCTTCCGGGCCAGATAGCCCAAAAAATGAATCGAAAGCCCCGCAGAATTCAGTGCCAACGCCGCCACAAGTCGTAGCATCACCAGCACCGCAACCCGCAAGTAGCCCTCAAGCTCCGACCCAGATCGTCGTCGCTGCACCACCAGCGGTGACGCCTAAACTGCCAGTTGAAGTGCCAATACCCGCAACAAGCCAAGCCGCAGACTCGATTTCAGAGCCGGAAGTGCGTTCATTGATTGATAGCTGGTTTCAGGCGAAGCGACTGATGTTTGGTAAAGGCTATAGCTATGAAGCGGCTAATGCTGTTTCTACAGGCGTGTTGCTCAACGACATTACAAAACCGAACGGCTCGATCGATTGGCTGAAGAGCAATAATGCAGAATATCAATTCGGTGTTCAAAAAATCGACAGTATTAGTCGAATCGTCTCGAATGGTGATGATGCAACCGTTGAAATTCAGGCAACCGAGGATCGGACGCTCTATCGTGATGGGCGAGTCGATCCAACTCAAACTGATTTCAAGTCGAAAACAACGGTGTATACGCTGAAGCGATCGGGTAGTCGTTGGAAAATTGCTGACTATAAGAATATTTGATTTCCACACTGACTTCCTGCTTGGAATAAGGGCATTCTGCCGAGACATCGATGCGCCGATGTGCTATGGCCATTATTGAATGCCCTTTGAATTTGGCTGACAAGGTGTAGAAAAATTAATAATTTTATCTCTTAAATAATGCCGATTTGAATTAATTGCTAGAGGTTGATCACGTGGTGATAAGTAGAAAGGCTGATTCGGGCCGACTTGGAAGGACGACGAAACTATGGCTTAAGGTATTTCTAGTCTCACTCGTTACCATTTCAGTAGGTGGTCAGTTTCTTGACCAGACAGTACCTACTAAGCCTGTAGCGGATGGCAGGAATTCCTCCCCTAGAACGGCTGTGGCAACAGCGGCATCGCCGACTCTGGCTGCCCCGCCAAAAAAACCTGTACTGAGCCAGGGTAGGCCTATCAGCCCCGTAAATTCATCACCCATGCCGGATAATCCTGTTATCACTTTGCCGGAAGCGGGCATCGCTCAGCTTGCTTATAATATGCCACTGCAAGATGTGCAGCAATCACGGGATGGAAAGCTAGACGGGGTTATTGATGAGGTTGTGGCATTTGCTCAACAGCAAGGTCTGCCAACTGAATCGCTGTCCATTAGCTTAGTTGACCTTTCACATAACCGTAAAGCCGCTTACCAGGAAAAAGTGATGCGGTTTCCTGCGAGTGTCGTGAAGCTGTTTTGGATGGTGGAGTTGTATTCGGGGATTGAGCGCGGCACTGTCTCCCCAGATTATGGACAGCATGATTTGCAGAGTGGCTGTAAGTTGCCAATTTGTCGAATGATTCAAGATTCTGATAATGAGTCTGCCAGTAAAGTTGTCGATGTATTGACTAATACAACTTCTTCTAAATCTGATATTCAATCTGCTGCGGAATATCAAACCTGGGCACAACGCCGAGAAGGCTTGGATATATATTTTCAACGATCGGGCTATGAGGGCATCTCACTCAAGCATAAAAATTTCCCAATTCCTTATTTGGGGTTAGATCGGCCTCAAGGCGCAGATCTTCAATTGCGGGGGAGCAATCCCAGTCAGCCAATTCGTAACCGTATTTCGACAGCGCAGGCGACAAAGCTAATGCAAGATATTGTGACTGGTCGTGCTGTATCGCCTAGGGCAAGTGCGACCATGATGCAATTATTGACCCGTTATGATTTGCAGACTGGTGAATGGAAGGCAAAGGAATATGACCCGATCGAGGGATTCTTCGGCGAATCCTTGCCGACTGACACCTATCTGGCCTCAAAAGTTGGCTGGACATCGGACTCCCGGCAGGAAGTTGCTTATATCAAATCTAGCGACGGCAGAGCTGAATATATTCTGACGATCTTTGCTGATGATCCAAAATACGCCAAGGACTGGAAAGTATTCCCGAAGATCTCCAAGTTAGTATTCGATCGGATGCAAAATGTTAATTCCTAAATGAAACATTCCGGCTTCCAGACGATGTAGAAGCCGGAATGTTAGACGGGCTATTCTAAACAGAATTTCGGCTTGATTTCTCTAGCCAGAATCGATAGCCACTGACGGCTGAAGCGCCAAGAAAGGCTAATACTGCAAGCCAATAACCTGTCCCATAGGTTACTTGGAGCATCCCCTGGCCCTGTTTGACTGTTTGGTCATCAATCTGCAATTTCAAGGCGATCAGCATAATCACCCCAAGGGCACCGAGTCCAGCTTGGACTACAGCTTGCTGTGCGATCTTGACGAATCCAACTGCAATCCCGGCACAGGCGATGGCTAATGCCACACCCGCGATCGGACTACCCGGAATCGCCCGCGTCGATTTGCTCTTCTCACCGCCAGAAAGACCTTCCAAGTAACTACTCAGGCGATGGAATAGGGGAAACGGGATGGCCCATGAATAGTTGAACGAGCGCATCTAAAACATTACGACCCTGTTTCCTCAAGGTGGAAAGGTAGCTGCGAAT
>JANOQX010000223.1:0-66338 GCA_031415035.1 Cyanobacteria bacterium VAR_4_metabat_243
CCCACTTTGTTCAGTAGGCTGTGTACAATGTCCATAAGGCGATTTATCCTGTGCTTTTGTTGATATTGGCACCTTATCCGATGAATCGCTTTTTGTCGATTTTTACCCTTTTTCTCTCAAAAAGGTGTCCGGAGTATTGATCGAACGCTCAGGTACATATAATACCACCAGAGTAATTAAAACATCAACATCAGTACAAGTCAACCCGTTTTCAAGCCATTGGAGAAGTAAGATATGCTGGTCACAAGTATTTACTAAAGTGTCGAGGCAGATCAGTTAAACGAAATATGCTCGTGCTAAACTGCAATAGCTTAAATTTTGGAGTAAGAGCGACGGGATTTGAGCCTAATGTGTTAGAAACCAGTATGTCTCCAGGATTCAAGTTGCTAATATATGTCCAAACAAGAATCGCCTGATGGTCAAACTAGCCTCCCAAGTGCCTTTGAGCTAGATCTGCTCAAGCAGGAATATTTTTTCCTGCAAAACACGATCGAGGATTATAATAAGCAGCTTTGGTTAATTAAAGCGCTTGGTATTACAGGCACAGGTGCTGTTCTTGCGCTTGCCTTGCAGCAAAAGCAGAGTTTGATAGCTTTGCTGGGTTGTTCCATACCTGTGTTCTTTTGGATTTTAGAGAGTCAGTGGAAGCATTTCCAGCGTGGCTTCTATCCTCGTGTAGCTGAAATTGAAGAAATTTTAGTCAAAGATTGTAATCTGAGAAGCCCATCTATTTTTGGAGGCTGGTGCCGCTCCTTTAAGCGAAATACCCCTCAAAAACGGAATGGCTATTTCTGGGATGGTCTGCTCAATCCTAGTGTATTTGTTAGTTATGCCCTAGAAATTGCTTTTCTTCTAGTGCTTTGGAAGATCGCCCCTTTTCAATAGTAGGTTTTCCCAACTAATATTCTGCGGAGCAGATTCACCACCATTGAGCAGCGGGTATGAATCGGCTGCAAGCGGTTTCCGATTTTGATAGAGCTATAGCCCGATCGCCCCAATCACCCAGCCGAAATCAACGCCGCCGGATTCGCCCAAACATACCGACAATTCGGCGCTGAACCACCCGCCGGATCAAGCCGATCGACCGTCCCTACATTTGCCCCGCCCAACTGTTCATAGAACCGTCTGGCCGTATCATTCGCTTCCATCGCCCAGAGATATACCCCCAAATCCGCGTGCCGCCCCTTCAGCCAAACCGCCGCCGCCTGCATCAGCTTCGTCCCGATGCCCTGGCGTTTGTAGGCTTCAGCCACATGCGTATTTTCAATGTAGGAACCCCAAACCGGATCTTCATTCCCGATCGCGCAAATAAACCCCACCAGATTCGCCCCATCTTCAACGAGGCAAACAAATTGATTGGGCCGATCGTGCGCCAGTCGATCGTGCCAAACCTGAAGCCGATCGGCCACTACATCACCATCAAGAAACGCATCCGGCATCATCCCTCGGTAGGTTCGTTGCCAGCTATTGGCGTGGAGTCGCGCGATCGCGGCGGCATCGCTGTGTTGGGCTTCCCGAAATTGCATGATCATGTCTCCTGTCTGTATCGATTTAATCGATCGTGGATTGGGGCCGATTCGTTCCTACAAATACGTCATGCGTTCCTTGAGCGTCGATTTCGATCGCTCAAACTTCACCCCTTGCGGCAACACCAGCAATTCCTGTGGCAACTGCTCCAGCGCGATCGGGGCATCCACCTCCAGACTCCCCACACTCATCCCCTTATCGCCCTGATTCTCCAACAAAAATCCCTTCAACCAAAACGGCTGCGGCTGAATCCGAATGCCTTTAAATCCACTCTGCACTTGCTTGAATAAAATCGATCGCGTCCCATCCGCCGCCGTCGTCACCTTAAAATCCTTCGGCTTTTCCAAATACTGACTGTAGATCGATCGCATGATCGCCGAAGGATCGACCATGTACATCACAAACGCCAACGTATCCCCCGGAAACCGTGTCAAAATTTCGCCCTTGGTTGCGCCAGTTTTCCAGACATAGAGCTGATTATCGATCGTGGCAAACCGATCGTCATCCGCTCCAGCGCTGTAATCGACAAAGATTGCACCCTGTGAGAAATAGATATTTCCGGCGTAATTGGTCACTTGTTCGCCCTTCGCTTCGGTCACAAAGCGAAACGGAATCTGCACCGCCGCTGGCTTAAACAATTGATCCAGCACATCACCAAATGCCTGATTCACAGGTGTATCCGACGCTGCCTTGACCTGCTCATACATCGATCGGACACCTTCAATGTAAGCTGCATCCGGTTTTGCCGCGATCGTCGCCGCTTGCACAGGCATCATATACAGCCACCAACTCAGGCCAATGCAACCCAGCGCGATCGCCCAGCGTGACCAAATAGTTTGTCGGGATTTCAGCATAGCGGGGACTCCGATCGGGGCAAATTGAACGACTGACTGTTTCTAGGATAGACAGAGAATGGGGGAATGCGATCGCCCGCAATCGAACAATCGGGGGAATGTGTTAGATTTGGGTGGAATCATCGTGGTAGGACGATCGGGCAATGCCAACCATTCAAGCCAGTAAAGTCACCTTGGGGCTGCTAGAGCGGCAGTTCGGCTTGAGTCTGACCGATGATGTCCAAGCCTTTCCGGAATGGCAAGTGACTGGGGAATTAGACCCCGAAACTTTGCGGGCGCTTGACCGCGTGAAACGCAATTACACCTATTTGCTCAAAGAACCACCCGTCCTTGAAGAAATGGTCAAACTGGTAGTATTATCGCCGTTGCTGGATTTGGCTGGGTTCTACCAGCCGCCGTTCCGGATGCGGACAGAGGAATCAATGATTGTCGCCAGTCTCGATGAAGATGGGACAGAGATTCGCGGCGCGATTGACGCGATCGTGGTTCTAGAAAAGATCTGGGTTGTGGTGATTGAAGCGAAGATGAGTGACTTCTCATTGACGAAAGCGCTGCCGCAGACGTTGAGTTATATGTTGGCGAGTCCGAATGTTGTGACCTATGGATTAGTGACGAATGGCAGTGAATTTATGTTTTTGAAATTGACGCGGGGCGATGGCACCGCGCAATATGCGACATCGCGGGTCGCCTCATTGTTGGCCCCAGGGAATGAATTGGCGATCGTATTGCAGGGATTGCAAGGATTGGGTAAACAGGTTGCAACCCCGTAGCGTCCGGGATCTCGCATCAAACCATCGATCGGACTTGCGTTGGCCGATCGTGGGCGCGGAAAGCGCTCCCCTACGGCTGATCCATCAATTAATGGATTACCAAACATTTTCGATTACATTCATGGCCTGCAAATATGCGGGAATGTTAGCGGAATCACCACCTTCATCCAAACCACTATCATCGCGGATCGCCTGCCGCGCATTGTCGGCGATTACTGCATTAGCCAATAACTCCAACGCCTCCGGCTTATCCAAATTATGCACCGCCTCGGCATACTTGCGGCTGTGGGTGGGCCGTACCGACTCCTGACAATAATTCGACAACTCCCGACTTTGGGTCATCACCAAGAACGCCACTTCCTTGGTGGATGGCTTGCCATAAAGCGACATATAGAGCAGATTTACCATCGAGGCGTCATGCACCGGAATCTGATATTTGCGGACGATCTGCGGCCAATAGCGCAGGGCCTTTAGTCCTTCCAATCCGCCTTTTTGCAATCCTGCTTGCTCACACCATTGCTCAAATTCCTCGATGCTGTGGGGACAGCGGCCCAGACTTTCCATCATCGTGGCCAAGACCTGGCCCGCATGGAAATTGCGGGTGGGACTGCCGGAGACGGGCAACATCATACTACCGCGCACGTCCGCGACCATGGCGGTGAGTTGGGCGAAGGTGTGGTCGCGGACTTTCTCCATTTCGCCGCCGCGATTCATTGCCGCTTCGATCTGTTGGACGCCGTAGCCGAGTTCGGTCAGGGCGATCGGTTGACGATTGTACAATCGGTTGCGATCGCGCCGTGACATCGACAGCGTTGCGGCTTGATCAATGCATTGGTCGAGCAACAAGGTCAGTAACGTCGGCAGAATTCCCGTGTTCTCGCGATGGTAGGTATAGCCAAACCCCGCAAAGATTGACGACATATTTTTGGCCGCTTTGATGTACTGGGCTTCGACGTTGTGGATGCCGGGGGAGACTTGAATATTCGGCGAGAGTTTGTCGAGCATTTGTGCGCCGAGCAGGGCGATCAACGCATTCGGATGGCAGAAATTGGCGGTGAAGCTATCCATTGGATTGCGCAACGCGCCATGGCGATGGAAGCCCGTGAAGAAGCCGAGGTTCGGTTCTTTTTCGCAGAGGACGTAGGATTCGTTTTTGATTTGGTCGTGGCTGAACGAACCCGCAAGACAGGCCAATACCACCTGTTCCCGATCGAGCTTCGTCCGTAAGGCACAGGCCTCGGTCAGATCCTGGGCAATGTGGTTGCTGTTGGCGCTCAAGATCACCAGTTCGCACCGATCGATTAAATCGGCGAGGGTATTGGGTACGGAGGTTTGGCCGATCGCGCCGATCGGGTGGAAGGCCATTTGCTGCATCCGGGCCACGTGTTCGGGATCCATGCCCTGCATCGCGGCGGCGGAAAATGCGCCGAATAAATCACGCTCCGATCGGGGGGCCAGCAAGAGAAATTCGCCATTGGTTTGCATCGCGCAGTTGTAGGCGAGGGACGCGGGATAGAGTCCGATGCTATAGAACCCCACTTTGCCCTGGGCGATTTCGCCAATGCGGTGTTTGATCGCGGCTTGATCCAGTGATTCCTCGAAAAAGCTGTTATGCATAGGCCTTATACCAAATCCCAAAATCGCTGCAACCGTTGTCGATCCCCCCTAGCCCCCCTTAAAAAGGGGGGAACCGAATTAAAGGTCCCCCTTTTTAAGGGGGATTTAGGGGGATCGTGACGTTTGCAACAAATCATTGATTTGGCCTTAGGGGGTATCAGGGGTGGATGACCCAGTCAGTCGCTGCACGCCGATCCGGACGATCGACAGCAATAAAATCATCAAGAACATCACTAGCCCGATCGTACAGCCATAGCTAAACCCATCGGCACTAATCGACTCGAAGGCTTGCTCATAGGAATAATAAACCAACGTTTTGGACGCATTCAACGGGCCGCCCCGCGTCATGATGAACACTTCCTCAAATACCTTCGTCGCGGAAATCGCCGAAATCACCGACACCAAAAGGATGTAAGGCCGCATCAACGGCACGGTAATGTCGAGATGTTGGCGGACGCCGTCGGAGCCGTCGATCGCCGCCGCTTCGTACAAATCCTGGGGAATCGCTTGCAGTCCCGCCAGATAGACCACCATGTAGTAGCCCAAACCCTTCCAGACGGTGACTGCCATCACGGCAAAGAGCGCGATCGCGGGACTCGTCAGCCAATCGACTTTGGCCAGACCCAGGGCTTTGAGAGTTTGATTAAACAATCCGTCTCCGGCGTAGAGCCACTTCCAGGCGAATCCGGCCACCACCATGGAAATCACGACGGGGGTGTAATAGGCGACCCGAAACCATTGGATGCCGCGCAATTTTTGATTCACCAAAATCGCCAGTCCGAGGGGCAGGCTCGCGAGCAATGGCACGACGCCGACCAAGTACAGCAAGGTATTGCGGAGGGCTTGCCAGAAGACCGGATCTTTGAACAGTTTTTGGAAATTTTTTAGCCCCACCCAGCGGCTCGTGTCGGCGATCGGGTCGAACTGCATGACGCTCCAGATCAACGCCTGCACCACGGGATAAAACACGCACAAACTTAAGACGACCATCGCCGGGAGCAAAAACCCGTAGGGCGTGATCGTCGTCTTGGCACTGGTGGTGGGGCTACTCGACATCCTCAAGATCGACTCTTCTCAATGCGCGACGGGGCGGTAAGGCTTGGGCACGACGGCGGGCCGATAGGTAGGCGGGATATTCATCATGGACATATTCCACCGTGCGGACGGGCCGACTTTGCTTGGCAAACATCGACATCATACCAACCAATGCAATGCCTCCGCCGAAGGTTAACAATACCCCACCCAAGGCCCAGGGCAGACCGGACACGACGGACTGGTCGTCATTGCGGGCGGTTTGCATCGCGGGTGGCAGTTGGGGCACGGGGACCGCGAGGCTATTCGTCTTGGCTTGGAGGCTGAGGTTGTCAATTAGGGTCTGTTGACTGCGGATTTGGGTTTGTTGCTGTTCGATTTGGTTTTTGAGCTGATCGACTTCGAGCCGCATCTTGGCATCTTCGTAGGTGCGATCGTTGGTGTTTGGCGGCAGCATGGCGATCGGGCTGGGACTCGGAAAGACCCCATTTGGCGTCGCAAAATTCTGGACGCTGCCATTGGTGGGCGGCAGCATCGGCGGCATCGGCAACAGGTTGCCATTGGGACCCGACAGCGTGGGCGACCCGAAATTAATCCCGCCGCGCAACACAATCATCGCGGCCAGACCTGCGAGGGCAGCACCGCCCAAAAATGAAGTTGTATCGCTCATATCGCTCTGCCCCTTGCTGAAATCAAGTTGCGTTTTCTCTAAGATGGTTTCCGATCCCCGATGGGTCACTGTGGTCTGAGTGTGATGGCATTCGATCGTGCCCCACAGCCATACCCAGCGATAGGATTATAAGCGTTATTTCTCCAAGTGAAACACTAAATCTGGTGTTTCTGCCATGGTCGCGCCGGGTGCAGTTGTGGTATAAAATGCTACTTTTCAAGTGATGGCCCGGCACCCTTCTGGCAAAGGATGACCCCAAACCACGCTTGGGCATCGGTCCATATTTGCTGCATATCCAGACCTTGGGTTTGCAGTAGCATTTGCATTTCGGCGGGGTCGAATTTGCGGGAGATTTCACTCAGGATCGTCTCGCCCTCGGTGAATTCCAGGGTGAGGTCGAGGGCGGTGAGTTGGACGGTTTGGGTTTGGCGACTACGGAGGTGCATTTCGATCTGGTGGGCGATCGGGTTGTAGCGCGCCACATGCTCGAATTGTTGCAGGTCGAAGTCGCCGTCGAACCGATCGTTGAGATGTTGCAGCATATTCAAGTTGAAGGCGGCGGTGACCCCTTGGGCATCGTCGTAGGCCGCTTCCAGGATCGCCTGCGGTTTGCGCAAATCAATCCCCAACAGGAAGAACTCGCCCGGTTGTAGGGCGGCGCTGATTTGGCCTAGGAGCCGATCGCAGTCGTCGGGGGCGAAGTTGCCGAGGCTGCTGCCAATGAAGCCGATCAGGCGGCTGGGGGCCGGGGTGGGCGGCAGGTGACTCAGGGCCAGGGCGTAGGTGCTGACGTAGCTGTGGATCTGGAGCTGGGGGTAGTCCTGGAGCAACTCCTGGGCGCTAATTTCGAGGATGCTGGGGGAGACATCGATCGGGCCGTAGTGCAGCGGATCGTGGGGCCGCAGACGGGCGTAGGCATCGAGTAGTAGGCGGGTCTTCGTGGAGCTGCCGCTGCCGAGTTCGATGATTTCGCATGGCCCGGTGATGTGGGCCAACTGATCGGCATAGGCGGCGAAGATCGCCGTTTCGGTGCGGGTGAGGTAATACTCCGGCAGGTCGCAGATTTGCTCAAATAACTGCGATCCGCGCGCATCGTAGAAATATTGGGCCGGGATGGTTTTGGGCTGCTGTGCGAGTCCGTGGCGCAGTTCGGCCAGGGCCGCTTGGGCGGCGTCGGGACTGGGAGCGCTCTGGAGTAAGTCGGTGAATTGCTGCCGATCGCGGTGGCGGGTGGTCTTGAGGCCCGTTGGGTGGGCGATCGATTGGGAAAGTAAAACCATAGAAATACGCCTCACAGAATCACAAGTACACATAAATTCATCGATCATTCTGCCATACCCCGGTCAGGAATGTGGGATTCCTGACCATCGGGAATCAGCCGTTGCGGGCGCACCGAAATCCGGCAAAGATCACCCGGCTCCCGGGGTGATACCAATTGCGGAAGCTGGCCCGGATACTCCAAGGTCGGGTGGCCCAACTGCCGCCGCGCAACACCCGATGCGCCCGATCGAAATACACCTCGGAATAGCCCCGATAGGGAAAGGCCGCAAACCCCGGATAGCCCGCAAACCAACTGTCCGTCCATTCCCAGACATTGCCCACACAGTCCCAGAGTCCAGCGGCGCTGCGCCCCGAGGGGAACTGCTGGACGGGGGTGGTGCCGGGGCGCAGCGTCGGGCCAAGGCCACTGAGATTGGCGGGGGCGGGGCCATTGGGCCATTGGTCGCCCCAGGGATAGATTTGGCTTGTGGATCCGTTCCAGCGGGCGGCCTTTTCCCATTCCGCCTCCGTGGGCAGGCGCTTGCCGCTGAACCGGGCGTAGGCCTCGGCTTCGTACCAACTGACGCCGCTGACGGGGTGGCTGGAGTCCGCCAGGGCGGGTGGCCAATATTCGGGTTGGGTAATCTGGGCGGTTTGCAACCAGGCCCATCCGGCGTCCGACCACCATTTGGGTTGGCAGTAACCCCCGGCCTGGATGAATGGCTGATACTGGGCGCCGGTGACGGGGGTGGCGTCGATCCAGTAGGCGGGCAGTTCGACCCAGTGGCGGGGTTGTTCGTTGTCCAGGGCGGCGGCATGGTCATCGCCCTGCCAGAATCCCCCAGCGGGGATGTGAATCATCGGCGACGGGTCGGCGGGTGGGTGTGGCGGGGTCGCCAAAATGGGGTAATCGCCCAATGCCGCCAGGACGATCGCCACGGTTTCGCAATGTTGGCTTTCATGTTGCAGTAGGAGTGGCCCGAGCCGGGGATGCTGCTGCAAGTCGGTCTGGGCGATCACGGTTTCGACGGGCGATCGAATCGCGGCAAGTTGAGCCAGAATCGTGGCCCGATCGGGCAAAATATCTGCGCGATCGGATTTGGGTAAGCCATCGGCGGCGTACAGGCGGCGGGTCGCGGGATCAACGCCCGGTTGGCCCGCCAGCTTTTCGAGTATCCAGAGACTTTCGGTGTAGCCGATGTGGCCCAGGTGCCAGCCGACGGGACTGAAATCCCCATGACCCAGAGCCGTGAACTGGGCCTCACTGATGTTGGTGAATAGCGCCAGCGTCAGGGCGCGGCTGTGCTGCATCGCGGCCAACAGAAACGCTCGATCGGCGTCAACTGACGGGTGAGAACCAAGATTCCAGGCAGGTGTGGGTGAGGCTGAGGTCATGGGCAACGGTGATCAGCGATCGGGCCGGAAAGGGTTGCCAATCGCCCGCAAAAAATGGTTCGGACGCAATCAGTATAGCGTCTGGCAGGGTCGGGTCGCCCTTTAGCCAGTACAAACTCGGCACCGGATCGCGGTTGGCAAAGCGGGCGGCGATCAAAGTCGTCCCGTCGCTGATTACGAAATTGGCGGAGAAGTCGGTGTGATGCTGGGCCGCGAGTTCCAGCAGGACGGTCAGCATCTGTTGGAAGGCTTGGCCCATGTCCTGAGTGACGGCATAGGCATCGAGAAATAGCGCATACATATGTTCCGAGTCCGTGGTGCCTTCGATCGTCGCGTAGACCGCATCGCTGAGGCGTTCACGGATCGGGCGCAGCAGGGTTTGGCGAAATCGATCGATGTAGCCGTTATGGATCGCCGTCAGGGTTTGGTGCTGGAAGGGTTGGCAGTTGCTCAAGTCCACGGCGAGTCCGGGGGTGGCGCTGCGGACATTGGCCAGGATGCAGCCCGATCGGATGTAGCGACTGAGGCTGGGCAGATTCACGTCGTTCCAGATCGGGATCGTGTGGCGGTAGCGGTAGGGGGCGTGGGTCCGATCGTCGCCGTACCAACCGATGCCAAAGCCGTCGGCATTCAGCAGTCCCCCGGTCATTTCCTGGGGTTGATAGCTTTGGACGATCAGCGAATGTTGGGGGTCGTCCAGGAGGCGGGACAACTGGATCGGGGCACCCAGGTAAGCAAGTAGACGACACATCGGGTTTCCTCAACAACCATCGTCATCCTACCGAACAATGACCCGCCCCTGGTCAAGCTAGAATAAAGTTGTAGCGAGTTTGTTTTGGCCTGTGCTACAACTAGAGCAACTCGCGGATTGGCCATCCTTAATCCTGGCTGTAACGGCCATGTCATCGGGACTTGATGCTTGATTAAAATCATTTTTTTGGCGCGCTATGCCCTTTGAATTCACTCCTTAATCTGTCCACGGATGCAATGTTATGCCAGGCACTGATGTAAAATCGCCCCCGATCCGTTCCTTCGAAGAAGCGATCGAGCGCTGCCAAGATTTGGGGATGCGACTGAGTCGGCAACGCCGCTATATTCTGGAACTGCTGTGGCAGGCGGAGGATCACCTGTCCGCCCGCGATATCTATGACCAACTGAATCGCCAGGGTAAGGCGATCGGCCATACGTCGGTGTACCAGAACCTGGAGGCGCTCTCCGACCAATCGATCATCGAATGCATCGATCGGGCCGATGGGCGGCTTTATGGCAACATGAGCGATGCCCATAGTCACGTCAACTGTTTGGACACGGCGCGGATCATTGATGTGTATGTCCAGTTACCGCCGGAGTTGATTGCGCAGATTGAGGCTCAGACCGGGGTGGCAATCACGGAGTACCGGATTGATTTTTATGGGTATCAGCAGCGGTCGATGACCGACTGTCGGTCTTCGACCATCGACCCGGTGGTACCCCCAAAATAAATTATTTTCGTAATACATTTCCCTGATCGAAGTATCCTTGATACCCTATAGGCGCAACGACTGGTTGAATTCTCGCCCGGTGATTAAATTGGGTCGATTTCACCAGTGACCGCCAGAATTGGCGGGTATTTGCCTGGAAACGCTTGATTTTGGGTCGCACTGAGTCCGTTAACTGTCTGAATTGCCCATTTGGGACTACCCCATCAATGCCGCCGCCAAGTTATGTCTAGAAAGTCGCGCCGAACTGCAAATTGGCTGGTAGGGTTGCGTCGTCCGTCGCAATCCGCCCGCCCTATACCTGGCTCTGTGGAAGAGCAAGAATTCTTTGTGGCATCGGATGAGTCCGATGCGGCGCTGCGGGCTGTGCGATGGCCCTTGGCTGGTCGGAGACCATCGGTCGATGGTCGTGGCGGTGAACCCGAGGCGGAGCGGTTTGAGACGCCGGAGTTTTCCGATCTCAACGGCGGCACACATCCGGGGCCGACGGCAGTGCAGAATCTGCCCGCCGAGGTGTTAGATGTGCCATTGCCCGTGGCGACCGCTTTGCCACTGAAGCAACGGGTGGCGAAGCAATTCAAGACGGGGTTCAAATCCGGCCGATCGGCGGCGGGTCAAGGCGTGAAGCGGGCCGGGCGGTTTGCCCAGGAGCGGGCGATCGCGGCCTATGGGAAATTCAAACCCTATGGCCAGCGGCATCGTTGGGGCCTGATGTCCGTGGGGTTGTTGACGACGGCTTCGGTGACGGCGATCGGGGCGATTATTTGGCTCGGTCGGGTGCCGCCCGCGACGGATTGTCAGAAGATTGGTTTGCTGTCGGCGGATTCGGAGCGGCTGTTCTGTGCCCAGCAGTCGGCGCAGTCGGGCAATCCGGAGCAAATCCTGGCGGCGATGAATTTGGTCAAGGGCTGGACAGAGGGGCATCCGATGCATCGTCAGGCGACGGGGGCGATGGCCCAATGGTCGGAAATGCTGTTGGTGGAAGCGCGCGATCGGTTGACCAACAATGACTTGGATGGGGCGGTGAAGCTGGCCCAGCAGATCCCCGCCATGAGTCCGATCTTCCCGCAGGTGCAAGAGGAGATTAGCTTCTGGCAGCTCGAGCGCAATCGCGGTCAGCAGTTGTTTGAGAAGATTCAGACGGCGTTGCGGCGACAGTTGTGGAACGATGCTTCGGGTTGGCTGGCGAAGCTGTCGCAGGTGGACGATCCCAGTTGGCAAACCCGGCTGCCCAATCTGCGCAAGCAATTGGCCGATGAGAAGCAGGCGGGGGTCTTTCTGGAGCAGGCGAAGACCTTTGCCCAAAAGCATTCGGCGGATAAATTTGGCGATGCGATTCGGCTGCTCCTGCCGATGAATCGTCAGACCTTCGTCTGGGAAGCGGCCCAAAAGCAAATCCAGCAATGGCGGGACAAGCTGCTGGAGCAGGCGGCGACCCAATTGAAGCAGCAGAACTTGACGGGGGCGAATCAGTTGATCGCCTCCCTGCCGTCGGATGTGGCAATGACCCCGGTGCAGCAGGATTTGGTGCGGGTGGCGCGGGCCACGACGGTCGGCGACCACAAACAAAATTCCGCGCCCCTACTGAATCAGTTGTGGGGCTTGATGGTGGCCGATACCGCCACGAACCAGATCAATCCGGCAAGTCCGTACTACAAGCAAGCCCAGGCGCTGCGGCCCCGGTTGGAGATGCAGGCGGAGGATGCGGTGCAGATTCAGGTGGCCCAGGCCCTGGCGAATCTTGGTCAGCTGTCCAGCTTGGATCTGGCGATCAAGCAGGTGGAGCAACTGGGGGGCAATCGCCCCCGACGGCTCGAAGCCCAGACCTTGCTAGCGGGCTGGCGCAAGGACGCCCAGGCCTTAGCCGATCGGCCCGTGCTGAAGCAATCCGAACTGCTGGCCCAGGCCGGTGGGTTGGATCAATTGCGGGCGGCGGTGACCCTGGTCGATCGGATTCCCAAGGGCCGATCGATCTACGGCAAAGCCCAGGCCCAAAAGGGCGAATGGGTGGCCCAAATCCAAACGATCGAAGACAAGCCAATTCTCAACGAAGCCCGCAGTGTGGCGCAGTCCGGGCGCTTGGGTAAGGCGATTCAGATTGCCAGCCAAATCCGCTCCGGGCGGGCTTTGTATGGCGATGCCCAGGAGTCAATCTGGGGCTGGGGCGCGGAGCTTCAGGCGATCGCCGATCGGGAGCGGTTGGCCCAGGCTCAGGCATTGGCGGCCCAAGGTTCGTTGACCAAAGCGATCGGGGTGGCCTCCCAAATCAGCAGTGGCTCTGTGTCCGGCGAAGCCCAGCAATCGATCGGCCGCTGGTCGGCCGAACGGGAAGAAATCCGCCGATCGACGGCCCCAGAACCCGCTCCCGTCGCCGATCCGGCTCCGGTTTATGATGCTGCGCCAGCGGCTGATCCGGCCCCCGCCGATCCGGTTCCAGACTACGTGCCGCCCGTTGAACCCGCACCTTATGAGCCGCCTGCGCCCGCAGCGGAGTCGGTGGAAGTGCCGACCGAGCCAGCTCCGGCTGATCCAGCGCCGCCCGCTGATCCAGCCCCACCCCAGTAGCGGTTGATGAGTGTTGATCGGACGGCGAATTGGCGTTTGGCGATCGCGGAACTGGATGATCGGTTCCGGATTGGTTTGCAGCGCTATTTGCGGCAGTATACCCAATGGTCGATCGGCCTGGAGACGAGTGATCTCTTGGCCTTGGCGGATTTGTTAGGTGAATTCCAGGGGCGGGGCGAGTTGCCCGATCTGCTGATTTTGGGGTTGCCGGGGACGGCGGCGATGGCGGCGGATTTGCGGCTGCTCTTGCGATCGTTGAAGCAGCGATTGCCCGATTTGCCGATTTTGCTGTTGGCGGCACCGGGCGATCCGGTGGTGGCCGATGCTTGGTGGCTGGGGATTGAGGGCGCTTGTGATCGGGGCGTGGGCGAAACGGAATTGTTGGCGGCGATCGCTCAGGTGGCCTCGGGTGAAACCTACTGGGCGGCTGGGATGCAAGCCACCGTTGGCCCCAGCCTCCAGGTCCCGATCAGCGGTGGGTTAACGCGATCGCGCCGTGCCCCGGTCTGGATGCAAATCGATTTGGCGCTCAGCGTGATCGACCAGAAACTTCGATCGCCCAAGACCAACATGATCGAACGTTGGGTCTTGGCGGGACGACAGCGCGAACTGCGGGCTTCCCGTTGGATTACCCAGCGGCTGTTGCCGGGGGTGCCCGATCAGCCCGTGCTGCCACTCCAGTCACCGCCGCCGATCGCCCCGATCCAGACGGCGAACCGGGTCGGTGGCTTGCCCTTGGCCACCCTGTTCGATCGGTTGGCGGCGAAGTTGCGCTATCCCCTGGATAATTGCACCGAATTGCCCTTGGAGCTTGACATCCTGCGATCGGAGAAGCAGCGGGAATTGATTTACATTGTGTTGCGTCAGTTTGAGGCGATCGTCGATGAATTGCGGTTCTCGCGGGTGCCGCTGGAACGACTAGAGGCCCAGTCCTCCGTGGTTTTGGGGGATCTGTGGTTGGCGGTGCTGCCGGAGTTTTTTGGCAAATATTATCAGGTGACGGTGCGCGGGGTCGAAACGCCCGTCGTCGCGACCCTGGCGACCCAACAAGCCCGGATCGAAACCGAAATCCTGGGCCGCATTCCCCTGGTGCCGGAGCTGCTGGGCTATCTGTTGTTCCAGCAGCCGTTGGTGGTGGATAATCAGCCGTTTCCCGCCAGTTCCCCGGTGGCGATCGCCCAGGCGGTGGCGATTTTGGAAAACCTGGTGATTCAGGTGGCGAATGCGACGATCGCGCCGTTATTGAATCAATTCGCTGACGTGGAAGCAATCAAACAAGGATTTTACGATCGGCAACGGCTTTCGACCCGTGAGATTGAGCGCTTTCGCAATGATTTGTCCTGGCGGTATCGGCGCGATCGCTATGTCACCGAGCCGCTGGCGATGTTCGAAAGTCAATACGCGCTCTTTGTCCTGACCGAACTGGGGATTAATCAACAACTGATCTACGCGCCCCGGCGGCAGGAGCTGGAATCCCTGACGGGGATTCCGTTTGCGGTGACCTTGCTGTGGGAAATGCGGGATGCGGTGACGCCCCGGTTGCGGACGGCGACGGCGTTTGTGGGCAGCGGCTTGGTCTATGTCCTGACGGAGGTGATCGGGCGCGGGCTGGGATTGGTCGGGCGCGGCATTCTCAAAGGCATTGGTAACGCCTTTCAGGAACGGCCTTAGGCAAAATCAAGTGCATCGTTTCGAGGGAAACCGTTTAGACTAGAGGTGCAAAACCATCTGATTGCACGATCGGGGAAATCCTTATGGGGCTTGAATCTATTCTTGGCGCATTCGCCTTTATCGTGGGTGGCTATTTGATTGGCTCCGTGCGGATCGTGGATGAAGGTGAGGAGGCATTGGTGCAACGCTTGGGCCAATACCAACGCACCTTGAAGCCGGGACTGAATTTTGTCGTGCCGTTTATGGATACGGTGCTGGTGGAGAGTATGCGGGAGCAAACCCTCGACATCGAACCCCAGGACGTGGTGACGCTGGATAAGGCGTCGATGAAGGTCGATACGATCGTCTATTGGCGCATCAACGATCTCTACAGCGCTTACTATCGCGTTGAGGATTTGGAAGATGCCCTGAAGAACTTGGTCTTGAGTGCCCTGCGGAGCGAAATCGGTCAGTTAAACCTGGACGATGCCTTCTCCGACATCGGTAACATCAACGAAAACCTGCGGCAGGAACTACGATCGGCCACTGCCGCCTGGGGCGTCGAGATCATGCGAGTCGAGATCCAGAAATTCGACTTGCCCCCGGAACTGCGGATGGCCCTCGACAAGCAAGCCGCCGCCAAGGCCGAAGGCCAAGCCGACCTGGCCCGCACCAGCGCTGCCGTCAAATCGATTCAACAGCTTTCCGAAGCCCTCGCAGGTTCGGCCGACCCCCAACAAGTATTGCAATTCCTGATTGCTGAGAAGTACGTCACGGCCAATACGGAAATCGGCAAGAGCGACAATACGAAGATTCTGTTCATGAATCCCCGTAACTTGAACGAAGCCATCACCGATTTGATCACCCATAAGCTGCCTGGCGAAGGCGGCATTGTGCCGACTTCGGTGACGGACACGAACGCGAATAACAACTGATGGCGCGCCCCCGATCGGGGGCTAGTCGTTACAGGAACTTTACATTCACGCGCTGATCGGCGCTCACAACTTTATTCAGCCGCGCAAACGGTAATCAGCGATACCCTTTTTCCTCAATCGAGAAGGAAAAGGGTAGTTTTTTGGCCAATCTCCCGATTCGATCGTTAGAATCGCCTCTAGTAACGTGCTCTTTCAATGTTCAGGTAATTTTCCAATGCGTTTTCCGTGGCTGTTATCGATCGTGGTGGGTGTTGTCAGTAGTCTGGTGTGGCAAGGCGGCGATCGGCTGGGCCGCTTGATTCCGTCGCCCCAGGCGGCAAATTTGCCCGCTGTCGTCCGGTTTGTGCCGGATGTGAGTCCGCCGCCGCTGATCACCCAGGGTGCGGGTAGCCGTTAGTCCAGAATTAATTTAATCCACTACCAACTTTCACGGATAACCCTGGCGGTGAATTTGAACCAGGCGGCACCCGGTATTGCCATCAGTCAGGGTGGTTGACGTAATTGTCGGCCATGTCGCCCATGACGTTTGCTGCTGCTGCCGTCATGTCGCCGATCGCACCCCGAACTGGGCCGATTGCGATCGGTATTCGCAGTATTAGAATTAACGCCGCTAAACGGCACCCTCTGAAGATTTGATGGAGAAAGCGATATTAAGTACGGTTTGATCAATCAAATGCGTTGAAGTGTTGTTTCTGCGGGCTAAATATCGGTTGACCATCCCCGATCGACGATCATCAACTCGTTGCTGCCGGATAATGCTGGCTAAACCGTCACCGCCCCGAATTATTCAGTCAAATAACCGCTAAATCTGTAGCAGCTAAATCTGTAGCAATTATTAAGCCCGAAAACCAGCCTTATGTTGACTAATTTGCGTAATCTTTCGGTGGATTAAGTATCAGCTTTATTGCAAATTAACGGCTGGGGTGGTTGCTGTGATGCGGCGATCGGTGATTGGCAGCACAATCATTTGACCAACCCAAACAATCGATGGCTCAGGTAGTTCATGATTTAGCCAGAAAAAGATGCCGTTAAATCATTTATCTTGCGCCAACATGCAAATCCGATCGGGAGGCGTCACTCATAAAGCAATTAAATCCAGGAAAAGTTTACATTCCGTGATCAATTGGCGAATTTAACTTCACAAATTGCGCAAAAAAAGAGGATGCATAATTTTCTAAATCAATTGTTAAGATAATCAGTTGCTTTTGTGGTATAAAATATAACAACGCGTTACAATTCCGCTGGTCAAACAATTAATACATTCTTTTGATTTGGAGCTGGTTTTTTATGCTTTTCACGTGGATTTTGCCGATTACGCTTTTGACTGGCTTCATGGAACGGAACTTGCCCCAATCGCCCAAAGCATTGCCTACACCGGACAAAGCGCAATCGACATCCGTATTTGTGCCCGATCCGAGCGCGCCGCCAGTGATTACCCAAGGTTCGGGTACGCGGTAATGGCTTCTCCGTGCAAGTGGCTTACTGGTGGTGTCCGATCGGTTAACGCGTCCAGTCACGCGAATCACCAGTTAGCTAAAAATCATCAAAGAAGTCGAGTTGGGGTTCGGTGACGGGTGCGGGTAATTTGGGGGCCGGGGATTTGCCGCTGCCACGCCGCAGTCCGATCGCGATTTTGCTGTGTTTCTCGATTTGGCCCATGACTTGTTTGGCGCGGGTGATGACTTGGGGCGGTAGTCCCGCCAGTCGTCCGGCTTCGATGCCGTAGGAGCGATCGGCTCCGCCCGGTTGCACTTTATGCAAAAAGATAATCTGGTCGGGCATTTCCTTCACGGTGACTTGGTAGTTGGCGACGTTGATCAGCATCGAGGCCAGCTCGTTCAGTTCGTGGTAGTGAGTGGCAAAAATCGTCCGCGATCGTAATTCGGTGGCGAGATATTCGGACACAGCCCAAGCGATCGACAAGCCATCAAAGGTCGCCGTGCCCCGCCCGATTTCGTCCAGCAATACCAATGAGCGATCGGTGGCGTGGTTGAGAATGTTGGCGGTTTCGTTCATCTCGACCATGAAGGTGGATTGGCCCGTGGCTAGATCGTCCACCGCCCCAACGCGGGTGAAGATCCGATCGCAGATGCCCAATTGAGCCGATTTGGCGGGGACGAAGCTGCCCACCTGCGCCATCAGTTGAATCAAGCCGACTTGGCGCAAATAGCAGGATTTGCCACTGGCATTTGGCCCGGTGAGGACGACGAGATCGGGGGCGGTGCCTGGGGCCGTGGTGACGCCGCCGAGCGTCGTGGAATTTGGCACAAAAAATCCGGCGGGCAGTGATTGTTCGACCACGGGATGTCGTCCGTCGATGATTTCGACGGCGCGTCCGGGGACGATCGTTGGGCGGCAATAATCCTGATAAATTGCAATTTCCGCGAGTCCGGCTAAGACATCGGCGGCGGCGACGGCGCGGGCCACGGCGCGAATCGTATCAGCCTCGGCTCCCACATCCGATCGCAACTCCACAAATAAGTCATATTCCAAGCGTCCGAGTTCCTGCTGCGCCGTGAGGAGGCGATTTTCGCATTCCTTCAGGTCGGGAGTGATGTAGCGTTCTTCATTCGTCAGGGTTTGTTTGCGGATGTAGTCGTCGGGGACTTGGAGGCTTTTGGTGCGCGAGACGCTGAGGTAATAGCCAAAGGCCTTGGTGTAGCCGACTTTGAGGGTGTTGATGCCCGTGCGATCGCGCTCCGTCAGTTCCAGATTGGCAATCCATTGCTGATCGGCCGCGACTTGCACCCGGCGTCGATCGAGTTCGGCATCGACTCCGGCGCGAATCAAGCCACCATCGGTGAGTGACAGTGGCGGTTTATCGACCAGATAATTCCGCAATTTTTCCGCCAGTTGCAGCATCACGGGCGGCACGACTTGGAGGGCTTGGAGGTAGGGCGATCGGGCGGGTTTCACGAGGAACGCCAGTTCGGGCAATTGTTCCATCGAGTCAGCCAATGCGACTAAATCCCTGGGCGAAGCGGTGCCGGAACCCGCCCGTCCGGCCAATCGTTCGAGATCATAGATCTGCCGCAAGCGTTTCTGGATATCCTCACGCAGGACAAAATCATCCACCAATTCGCCGATCGTCTGTTGCCGCGCTTCGATGCCCGACTGACTGAGCAACGGTTGCTGCAACCAACGGCGCAACGCTCGACTGCCCATGGGCGTGATCGTCCGATCGATCGCCCACAGCAATGAGCCATAGAACACGCCATCCCGTTGCGTTTGGGTGATTTCCAAATTCCGGCGGGTGGAATTGTCGAGGGTGAGAAAGTCGGTCAGGGTATAGGTCGTGGGCATTTGCAGCGGCACTTGCACTGCGCCGTTTTGGCACAAGCCCGCACCCAAATCGAATTGACGTTCGGAGGTGGTTTCGAGATATTCCAGCAGGCCGCCCGCCGCCCGCACGGCCAGAGGCAACCCCTCGCAGCCAATGCCTTCGAGCGATCGCAGCTTAAACCGATTCAGCAACCGACTGCGCGCCTCCGCCTGGACAAACCCCGATTGGGGCCGGAAGGTGTAGCAATATTGGCTCGGCATCCCGGCGGGTAATTGATCCGATCGTTGGCCGGGTCGCAGCAGTCCGCCCAGATCCGGTGCATTCACGGGACAGAGGATTTCGGCGGGTTGGAGCCGACTGAGTTCTTGGTTTAGCGTATCCCAGCCGATCGCCTGGGTGGTGCGAAATTCGCCCGTAGAAATATCGGCAAAGGCCAACCCCCAATGATCCTGGGCCACGACGATCGCCGCGAGATAATTATTCTTGCGGGCATTCAGCATCCCTTCTTCGAGCAAAGTGCCGGGCGTGATCACCCGCGTCACTTCCCGCCGCACCAGCTTGCCCTCGGCCATGGCTGGATCTTCGACCTGGTCGCAAACGGCGATCGCAAAGCCCTTCTCCACCAATGACGCACAATAGCGATCGAGGGCATGGTGCGGAATCCCCGCCAGCGGCACCCGACCAATGGCTTTCCCCGCCTCCTTGCTGGTCAGCGTCAGTTCCAGTTCCCGCGCGATCGTCACCGCATCTTGGAAAAACGTCTCAAAAAAATCCCCCACCCGGTAGAACAGCAGCGCGTTGGGATAGATGTCCTTGGTGTCGGCATAATGCCGCAACATCGGCGTCAGATCCTCCCGTTCCACCGATCGGTGATCGGCGTACTTCACCTCATGCTTGATCAGGCGATAGTCTACGACCGGCGGTCGGTCATTGGGTCGATCGATCGGGGGATGCGGTGGGGGATTGGGGGATGACGCCATTGCGGTTTAACGATTTCCCATGGATTGATAGAACCAGTAAGT
The DNA here is from genome assembly GCA_031415035.1 of Cyanobacteria bacterium VAR_4_metabat_243. Lineage (GTDB taxonomy): Bacteria > Cyanobacteriota > Cyanobacteriia > Leptolyngbyales > Leptolyngbyaceae > Romeriopsis. The sequence continues at coordinate 20,059 of JANOQX010000223.1, forward strand.
GGCCATCGGAATGGCGGTGGAGAGCACCAGTAACACCACGACCCAAACCGTGGCGTTGCTTTCCTTCGTCTCTTCCGGTGTGGCGAAATTCCGTTCCGGGACGGTGAATTCAACCACTTCCGGTGCGCCGGGGTCTTCCTGGCCGGATAGCACTTGACTGAGGCGGGCGCTGGCATCCAAGAAGGCTTGGTTGTAGCGATTGCCTTGCTGCAAGGGGACAAGGACGGTTTCTTGGGCGACGCTGGTGGCGATCGTGGCGGCCATGGTGGCTTGGGACTTGGCCCCTTGGACGATGCTGGTGTTGTTGGTCAGGCTGTCGATCACGAATAGGGTCTGATTCGCCTTGGCCTCGGGGGTGGCATACCACCGATCGAAGAGCTGTTGGGTGAAGCTGGCGATCGTTTCGCCGTAGTCGAGGCGACGGATGCTGACGAGGGTGACGTTCTGCTGGTGCTGGGCGGCGAGGTCATTCAGTTCGCCGCTGATTTGGCCTTCGGTGAGACGACTGAGGACTTCGGACTGGTCGAGGATGTGGTTGGTGGGCGCGGCTTCGGGCATTTCGTAGACGCCCGTGGCGATCGCGGGGGCGGCGAGCAGCAGCATCACACTGAGGCTGCTGAATAACCAGGCCAGAATGCGGCGACGGGGGTCGCGGCGGGCGGTGAGGGGCGTTTGCATGATGAGTCAAGATGGATGGGCGAACAATATATTTTCAAATAGTAAGCTGAAACGGGTGGATCTGCCTCCCCCCTGCGCCCGGCTTGGGCGGAAAACCCGCTACAATCAAGAGCGGCAATCCCACAGAAATTAACGAGGAATCACCGATGGCTCTTACAGTTGGCGCGATCGCCCCGGATTTTACCGTCAAGGATACGCACGGCAATACCGTGAAGTTGGCGGACTACGCCGGGAAGTCGGTGGTGTTGTATTTCTATCCGAAGGATGACACGCCGGGTTGCACCAAAGAGGCTTGCAGCTTCCGGGACAACTATGACCAGTATCTCAGTCAAGGGATTACGGTGTTTGGGGTGAGTCTGGATGACGCGGCTTCGCACAAGGCGTTTACGGATAAATTCAGTTTGCCGTTTGCGCTGTTGGCCGATACCGATGCGGCGATCGCCACGAGCTATGGTGTGTTGGGTGAGAAGAACGGGAATCGCTATGCCCAGCGGGTGACTTATGTGATTACGGATGGCAAGATTGCTCAGGTGTATGAGACGGTGAATACGGAAACTCATGCGACGGATATTTTGAGTGCGATGTAGGAAGTGGTTCGATCAATTGACTCGGATTGATCCCACACGTTCGCCGAACCGCCCCCCGGTTCCCAATTCTGGGGGCGTAAGATCCGGCTCAAAGCCCCCAGAATTTGGGGTTTGGGAGCCTGAGATGTCGCAGTAAATCGTTGATGTAGGTTTGGGTCGCCATGACCGCCGTTATGCCATTCCCCCTTCCCCCCGACGATCGTGCCCTCCGATCGATTGTCGTCGCCCAACCCCTGCAACTTAAAGGTCGCTGCGATGCCACGACGATCGCGACATTGCAGGCGGAGTTGGATCAGGGCGAAATTTATCCGATCGGCCTCACGCCAACGGGCCAATGGCAATTCCTCTGGCCGTCGGGTTGGACGACGATCGGGGCGCATTGGCTGCAAATTCTGGGGTTCGACCGATCGGGCGAATTGACGGCCACGGCGGAGTTTTATTTCATTGTCTGTCCTGATGCGGCGACGGCGGTGGCCCCAATGCGGCTGCGATTGCTCCAGGACAGTTGGTTCAAGGCGACGCCCCAGGATTCGACCCAATTGCCCGCCCGCCAAAAAGTCCGACTCCTGGCGGGCCAAACCTATGAGGTGTTGCGTTATGGCTGGACGCCCGCGCATCTGCAACTGCGGCTGCGTGACCCGATCGACCCGATCGGGGATTGGGGCTATCTCGATCCTGACCAAGTTGAATTGCGCCAGGGTGACATCCGGTATGTGCCGCCGCTAGTCGATCCGGTGGAACGCCCGATCGACGGCCAACTGCAAGTCACCCGCACGACTCATCTCAAGGCCCAACTCACGGATTCCACCCGCGCCCCGCACGCGACCCAACAATTGATCCAAGGCCAAGTCTTGCCGCTGACGGCGGCGGCCCGCGCCGATGACCATTGGCGAGTGCGATTGCCGGGATTGGCCGGGGATCGCACTGACGATCGGGTCTGGGTCAGCGCGATCGATGTCCGCCTGACGCCCGCGCCCGATCCCGCCCCCCTCACTCTCGAAATCCTCCAAACCACGCCCCTGAAGCAGCGTCCGCTGTCGCCCGCGCTGCTGCCCCTGACGGAAAAAGTCAGTCTTGCACCGGGGCAAATCTACGCCTTGCAGCACTACGCCACGGTGGGTGAGTCGCAGCTCAAAGTCACGCTGCGATCGCCGTCGCCGCTGCCGATCGCCACGGGGTATCTCGATGCCGCCCATGTCCAACTGCGGTGGGGCGCGGCGGTGCGCCATCCGGGGCCAGGGCAACTGGAATTGGCGGTACCCGTGCCACCTCGAAGCGGGATGCCTGATCACGATTGGCCGATCGCGAATCTGCTGACGATCGCGGCGGTGTTGGGCTATTACCAACTTCCGGCGGATGTCGATCGGCTGCGGCAATGGTGCTTTGACCACTATGGGTTGGGTTCGCAGGTCGATCCGACTTGTCTGCAAGCCTTGCTCCAAACCGAGGGTTGTCAAATCGCCGCCCGGACAAATTGGACAGCGGCCGCACTCCGGGCGACGCTGCAACAACAGGTGCCGATCGTCCTGGCGACGCGCTTCACGCCCGCGCGGCATTGGGTGGTGTTGGTGGGCTACGGCCCTCGGGGCTGGCGGCTCTATGATCCCTGGGGGGACGCGACCACGGGCTACCGCGATCGGATCGGCGATCGGGTGGATTGTCCCCTGGACTACTTTGCGGCGATGGTGGGGGCGGATGGGGCGATCGCGGGCAGGGCGATTCGTGCCAGGCAGGGCGATCGGCACGGTACAATGGCAGGCTAATATGCTTGACTACTGTTCTTCTCATCACCCGTAGGTGTGCCGCTATGCCGCGCCATGATCCATTCACCCTTCAGATGCAGCTTACCCGGATGTACCGCGATGGGCAGTCGTTTTTTGCCAAAATCAAGGTGCAAGAGTGGCTCAAGGAACGCCAAGAAGACCCCGCTAACTATACCATCAGCTTTCGCGAACAGCCCGCCCCGCCGGGATCGAAGGAAGTCGTGGCAATCGTGGTGGAGTTGCAGCGGTTGGATGGCAAACCGGTCGATGCCTGGCTGGTTGAGCAGATTAATCGCAGTTAGTGGTGCATATCGCCAAAATCTGTCGTTAGACGGATTTTGTTCGGGACCAAGACTGCCTATAATTGAAAACTGGGACTAGTAACGCGACTTTGATTTAAAAGCTTTTTGTAATCGCACGTCGCTACGCAGCGGCGGCGCTCTGTGCTGATACGTTAGGCCCATGCTATATACTCCCCGTCCGCCGCAGTCGCCCAAGGCGACCCCTGTGCCAAAACCCGGTCGTCCCCCGGTTCCTCCTGCGTTCAAATGGCCGTTGCGCCTCTTGCTGATCGTGCCGATCGCCCTGCCGTTGATGGTGGCGGTGGCGATCGTGGGCTGGTTGTCCTGGCGATCGGGCCAGATGGCGATCGCCGATTTGGCTGACCAATTGATGACGCAAGTTAGCGATCGCACCGCCCAGGATTTGGTCAGTCATACGCGGCTGCCGCCCAAGATTGCGGCCTGGGTGGCCAAGGATGTGGAAATGGGGCGGATTCAGCCCGACCCGGCGCGCTCCAAAACGCTGGATAATTATTTTCTCAATCAAAGTTCCACCTTTCCAGAGGTGGCAGCGATTTCGATGGGCACGGTGCAGGGGCACTTTATCGGCTCCGGTTGGTTCGATGTTCCGGGTGAGGATGCGGAGCAACGCCTGGAAATCGCCGATGGCTCAATTCCCGGCAAATCGGCGGTCTTCGCCCCCAGTGTCACGGGTCAACGGGGTGCCCTGATCGAACGCCGATCGGATTTGTATGTGCGCCAGCTCGCTTGGTACCAGTCGGGCATCGCGGCCCAAAGACCGACTTGGACGCCGCCCTACATTCCCACGACGGCTCCCCAGATGGGGCTACGGATGACGGCGCTGCATCCCCTGCGCGCCCGTGGGACGATCGTTGGGGTGGCGGCGGTGGACTTCCTATTGCGCGATTTGAGTCAGGCGTTGGCGGCGGATCGCTTCAGCCGATCGGGTCAGGTGTTTATTTTGGAGCCGAATGGGCAATTGGTGGCGGCCTCGGCGGGTCAGCCGATCTATCGGCGGGTGGGCGATCGGGTTGAGCGACTGACCGCCGAGGCCCATCCCGATCCGGTGATTCGCGAAACCATGGCCCAGCTCCAACGTGGTAAATCGGCGGCGGCCCAATCATTGCGGGCCACGATCAATGGCGTGCCGAGCTATATTCGGATGACGCCTTGGCGGGATGCCACGCTATTTGATTGGCAGATCGTCGTGGTGGTGCCGGAGCAAGAATTTACCCACCAAATCCAGGCGAACAATCGCACCACTTGGCTGCTGTCGAGTTTGGCCTTGGGGGTGGCCGTGGGCTTGAGCTATTGGTTGGCCCGGCGGGTAACGCGGCCGATTTTGCAGTTGAGTCAGGCAACGCGGGAAGTGGCGCAGGGGCAACGATCGCAAATCATCACCCGCCAATCCACCTGGGAACTGACGGAATTGACCGAATCGGTTAACCACATGGCCCAGCGGCTGACCCGATCGTTGGCGAATCTCCGGACGGTCAACCAAGAACTGTTTGCCAGTAAGCAACGGCTGTATCAGGTGCTCGAAGCCCTACCCGTCGGTGTCGTGGTGATCGATCCAACGGGCAAATGCCTTTACCTGAATCGCACCGGGCATTTGCTCCTGGGCCTCAAACGGGTGCCGCAGGTGCCGATCGATCAACTGTCGCGGGCCTATCGGTTCTATCAAGCGGACAACGAAACGCTCTATCCGGCGGCCCAATTGCCGATCGTCCAAGCCCTGGGTGGCAAGGCGGTCTATGTTGATGATCTGGTGGTGCGGTTGCCTCATACGGTGATCCCGATCGAGGCGCGGGCGATTCCGGTGGCCGATGCCACGGGCAAAGTAATCTACGCGATCCAGACCTTCCAAAACGTCACCGTGCGTAAACGGGCCGAAGCTGCCCGCCAGCAGAGCGAACACCGGATGCAAAAACTGACGGACAATCTGCCGGGGGTGATCTTCCGCTATGTGATTGAGCCGACGGGGCACGATCGGTTTTCTTACATCAGTCCCCACGCGATGGCGTTGTTTGAGCAGCCGCCGGAGGTGTTTTTGCGGGATCCGCAGCAATTCTGGGCCTTGATGTTTCCCGAGGATGAGGTGGCGATTCGGCGGATGTTGCCGGAAAAAAACCGGGCAATGGCTCCCTGGAGTCTGGAATATCGCGTCCGCCTCGCCAGTGGTGCGGTCAAATGGGTGCTGACCCAGGCATCCCCGGAGCCGACGGAAGATGGGGCGATCGTCTGGGATGGCCTCTCGCTGGACATCACCGAGCGCAAACATGCCGAGACAATTCTGTACGATTATCGGCAGCATTTGGAGCAGCAGGTGCAGGAGCGGACGATCGCCCTGCAACAGGCCAACTACGAACTCGAACGCCTCGCCACCCTCGATAGCCTCACCCAAATCGCCAATCGTCGCCGCTTCGACAGCTATATGGCGCAGGAATGGCAGCGCCTCGCCCGCGAGCAACAGCCCCTCTCCCTGATCCTCTGCGACATCGACTACTTCAAGCGCTACAACGATCACTACGGCCATCCCATGGGCGACGACTGTCTACAACAGGTGGCGCAGATTATGGCCGACGTGATCAAACGCCCCGCCGACCTGCTGGCCCGCTATGGCGGCGAAGAATTTGCCGTGGTGTTGCCCCAGACCAGTCGTTGGGGGGCAGTGCAGGTGGCCGAAGCCCTGCGGGCCGCGATCCAACAGCAACAACTCCAACATCGCGACTCCCCGATCGGCAACTACGTCTCCTTGAGCGTCGGTGTCGCCAGCCTGTTTCCGACCCTTGACGGCGAGCCGAAGGATCTGCTCCAGGCAGCGGATCAAGCCCTGTACCGGGCCAAACAACAGGGGCGCGATCGGGTTTGTTTTATGCCGATCGAAGGGGTTGCGACCCAAGAAATCCTGCCTTTTCCCGATCGGTTTAAGTCGTAGTTTGCGGGGGCGCTGGATTGGGTACGCTAGGAGCAGTGATGCATTGCTTGATTCTTTACCCGCGCGCCGCTTGTGTTTCATCGGTTTCCGCCAATTCTGCCGCTCTTCAAATCGCGTCTGGCGCAGCAGGTGGCATTGTGGGTGTTTGTCAGTGTTGTGACGATCGAACTGGTGATTTTGGTGCCGTCCTATCAGCAGCGACGGGCGGAGTTGGTGCAGGAACAGGTCGCCCGGCAACGAGTTGATCCGGCGGCGATCGAGCAACAACTGCGGGCTTACGTGTTGCGGATTATGGGATTGGTGTTGTTGATTTCGATCGTGGTGACGGCCACGGCGATGTCGGCGGTGAGTTTGACGATTATTCAGCCGTTGCTGAAATTGCGGGATGATTTGTTGGAAGTGGGGGATGCGATCAATGCGGCTGATCCCAAATTTGCCTTTCAGGCCGCCCAGGAACAGCGTCAGGATGAGTTGGGCGAATTATTTCAGGCGTTTCATTTGATGTTTAGTCGGGTGCGGCAGGAGATTGACGATCGGCGACAGGTCGAGCATTCCCTCGCAGCGGAAACCGTGATGACCCAACAGGCGCAGCAACATAGCCAGGAATTGCAGCGCGTCCTGCGCGAATTGCGGGGCACTCAAGCACAGCTCATCCATAGCGAAAAGATGGCGAGCATGGGCCAACTTGTCGCGGGCATCGCCCATGAATTTAATAATCCCGTCAACTTTATCCATGGCAATTTGGTGCCATTGCAGCAGTACGTGTATGGATTATTGGATCTGATCGAAAATTATCAGCGCGAATGTCCGGTGCCATCAGTGGCATTGCAGGCGCAGGCCGAGGCAATTGATCTTGACTATATCCAGGCTGACTTGCCGAAGATTTTATTGTCGATGGAAACGGGCACCCAACGCATTCGCGCGATCGTCGAATCCCTGCGGAACTTCTCGCGCCTCGACGAAGCCGGGATGAAACCCGTGAACGTGCATGAGGGGATCGACAGCACTTTGATGTTATTGCAACATCGGCTGAAGGGACCCGGCCAACCGATTCGGATCACGAAAGACTACGCTGAATTGCCATTAGTCGAATGCTTCGCGAATCAGCTCAATCAAGTATTTATGGGATTAATCACCAACGCGATCGATGCCTTAGGCCGCCAAGATTATCCTGGGCTAATTCACCTCGCGACCCGTCAACTGCATCCCGATTGGGTGCAAATTTCGATTCAAGATAATGGCCACGGCATCGATCCCACGCAGTTATCGCAGGTGTTTGACCCATTCTTTACAACCAAACCGATCGGGCAGGGCACCGGTTTAGGTTTGTCTGTGAGTTATCAAATTGTCCAGATGCACGGTGGGCGATTGGACTGTGTTTCGACGGTGGGCGAAGGTGCGACATTCACGATCGCGCTGCCGATTTGTCAGGCGATCGCGTAAATTTGGCGATGCGTTTTGCTGGCGCAGAAACGCATCCTACGCCGGGGCATATGCGGTCAATTCGGGAGCCGCTTCACCGCGTGTATGCTGAATCAGCCAATCGCCGATCGCGGGGAAACTCTGACAAAGGCCGACGCTGACTTGGGCGATCGAAGGCCGAATAAACGCGGAGTGCAACAACCGCCCGAGTTGTAATCGCGTTTTGAATTCACGTTGCCATTGTTGCTGGTATTGTTGTTTCCATTGATTTGCGCTAATGTTTCCCACTAAGTAATCACTCACCAATGGCACCACAATTTCGGCGGTGTGGAGCGCCATGGCCATACCGTCGCCGCAGAGGGGTGTGATCATTCCGGCGGTGTCGCCGATCAGGCAAACGTCATCATCGAAGGTGCCTTTCAGGGCGAAGGAAATTTGGCGGAGTCGGTGCTGCACGGTGCGATGACCGACCGTCGGTCGTAGACCATCGAATTTCAGGTGCGACAGCCGATCGCGCAACACGGGATTCGCATACAGTGCGTCGGGGAGGTTTTGATCCCCGCCCGACTTCAACACGGATTCATGGCCGATCCAGCAGAGATTGATCTGCCCGGTTTCGATCGCGGATAAACCGCAATAACCACCTGCGAAAGCGTGGAGTTCGATCGTTCCAGGTAAATCTAACCCACTGCAATGGGCTTTGAAGCCGATCCAGGGGGAGGGTTTGCGGGTGAAGGGCCGATCGCGTTGGGTGTCGAGGGCCGATCGTTTGCCGTAAGCGCCGAGGACAGTGCGACTGCGAAATTTGCCGCGATTGGTTTGGACGGTGAATCCGTCGGTTAAATTGCCGTCGATCGCTTTGACGACGGTGCCATCGTAGCCCGTTGCACCCAGGGCGATCGCCCGTTCAAATAGCATTAAATCCAGTTGATACCGACTCAATCCCAGCGCCGTTCCTGGTAAGGTTCGGGTAAAACTCGCGCCGCCTGCGGTAGTTAGCAACGTGTGATGAATCGGCTGGGCACCCGATCGTTGCACTTGATCAAGAATTCCCAACTGTGCAAAAATTCCCAGGACTTCGATCGAGAGAAATTCGCCGCAGAGTTTGTGGGCGGGATAGTGTTGTTGTTCGAGCAGGAGAACGGTGTGGCCGCGATCGGCGAGTTGGATGGCGGCACTGCATCCGGCCAGCCCCGCGCCGACAATAATTGCATCGTAAATCATGCGCTTTGCTCCGAGGTCAGTGTACTTAATAGCCAACGGAACGGCCAATACCATTTTAAGCTAAATTTCGGGAGTCCGGCAGCTTCGCCGATCGATTGCAATTCGGGTGATCGGAAGCCGCGCAGTACGGAAACTGGCCCATCGTTTTGCATCATTTCCGAAGCCCGAAAAATCCGCGTGAGGCTGTAAATCCCGACGTAAGCCAGTTGGTGACGGTGCAGGTCATTGATTAAAATACCGCCACGGGAGACGCGCTGCATGTCGCGGACAATGGCGATCGCGTTTTCCTGGGCAAAGTGATGCAAAAACATCGCCCCCATCGCCACATCAAATTCCCGATCGGCGTAGGGCAAATTCAAGGCGTCGGCGACTTCGACCCGAATCTTCGCGGCGAGGTGGGGCGGGAGGCGTTTGGTGAGGGATTTTTGGGCGTAATCGACGGTGACGGGGTTAGCATCGATCGCGACGATTTCGAGGTCGATCGTCGGGGTTTGCTGCGCGGCCCATTGGACGATGTATTCGGGAAAATCGGCGATGCCCGTGCCGAGGTCGAGGATGCGAATGGGTTGGCTGGGATTAGCTACTGCTTTGGCTTTGAGCCAGGGGGCGAGGATGACCATGGTGGTGCCGTAGCCGCCGAGCCAGCGATTCACATTGCGTAATTGGTCGAGGGCATCGGTCAGCCGATCGTCGGTGATGGAGAAGTCGTCCATCAATTCGTCTTCGGTGGTGCGGGTCTGGAAGGAGATCATGCCGCCACCTGCTGAAATAAACAACCTTCGATCGTTAGCCCTGGCCCAAACGCCATCGCCACACCATTGTCAAACCCTTTTCCAGCTTGATGTGGCGCGAGCAATCGCTTCAGGATAAACAAAATCGTGGTCGAACTCATGTTGCCGTATTCCCGCAGGACGGCGTAGGAATCGGCCACCATATTGTCGCTTAATTCTAGCAATGATTGGATTTGGTCAACGATTTGGCGACCGCCGGGATGGATGGCCCAGAAGTCGATCGCGTCATTTTTTAACCCATGCCGATCAAGCAATGTGGTTAAATAATGCGGCAAATGTTCGACGATCGCGGCGGGAACTTTCGACGATAAACCCATCAGGAATCCCGTATTGCCGATCGTCCAGCTCATCAAATCCCGACTGTCCGGTGTGAGCAAACTGTAGCCATCGACGTAGGCCAATTTGCCTGCGGCTTCCTCGGTGGATTGCGCGGATAAAACGGCGGCGGCGGCTCCATCGCCAAAGATTGCGTTAATCACCACGCTTTCGATCGTGTTCTCCGGCTGAAAATGTAACGTGCAAAGTTCGACGCAAACGACTAATACCCGTGCTTTCGGGTTGCTCTGGCAGATGGCATGGGCGGTTTTCAGTCCGTTAAATGCGGCGTTGCAACCCATGAAGCCGATGATTGTCCGATCGATGTCAGCGCGCAATCCCAATTGCTGAATCAAATGCACATCGACTCCCGGTGCCGAAAATCCGGTACAACTGACCACAATTAAATGGGTGATTGATTCACGCGGGTAAGTGGATTCGGCGATCGCGGTACTCGCGGCGGATTCGGCGAGTTTGGCGGCGTAGGTTTGGTAGAGCTGGTTGCGATCGTGGGTGGTGGGTGCGGGTTCTAGTGCCCAATTTTGGGGGTAAAAGCTGAAGTTGGGGGGTGTGCTCAGGTAGTCGGGAATGCAGGTGTAGCGTTGGTCGATGCCGGAATTCGCATAGATTTTGGCGGCCCGATCGCGCAGTTGGGGCGATAGATTCGTCAGTTGTGACAAGAATTCTAATGCCTGGGGCTGCGATATTTGAAACGGGGGATTTGCCGTGGCGATCGAGGCCAAAACAGTATGCATAGAATAATTCTCGGCGAGGGGATAGGAACACTGATCTGTCTATCAATCTAACGAACTTAACTGTTTTCTGCCAATGATCGTTGATGTGCCGAATTTATCGTTTGGGTTTTAACGTCGAATGTGCGCCGAGAATGTTCCCGATCGGGTGGCTGTCGTTTAACGCCATAATTGAGTGGGTAGTGGGATTCGTCCTGCCCGTCGTCATCTTTGTGTAACTATGTCCCAACCCTTGCCGCCCGATCGATCGCTGACCACCATCTTTGCCCGGTTGGGGCAGCGCGTTTCCCGCTATCCCGCTTGGATCTTGGGGCTGTGGGCGGCGTTGATGGTGATTAGTCTTGCCCTGACGCCGCAATTGGAGCGCTCTTTGCAAGGTGCGGGCATGACCTACGAAGGCAGTGCGGCCCGCCAAACGGAGCAACGGTTGCAGCAGGAATTGGGATTGGCGATGGATCCCCTAACGATCGTCTTCCAATCATCGAAATCACTGGACACCCCGGCGATTGAATCCCTCCTCGATCGGGTGCAAAATACGCCTGGAGTCGCTTCCGTCGGTCGCACAGCGGCCCACCCCGAATTTCGCAGTGCCGATGGGCGGACGCAATATAATTTGGTGAACCTCGCGGCGGATGTGTCGCCGAATCCGGTGATCGAACAAATCGAAGAAAAAATCAGTCGGGATCGGCCGTCGGATTTGCAGATTTTTGTCACGGGGCGGGCGGTGGTCGATCGGGAAGCCCAGCGGATTAGTAAGGCCGATTTGGGGCGGGCGGAGCTGGTGGCGTTGCCATTGACCTTGCTGACGTTGTTGTTTGTGTTTGGGTCGGTGGTGTCGGCGGCATTGCCGATCGTTATGGGATTACTCAGTGTGTCGGTGACGTTTGGCTTGCTCTACTGGGTGGCGCAGATCATGCCGATGTCGGTGTTGGCGATCAATTTTGCCAGTATGTTGGGGCTGGGTTTGGGCATTGATTATTCGCTGTTGATGGTCAATCGGTTTCGCGAGGAACGCCAAACCCGCTCAAAAATCGACGCGATCGTCCGCACCGTCGCGACTGCGGGCCAAGCGGTATTCGTCTCTGGCCTGACGGTTTGTATTAGTCTGGCCTGTCTGATGCTATTCCCGATCGCGCTATTGCGATCGATTAGTGTTTCCGGTTCGATCGTCGTTTTGCTTTCCGTATCGGTTGCCCTCACCGTACTCCCGGCATTACTGATGTTGTTGGGTGATCGGCTGAATTGGCGCGATCATCAATCGGTCGATCAACGCTATCAATTTTGGAGCACGATCGCGCGGCAAGTTACGCGCCACAGTGTGCTGAGTTTGGTGGGGGTATTACTCGTGATTGGTTGGCTGACTGCGCCATTTCTGCGGGCAGAAGTGGGGTTGGGCGATGCGAGTATTTTGCCCCCGACGGTGGCCGCCCGATCGGGCGTGGATGTCCTCCAAAAAGCCTTCGGCCCCGGTGAAACGGCCCCGATTTTACTGTCGATCGCGACGACGAAACCGGGCGATCGCATCCTCTCCAGCGATGGGATTAATCGGCTTTATGCGTTGACCGAAAAGCTCCAAGCGGACGGGCGACTCAAGCGCGTCAGCAGTTTGTTCAACCTGCCGCTGCCGCCGAATGCTCCGGCCCTAGCCCAATACCAGCAGCTTTATACTCCCGGTGTGCCGTTGCCCGCACCGATCGCGTCGGCGGTAAAATCCCTCAGTAGCGAAACCACGACGCTCATGGTGCTCACCAGTCGCACCGACAGCCACAGCCCGGAATCGCACCAATTAGTCAAGGATTTGCGGCAACTCGATTTAGGCGGATTGCAGGTTCAAGTGGGCGGCCAGACGGCGACGGAAATTGACACGATCGCGGCGGTGGTGCAGAAATTCCCGATCATTCTCGCGGCGACGATGGGCATTACCTTTGTGGTGTTGTGTGGGTTATTTGAATCCGTGGTGTTGCCGTTGAAGGCGATCGTCATGAATTTTATGTCGATCGGGGCATCCTTTGGGGCATTGGTGTTTGTGTTTCAGGAAGGGCATTTGAGTCAGTGGTTGAATTTTCAGCCGTTGGGCTACTTGGACATTTTGCTGCCGCTGGTGCTGTTTGGGGTGGTGTTTGGTTTGAGTATGGATTATGAGGTGTTTCTATTGACGCGGATTAAGGAAATTTACGACGAATGTGGCGACAATTCGCGCAGTGTAATCGAGGGCTTGGCCCATACGGGATCGATTATCACCAATGCGGCGGTGCTGATGATCATTGTCACTGGAGCGTTTGCGTTGACCAGTATTATTTTTATGAAGGCGTTGGGATTGGGGATTGCGTTGGCGATTTTGGTCGATGCGACGTTGATTCGGGTGATTTTGGTGCCCTCGACGATGCATTTGATGGGCAAATGGAATTGGTGGACACCGTGGAAATAATGTGGCTGTGTCGTGGTTGGTTGGACTGCGCTATTCACCCGCCCCGCGAATAAATTGCGGGCTAGTAGCGAAAGTCCACTGAAGTGGACTCAAACCGGTTTTCAGCCCGCTTTAGCGGGGTTCCCTTACTAGCCCGCCGTTGACGCGCGGGGCGGGTCTGAGGCGTAGTTCATTCAGGATGTTCTACTCCCACTCCGCCAACTCATCTAACCAATACTGCACAAAGGCGATCGTCTGACTCCGTCGCGATTCGAACGTCGCCCCAATCCAGATCAGCAGAATCCCGATCGCGATGCCGATCGCCCACAGCAGCAGCGAATAATCCAACACGAATAACCACAGCGTTCGCAAGACCGCCAGCAAAAAGGTCATTGTTCCAAGGTAGAGATAGGCGCGAGTCCGGCGCACAATGCCTAACGCGATGAAGCCGAGTCCAACGCCGATCGTGATCACACTCCAGAATCCGGCGATCGTGCCTTGGTAAAATAGCGTCAAACAAAACAGTCCGATCGCGCCGCACCGCATCAGATGTCGCTGTTGTTTGGCGGGCGGGCCTTGCACCGTTGGCTCGACTTCGATGATGTACATAATCGCCAAACTCAGCACCGCCACATACCAAACCGATTCACTCACCGCCAGTTCACCCAGCCAACGCCACAGACCCCAGCAGGCAAACCCGACGCCCCAATAGCTCAGCCGAATCCGCTGCTGCTGCCAAGCGAGTAATCCATAACTGCCGCCGATGAGTAAAAGTGCGGGGACGCTAATATGGACGATCGTGATCACCGCCGCGATTACCGGCAGGCCCAGACTGCCATTGTGCCAAGGTTTGGCGTCCCAGCCCCAGTCCTCCCAAGGCAAAACGTAAATCACACCCATGAATAATGCGGCAAATAATCCGATCGAACTCAAGAAAAATTCGTCTGGGAGAAGTTGCTTCAGGAGGAAGCCGATCGCGCTACTCCATTGCAACAGTGCGGGATAAATTAAGATGGATTTGCGCCGACCTTGCCAAGTGGCGGTGGCCGCGAGGATCGCCATCGTGCCGATCCAGAGCCATTCGCCCGTGGGACTGAGGCCAAAGGCCAATGCGCTCAATCCCACAAGCCAACCAGTCGCCCAATGCAGAATAACCCCGATCGTGATTGCGGATTTGGGGATGTCGAGCCATTGGTGGAGCGGGTTTCGGAGGCTGCAATAGCCCAAGCTGAGGATTGCCGCGAGCATTGCTAATAGCGTGATCCCATCGCCGGGTAGGCCCCCACTGGCTTGCATCATCCAGTGGATTAACGATTCGTAAGCGCCGATCGAGATTGCGGCCAACCCCAACATACTAGTGGGTCGCATCGTGGCCGATCGGCGGCCCAACAGTAAGGCTAATCCGGCAACGGCGATCGTCGCCAATCCCGTGATGGCGGTGAAATTGAGATGCCCAATGAACAACGCCATGCCGCCATAGAACAAGGGCACGCCGCTAAAACTTGTCCAGTGAATTTCGCGGTTGTCATCGCGCTGCCACCATTCGCCAATTAACAGCGTGCCGAATCCGAGCATTAGCGTGCTGATTAAGCGATAGGCCAACGGGGCATCGAGCCATTCCGCCGTCAGATTGACGAGTAATTCGGCCCCGATCGCTAACCCCCAAAGCCCCAAATCCGTGGGTCTCTGGCTAATCCGATAGAGGATCGCAATGAAGGCCACGGTGCCACCGATCGTCAATTCGTACCATGGCAACCCCGCCGTGGGTTCGATCAATCCCACGGTGACACAACTGACAAGGATCACCCCGATCGCCAACGCCAACGTGATGCCCCAGCCATTGGCCGCATTGAGAAACAGGTAAGGCAGCGATGGCAATTCCGTTTCCTCCAGTCGCCGTTCCCAGCGCGACAATCCATCGCGCCACAGCCACAGCAGCCACAGCCCGATCGCCATGGCCAGCACAAACCAGCGGGCTTCCGTGGGCCGACCCAATAAGCTCCAGACTTGCAATCCGCTGTAGAGCAATCCCGTGCCAATGCCGATCGCGGCGATGGTCATATAGCGCAGTTGGGCGGTATTGATCACTAATAGAATCGTAGTTACCGCCAGCGCGATCAGCAATGGATTGAGATCCGTAAAGGTGACGACTAACGATAATAGTCCCGCCACAATGCTGATAAAACTGGATTCCCGCCGATCGCTCATGCGGGGCATCGACCCTAAACCCGTGAGGGCCGCTGGAACCATCAGCCAGGGCAAGCCGTTATAAGCGCCGTTGCCGGACATATCGATCGCGTTAAACATCAGCGGATAGGCACAGGTTGCTTGGGCCAAACCGAGTAGCCATGCACTTTTTTGCCAGAATTTGTCGCGACTGACGGCGGCCAAACCCCATTCCAGCACCGCCCCGACCAACAAAATCATGGCCCATTGTTCCGGTAGCAATTTCGGCAATGACCATTGAATCCAGGAGGCAATGCCGATCAGACCGCAGGCGTGGCCGAGGTAAATCAGATGGTGGATTTGGGCGGTTTTGGGGGCTTTGCGACTCCGCCACCAGTAAAGCAAGACGATCGCCGATGAAAGCGTGAAATAAATCGCCCGGACGAGCGGACTGAACAAACTCGGCAAGGCCAGAACTGCGCCTAATCCTAAGGCGAGTTGGTGCGTCAGCTTGGCGAGTTGGGGTTGGTTCTGGCGTTTGAGATACTGGGCGAGTCCGAGCGTGATCAGAATGTAGGCGAAGAAGCCCAAACCCGTCAGTTCAAAGGCCCCAGCTTGCAGGTTGGCGGCTTCCTGAATGGCCGTCATGATGCTGCGGCGCATCGACTGTGGCAAAACCACGCGCAGCAATGTGTAGGTTTGCAGCCCGATCGCCCAGAAACCGACCAATACGGGCGTCTCCCAGAAGCGAGTTAATCGATCGGCCAGCATCCACAGGCCCAATCCACTAATCGCCAACGGCTGCCACAGGGGATCGATCCCCGCCGCTGCCAACGGGGCATCGGGCAAATAACTGATCAACCAACCACAACCCACGAATGCCGCACCCACTTGTTGCCAGAAGGTGCCGAACTCGTCCCGGTCGAGCCAGTAAAACAACCCACCAATCAATCCCAACGCCAGCCCAAACCGACCGAGTGGGATGCCTGCCACGAATACCGCACGGGCGACAAGCAGTAACGTCGCAAAGCCAATGGCGATCGTTGAAAGCGATCGGCGTGGGTCATCGCCTGCGGTCGTATTCCGACTCCGCTGCCCGATCGCGCCCACCAGCGCTGTCGTCACTGTCCCAATGTAAGTAAAGCCCACAGGCACAAAACTCAGTTGCCACCCCCATTGCAAGGCATTCAGCAGGAAACTATTGGCTTGATTGAGTGGGGAATTGGATTGCAGCAGTCGCCATTGCAGGAAACCTAACGCGCCCGCCGCGATCGCCATGATCAGCCAGCCCGTCGGCGTCGCCCACAGATGAAACCCATCCATCATCCAAAAATTCACTGGGATAATCAGCAACGTCGCAATCTGCAACATCCGGCCTGTGACTTTGAGATTGGCTTTCGAGCCAGCCCACAGTCCCGCCGCGCCGAAAACCAGGGTATAACCGAGGAGAATACTGTATTGCCCGACCGCGCTCATGTTCCGCCACTGGATCGCCGCGATCGCCGCTGAAGAGGCGACCACCAGAAACACGCCGAGGAAGAGCAACCAAACCACGGCCACTTCCGCCATGAAGGATGCTAAAACCTGTTCGCCCCAAGTGGGGGCGCGCGGCGGCGTGGGCGCAGTAATGGTGCGTTTGGGTGGCGGTGGTGGTGTTTGAGTGGCTGGGGTGTTGTCAAATGCGGGGAATGGGTTGTCGGTGGTGGCGTCGGGGAGGACGATCGGCGCTGCGGTGACGATCGTCCGGCGCGGCGTGGGCGCGATTGCGGTGGCCACGAAGGGATTGGCCGTCAGCGGCAGGGTGCGGCAGAGCTGGGTTTTGGCGAGGAGGAGGACTTGTCGATCGGCGATTAGGCCGAGCCGCAGCCATTCGTCCAAGCCTTCGAGTAGGTCGGGATGATCGGCGTCGATCAGCAGTTCAATTTTCAGGCGATTGTCGGGTGTGGGCATGGAGCGAACCACGGGTGAAGAGGCATCAATTCCCTATCATGGGCAGAAAATCTCCCAAACACGACAAACCATGGGGCAATTTTTTAACTGTCTATGGGGAATGGAACATTTTCTGGGGGCGAACTGTCCGGCTAACTATCCGAAGAATGTGTACAGATTGTTGCAATCTTTGACATCTTAATTTTGTCGGCGCATTATTTAGTCTAAGTCCGATGTTCTCTTTGAATAGTTTCGTTGATATTTTCGTCGGTTGGGTGTAATCCCTTATCCCAGAATGGATGCAATAGTTGTCGATCCCCCCTAGCCCCCCTTAAAAAGGGGGGGAACCAGATTAAAGTCCCCCTTTTTAAGGGGGATTTAGGGGGATCGCAACTGTTGCAACAAATCATTAATTGGGTGTAACGGCGTGTTCGCGCCGCGTCTCTGCAAGCGATAACCCCACCGACATCGCCATCGGCTGCTCAAATCTACCCCCAAATAATTCTATATGAAACCTTGCTTGCCCCACCAGGAAACGCACCCCGCCCAACGATCGACCGCGCTCCAAGCCGCCCGTAAACGCTACACCTACACCTATGATGCGCGCACGAACTTGTCACTGCTCGCCGATGAGGTGCCCAGTCACGATCGCTTCTCCACCCGTTATATTGCTGAACGCCTCGCGGCCACGGCGGAACTGCCCGTCAATTTGCTCGCCGCCAATGCCCGATCGGTGTTCGATCCGTTAGATGAATTGGTGGAATACGAAGACCTCTTTCCCGTGATGCCACTGCCCAAAGTCGCGAAAGTCTATCAGACGGATCATTCATTTGCCGAACAGCGACTGTCGGGGGTGAATCCTTTGGTGATTCGCCTGCTTCAAGCGGAGGATCCCCGTGCCCAAGTTTTGCAGCGGATTCCCAGTGCGGCGGCGGATTTTGAACCGATGTTTAAGCTGGATCAGGAACTCAAAGCGGGGAATATCTACATTACGGACTACACGGGGGCCGACGATAGCTACACTGGCCCGGTGCTGGTGGAAGGCGGTGAACATGCCAAAGGCCGCAAATATTTGCCCAAAGTGCGGGCGTTTTTCCGCTGGCGGCACGCTGGGTTGGGCACGAGCGGTGAGCTGGTGCCGATCGCGATTCAGTTAGGCAAGCCGTTCGATGGCCCGGTGCAGACGCCGTTTAGTCCGCCGAATCAGTGGCTATTTGCCAAATTCTGTGTGCAAGTTGCGGACGCGAATCACCATGAAATGAGCACCCACCTCTGTCGCACCCACTTTGTGATGGAACCCTTTGCGATCGCCACAGCACGGCAATTCGCCGCCAGTCACCCGTTGAGTCTGCTATTGCGGCCCCATTTTCGGTTCATGTTAGCGAATAACGATCTCGGTCGTAAGCGTTTGATTAACAAAAGTGGGCCAGTGGACGATCTACTAGCGGGAACGCTGGATGAATCACTGGCCTTGGTCGCCGACGCCTATTCCACTTGGAGCATCGATCAATTCGCCTTCCCGACGGATATTCGGAATCGGGGGATGGACGATCGGCAACGGCTACCGCATTATCCCTATCGCGATGATGGCATGTTGATCTGGGACGCGCTGTATCAGTTTGTTACAGGCTATCTTCAGTCGTTCTATCCCAATGCCGCAAGTTTGTTGGCTGATCCGGAGCTGCAAGGCTGGGCCAAGGAATTGGCCGCCGATCGGGCCGATGGTGGGGCGAATATTCCGGGAATGCCAGGGACGATCGACAACTTTGAAAAGCTAGTCGAAATCATCACCACGATTATTTTCACCTGTGGCCCGTTGCATTCAGCGGTGAATTATTCCCAATACGACTACATGGCATTTGCGGCGAATATGCCGTTAGCGGCTTACGTTGACCCCGCGATTTTGAATCAGCCGAATCCCGTGATCAACGAGCAGACCCTGCTCAAGCTGTTGCCACCGTATTACAAAGCGGCGGGGCAATTGCAAATTCTGTTCATTCTAGCGGCTTATCGGTTTGATCAATTGGGCGACTACGATAAGACCTATCGTGAGCTGTACGACAAAAAGTTTGGTCAAGTCTTTGCCGATACACCCGTGCTGAAGATTTTGGAAAAATTCCAACTGCAACTCTATCGTGCCGAGCAACAGATCAATGAACGCAACAAGCGTCGCGTGATTCCGTACAATTCAATGAACCCATCGGGGATTATCAACAGCATCAGCATTTGACCATAATTGCGCGATCGCCCCTGTAATCAAATCCACCCCCTGTTCCACCGACTCAATCTGACTCAACCGATCGCGCAATTCCGCCGCCCCCTCAAAATCCTTCGCATACCACGCCAAATGCTTCCGCGACTGATAGATCCCGCGTTGCCCTTTGTATTCCCACAGCATTTCTAAATGTTCACGGGCCAGGGTCAACCGCTCGATCGGAGTTGCCGCCGATCGGGCCTCCCCATGTTTCAGAAAATAATCAATTTCACCCACCAGAAATGGATAACCCAACGTCCCCCGCGAACACATCACCCCATCCGCCCCAGTGATTTCCAAACAATTCACCGCATCCTCGATCGAATTAATATCCCCATTCGCAATCACGGGAATCGCCAAAATCCCCTTCACCCGCCGAATCCAATCCCAATCCGCTGCGCCGTTATAGCCCTGGGCGCGTGTCCGAGCGTGAACCGTGAGCATCGCCGCCCCCGCCGCTTCCATCCGCGCCGCAAAATCCAGAATCGTAATTTCCCCGTCATCCCAGCCGATCCGGGTTTTGACTGTGACGGGAACGTTGACTGCTGCCACAACGGTTTTAACAATTTCCGCTGCGAGTTCCGGTTGCCGCAGGAGGGACGATCCACCGCCATTTTTGGTGATTTTGTTCACGGGACAGCCCATGTTGATGTCGATCGTGTCCGCCCCCTGGGCCACCGCAATCTGCGCCGCTTCTGCCAAGAAATCAGGCCGACAGTCGAACAACTGAATGCTAATGGGCCGCTCCCCCGGATCGAGTTCCATGATCTGGGGAATGGCCTTGAGATGTTGCAAACTCGCGGCCTGCACCATTTCGGTGTACATCATCGAAGTCGGCGCATACCGCCGCACCAACCGCCGAAACACCAAATCCGTCACGCCGGAGAGCGGTGACTGGAGGACGCGGCTATGGACGGACACATTTCCGATCGTCAGGGGTGGGGCGAGTCGGGCCTGGAGTGCGGGCGAGAGTGATCTATCCTGGGTTGTCACGTTGGGTTTTGAGTTGTTGGAGTTCTTGGCGGAGCGCAACGAGTTGTTGGGTGAGGTTTTGGAGTTCGGCTTCCACGTCGGGGCCGATCGTCACGGCGGTGGTGGTCACGGTCATTTCGGAGGCAGGACGGGTGCCGAGTCTGTCCCCAATCATCTGGTCAACCAATTTGCGCGCCTCGCGTTCGGTGACTTCCCCTTTGGCGGCGAGTTCTTCGACCAGTTGGTTAGGATTGGTGCGGAGTTGGTTGCGAAGTTGCTCGATCGTCTGTTGGTAGCGTTGGGGATTTTGGAGTCCTTCGATCGCCGTGGAGGTCGCGCCGAGGCCCAGCCGGAAACCCTTTTGCGCCAGTTGGAAGATCGCTTCGGGGGTGATATTGGGGGGAGTGTTCATAAAAAATCGCGCCTCACAGAAATCGCCGATGATGTCTTCCGATCCTACCGTAAGGTTTGGTGTCTGTGGGGATGCGCGATCGATTTTTTTTGGGTGGTGTTCTAAAATGAACGCTAGCGCGGTTATCTTCTCCTCGCCCACTCCGTAAAACCATGCCAGCCACGATCGCCATCCCCACTGGCAGAATTCCTCACCCAATCCAACATCGAAGCCTTCCCCGCTTGGGAATTGATCAATGGCCAAGCGACCCCAAAACCACAATCCACTTTATTTCACTCCTGCCTACAACGAAATCTCGTCAACTGGATCAGCCAACAGACCGATCGCTCAAGGCGCGGCCAAAATGGCCTTTCTGCTTCAAGCGACGGGCTTAGGATGAAGTTGTTGTATGTCCCTGAGTAATATCATGAATCAATCGCTAAATCTAATGCGTGACCTCGACTTTACTGAAATGGTCGATCGGACTGAGTCCCAAATCGTTACAGGTGGCTTGAAAATCGGTTTCCCGATCGATGGCGATTGGGGCGGTTGTTTCCCGAAACCGCGTCCGCCCGTGCATCCGCCGCTGCCGCTGCATCCGCCGATTGGTGAATTCCCCAAACCCCGGCCCCACCCCAAACCGCCGATCATCATCTGCTATGCCCCCACCATGCCGATGACGCACTAAGTGCCCCATTAGAGAATCGCATGGGTGCCAGCCAGAACGGCCCCGGATACACTAAACTATCGAATGGTTTAGTTTGCGCCCAGCGGCGCGCCGAAGGCACCTATGCGACTCTCTCAAATGTTATTTGTTACGCTCAAGGAAGACCCCTCGGAGGCGGTGATTCCCAGCCATAAGCTGTTGCTGCGGGCGGGATACATCCGCCGGATCGGCAGTGGGATTTATACCTATATGCCGTTGATGTGGCGGGTCTTGCAGAAGGTGTCGCAGATCGTCCGCGATGAGATGAATGCGATCGGTTCCCAGGAATTGCTGATGCCCCAGTTGCAGCCGAGTGAGCTGTGGCAGCAGTCGGGCCGCTGGGAAACCTACACCAAAGCCGAGAAAATCATGTTCTCGCTGACCGATCGGCATGATGTGCAGTTGGGCCTCGGGCCGACGCATGAGGAGGTGATTACCGCCGTGGCGCGGGACATGATCGGCTCCTACCGCCAATTGCCCCAGACGTTATACCAGATTCAGACGAAGTTCCGCGATGAGATTCGGCCCCGGTTTGGGCTGATGCGGGGCCGCGAATTTATCATGAAGGATGCCTACTCGTTCCATGCCGATGAGGTGAGCCTGAAGGTGACCTACCAGGCAATGCACGATGCCTATTGCCGGATTTTGACGCGGACGGGGTTGGAATTTCGGCCCGTGGATGCGGATTCCGGCGCGATCGGGGGTTCGGGTTCCCAGGAATTTATGGTGCTAGCCGAAGCGGGCGAGGACGAAATCCTCTACACCGCCGATGGGCAATACGCCGCCAACGTCGAGAAGGCGATCGCCCTGCCTGCTGAGGCGGAAACTTCACCCTTCACCAGCTTCGAAAAGCGCGAAACCAAGAAGACCGACACGATCGCCAAGCTGTGTAAATTCCTCGATTGCTCACCGACGATCATTGTCAAGAACGTGCTGTATCAGGCCACCTACGACAACGGCAAGTCGGTCTTAGTGCTGATCAATCTTCGCGGCGACCAAGATGTGAATGAGGTGAAATTGCAAAACGCCCTGACCCAAATGGCGGGGAACTACGGCGGCACCACCGTCATTGCGCTCACCGTCCCCGATGCCGTGGCGCAGGCCGTTTGGGCCACCCAGAAGCTCACCTTGGGCTATCTTTCTCCCGGTTTGCCCGATTCACTGATTCAGGCCGGGGCGGGGGTCGAACCCCAATTCCTGCGCCTGATCGACCAAACGGCGGTGGACTTGCAGAACTTCGTCACTGGGGCCGATGAATGGAACCACCACGTCCTCGGCGCGAACTGGGGGACTGATTTCGCGAAACCCACGCAGGTTGTGGACGTACGGAAGGCCACGGCGGGCGATCGGGCGACCCATGACCCCAGCCAATTGCTCCAAACCGCCCGTGGCATCGAGATCGGCCACATCTTCCAACTCGGCACGAAATATTCCGCCGCGATGGATGCGACTTTCACCAATCCGCAGGGACAGGAAATGCCGCTGGTAATGGGCTGTTACGGGATTGGCGTGTCGCGGATGGCTCAGGCCGCAGTGGAGCAATCCTACGATGCCAATGGGATTATTTGGCCCGTGGCGATCGCGCCTTACCATGCGATCGTCGTCGTGCCGAATATCACCGATGCTGACCAAATGGCGACGGCGGAAAAACTGTATGCCGAACTGAATGCAGCGGGAGTGGAGACGTTATTGGACGATCGCGATGAGCGGGCCGGATTCAAGTTCAAGGATTCGGAGCTGGTTGGGATTCCGTTCCGGATTGTGACGGGGAAGGCGTTGGCCGATGGCAAGGTGGAAGTCGTGAAGCGGGTCAATGGGGAGAAGCTGGAGGTGCCGATCGGGGAAGTCGTGGCGTTGATTCAGGGTTGGGTGAAGGCGGCGATTTAGGGGCGATCGTCCGGGTGCGTTGGATTTTGCGGCGACGCACCCGGTTTGGCAGACCGCGCTAGAATGTGGGCAAGATTGTTTCACCGATCGAGGTAACGACTGTGAGTCCTCAACTCCTACAAGTGCTAAATGAAGCGCGACAGCTTTCACCGCAGGAGCGGCTAGAGCTTGTACACCAGCTATCCGATGGCGATCGTGATGGTACTTTATCTTGGGCCGAGAAGCTGGTTCAAATGGAGCAGCAGGCTTTGGCGACTGGGCAGGTAGAACGAGTTGAGGGCGGGCTGGTCGTGAAAGGCCAAACCGGAGAAGTATTGGATTTGGATTTGGTGGAATTTATCAATCAGCAACGAGAAGAGCGGTCGCAAACGGTGATGGGCTGGTGAAGGTGCTGTTTGATACGAATGTTTTGGTTGCAGCATTTGTGCCGCAGCATCCGAATTACGCGGTTTGTCGGCCTTGGTTTCAACGGGCGAAGGCAGGGGAGTTTCAGGGTTATGTGAGCTTGCATTCGCTGGCGGAGTTGTATTCGGTGCTGACGAAGTTGCCGTTGGCGGAGAAGATTACGCCGTTGGCGGCTCAGGGGATTATTCTGCCGAGTTTGGAAGGGTTTGTGAAGGTGCAGTTGGATGTGGCGGATTATGTAGCGGCGATCGAGGTTGTGACGCGGTATGGCTTGGTGAGTGGTGCGGTATTCGATGCGGTGATTGCCCAGGCGGGTTTGAAGGTTGGGGTCGATCGAATTTTGACGTTTAATGTACGGGATTTTGAGCGGTTGGGGGATGCGGTACGGGGGTTGATTCAGGTGCCGGGGGAATAGGGCCGATCGGCTAAAACGATCGAACCCACCCGATCGAATCCGCCGAAAATTGCGACGATCAGTAGAATATATGATGTAATCAGCCTTCCCGCGTATCGAGTAGATTTTTATGGGTACTTTTAGTCAGTTTTCGGTGGCGCGGGAGTTGTTGCAGCGGGGTGAGCTGGAGCAGGCTTTGGCGGAGGTCGATCGACCTTAATTCCAATCTTCGATTTGTAGCCCTGGAACGAGTACAAAGTCGCGTTGGTTGCGTGTGACCAGGATCGCTTGATTGGCGATCGCGACTGAGGCAATTTTCACATCTTTCTCCAATCGTCGCTTGTTCAGATGGGGGTGATTTTGGAGCAATTGCTTGTAGGTGGTATCGGCGGTGGCATCGAAGTTTAGAACCTGAGCGCGTTGGAAGAATTCGTTGGACTTCCAGAGGCGGGTGTAGAGTTCGACTTGCTGGTCTTGGTAGCGTGGGTCATTGAGGCGACCAATCCAGCCGTTGAAGATTTCCTGGATTGAGATGACGCTGACGGCCCATTGGGATTTTCTGAGGTTTTGAATCCGATCGACGATTTTGGGGTTGCCTCGGAGGGCGAGGGAAATGTGATCGGTATCGAGGAGAAGGAGCGGCATGGATTAGGTGTAGGCGGGGTTGTCGGCGTCAAGTTCGCGTTCTTCGCGCATTTCCTGAAGAATTTCGTCGAAGTAGGGGTCGTTGGCGAAGATGCCGAAGGGGAGATCGGTGGAGAGGGGATCTTCGGGGAAATGGTTTTGTGCTATGGGAAGTAAGGTCACAACACGCGCTAGCTCGGTTTCTAGGTGGGCGAGGCGTTGCTCGATCGTCTGGGTGGTCATCATAGTTTCTCAATCTACCAGGTAGCTCCAGTTTAACTCAATCTGTCGGAGGGTGGGTTGCGGAGAAGCACTGTGCCGATCTGGTGTACTGATCGCTTCATCCCGATCGTTCTGGAAGGGAATTGTTACGATGTGGAGAATATTGATATTGCTTCCGGTTGGTCGAGTGGATTTTTATGGGTACTTTTAGTCAGTTTTCGGTGGCGCGGGAGTTGTTGCAGCGGGGGGAGCTGGAGCAGGCTTTGGCGGAGGTCGATCGGGTGGTCGGGCTGTTTGGCAAGTCGGTGGAAGCGTTGGAGTTGCAGGTGGATATTCGGGGGGCGATCGTTGCGAAAAATCGAACTCCAGAACAGGAAGCGAGAATCTGGTTCGATCGGGGATATCAGCAAGCTATAGCAGGAGATTGCTTAGGCTCGATCGAGTCCTA
This sequence comes from Cyanobacteria bacterium VAR_4_metabat_243, assembly GCA_031415035.1. Taxonomy (GTDB): domain Bacteria; phylum Cyanobacteriota; class Cyanobacteriia; order Leptolyngbyales; family Leptolyngbyaceae; genus Romeriopsis. Next base: position 45,636 of record JANOQX010000223.1, read on the forward strand.
TGACCAAGCCTTGCAACTCAAACCGAATCACCATGAAGCATGGTTTAACCAGGGCAATAGGCTGGATGAGTTAGGTAGATATGAGGCGGCAATCGAGTCCTATGATCAAGCCTTGCAACTCAAACCGGATCACCATGAAGCGTGGAATAACCGGGGCGTGAATCTGGCTGAGTTAGGTAAATATGAGGCGGCAATCGAGTCCTATGATCAAGCACTGAAAATCAAACCCGGCAACCACGATGCCTGGTACAACTGCGGCATTGTACTGAATAATTTAGGCGAATATGAGGCGGCAATCGCGTCCTTTGACCAAACCTTGCAAATCAAACCGGACTTGTATCAAGCATGGAATAACCGGGGTATTGCCGCCTTATTCAGCAGAGGCCCAACTCAGCTTAATGCCTACATGTTAAAACATCCTGAACTCAACCAACGCGGCTATTCCGGCGAACTCGCCAGCCTCACCGTGGGCCTCACCTACGGCCCCTCCGACACCCATCCTCTTGGCCACGGTTTCCTCCAACGCAAACTCGGTGATGCCCACTGGGATCGTGCCCCCACCCAATCCAACCCCCGCTACTACCGCCGCCAAGCCCTCACCGCCTACGAAGCCTCCCTCCACGTCCTCAACGCATTCGCTCACCCCGAAGAACGCCTCCAGACCCTCCAAAAGCTCATCCGCACCCATGATGCCCTCCGCGAAATTGCCCCCGATGCCATACAAGCCCTCCTTCGCCAAGGCTCCGAACTGCGGACTCGTATCCTCACCCAAGCCCGCAGCGACGAACAACGCGAAAGGCTCACCCGAACCCTCCCCAACTTCAACGAACTCACCGTCGATTTCCACCTATCCCAAGGAAACACGATCGCGGCACTCGAAACCGCCGAAGCCGCCAAAAATGGCCTAATGCAGTGGCTACTGCCCGTTCCCGGCACCGCCAATTATGCCGAAATGCGGGAAATGATCGGCGACGATACCGCGATCGTCTATTGGTATTTGGGCGCAAACGCGATCGCGACTTTTGTGATTCGGGCTGACCAAGTGGAACCGATCGTCGTAACTGAGTTCGATCGGGAAATCTCGCTAAAAATGCGCGATCGATTAGACGAATGGATCAAAAACTGGAACAAAAGTTACACTAATTACAAAGCTAAAGCAAAGGATTCTGATATCGCTACCGATCGTACTTGGCGCGACACACTTCCCACCGAACTTGAAACCCTCGCCGAAATCCTCAACATTTCCGCCCTCCTACCCCACATCCAAAACATCCCAAACCTCATCCTCGTCCCCCACCGCGACCTCCATCGCTTCCCCCTCCACACCTTCTTCCCCGCCGCCCACATCACCCACCTCCCCAGCCTCCACCTCGGACGCCACCTCCGCCCCCACCAACCCCAAATCCACAACCTCCTCAACATCGTCGCCCCCGACCACACCGGACTCGATTCCCTACCCGAAGCCCCGATCGAAGCGATCGCCCTCGATCGGATGTTCCAAACCCACCAAATCCCCACCACCAAACTCGAAAACGCCACCCACCAAACCCTCACCCAATCCCTCCCCACCCCCCACAGCATCCTCCACTTCAACGGCCACGCCGGATACAACCCCGACAACCCCAAACTCAGCAGCCTCGGACTCCAAGGCGACGATCGCCTCACCACGATCGACCTAACCAAAATCCCCGCACTGCGCCAATACAATCTCATCACCCTCACCAGTTGCGAAACCGCCATCACCGGCAACCAAACCCTCACCGCTGAATACGTCGGCCTCATCAGCGGTTTCCTCGGCCACCGCATCCCCCACGTCCTCAGCACCCTCTGGACGATCGAATCTGCCGCCAGCACCCTCTTCATCCTCCAGTTCTACCGCCAACTACTCAAAGGCCAATCCCCCAGCCAATCCCTCACCCACAGCCAAACCTGGCTCCAAACCGTCACCGTGCGGCAACTCCGTCGTCACTACTCCTACTGGATCGATCGACTACCCGCAGAGGATGAAATTCGGCCATTTCTGAAGACGTGGCGGAACAAACTGGGTACAATGGAGCCAAACCAGACCCGCTACAGCCATCCCTACTACTGGGCGGCATTCACTCTATCGGGGCGCGGTTGATAATTCTATGAACCAACAACTCGCGGCACACCACCAACTCACGCTTCAAGCCTTCCAAGCCGCTGTTGACAGCTACCAACAGCGTGGCATTCCACTGCCTGAGCGGATTGCCCCGTTGGTCTCTGACCGCCCGGAGGGCATCGCCCAATCCCTCGAATCCCACATCAATCAACTGGATGCCCTTTCCGAAAGCGATCCACACTTTGAGATGCTCTATCAGGCGTTCCGATCGGGAACCCAAACCGAGTCCAGCGAACGCGCAAAATTCCTAGACACTTCTGCACCACCCAGTCGATCGGCGCAAAATGGATTTCACACTGTCGAGATTAAACCTGACAGCAATGGTCATTCTCCCAGCCCCGGCTCCCCCGAATCGAATGGGCACAACAAGACTGGCCCACCCCCAGTCATCAAACGATTCGTTCTACCGCTAGGATTTAGCGCCGCCGATCGTGAGCATTTTGATCGGTACATCCAACAACTGCGACAACTCAATCCCCAGTGGGTTGTCTCCCCTGACCACTGCCGCCCCGGTGAAGCCGATGCCTACGTAATGTTGCATAACGACGAAAACTACGCTACCAATCACGCAGTCTACCTCGTCGATCAGGTACTCAACCAAGCCTTCACGTAAAGCTATCGCCATGCCAGAAGATCAAGCCCCCAAATTGCCCGAACCGTCTGTCGAAATCGTTTATCCCGCTTCCCAGGAGAAAAAATCACCCCTCATTGAATTTGCACCAGAAATCAGAGAGCTGCTCCGCAATGACCGAGAAGCCACAAGACGGGTTTTGTTTACGGTGCTCGATGGGATGAAGACCGACCAAGAAATTCATCGCGATTTTCAAAAACAAGAATTTGAACTCAAAAACAAAGCAGCAGAACAGTCCCACACGATCACCAAAATGCGTGAAACTCGCCTTGACAATGAAAGCAGGGCAAAGAAAAATACGCATCGCCTGCTGATGGGTGCAATCACGTTCGCGTTTGCCGGGTCATTAGGCTACAGCTTCTTGCACAAGGATACGGGGTTAGCCACCAATATCTTCAGTGGTGCAATGGGACTCCTTGGCGGTACTGGTCTAGTGCAGAGCCAGAAAAAAGACAAGGAATAATCCCAAAACGATCGACTTGGCGCTTCGCAAACAGGAAAGAGTCGAGTCGATGATTACCAGTGGGATCCCCCATGAAAAGTTCAAATATTCTCAAAAAATGCGCGATCGGACTCACAGGCGGCATCGCCATGGGCAAAACGACGGTTTCCAACTATCTGGCCGATCGGTACCAGTGGCCGATCCTTGATGCGGACATCTATGCCCGTGAGGCGGTGGCAGTGGGTTCTCCGGTGTTGGGCCGGATTGCCGATCGCTATCCCGATGTCTTGAACCCCGATGGGAGCCTCGATCGGGCCAAGTTGGGGGCGATCGTCTTTGCTCAGCCAGGAGAGCGGCAATGGTTGGAGCAACAAATTCACCCATTTGTGCGCGATCGGTTGATTCAGGAACGCGATCGGCATCAGGCATCAAACCCTGACGTACCAGTAGTTCTAGTCGTGCCGCTGCTGTTTGAGGTGGAAATGACCGATTTGGTGGATCAAATCTGGGTGATATACTGCCCAAGGGCACATCAACTTCAACAGTTGATGCAGCGCGATGGCCTGACGCAAACCCAAGCGACAGACCGGATTGCCAGCCAAATGCCAATCGAAGACAAGTGCGATCGGGCCGATGTCGTGTTGGATAACTCCGGCACCCCAGCAGCGCTCCTGGCACAAGTTGATGCCGCGATCGCGGCCCAACCACGTTAACGATCGACAGTTCAATTGTGAATGAGGGGTACTTTCATGGCCGCAACATTAGAACAAATCGCGGGCTATCTGGACAAGAAGGGCTGGAAATACCGGATTGATGCGGAAACCTGCCGGATCATCACTGGGGTCTATGCCGAAACGGTAGAACAGTTGCTCATCGTGATCCAGTTGGATGAGGATGGCGAGTTTTTTGAGGTCTATGCGCCACGGGTAATAACGGGGGTCAAAAATCACCCGTTCAAAAGCGAAATCCTCCAAACCATGCTCTGCATTTCCTGGGAAACCAAAATGCTCCAGTGGGAGTATGACCCGGCTGACGGCGAGATTCGGGCGATTATTGAATTTCCGTTGGAAGATGCAGAACTGACCGAGCGGCAATTTAATCGCTGTTTGTTTAGTCTGGTGCAGTTGGTGGATGAGTTGGCGATGCCGCGTTTGCAGGCGGTGATGGAGACAGGCGAAGATCCAGGTGATGAGAACGAGGGCGAACGCCTGCTGTTGCAGTTGGAAACTGAGTCGCCAGGACTCTTGTCGATGCTCGAAAAGGCGATGGAAGCCCGGAAAAGGCGCGGTCGGCTGTTGCTCGATGACGATGACTTAGGGTATTAAACCCCAGACCAAATTTATCCGTGTGTTAACTTAAAGTTGGGGACGATCGGGATTATATTATGCGATTAAAGATTCGTTTATTTGAATCAGCTTCAATCTTTCGATTGTTTATTTTAGCGTTAGTGCTAGCGATGTGCGGCTTCATCGCTTGGCTGTTGATGATTTGGATGCCGGGGGAACGCTACACGGGCGAGATTCAATCCCTAACGCCGATCCAAGCCGAACTGCGCAAATCTCTGCGCCGGGATGTGGAAATGCTCGCCACCACGATCGGGCCGCGCAATTTGCAATACCCGGAAAACCTAAAAAAAGCCAGCAAATTCCTCCTGAAGGAATTGAGCGATATGGGCTATGTCGTGGAGCGGCAAACCTATCGCGCCTTGGATCAAGATTTTGAGAATTTAATCGTCGAAATTCCCGGCAATTCCCGCCCGAAGGAAATCGTCGTCGTCGGTGCCCATTACGATTCCGCCTTCGATTCCCCTGCCGCCAACGACAATGGTTCCGGCGTCGCAGCGACCTTGGAATTGGCCCGTTCCTACGTCAGTCGCAAGCCGTCACGCACCCTACGATTTGTGTTCTTCGCGAATGAAGAGCCACCCTTTAACTGGACGAGCGACATGGGCAGCTATGTCTACGCCAAAAGTTGCAAAGCGCGGGCCGAAAATATCGTCGGGATGTTCAGTCTCGAAACGATCGGCTACTACACCGACAAACCGAATAGCCAACGCTATCCCTCCCCGATCGACAAACTTTATCCTTCAACGGGTAATTTTATCGGCTTTGTAAGCAATTTGGGATCGCGGGAGTTGTTACGCACCGCCATTCGATCGTTCCGGCACCATGCCAAATTCCCATCTGAAGGAGCTGCATTGCCAAATCAATTACCCGGCGTTGGCTGGTCGGATCATTGGTCATTTTGGCAAGTTGGTTATCCCGGCGTGATGATTACCGACACCGCCACCTTTCGCTATCCTTATTACCATACCGAAATGGATACACCCGAGAAACTTAACTACGATCGATTGACGATCGTCGTTTCCGGGATTGAACAAATGATTGGCGATATCACCGGTGCGCCCGTGTAGGGGCGAAGCATTCGGGCGATCAATTATCGGTAGTCATCCAGATTTATTTGCCGAATGCTTCGCCCCTACCAACCCCCAACCCAAAAACCCAAAAACCATGCGCGCCATCATCATCGAACCCAATGCCGTCAGTCGATTAACGATCGCCACCGTCGCCGAACCGCAGCCATTACCCCACGAAGCGATCGTCCAAGTCGCCGCAATCTCCGTCAATCGCGGTGAAATCCGCCGTGCCCAGACAGCGGATGCAGGCTGGCGAATTGAGTGGGATTTGGCCGGGACGATCGCGCAAACCGCCGCCGATGGTTCCGGATTTCCCGTCGGAACGCGCGTGGTGGGATTCCTGCCAGGTGGCGCGTGGGGCGAACGAGTTGCGGTGCCAACCAATTCACTCGCAGCATTGCCCGATCGCGTTTCCTTCACCCAAGCCGCAACCTTACCCGTCGCCGGACTAACGGCATTGATGGCACTACAGAAAGGCGGCTTGCTCCTGGGCAAAAATGTGTTGATTACCGGGGCATCGGGCGGAGTCGGCTACTTCGCTTGTCAGTTGGCGATCGCGGCGGGGGCAACGGTGGTGGCCCATGTGGGACGTTTGGGGCGACGGCGGGGCGGGAGGCGATGATTGATGTGGGCAGTTTTTATGGGAAAGGGGCATTGCAGCTTTATGGATTTATTTTGTTCCATGAAGTGATGCAACAGCCAGCGGGCGTGGGTTTGTAACGATTGGTGAAATTAGTCGAACAAGGGAAGCTGAAATCCCACATTGACCTTGAAGCCGATTGGGCGCAGGTGGGGAAAGTGGCACAACAATTGCTCGATCGGCGTTATGTGGGGAAAGCGGTATTGCGGGTAACTTCGGCATCATTATGAGTAAAATAGGTGAAAGTGGTATGTCTGAAGATATGGAGGCATTGGCGATGCGGACGGCAGCAGAACGATTGTTTTCAGAGCATCTAATCATTAAGCAACGACTAAAAGCCCGATTTGCAAATGTGCCAGTAGATCAGAGTTTGGTCGATGAACTGATTGCGGAACGTCGGGCAGCAGCGATGCGAGAATAGGAATGTCGTTTTGACGAGCGATCGGGCTTGGGGTACGTTGAGTTTGGCCGTGAATATTCAGGTGATTCGGTGATGTTTGATGCGCCTCATTATTGGTTGCGGAATGCCCATGTGCCGCTGTCGTTGGTTGTGGGTGGGGCAAATTGGGTGACGCGGAAGTTGCCGATCGATCATCTCCTATCCGTTGATATCGAAATCGAAGCCGGGACGATCGCGGCAATCACCGCCGCCGGAGCTTTTAGTAGTGATCATGTGCCGTCGATCGACTTGAAGCAAGGCATGGTGTGGCCCTGTTTTGTGGATATGCACACCCATTTGGATAAGGGACATAGCTGGGATCGATCGCCCAATCCCGATGGCAGCTTCGCGGGCGCATTGAAAGCCGTGCAGCGCGACTCGACTAAACATTGGAACGAAACTGACGTGTATCGGCGGTTAGAATTTGGACTCAAATGCAGCTATGCCCATGGGACAAAGGCGATCCGGACACATATTGATTCGGCGGGAAAGTTGGGGCCAATGAGTTTCGGTGTGTTTCGGGAATTGCAAACGAAGTGGGCCGATCGATTGACTTTGCAAGCCGTGTGTCTCGTCTCGCTAGATTACTTTCTGAAACCAGCGGGGAAGAAGTTAGCGGATTTGGTGGCGGAAACGGGTGGCGTATTGGGTGGTGTGGCATTTACGAATCCGGATCTGGAAGCGCAGATCGATCGGGCCTTTGAACTCGCCAAGGAACGCAAACTCGATTTGGATTTCCATGTAGATGAGAATGACGATCCGGAGTCGCGATGTTTGCATCTAATTGCCGCAGCGGCGATCAAACATAAATTCAAGGGTCGGATTACCTGTGGACATTGTTGCAGCTTGGCGGTGCAGCCGGAAGAGCAGGCGACGGCGACGATTAAATTGGTGAAGAAAGCGGGAATTGGGATTGTCAGTTTGCCGATGTGTAATTTGTATTTGCAGGATCGCGTACCCCAAAGAACGCCCCATTGGCGGGGGATAACGCTGTTGCATGAACTGAAGGCGGCGGGCGTACCCGTGGCGATCGCGTCGGATAATTGCCGTGATCCGTTCTATGGATTTGGCGATCATGATGGGCTGGAGGTCTTTAATCAGTCGGTGCGGATTGCTCACCTCGATCGGCCCTATGGCGATTGGGTGCAGGCGATTACCAGTACCCCGGCGGATTTGATGGGATTGGAGAATGGGGGACGGATTGGAGTGGGATTGCCTGCGGATTTGGTGCTGTTCAAGGCGCGGCGGTTTAGTGAGTTGCTGGCGCGGGGTCAGAGCGATCGGATCGTATTGCGGGATGGGCGGGCGATCGATACGACGTTGCCGGATTATGCAGAATTGGATGACTTGTTGGGCCTGAATCGCTGATGTTAGAATAGGGCAGCAATCGTGTATGTGCCTTGGCGATACAGGAGACCCGATTATGACTGTCCGAGAACGACTACTACTAGCGATCGAGCAAGCCCCAGAAAATCTCCTAGAAGAGCTTCTGAGTATCTGCGATCGGGCCAAGCAGCCAGTTAGCATGAGTGCCGCCGCGCCGGAATTAACCGATCGTGGCTTACTGGATTTGCTTGATCAAGTTCAGGTGATCCAGGCACAGGTACCAGCAGCAGAGTGGGCCAAGCTGCCGCACGATGGGGCGATTAACCATGATCATTATCTCTATGGTGCACCGAAGGTCGAAGAATGACGCTACTGTTTGCGGATACGGGCTATTGGATTGCCTTGCTTGACCCACAAGATAGCTTGAATGAACGGGCGAAGGCGTTGAGTCGGGAATATTCTCAGGCAACGGTCATGACCAGCGAAATGGTTTTGACCGAGGTGTTGAATCATTTTTCCAAGCGCGGAAGGGGACTGCGGATTGCCGCAGTGATGTTGCTGAACAGTTTGCGGGATAGTCGATCGGTCGAAGTGCTGCCGCAGACGCCGGAATTATTTCAGCAGGCGTTGCAGCTTTATGGTCAGCGGTTGGATCAAGCCTGGAGCCATACCGATTGTGCCTCGTTTGTGATCATGCAGGAGCGGGGCATTGTTGAGGCGTTGGCCTATGACAAGCACTTTGAGCCGGCGGGGTTTCGGGCGTTGATGCGTTTGGCTTGAGGATGGCTGGCACTTTTGCGGAATTTTGCCGTCCGATCGCATTGTATTGCGGGATGGGCGGGCGATCGCCCGGACATTACCAGATTATGCGAAACTGGATGACTTGTTGGGATAAGGGCGCTGGTTCGCATATCGTTTGTGGCACATTATGCTTTTTGCCGGGTGCGCCGTTCTAAAATCTCTTTTAGAATCAATGTCACAACCGCCAGCAAGGCAAGCAAAACTGCTGCGGAGTAGGCGGCTTCGGTTTCGTATTGCTTATAGGCTTCTTCAACAAAAAGTGGCAGGCTTTGGGTCTCATTGGCGATATTTCCAGAGACAACCGAAACCGCACCAAATTCACCCATTGCCCGTGCATTGGTTAAGACCAAGCCGTACAGCAACGCCCACCGAATATTGGGAATTGTAACGCGCCAGAAAGTTTGCCAATCACTGGCTCCCAGGGTTTTCGCCGCTTCTTCTTGATCTTTGCCCGCTTCTTCCAGGACGGGGATAATCTCCCGTGCAATGAATGGCATACTGACAAAAGCCGTCGCCAGCACCATGCCCGGAAATGCAAAGATGACATTGATGCCATGACTTTGGAGCCAGCCCCCAAACCAACCTTGCCGACCATAGAGCAAAATCAGCATTAATCCCGCCACCACGGGGGAAATCGAAAAAGGTAAGTCAATGATGCTGAGTAAAACTGCCCGCCCGAAAAAGCGGCGGCGGGTAATTGCCCAAGCGGCACAAAGTCCAAAAATTGTGTTGAGGGGTACCGCGATCGCGGCCAATATCAGCGTTAGCCGAATGGCATAGAGAAAATCCGGGCGGACCAGATTCCGCAAAAATGGCGCAATTCCCGATTTGAAGGCTTGGTAGAATACGTTAATCGTGGGGATGTAGATGATGCAGGCGAGAAACAGCAGCGCGATCGCAATCAAGCTCGTCTCACCCAGCGATCGCTTTTGCGTCGAACGTTTAGTCATAACGCTTACCCCATGCTTGCAATAGATTAATTAGGAGTAGCAGCGCCAGCGAAATCAACAACAAAGTTGAGCCAATGACCGTTGCGCCGATATAGTCATACTGTTCCAGCCGCTGGAAAATCAGCACGGGTGCAATCAAATCTTTGAATGGTGTGTTGGAAGAAATAATCACCGTTGAGCCATATTCGCCGACAGCGCGGGAAAAGCCCAGCGCCACACCCGTCAAAATTGCGGGAAACAGCGGCGGCAAAATCACTTTGCTAAAAGTCTGCCATTCGGAAGCACCCAGACACCAGGCCGCTTCTTCGATATCATGTTCCACTTCGGCCAATACGGGCTGGACTGTCCGGACAACAAATGGCAATGAAATAAATACCATGGCAATGCCAACGCCTAACCGGGTAAATGACACTTTAATGCCCAATGGCGTTAACCAATGCCCAATCCAGCCATTATCGCTATATACCGATGCTAGGGTTAAACCCGCAACGGCTGTCGGTAAAGCGAAGGGTAAATCCACCGAAGCATCGACAATTTTTTTGAGCGGGAAGTCATAGCGCACCAAAACCCAGGCAATTAATGTCCCAAATAGCCCATCGATCGCGGCGGCGATCAGGGCGGTGGTAAAGGTCACATCATAGGTTTTGAGGGCGACTGGACTAGTGGCAATGCGCCAAAATTCGCCGGGTTGAGTGGTCGAGGCTTTGATCAGCATTGCCGTCACGGGCAATAGCAGCATCACCCCTAAATACCCCAAGGTAATCCGCCAAGGCCAAGAGATTGAGCGCATCTGGGTAAGCCATTTCCCGAATGAATGGCCTAGTAATCGACGATTATTCATCCCAGATTTGTACTCCTATGTGCTTCAGATAATTCAGTGCGGTCTGAAGCTGCGTGGCATCACCCGTCAGGCTCAAATCAAACCAGCCCCCGCCTGTGGCTTTCCGATCCAAGACCGCTGCTTGAATATTGACGACTAACTGATAGTCCGTGATTAATTGGGAAATAATCGGCACTTGATGGAGATTTTGGGGAATCTGTATCCGTACCGACTGTGTGTCGATCGTTGCCATTTTTATGATCTCCTGACAATTAGTGCTGGCACTACTTTTTCTGTGCCTGAATTTGGTCGAAAATCGCCCCATCAGCAAAGAATTTTTGTTGAATCGCCGTCCAGCCCGCAAAGTCTTTGACGGTGGCGAGGGTTTGGATTTTGGGATATTTGGCGGTGTTTTCGGGGGTGTTGGCGATCGTTTCATCTACTGGCCGGAAGCCCGCCTTGGCAAATTCGGTTTGGGCCTCGGCGGAAAAGAGATACTTGCCAAAAGCCTCCGCAACGGCCCGCGTTCCATGCTTGTCCACATTTCGATCGACAATCGCGATCGGATTATCGATCGAAATATTCACGGGCGGAAGTACGTAGGATGCTTTGGTACCTTTCTCCTGGGCAAACAACACTTCATTTTCGTAATTAATCAAGGCATCGCCTTGGCCCTGCTTGAAGAAGACATCCGTGGCTTCCCTGGCATCACGGGTGAGAATGGCCACGTTTTTATAAGCCTGGGTGACAAGCTCCTGGGCCTTGGCCTCATTGGCTCCGGTCTTAATTGCCCCATTCCACAGCGCCAGGAAATTCCAGCGGGCCACACCGGAGGTTTTGGGATCGGCGGTAATCCAGGTAACACCGGGCTTTGCCAAATCGGCCCAGTCTTTGATGCCTTTGGGATTGCCGTCGCGCGTCACCAATGCCGCCACCGACTGCGACACCACCGACCCATGAGGCAACTCCGTCTCCCAATTCGGCTGAATCAATCCGGCTTGTTCAATCTTGCTGATATCGAAACCCAATGCCAAATGCACCACATCGGCTTCCAACCCGTCAATTACGGCTCTGGCCTGGGAACCGGAACCCCCATAGCTCTGTTTAAATCGAACAGTTTGCCCGGTTTCCTGCTGCCACTTGGCGATGAATTTCGGGATGATCGCTTCATGGGCGGCCTTTGTGACCGCAAACGAAACCAATGTCAGTTCGACTTCCGGTTTCTCCCCGGTGGTTTGGCTAGAACTGCTCTTGCCAGTGTCGCCCGAGCAAGCGGCGAGGCTCAGGCTGAGGCACAACCCGATCAGAAATGTCATGGTAAGGCGCTGCCACGATCGCCCGATGCGGCGCGTCAAGCTAAGGATAACCCGGACAAAATGCGGCATATTGAAACCTCCAAAAATTTAATCTACGGTTCATCAATGGGGATACCGTAGATTTGGTTGAACCCATGATACTAGAGGCTTCGGCAAATGTCTAGAAAAAGCCCGTAATCCCGACCGGATTACCGTAGATTCAATGAACGCAGGGCCTGGGGATTGGTGGGTACTTTTGCAGAATTTTACAGTCCGATCGGGTAGATTGAATAAGCGCGTATATTCCCCATCTACCTCTATGTCCTCAATTGATTGGCTCGCCTTCACTCAGGCGATCGGCAAAATTCAAACGGTGACGCAGCCGAAGCAGGTGAAGCGGCTGTCCCAGGATTATTATCATTTCAGTCCGATCTTGCAGGATTTGCTCGCCGATAAGCAGGCGCATTTGATTGTGCTGCCGAAGGATGAGGCTGAGGTGATTACGGTGGTGAAGGCTTGTGTGGCGCAGCAGATCCCGCTGACGGTGCGGGGGGCGGGCACGGGGAACTATGGGCAGTGCATTCCGCTAGAGGGTGGGATTGTGCTGGATATGACGTTGATGAATCAGATTGAGTGGTTTGCGCCCGGTGTGGCGGCGGTGCAGCCCGGAGCGAGACTGGCGGATATCGACCGGGCGACGCGGCCCAGTGGCTGGGAAATTCGGATGGCTCCTTCGACTTATCGGACGGCGACGATCGGGGGCTTTATTGGTGGCGGCAGTGGCGGGATGGGTTCGGTGACTTATGGGCAGTTGCGCGATCGGGGGAATTTGCGGGCGGTGCGGGTGGTGACGATGGAGGCGGAGCCGCAGGTGCTGGAGCTGCGGGGGGATGAGGTGTATCAGGTGGCCCATGCCTATGGGACAAATGGGATTATTACGGAGTTGGAGATTCCGTTGGCTCCGGCCTATGCTTGGGCCGAGGTGATTGTGGCGTTTGATGATTTTATGACGGCGGCGCGGTTTGGGCAGGCGTTGGGCGATGCGGATGGGTTGATTAAGAAGTTGATTTCGGTGTTTGCTGATCCGATTCCGAGTTGTTTTGCGGCGTTTCAGAATGTGATTCCGGCGCAGTCCCATTGTGCATTTCTAATGGTGTCCGAGGAATCGATCGGGCCGTTGCAGGAGTTGGTGGCGGAATATCGGGGGACGATCGTCTACGAGAAGTCGGCGGCGGAGGCGAGTCGGGGGGTGGCGATTTGGGAATATACCTGGAATCACACGACGTTGCATGCTAGGGCGATCGATCCGAGTTTGACCTATTTGCAGACGTTATTTGTGGGGGATCAGGATTTGAAGTTGGTGGAGCATTTGTATCGGCATTTTGAGGATGAGGTGTTGATGCATTTGGAGTTTTTGCGGGTGGGGGGACGGGTGACGCCGGGAGCGTTGCAGTTGGTGCGGTATACGACGCCGGAGCGGTTGCAGGCGATTATTCGGTATCACGAGGCGCAGGGGGCGGTGATTTTTAATCCCCATACGTATTTGATTGAGGATGGGGGGATGAAGCAGGTGGATATGGCGCAGTTAAGATTTAAGGAGAAGGTTGACCCGTTGGGGTTGATGAATCCGGGGAAGATGCGGGCGTGGAATGAGCGCTGGGTTGAGGGTTGATTGGGGTTTGTTGCATCCGTCAGGCCTCCAAACCCCCAATTCTGTGGGCTTTGAGAATGTCGCATTTTGGCTTGGGATTCCGCTATACTTTTAGTAAAGCATCTATGGCTTTGATTGATAAGTTACCCCAATTTCGCTCAAAGATATGCGAGTAATCAGCCGAAAGCGTTTGCGTGAATTTTGCGAAATCCATGCTGATGCCTGTGAACCGCTCTATGCCTGGTATCGGGTCGCTTCCCGGATGGATTGGCAAAACCTAATCGACATCCAGAAAATCTACCCAAAGGCGGAAGCTGTAGGCAATCTTACGGTTTTTAACATCAAAGGGAATCGATACCGACTGATCGTGGACGTCATCTACCCGAAGCGCCGAATCTACATTAAATACGTTCTGACCCACGCTGAATACGACAAGGATGTTTGGAAAAATGACCCTTATTTCTAATCCTGAATCCTATACAGATTTACTCATCCGCTATCAGCCGAAGCCGATCGCGACGGATACGGATCATGAAGCGGCGATTGCGCTTGCCACAGAAATCGAGCATCGCCAACATCCCACCCCAGCCGAAGAAACGTTGCTGGAACTGCTGGTCACGCTAATTGAGAAATATGAATCAGTTCATGAGCCGATGCCGATGACTTCTAATCGATCGATGTTACTGCATCTAATGGATGCTCAAGACTTGGCTGCGGCGGATTTAGTCGATGTGCTTGGCAGTGCTGAAATCGTGGAGCAGGTACTCTCTGGGCAGCAACCGATCGATGCCGCTCAAGTCCAGTTGCTGGCCGATCGGTTCAACGTTCCCTCACAAGTCTTTTCATAGGTCGGCGATGTGACCGCAGATTGTTATGTCTGACGCGTGCTCCCCCAGAATTGGGGGCTACGGACGGTTCGGCTAGATGTATTGCATTGATTTTTCGGTTGGCTCTCACATAATTTTTGGTGGCGCGATCGTAGTGGCGATGCGTTTTGCTGACGCAGAAACGCATCCTACGGCAAATTCTCAACACTATCTTCTGCTTGGGAATAGTAATTTCACGACAAAAAGGAAGGCGGCTATAGGCCAGCAAACGATCGCCAACACGATCCAAACAACGAAACAAGCTGCCCATTAATTTGCTCCAAAAACAAATTAATTGTACTGCAAAAAAACATTGGACCAACTTTTCGGCTCATTAAGCGCGGCTGAACAGAAGATTTTCGACTTACACCAGAGCCATTTCAACTTGCCGATTTGGTAATGCCGAACAGCAAATATGCAGGAGCCATTGCTGTTGCGCAGTAATGCGAAGCGCGATGTGTTTGCCTGGAAGCGGGGTGAGACGACGGCTTCGGCGGGTGAGTTGCTGGGCTTTAATGGGATTACGGCAGCGGCGATCGCCGATCGGGCCGTTAAGCTCGCCTAGTTGAGGGATGGGGAGGCCGATCGGTGATGATATCGATCGGCCTCCCTTTTTTTGAGGCTTGCCTTTTTTGGAAATCGGGTAGGCCGGTGGCGGCGAGGTGGTAGAGCGCGAGGCTGAAGAAGCGGTTAATATCGTCAGTGTAAGAAAATGTCTTCAGCTCTTAACTTTCTCGGAAATTTTCCTGATACGTCCATATTTAGGAGAAAATTATTTCTAGAGGTGTGAATCGGCTCGCGATTTTCCTCTCCAAGCTGATTTAAGATGTTACCCCGCTGAATCCCACATGCTCTACCCATCTGCTTCTCAGGTTAAACTCAGCCGAAAAATTGCCCAGTGGAAAGCAGCACTAGCCGATTTAGGCCGCCGGAATCCACTCATGAAGTTTCGGACGGATAGTCCTCGGACTTTAGAAATTCTGCTGCCTCAGCCAGGTAATCTTTTCGAGCATGTAGTCGAGGCCAGAAAGTCAGTAGGTTTTTCAGTCTCAGAAGATGAGCTAGCCGAGGGCTTTATCGCATCGGATAAGACTTCTCCTATCACCTTTGCCGATTTAAATACGAAACAAAGCGGGAATGAGAAGTTAAAACGTCTGAAAAGGCTACGTTCCGAGGCCAGAAAGTCTCTGGAAGAGATTGGGGTAAACAGCTTATTCTTAGTGTTTGGGACATTAACTTGGTTTGATACAGACAAACCCGATGAGCCTTTACTGTCGCCTTTAATCTTAGTCCCTGTGGAGATTACTAAGCGCCCAAAACAAGAAATATATGAGATTACCATTCGGGAAGAGGACATTGTGCTGAACTCAGCACTGGCCTTGAAGTTGCGACAAACCTCTGGAATTAATTTGCCAGAGGAAGATACGTTGCAAGGATTAGGCTATAGCGCTTTAATCCAACAGATCCAAGCAACGATCGCCAATCAAAAAAAGTGGAAAATTAACGAAGAGGTATATCTATCGCTATTTTCCTATGCTAAAGCCGCAATGGTTAAAGACCTCATCGAGCATGAGAGCCGAATCGCAAGTCATCCAATTTTGCAAGCAATTAGCGGTGATATGGTTGCATACGAGGCTAACTATCAGGAGCCGATGCCTGCGGCTGAGTTAGATCGCCAGGTGCAACCGCGAAATATGTTTCAAGTACTGGACGCTGATTCTAGCCAGCAGACGGTAATTGAAGCTGCCAAAAGTGGTACGAGCTTTGTGGTTCAAGGTCCGCCGGGAACGGGTAAAAGTCAGACGATCGTCAATATGATTGCCGAATTGATCGGGAGTGGGAAGTCAGTGTTGCTGGTGGCCGAAAAAGCAACCGCTTTGAGCGTTGTCTACCAGCGCATGGCGGATTGTGGTCTCGCACATTTATGTCTAGACCTTCACCATAGTGGAACGACCGATAAACGTCGATTGATTCAGGAATTATCTAAAACGCAAAAAGATATTGAATCGATTTTGCAAGGGCCTGAGTCAGAAACGTTAGATCACTTTTTTAATCAACTCACAACGTCCCGGCAATCACTGAGTTCCTATCTGAAGAGCCTTCATACAAAAGAGAAGCCGATCGATAAATCACCGTTTGAGCTATTTGGCGAACTCTTAAAGGCTAGTTGTGATGGTGTCATTGATCTTGACATTATTTTTCCTGGCTTTAGTCAATGGAATGACATCCGACTGGAAGAGAGTAAAACCTTGCTCAATCAGTTAGGGCCGCTGTGTGGGTTTTTCTTTGGTCAGACAAAAACCATTTGGGAGAAAAGTGCTCTGACGGCATATTCATATGAGCTGGAATTGGAACTTAGAGGACAGATTAGCGAATTTCAGCAAGCAATTATTGCCGTCCAAGGAATCAGCGAAAAGCTGACTATCGATCTCAAGCTGAAACCGATCGCTAACCCAACAGCGCTGGCGGACTGCATCCCCATGCTAAATATGTTATTAGCAGCGCCAGACAAGCTGCCCGAAAATTGGCTGTTAAACGATGTGGCAACTGCCGAAGAAGCCTGGACTACACTCAAAAAAGATATTGCAGCGATTGAGCAGCATCAACTCTCAGCCGAAGCCAGCCGTTTAATTAAACAACTCACAGCCTTCACGCCCTTCTTGAGAGAAGAAATGACCACTGTCTGGGCGCAAAGCAAGTTGGACGAATGCTCGGAACAGTTAGCAGTCAGCCTCAAAAACCAAATTGACGACTTTCAATCATCGATTTCTAAAGTTCGATCCACGACCGATCGACTCAATCAGATTCTGGGTATTCCGAAAGGCGCAGATCTCCGAAGTATTGAGCAGCATTTCGACGCTTTGGAACATATTTTAATTGCTCCACCCAACTTGCCAGAAAATTGGCTAACTTCCAGCAAAACATCGTTGAAAAGCGCTTTTAGTCAGTTAAGTGAGGATGTTGCCTTTCTGGAAGAACATGAATCAGCGATCCAGGAGCGATACAGCGCAAAAATCTTGTCTTCCGAGCTATCTAATCTCAACAGCCGATTTCAGCGCTACAGCCGGTTTTGGTTGCTCAGAATTTTCAATCCTAACTATAGACGCGATCGGGCATACCTGAAGGAACTGTGCAATAGTTCGGCTAAACTCTCGCATCGGGCAATGAAAGCTGACTTAGACCAAGCGGTTCAAATTCAGACAAGGCGTAATCATTTATATCAATCCAGTTATCCAGCGCAGCAAGTGTTAGGCAGTCTATTTCGTCCTGATTTTGCGGCTGTGGCTGAACTCGACTCAATTCAACAAGCGCTTGATTGGCAAGAGACTTGGGCCAGCTACTCGCTATCGCCACATCTGACTCAAGAGATTTTAAATTTGCCCACACTTAGGCAGGAGTTACGCAAGGAATTTGGCTTGCTAAAATCTACGGCCCAAGTGCTTAACCAACTACCGGATTTTCTATTGCGGTACTTTTCGGAACAAAATATTACTGACTTAGCGACAGCGGACTGTGATGCTGAGAATCTAATGGGGACAGAAATCATTGCACTGCGGGATTTGCTGAATTTATTGACCGAGGATTTACCGAAGTTTAGCGATTGGCTCACGTTTCGTGCGGTCTCTAATCAGTTAGAGCAGTTGGGTGCCCAGGCATTTATCAGCGCCTTGAGAGAAAATCGTGTAGATCCCTTACTTGCCGCTCAACAGGTCTTAAATCAAACGGATTATCTCCCTGCACAAGTCTTCGGATCGCGATTTAAGCCCAGTTTTTCTCAACAATCTGATCTGGCGGAGATTGAAGTCTGTCTGGCGTGGCTAAATGCCATCCAGCCATATCTGAAGAGCATTGTCATTGATGCTGAATCAGTTCAACAGCTTCTGAAATCCCCTATCCGTCGCCGTGAGCTAGGAAACTTAGCCCAGAGTCTCAGCGCAAATCATATCAATATTGAAACAGGCATTGCCTTTCTACTGGCGCATTTCGACGAGGAGGATATTACGGGTCAAGTCTTACCGGGCAATCAAGTTCCCTTTTCAGACCTAGCGAGCTTTCTGAATGTCGCTGAATCTGATCTGGCAGAATTTCAAGATTGGCTAACCTGTCGGGAAATCTGCATGAGGCTCGAAACCTTCGGTTTGAACAAGTTTCTTGAGGTGCTGCGCGATCGCCACATTGACCCAGTGCAATGGTTCCCGTCACTACGCAAGCTGATTTATAAAACTTGCCTTGAGGCGATTCTGACGCGAAAACCCGAACTAAAGAATTTCAATGTTGCTGTTCACGAACGTACTATCAATGAGTTTGGCAAACTTGACCATAAACAGATGACGATCGCGAGTGACCGCCTAAAATTTGCCCATGCGCGTTTTTGGCAACGGCGGGAGTCCGATTCGCGCATTCAATCAGAACTTGCCAACCTAAAGCGAGAGGCAACCAAGAAAATTCGTCATCTGCCAATCCGCCAATTGCTAAACGACCAGTACAAAGGCGTTCCCCATGTGACCCAAGCCCTCAAGCCTTGCTGGATGATGAGTCCTTTATCCGTCAGTCGATACATTGATCCCAATATTATCCATTTTGATGTATTGATCTTCGACGAAGCCTCTCAGCTTCGGACAGAAGATGTCGTGCCGTCAATTATTCGCGCTGATCAAGTCATTGTGATTGGCGATACCAAGCAACTTCCACCCACTAACTTTTTCTCATCTGGTGAAAAGGATGACGAGGAACAAGATGATGCGAGTTATGAAAGTGTGCTGAATGAATGCTCAACGTTCATGTTTGAACGAACACTCAAATGGCATTATCGTAGCCAAGACGAGCGGCTGATCGCGTTTTCCAATCGGCATTTCTACAACTCCGAACTAGTCACATTCCCTAATCCCATCCAAAATCCAAATTTGGGCGTGTGGTTTGAGTACGTTCCAGACGGTATCTACGATCGTGGCAACCGCAGAGACAATCGTCGTGAAGCCGAAGTCGTGGCAAAGCTGGCACTCAAGCACTTTCAAGAGACGCCCGATCTATCACTAGGAATCATCGCATTTAGCGAAGCTCAAGCTGAGGCAATCCAAGAACAAATCGAGATTTTAGGTCGGGAAAATCCTGAGTTAGAAATTTTCTGCCAAGACGGTTCATCGCAGTATTTTCTCAAGGCATTGGAAAACGTGCAGGGGGACGAACGCGATGTGATTCTCCTCAGTGTCGGTTATGCCCGTGATGCACAAGGCAAATTGACGAACAATTTCGGTCCATTGATTAAAAAAGGTGGAGAACGCCGCCTGAATGTGGCTGTTACCCGTGCCAAAAGCAAAATCACATTGGTTTCCTCCATCCGTGGTGGTGACATTAAGCTAAGCTCGACTGCCAGTGAAGGTGTTCGCACTTTACGTGACTATCTAGAATATGCCGCAAGTGGTGGAGAACGCCTGCAAGGAAATGTTTACACAGACAAACTCCACTTTGATTCGCCATTCGAGGAAGATGTCTATCGGACATTAGCCAATCATCCGGCGATTCAAAACAAGTACATAATTCGCACTCAAGTGGGTTGTTCCGGTTATCGCATTGATTTAGCTGTCTGCCACAACGATCTACCGGGTGAATTTCTCCTCGGTATCGAATGTGATGGTGCTTCCTACCACAGCTCACCGACGGCCCGCGATCGTGATCGACTCAGACAGCAAATACTCGAAAAACTGGGGTGGAAGATTCATCGCATTTGGTCAACCGACTGGTTCCGCAACAAGCCGGAACAGACCGATCGACTGGTGGAAAAGCTGTTAAGCCTCACTGACTAATTGCCTGAAACAACGCCATGAAGCAAGTGTAGCGTTAATCTGGGGAGAGTCGCAATGCCGCTGAATTCTGCCGATTCCTGGGTCGATCGACTTAAGCCAGTGCCATTTCCGCTTGCCGATCGGGCAACGCTGGTTCAAAATGCAACACCATAATTTGGTCTGAGCGCAATCCCAACGACTCATAAGTGCGACCATCTCGATCGCTGAACTCCACCTCAAATGCCGTGCCCTCACCCAGAATCTCAACCACTGTTCCCACCTGTCCACGCCACAAGTTTTCCTGAGGCAGGTCACCTGTCAGTGCCACGACATCGAGTAAATTAATCGAATGACTGATTAGCAATACTCCGGACAGATTTCAGGGAGCCAAAGCCCCGTACTGGAGGAGGCTGGGGTAGTTGGGATGGGATTTAATCAAAGTTGGGTCAAGGTCTAACATGGTAATAAATCGCTCCAGGAAATGGTGATTGAGTGCCTGC
>JANOQX010000224.1:0-6278 GCA_031415035.1 Cyanobacteria bacterium VAR_4_metabat_243
CTGATTTTGCCGCTTTCAAAGCCGCAATTTCCACCTGTCTCGACCAGTGTCACACAAAACACAAAACAGAACTCGATTCACTACTGACATTGAAGTTTCAATCGTTCGAGAACGTTAAATCTATTCCCTGACAAGGTATAAAATACCCAGGCCGATCGCGACCTGGGTAATTGCTGGTGTAGGTTTCATGGTGGGGTTAATCCTCCGGCTTCTTGGGCGTCAGGTCTTGAAGATTGTCTTCAAATGGCTTAACCGTCTTACCGATTGCCTTAACGGCGGCGGCATGGTCGAAGCGGGTGGAATCTTTGGATCGAACGATCGCGCCAGAATTGAGCGCTCTCAACCCCAGAACGATCAGGAACACGGTGCCGATGAGGGTGGCAAACCCTTTAATTGATTTCATGCGGTTAGAAGAAAATAACGACAAATGCCCAACTAAGGAGCGCAAGGCACAACAGGCCGACGACTGAATTTAAGATGTGGTCTAGCAGATTTGCACCACCCCACCAAATCGACTGAAGCAATCGAATCACGGTCAATATTTTGATTAATCGATTCAGCATGGCGGTAGATTTTAGGGGTGTTCCGGTGGCTGTTCCGGCGTGTTCCAAACGTGTTCTGACTTGTTCCAACTTGTTCCAAACGTGTTCTGACTTGTTCTAAACGTGTTCCGATCGGGTTTCAGAACAGGGTATCAAACAGGCCCGCACATCAATAAGCGCAGGGCCGCGCACGATTTTAGACGGTTTTCACCGAATCACCCAGAACAGCAAAAAAGGGGGTTTTGGGCTTCCCCCTCATTTTGTCACCCTACGGGACGGTTTTGCATCTCCGTCGCTTGGCATGGCTATTCGGTTTGCGTTGATAGCGCTTAGTCAACGTGGGCAGTGTCTTTGGGCAATTTGGCAGACGCCCGATCGGTAGTTGTAATTGATTGGTCATTCGCATTTCGGGTTAAGGAACGTGGGATGAATTGCCACAACACCAGCGCCACCGTCAGAACAACGGCCCCAATGTGAACTTGGCGGAATTGTTTGTTCATCGGGTACCTG
The DNA here is from genome assembly GCA_031415035.1 of Cyanobacteria bacterium VAR_4_metabat_243. GTDB lineage: Bacteria > Cyanobacteriota > Cyanobacteriia > Leptolyngbyales > Leptolyngbyaceae > Romeriopsis. The sequence continues at coordinate 1,053 of JANOQX010000224.1, forward strand.
AGCTTTGGGTGATAACGGGCGGCGGCGTTGGGGCTGGGACAAATACGCCGATCGACTGTGCCGCCACGATGGGATTATCGCGGGGCGTTGGTGTTGACGTTGTGATTGCGATACTCAGGATGGTTGAAAGCATTGGCGTGATTGGGTTGCAAGGACATTAAAAAAGCGCCGATTAAGACGCCGATGCACCCACAGATGATGGCAAAGCCCGCTAACTGACTACCGCTAAGGCCGGAGCGTCGATCGTCCGTTCTCCGGCTGGCGGCTCCGGTTCGTCGATCAGGGATTCCGGTTTCGTGAGCAATGCCGCAAACTCCGCTTCCAGGTCGAAGCCGAAAAAACCGTCGGAGTCACCACCCAGCCGTGCTTCAAGCCCCGCGATAATCTCGGAGTCGCTATCCGCCATGGCGTTGTCAAATGCCTGTAGCACGATTTCAGTGCGCTTCCGGGCGATGACTTGGACGGCGCTAATATCGGCCTTGGTTTTGGCGATCGCGTGTTGTTGGCTGACCTTGGCTAATCCCGGTGTTTGACCTTGGGGCGGTTGTTGGGATTGCGTGGCCTGTGATTGCTTTTGGGCCGCTTGTTTCGGGTTGTAGCTATTCGACATGATGTGTTCCTATTGGTGTAATTGAGCCATTCGATCGTGAAATCCTTGCTCCGTGCCCCCGGCATTGAACCAGGCGGCAAGCATGATTAGGTAGTCCCGATCAGTTGCGGTGTATTTGTGGTCTGGGCTGGCTTTGATTTGGAGAATCTGTTTCCAGCGTTTGAAGGTCGATTCGGGCGGGCGCTTCCCCACCCTGCGGAAAATGGCGGTCATAATGTCCCGCTTCGTGAAATCATCGCGGTTTGGGTCTTTATTCCCCATTGTCCAAACTCCTGCTGGGTATACTCTGTAGCGGCATGAGCCAGCCCATGAGCTAGCCCATGAGCTAGGTTACTGATTAAGCCGCGATCGCCTCCTCCTGCTGCACTGATGGCAATTCCCAGGGGTTCGACCGTTGTCCGTCACGGTAGGCGTCGATCGCCGTCTTCAGTTGGAATCTGTCTGGAGCCGATAGGCCGTCCTCCCAGTGCAGTGCGGTCGGTGTGATCGCTTGCCAAATCCCGGTGCGAGTTTGGCGAATCTGAAAGTTGCGATAGGTCATATAATGCTGGAACTCCATTTGGTTGGATATTGAAAGCCGCGCCGCCCGTCAAAGTTGCGCGGCTTTCGTTTGCAAATTCTCGACTCTGCATTTACCCAGGCTTGTCACTGGCGTCGCGAATCGTGGCCCCGTGGGGAATCGTTGCGCTTGGCTGCATTAGAGTGTTTATGTTTCGGTGAGTTGTCATCTCGCCTCCGCTGGTTGTTGAATCGGCCAGTCCCCGATCGCGCTGTCGCTGTGAGGTCTTCCGGGTTGTCTGCCCCCGCCTCATGGAACCACTATAACGCCTTTCTTTTCTATTTGATATCTATTTGATATGAGTCTTATTTATGGAAAATTAATCGCAGAGAAAGCGCTAATAGCTTTATGGGCTATACTTGTTGTTTATCTATTTGATATCAGATAGGTATAAGTAATTACTATATCTATCTGATATCAAATAGAAGACGAATGGCCTAAGATAGGGTTTAGCAGTAATCTATGGAGGAGGAATCCTATGTGTTTGTTAGAAATGCCCCGCAAACCCCGACTATTTAGGCTTGACGACCGAGTACTGGACGGGTTAGATGAACTCGCGAAATCGGCGGAGACCAACACGAACCAGTTCGTAGAGTCGCTTCTGTTTGATTTCCTCAAACGTGCGGGGAAGCTGCCAAAGGAAGCTGAGCAATTGAAAGATGGACGCGGCGGCAAGCGGGCCGGGTCAGGCAAGCCAAAGTCAAACCCTGGCGTGGATCAGGCGACTAACGATCATGAGGGTGAAGCATGAGCAAGTCCCCCCGCATCGACTCAGCAGTATTAGCCCAACTTCAAGGCATCCCCCCATTGACACATCTGGGGGAAACTGCCGATCAGCAAGCGGCTTGGCGTGATGTTCGTGACCTTGTGGGTACGATCCATTCGCTGATGAAAGCATACTTTGATGGTTGCGATGGAACGTATATTCTTGACGGCCTCAAGCCTTGTGATCGGAGAGCATCTGAAGCGATCTATTCGTACTATATGGCCTTCTACGATTTGGTTTGGTGGCACTGGAAAGACATTTCCAAGGCTGCTAGCCACACCCCAGGATTCCCAAAAGAGCCGGGGGAAGCCTGTTTGCTGCTCATTAAGCTCGAAGCTGCTGCCATGTTAGCGTCTGCCCACCAGCCCCACGATCGGTACTCCATCAAAGGCCACCGAGAATCGTCTACCCTGCGTCGCCAAGAAGAAAGCAATGCCGCGACCGGACTTGAGAACCCCGACATCACGAAGCGACTGCGCAAGCTCGATCAGTTTGACGATTATCTAAAGCCCTTTTTTCAGTTCAAGCGAGATGTTGTTCTGGTTTGCGAGAAAGGCAGGCGCACAAAGCGGCAACGTAAATTGCTAAAAGACTTTGCTGAGGCGGATGGGGAAAGACACGCGGCAATTGAAGCCCGTCTTCACCCTCGGCACAAGGTATCGGGGTGGGAATGGCGTGATGGCATTAAAAGCCGGGTCTCTTAACCTGCCCTTAACTATCGGTATCCACCTGATCTCAGATCTCTCACGATCGGTTTATCGTTATTTCAGTCCACCCGGCCCACACCGATCTCTCAAAAAATTAGCCCGACCCAGTTGATACCTGGACGGGCGATCGGCGGCACTGAGGCCGGGTTTGAAAATGATTTAGAAATTGCTCCACCTCTGACAGCGGCAATCGCTGATACTATTATGGCATTCACATCGACAAAACGCAATATCCGCCCCAGTTTCGACATCCGAGACCACGCCGACAAAATCACCCACCACCAGGGCGATAAGTCCATTTGTCCTGCCTGCGGCAACAACAACTTATCGATCAACCTCGAAACCGGGGCCTACAAATGCTTCTCTGGGTGTGAATCCAGGGCCGTCCGAGAGGCGATCGCACCATGGGCCGATCGGCAAACTGAAGCGCCAAAAACGTTTCGGGACTGGGTGTATACGTCGATTGAAGGCTTGCCACTTGTGCGAGTTCGTCGAGTAGACCAACCTGGCGAGAAAAGGATTCAGCACCGCAGAAAACGAAATCCAGTAGTAAAAACTCAGCGACGGTGGGCGAGGATGACGTCAGCACGCCTACCGCAACACTTTGGGATTGCCCGACCACTGAAGATTACACGATCGGCGTGGTCGAGGCGCGGGGGCGCGGGGAAGACAAAGAGTGGGTATTTGTCCCCCGTTTGGCTTGTGATTTTACAGTCGTCAAAGAATTGAAATCTGCCGAGGGCGGCGGTTTGATACTTGAGGTCAAAAACTGGTGCGGGACACAATTGGTAATACGGCAGGTGATTGTAAAGTCAATCGACTGCATCAAAGTTGACAAATTTGCTGAAGCCTTAACACGCGGGCTAGGGACTCAAATCGCCTGTACTTTGAAGGCAGCAGAGCTACAGGCGCTCTTGCAGAATCGTAAGCAGTCCTACTATCTAGCAGGCGGCAAAACTTATCAGTTGACCGATCGTTTCGGGCGTCAAGCAGACGGCGCAATGGTGTTTTCCAATTGTCAATTTGATAAATTTGGGCAGCCCTGCACCGAAGTGGATTCTGGGTGGGTGTTTAATCCTGATTTGGGCACAGAAGACGGGATTACGTGCCCATCAATTAAACCAGCTAATCCGCAGGCTCTCAGTGAGCTAGTGCGAGCCATGAAGGCATTTTACCATCCCGACAATCTTGGGTTTGCTCTCTCTGATATCGGCTACGCCGTGGCTACGCTGTTTCGGGATCAAATCCTTGAGATGTACAATGAATTTGCTCAAAGCTCAAGCGACGGCCCTGCTGGGGCCGGGAAAAGTAAAGGTGCGAAAGCCGCTGCATCAATCGCAGGAATGCACACGCGCGATCGCATCATCGGAAAAGGCTCTTCGGACTCCGCACTGAACGAAAATATCAAGCTGTGCAGTAGCTTGCCCATCGTGGTTGACGACTTTATCCCGCTGGATGGGGCATTGGACGAAATCAAACGCGCCAAAAAAATCCTGAATGGCACTGTCACAAGGGCCTTCGACGGTACAGGGCGCAATGTCCGTAAAAATAAGCAGGGAGCGCACACTAATCTACTGATCACTACAAATATTGGGATTGGCGGAGATTCAGTCGCACTCGACCAACGCATCATCATGAAAACTTACTTAGATCGGCGCGTCAACGTGTCGCAGGGCGAAGGCGACCGCCTCGATCGCGCTATGGATAATGCGTCGGGCGGGTTGGGCCAGCTGCTCCAGATCTCCGTAGACCGGGACAAAATCGACCGGTATGCAATCGATCTGAAAACCAGATTGCCCAACGCTGATATGAGACAGGCGCGATCATTGGCGATTCAGACTTATTTCACCGAAGAATTTTGCCAGATTGCGGGTGTGACCGACTTTGATGCGTTGGCGTTCGCTCAGGAAGTTTTGTGCCCACAGGCAGATGCTACCGACACCGCAAAATCAAACATGATCGACCTCCTCGAACGACTGGAACAATTGCGGACGGCAGGAGCGATCGGTCAGCACAATGTCGCGATGGTTTCGCCTAAAGGTGTGCCCTACCTGGCGGTTTGCCTGAACGAGGTTTGGCCCATCCTGTCAAAATATGGGACAGCTCCAAACTATGGAATGGCGGCGGTCAAAGGGCAGATCGAAGATTGTGGCGGCATCATTGATGCCAAGACCCGTCAGAGCTTTGTCAAAACCAAAATGGAGTGGGACGATTTTATCCGGGCGGACGCCGCGTGGGCCGCAAACGACGGCGCAACTCATGCAAGGCCAAAGCGCCCTAGCCGCACCAGTCCACGGGCTTGCGTTCTGATTCCGGCGACAGTGGTTGAGCAAGCGCTGGGGGTCGGTTGGGACGACCAAGTATCGCCCAGCAGCGAATCTGAGATAGTGCAGATCGCCGATTACCAGGCTAAACAGATTGACGCCCCAGAACTCACGATAGGTATACCTTGCCGGGGCATAGAATTTAGGTTTTGAGCGGTTAAAATAGGGGATAACATCCCGATTTATCCGGTGGTCAAGCCCATGATCAAATTGAGCTTTAGCGAAGCGGCGATTGCGGCGCTGCACTATGAACGGTTTCA
>JANOQX010000225.1:0-16583 GCA_031415035.1 Cyanobacteria bacterium VAR_4_metabat_243
CGGCGGGCTGTAGAGCGAAACCCCGCTGAAGCGGGCTGACACTTTTCTTAGCCCGCTTCAGCGGGGTTCCCTTACTAGCCCGCCGTTGACGCGCGGGTGATTTGGCAACGTAGTCGAACCATTGAATTAAGACTTAAATAAACACCTCAGGCGTAAATGTCCCATGCAACCCATACGGCACATGATGCTTCAGATTCAGCCGCGCCACTTGGGTCATCGTCCGCGCATCCAAAATGACGATCGCGCTGCGTTCCGTCGGCCCGTCATAGATCATCACCACCAACCAACCGTCATCCTCTGGCCCTTCCACTTCGGTATAGCAACCCGATGCATTCGGCTGGGCGCGGGGAATGAAGACTGGCTCATTGCCATAGCCCGTCGGCGCTGCGCTCCACAAAGTCTCTGCCCCGGTGTGCAAATCGACTTTGACGACGCCTTGCAGTGGTGCATTGCTGCCATTCACTTCATGCGCGGCAGCGAGGTAGACGTAGCGGTAATTGCGGCCGACGACGGCGGGATGCACGACGGGGAATTCACAACAGCGATCGAGTTTGATTTCGCTGGCGACTTGGCCCGTGGCGCGATCGAGATTGAACCGCCATAGCTGCCCCGGCTTCAATCCGCCAAAATCAACTTCGAGGAAATCGGCTCCGGCTTCGATCTGGGGAATGTCGCCGTAGCATACCGAATCGATCGTCAATCCCGTCGCGGTTTCAAAGGCATTCGCATGGTGGAACACAAATCCCGAAGCCATTTCATAGGTTTCCGGTTTGCCGCCATCGCGTGGGATGACCAACATCTTTGTCGGCTGCTCGGGTTGGAATTTGATACATTCGCCTGCGCCTTTCTGGCCCAGGACAAAGGGCAGCGGATTAAACTGCACGGAGTTCTGGAAGAAGATGCAGTAGTTCGGCGTCACGGCAAAGTCATGAATGAAGGCAAATCCAGGCAGCGGATAGTCATACTTCTGGATGATCTCGCCTTCGAGGTTCAATTCGTACAGCGTCAACGTGAAGGACAACCCCGCCTTAATCGAAAAATTCACCAAGGTCGGTCGCCCGTGATCAAACTGCGAACCGGGATCAATCCAAGGATGGGCCGCAAAGGGTTCGCCGACCCCCAATTTGTCATCAAAGCGTTCCAGCCCCAAGGTTTCCAGCGTCGCCGGATCGAGTCGGTGGGGTTCGGCGGCTTCCCAGAGGGCGAGGAGTTTTTTGCCCCAGTAGATGACTTGGGTATTGGCAATATTTTTCAGCTTGAAGTCAAACGCATTGAATAGCGGGCCGCCCGATCGTTGGGTGCCAAATACCCCGCGCCGCAAAATCTTCCCCGCTTTTTGCTCGGCTTGGAAGCCGTCGGTTTGGACATAGCGATTGCGGAAATGGGCGCGCCCTTTATTGAAGGCGATCGCGCAGATCATCCCGTCGCCATCAAAGGGATGCTTCACCCGTTCGCCGTTGACGTCGAGCATTCCCGGCCCGTTGCGGAAGAGGGTGCCGTGCAGCGCGATCGGGATTTCGCCCTCGATGTCGTCGATCCAGTAGGCGTTTTCCGTCTTCAACGATCGGTAGCCTTTTTGCCATTCGGCTTGGTTGTAGGACAGGCTGGTGGGAGCGGTTAACTGTGCAGTCATGGTTTGGGGGAGTGAAGAATTGAGAATTTACAGCGGTTGCGACGGGGCTTCTTCCGGGATTAAATCACCCAAAATCGGCTGGCTCAGATGTTTCATCGAAGTCGGGTCAAGGTCGATCGCCACGGGAACGGGATCGGCCATCGGCACCTCATCGGCGGAGGGCAACCAATTCAATAGCGGCAGTGGTAAGAGCGTGCTTAGATTGGTAATCAGGACTAAGAGCCACAATTGATCGAAGTTGGTTTCGGTCACGCCGAGCCAGTAGGTCAGCAATGCGCCGAGTTCGTGGGACAGGACGCCGGAGACATTCACCACGGACATCAACAGGGCAAATAACGTCGCTTCGACGCCCTTGGGACAGATCCGGGCGGCCAGGACCAGGACGGGCATGAAGGCGATTTGCCCCATCACCGTCAGGATCACACTGTCACCGAGGCTGAACCACCGATCGTCAATGCCCAAGGCGCGATTGGTATGGGTGACCAAAATCAGCGTGGTCAATCCCAGCGCCGACGAAATCACCGTAGACCAGCCAAAAATCACCCGGAACGGCACGGTTTTGAGAAACCGCTGGAATACCCAAATCCCGACGATCGCCGCAAAACTCGAAACCAACCGAATCCGACCCAGAAACTCCGGTTCGAAATGCAGCTCATTGGTCGAGAAGTAAAAGAAGGCCGATTCCGATCCGGGCATCGCCTGCCACAGGAACAAAAACACCGTCGGCATCCAGATGTTTTTCTGCGACACTGCTTTTTTGAGCAGGATGATCTGGCGCTTGACGGCGGTGAAGTCCGATCGGCGCTCCACCGGTTTCTCGACAATTAGCCAAGCCACCGCCGACACAATCAACGGAAAGGTCGCGGTAATCAGAAACACCGTCCGCGTGTCAAATTTTTGCAGCAGTGAGCCGCTGAAATAGGCGGTGATCAAACCACCCATGGCCGAAGCACCCCAGGACAGCGATTGCAGCGATCCGGCTGACCCGATCGATTCGCCCCGCGCCCGTGAGACGACGATCGAATCAACGATCACATCACTCAGCGCCACGGAGAGCGACCCAAGGGCGATCGCCGCCGTGGCCGCCCAAGCCGAATGGACGATCGTCGCCAGCATCACCCAGGACGCTACCCCCAGCAGACCCGACAGGATTAAGTAAGGTCGCCGCCGATAGCCAAATAGCGGAAACCCATCGGACACAAAGCCAAACAGCGGCTTCACCATCCAAGGAATCGCCACAATGCCCATTAAGGCCGACACTTCCGCCGGACTGAGCGCCAGCTCATCCTTGAGAAAAAAGCTGACGGCCAGCCGCGCCAGCCCCAAAATCCCCTGGACAAAATACACCGTCAGAATTGCCACGAGTTCCGGCGTGGGCCGATGACCCAGAAACACCTTCTGGACGATCGAGGTTTTCAGACTGGCGATTCCAGATTCGGAAACAAGCATCGGGGTTCGTTACAAACTGCAATATTCACCATAATAACGGGTTCGACCCGCCCATGCATCGCCCAACCCCAATTATTCCCGCTGCATTCCCGATCGGCCCACGCCCCAGGAGGCGATCACCAACCGCCCAATCCGGTGCGGGCCTTCCACATAAGCAATAGTTTGACACTCTTCGCAATGTTCGTTAACATAAGTTCATACAAGCGCCACCCGGAGTAAACCCCATGCAATCCACTGAAAAAGTAGCAGTTCAAACCCCCGTTATCGATCGCAACGCCTGGAAGTTTGGTTTCACCCCTCAAGCAGAAATCTGGAACGGCCGTTTTGCCATGATCGGCTTTGTGGCCGCGTTGATCACCGAGTTTGCCAGCGGCCAAGGTGTGCTTCAGTTCTTGGGCCTGATGTAATTTTCGAGCTTTAATGATCTCTGATCCGGTCAACTTTAAAGCAATGTGAGCGGCTGCCTAAATTTTTTTGGGGGCCGTTTTTTATTGGCGTTTTGGGTGAGCGTTAGCCGAAGCCCAAAATTAAGGGGGCGAGCTAGCAATCGCTCGCCCCCTCAAAGGCACATCAATCAATCAACATCGCGCTGCTTAGCGGATGTACTCTTTTAACACACTATTCCGGTTCGGGTGACGCAACTTGCGGAGCGCCTTCGCTTCGATTTGACGAATCCGTTCGCGGGTGACGTTGAAGATTTGACCGATTTCTTCGAGGGTTTTCATCCGCCCATCGTCGAGGCCGTAACGCAGACGCAGCACGTCTTTCTCACGGGGACTCAGAGTCGCGAGGACGCCTTCGAGATCTTCGCGGAGCAAGCTCTTGGCGACTTGATCTTCGGGCATTTCACCGTCGGATTCGATGAAGTCACCCAAACGGGAATCCTCTTCTTTCCCGATCGGGGTCTCCAGCGAAATCGGCAACTGGGCCGACTTGGCAATAAACCGCAGCTTCTCGATCGTCATCTCCATGCGGGTGGCGATCTCTTCCTCGGTGGGCTTGCGACCCATTTCCTGGGAAAGCAATTTCGTGGTCTTCTTAATCCGCGAAATCGTTTCGTACAGGTGGACGGGGAGGCGAATCGTGCGGGACTGATCGGCGATCGCTCGCGTGATCGCCTGCCGAATCCACCAAGTCGCATAGGTCGAGAACTTGTAACCCTTTTCGTGGTCAAACTTCTCAGCCGCCCGAATCAGACCCAAGCTGCCTTCCTGGATCAAATCCTGGAAGGACAAACCCCGGTTCATGTACTTCTTGGCGATCGACACCACCAACCGGAGGTTCGATTGCACCATCTTGTCCTTGGCCCGTTGACCGATGTGGACTCGACGGCGGAACTGGTGGAGTGAGGACTCCTTATCAACTTCTTCGCTCCATTCGGGAACCGTTGGCTTCCGTCCCAGTTTTTCTTCTAACTTGTCACGGACGCGCTCCAATTCCAGGAGATCGGCAATTTTCCGTGCTAATTCAATTTCTTCGTCAGCCCGAAGTAACCGAATTCGACCGATTTCTTGAAGATATAAACGAATGGAATCTTCGGTGTAATGCTTCTTCTTTGTTGCTTGGGTACGGCGTTTGGTGGTACGCGCTTTAGCCCCTTTTGAAGCAGTCTCGAGATCGCCCCCTTCGTCTTCATCTTCTTCCATGCTGCCATCTTCGTAGGCGTCAACATCGGTCGAATCATCAGCAGTACTGATGTCCAGTACTTCAAGTACGTTATTGGGCTGGGTCATGCCGCGTTCCTCATGCTCCTTAACGGTTCAAGTTAGCAATTTCAGGCATCAAACGTGCGTTCTACACACAGATGTTGCCTAGGGTATCGTGATTGGTTTCGATGAGAGCACATCGTCGGGAACGAAAGGTCAAAACTGACTTTCGCCAAAATCCAGAGATTATAAAACTACCCAATCAAATGATTTGTCAGTGACAAACCGATAATTGAGTGTTTTAGATGACTTGATGCCGACACATACAAGTTTAGCTAGATCATTCCCATCGTGACCAAACTCCGGTCCAGGCTTGGGTGTAGAAGACAACATTGCGTAATGCTTTGAAGCTCCTCCCGATTGTAGCCGTTCTCTCAAAAGTTGCACCCTGGTTTTACAGCTAATGTTGATGTAGCCAGAGATACACAACAAATTTACTAATGGATCAGTCAATTAGTCCCTGGGATCACGCTAAAGCAATGCTTTAGAGAATCCTTAAGGCAATCTGTACACGTAGACGTCTCACTAGGGGTTGTATCGTGCTACAACTCTAACCCATAGATTTAGTTAATGGGCTGAACACGATCGCTGAGGAATCTCAGCCATTTGCATGAATTCCATTGGTTTTTTCGGTTGATGTATCTTAACTAACAGCTAATTTCGCGGTGATGATCCCCCCAACCGGACAAATTTTTTTCAGAGAATGAAGTTCTCAACTTAAGTCATGAATCGACGACAAACCGGGGTGATCCGGCGCGCGAATTGCCCCAATGTCAGCCCATAGGCCATAGTGAAGCTAGCTGTGAACTAAAATCCAACATGATGGCGTCTATCCCGATCGATATTCTGATTCTCTCGAATGGGCCGGGTGAACTCGTCACTTGGGTCAAGCCGACATTGCGAGCCTTGCAGGCGCAGTTTGGTGACGATTGGCAGCGGGTGCGGGTTTCGGTGGTGCTGTCGCCTTGTCCGAATGCCAGTGGGAATGAAGCGGCGATCGCCCAGGCCTATGCCGAAGTCGATCGGGTGCAGGGCGCAGCGGATTTTTGGCCGTTTCTACGCTGGGGAAAAACGCGGGAAGATTGGGATTGGCGATCGCGTGGCATTGTGATTTTCCTTGGCGGTGATCAGATCTTTCCGGTGATCGTCGGTAAACGGCTGGGCTACAAAACTGTGATCTATAGTGAATGGGCCGCCCGCTGGCCGCGTTGGGTCGATCGGTTTGCGGTGATGAAACCCGCGATCGTCGCCGCCACCCCACCCCAATTCCGCTCCAAACTCACTGTCGTCGGCGATCTGATGACCGAAGTGGGCGTCGGCATGGCAGAACTGAACGAACATTCCCCGGAAATTGTGGGGTTACTCACGGGTTCCAAACGGGCCAAGCTGATGCAAGGTGTGCCGATTATGCTGGCCACGGCCGATCGGATTCGGGCGGTCAGGCCCCAGACCCAGTTCGTGATTCCTGTGGCTCCCACGATCGATCTGGCCGAACTCGCCACCTACGCTCAACCGGAAACTAATCCGGGCTTTACATTAGTTGATGGCGTCCGGGCCAAGCTGATTCAAGGCGAGTCAAATTACTTTGAAACCGAACAGGGTACGCGGATTGAACTGCATCAGAGTATCGGCGGCACCCCGCAGTACGACCTGCTGAAGCAATGTCGGCTCTGCCTCACCACAACGGGCGCGAATACGGCGGAACTGGGCGCGTTGGCGGTGCCGATGATCGTGATCCTGCCAACGAATCAGATCGATGCGATGCGGGCTTGGGATGGGATTTTGGGGGTGTTGGCGAATTTGCCGGGGGTGGGGAGTTTGCTGGCGCGGGGGATTAATTTGTGGATGATCAACCGGGTCGGGTTTTTGGCTTGGCCGAATATTTGGGCGGGGGAGAAGATTGTGCCGGAGTTATTTGGGGAGCTGTATCCGCCGGAGATTGCCGATTGTATTTTGGATTATTTGGCGCATCCGGCGAAGTTGGCGGCGATGCGTGAGGCGATCCAGGCGGTGCGGGGGGAGGCGGGTGCGGCGGATAAATTGGCCGCGATCGTCGTGGATTTGGTACAGGGTTTATGATGGAAGATTTCGACCCGTAGGTTGGGTAGAGCAACGCGGAACCCAACATTACCAGAGCGATCGGCCATTCAAAATTTGACTGACTCTGTTCGACCATCGCCCCGCGCGTCAACGGCGGGCTATGAAGGAAACCCCGCTGAAGCGGGCTAAGAGGAATTTTCAGCCCGCTTCAGCGGGGTTGATTTACTTGCCCTGCCGTTCACGCGCCGTTTTATGCACCGATTGGTTTGAATTGGGCAAAGATTTCTTTTGGAGTTGTCTCAAAGTATTTGAAGAGTGCCGGACATAACCAGCCCTCGATCGCGAGTTCGGGCGTGTAGTACCAATTACCCCCATATTCTTCTCGCCGCCACTCAAATTTCACTTGATGACCCGGAAATGGCGTTGCCGAAAACACAAGATTAATGCCTTCTTCTGCATTCGGAATATTGGCCACCATCCGATCGATGATAGTATCCGCCCCAGAAATAAAAGGCTCTTGCACCAAGCCAACTTTGTCATCGTCAAATACCCACATCCCCTGATGTCTATAGGGTTGAATAACCATAATTGAATTCATATCGTCATATCCTCGAAAAATATAGCTGCTCTATTCTTCCCCAGTCCGGCGACCGAGTTCGTAAATACCTGACCCGATCGCGCCCACCACACCCGCACTAAACGCCCAAGTCTGATCCAACGCCATCACCAGCAGATAAACCACCAAACAGCCCAAACCCAAAAACGGGATAATGCTGAAAATCGAAGCATAGAAGGAATTCTGGCTTTCGCGGGCCACCTTCGTCCGATCGAATTCCTCCACCGACGTATACATCGATCGTTCAGCAAAGTTAAACCATCGCACCAATTGTGCCATCAGCCAATCATTCAGCTTCGACAACGCTAGATATAGCGCTAGCGACCACACCGCGATCGCGGCAACGACGATCGGTTGGATCTGCCAATCAAATTCAAAAACATCAAACGGAAACATAACAGGCAAGGACGCAGAGGTTTGATCTATTTTACGGGGAAAGCCGATCGATTACCCAAGCCCCGCCGATCGACCGATCGCTCAACCGACGTGATCGCGTCCCTTCATCGCTGCGGCAAAGTGTCTTATGCCATAATTATCCTATGCAATTTGACTGGAACCCAGACAAAGCCAGGGTCAATCGAGCGAAACATCAAGTGTCCTTTCAAGAAGCGGCGACGGTGTTTAAGGATCCTTGATCGATCACATTTCCCGATCCGAATCACTCGATCGGGAAAGTGCGGTGGGTGATTATTGGCCAATCCCGCCATGGACGATTGCTGTTTGTCTCGCATACCGATCGCGGCAGTCTGACCCGAATTATCAGTGCCCGTGAGGTGACTCGCCAAGAACGATTAATCTATGAGGAGTCGCTATGAATCATGACAACCTTGAACCGATCGATGCTGACCTAAACGATGATCTGCCCACCGAATATGACGCGGCACAGCTCCGCGACCTACTGAAAAATGGGGTGCGTGGCAAATACGTCGATCGCTATGAACAGGGCACAAACTTAATCAAGCTCGACCCTGATCTCTCTGCCGCGTTTCCCACCGAGGCCGCCGTCAACGATGCCCTTCGCCAATTTCTCAAAGAACATCGGCTCCCCGCCTAGAGTCGCCTCACGGCGAAAGCCGATCGATGATCCAAGCCCCCTCAATCGACCGATAGCGCAACCGATCGTGCAGCCGACTCGATCGTCCTTGCCAAAACTCAATCATTGTTGGCATCACCCGAAACCCACCCCAATGTTCCGGGCGCGGAATCTCCTGATTGGCATATTTTGCTTCTAAGTCGGCAAGTTGCTGGTCAAGTACCGCCCGATCGGCCACGACTGTGCTTTGATTCGAGGCCCAAGCCCCCAACCGACTCCCCGGCGGCCGACTGTAGAAATATTCATCGGATTCGGCGGCGGCAATCTTTTCCACCCGACCTTGGATGCGGACTTGGCGTTCGAGTTCTGTCCACAGAAAGACGATTGCGGCTTGGGGATTGTGCGTGAGTTCTTGGCCTTTGTGGCTGTTGTAGTTGGTGAAGAAGACGAAGCCTCGATCGTCCACGTCTTTCAGCAAAACGATCCGTGCCGAGGGGATGCCATCGGGGGTGGCGGTGGCGATCGTCATGGCGTTGGGTTCGGGCAGTTGGGCGGCGACGGCGGCAGCAAACCAGCTTTGGAATTGGGCGATCGGGTTCGGGTCAGCCTCAGATTCTAGAAGTGCGGCTTGGCGGTAGTCTTGGCGGAGGTCGGAAATGGCGGGGTTGAGAGACATGGGCGATCGGGCGGTTTTAGGTGTCGTTATTTAGCTTAGACGATCGGTGCATTCCACTAGTTCTGTTCCGCATCGTCGAACAACGTCGCCAAATCCTGCCGACCACTGACCACTCGCAAAATCGTCAGCACTTCATCCGTGACCTTGTAGAAGATCACATATCCATCTAGTGGCAACCCACGTAACCAGGGACGGATTTGGGCATAACGCTTACCTAAATTTGGAAACTGCGCTAATTTGATGCATTTTTGATTGAATTCTCGAAATAGGCGCTCACCGGCATCAATATTACGATCGAGAAAATAATCGGAAATCACATCAAGGTCTTGAGTTGCCCGCCGGGTGATTTCACAGCGCCTCACCGCTGATTCTCCCGCGCTTGATCGAATTTTTGCTGGAACTGATTCATGACGGCTTCTAGGGGCAACACCTCACCCCGATCGGCTTCTTCTTTGGCTTCATCGACCTTCGATCGCACATCTTCAACCCAAAGTTCATAATCTTGATATTTCTCTTCCAACAAGGCAAACGCCTTGGCTAAGACCTCATCAGCGGAATGAAATCGCCCACGCGACATTTGGTCTTGAATAAATTGTTCTTGTTCTGGTTTAAGCGTTAGGTTCATTGCAACAATTCGCGCAGTTTCTACTATTCTACAATCAATCACAAGCATCATCCCAACAGTCAGCTCAACCGATCGGGTCAGGATTGGCCTCGGATTCCAGGAGGGCGGCTTGGCGGTAGTCTTGGCGGAGGTCGGCGATGGCGGGGTTGAGAGACATGGGCGATCGATCAGGTTTAGGTGTCGTTGTTTAGCTTAGGCGATCGGTGGGGTAGGGCCGATTTGACGGTCTTTCTCTATGGCTTGTAGCCTAATTTTGCCAAGGCCGCAGCAGATCGATTCCGGATATATGGGTCTGAATCTTTTAACTGGGGAATCAATTGAGTAATCGCTGATTTCGGCGACTCCCCCACTATTATCAATGAGAATTCGGCCTCGCTGCGAACACTTGGGTTGGAATCTTGGAGGAGTTGCTTCAATTGGGGAATCGTCGGTTTCGCCAACTCACCCATACTCCCCAATGCAACAACGGCACTCTGACGCATGGATGGGTTGGGATCCTGTAACAGTTGAGTCAGCAGTGGAATCGTCGATTTTGCCGATTCTCCCATATTGCCCAAGGACTCAGCGGCAGTGCCGCCAACGTCGGGGTTTGAATCTTGCAACAGTGAAATCAATTTAGGAATCGCCGATTGCGCTGACTCACCCATACGCCCCAATGTGTAGGCCGCATAACGACGAACATCGGGATTTGAATCTTGTAACAGTGAAATCAGTTTGGGAATCGCCGGTTTCGCCAACTCACCCATATTCCCCAACGCATAAGACGCACTGGCGCGAACCGATTGGTCTGAATCTTCTAGCAGTAGAATCAGTTTGGGAGCCGCCGATTTTGCCGACTCACCCATATCCCTTAATGCCAAGATGGCATAACGGCGGACATCTGGGTTTGAATCTTGGAGCAGTGGCATCAGGAGTGGAATCGCTGGTTTCGCCGACTCGCCCATAGCTCTCAAGGCAGAGAGCGTACTGCTGCGGATCAATACGTCGTCAATACTTGGATCACTTGGATGTAGCAACGCAACTAGATCAGGAATTGCTGGTTTCGCCGACTCACCCATGTTCCCCAGGGTCTTAGCTGCGGCAGCCCGCTCTACCCCATCGGTACTTTTCAATTTCTTAATCAAAAACGCAACATTAGGATCGATCGTCTGCTTACTTGCAATGGGCGCAGACAATCGATCCAACCAACTAGACGATTGAACCAACCAACCAGCACTGAAGCCCACAACTAAAGCGCCACAAAGCAACGTCACAGTCAGCATTCGCAAGTTCGATCCCTTCATCATCTAACTCCACAAATATCTTCTGACCAAATCTTAGCGTGAATCGTTTGAGGGCCGATCGGCCTCTACCCATGGCAACCGATCGAAACTTCGCTAAAATACAGGAAGTAAAGTCTGCCTTTGCCATGACGAGGCGATATGCCATGAGCCTAGATGAAATCTTAGCCGCCGCCGATCGGCTTGATGAGACGGGTTTAGACCAGCTACTTCAGCAGGTTTCATTGATGCGCGCCCGCCGCAAAGCACCACTGCTGTCGCCGCAGGAATCCCGCTTGTTGCAACAAATCAATCAGGGATTGCCCGATGATCTCGATCGGCGATCCAAAGCCCTCCGCGAAAAGTCCCAAAACGGCACCATCACCCCCGTTGAATCCGCTGAGTTTGGCCAGGTCAATGGGCTGATTGAGAACCTCGCAGCTAAACGTATCGAAGCCCTAATCAAGTTATCTGAACTGCGGCAAGTCCCCTTCACGCAGTTACTCGATGATTTAGGGATTCATGGGCCAAGTAGCGCCCTCGCTCAGTAATCGGTCATGGCCAAAGAATATACCCCCGTGGCCTTGCGCCG
The DNA here is from genome assembly GCA_031415035.1 of Cyanobacteria bacterium VAR_4_metabat_243. Classification (GTDB taxonomy): domain Bacteria; phylum Cyanobacteriota; class Cyanobacteriia; order Leptolyngbyales; family Leptolyngbyaceae; genus Romeriopsis. Next base: position 11,630 of record JANOQX010000225.1, read on the forward strand.
ATTGGTTCAAGCCCGCGCCCAAGGACATTGCGAATATTGTCGGGTATCCGAGCGTTATGCGCTTCAGTCAATGGTTTGTGACCACATTTTTCCGCTCAGTCGGGGTGGCCCCACAACTGCCGCAAATCTCGCCTGGGCTTGCTGTGGTTGTAACGGCTTTAAGTCCGATCGGACAGCCGTGATTGATCCAGTCTCGAAACAATTAGTTCCGCTGTTCCATCCGCGCCAAATGCTGTGGCATGAGCATTTTGATTGGTCGGAAGATGCGCTGCTAGTGGTGGGACGATCGCCCGTGGGTCGGGCCATGGAGAAAACGTTGCAATTTAACCGCGAAGGGGTCGTAAATATCCGCCAACTCCTCTGTGGTGTAGGACAGCATCCGCCTAATTTTTGATTATTGGGTCAGCGATCAGGTCAGCCGCTTTTGATTGGAATTGGCCCCGATCGGGTCAGGATTGACGTCAGATTCCAGGAGGGCGTCTTAGCGGCGATCGGCGATGGCGGGGTTGAGAGACATGGGGATAAGCGGGGAATCAACACTTTTGACTATACTGGGATTGTTCAGCAATTATATTGTTCTGCTGGTCATTATGCTGTTAGTCCCCGAAACGACATCAATTCCGCTAGCTCCTGACGCTTTGGGCGTGATCCGGGTGGCTGGGACAAGAATTACCTTGGATACGGTGGTTGAAACGTTTCTGGATGGGGCAACAGCAGAGGCGATTCAAGAGCAATACCCCTCACTGGATTTATCCGACATTTATGCGGTAATTAGCTATTACCTGCGGCATCAGCGGGAAATTGATGCTTATCTGCAAGTTCGGCAGGCAACAGCAGCGGAAAAACGCGAAAGCGCCGAGCAGCAGTTTTCACCGATCGGGGTGCGCGATCGACTGCTAGCGAGACGTCAGACGGTAGCTTAGAACGATCATGATTCGATTTTTGGCCGATGAAAATTTGAATAATCAGATTGTTCGCGGTTTGTTGCGGCGTAATCCGGCGATCGATTTAGTGCGGGCACAGGATGTTGGTTTGGGTGGGGTTGATGATCCCACGGTTTTGGCCTGGGCGGCGGCGGAAAACCGCGTGGTCTTGACGAATGATGTGGCGACGATGATGGACTTCGCCTATGACCGGGTTCAAGCAGGGCAGCCAATGCCGGGACTGTTTGAGATTAGTCGTAAAGTTGCGATTGGGCTGGCGATCGAGGAAATTCTCTTAATCGCTGAATGTAGCTTACCGGGTGAATGGGAAGGTCAAGTCCGATTTTTGCCACTGCGCTAAATTTGCCATGAATCACGCGCTCAAAGCCCAAATCACCGATTGGAGTGAAGCAGTCATTGCCTTACTCAAACAGAAAATGCAGGCAGAAGAAGTTCAGTTGATCTGTTCTTCCGGACTGCCTTGGTATCAAAGTGGCGGGGATTCTTGGCTCAGTGAGTCATGGTGGGTTGAAGCGGCAAAACAGATCTATCACCAGCATTCGGCGAATCCCGATCGCTGGTTAATCGCTGAATTAGAAGTGCTCTGTCAGCATTTTCCTTCACAGTACCGAGCCATCGCACGGCAGCGCATCGACCATTGGTACACCGAACATCGGGCACATGACCCAGAGGACTGGCTGAAACTTGCCTGTCAGGTCTACCCAGAGCACCCAATGTTGCGGGAATATTTGGATAATGGTTTACGTTGGCAACTGGCAGCTGCGAGTCTTGGCGATCTAGTCCAGACCGAACGGATTCGCAATTGCTTTGAGCAAGACTACCAGGAACAAGACGTTTTTTGGACGACGGATTTAGCCTGTAGTCTGGTGCGGTGGGGCGGGCGCATACTGCTTGAACAGGTGGTAACGCCAGATCAACTGGCTAAAGTGCATCAGTGGAATCTGTTGGAGGCAAAGCAGGCAAGTAACCGTGGCTTCAATAATACAGAAATTGCCATCCACTTGGACTGGAAAGATGTGATCGAAGCACTGGCACAGAACCCTAGTTATTTGGAGAGCCTGAACAGTTTTGAGATTCTCTGGTGGAGCTTGACTCGTCAGGATGAGATGACCCAACAATTAGTCATGCGCCAAAATCCTGAAACTTTCCAAAGCCCTGAATTTGAGGATATTTATTCGCATCGGGTGGAATTAGCGATCGCATGGCAACGATCGTTGGTCAGCTGATCACAATGCAAGATGTTGCCGAATTGCATCACGAACGATGGCACAATCTTGGAAGGATTGGGCCGCTAAGGCTTGATTGGCCGATATGCCAGGATACCGAAATTCGACAGCATAGGTTGTTAGCGCATCGACAATCGGACTCAGGCTGGCCCAACTCGGCTCGATTGGCAAACATAAATCCAACAGCTTACCGAGATCATGCGTTTTACTGAAGGCGACATTGGCTTCCTGGAGGCAAGCCTTGAGGTATTTTTCGGCACATTGCTGACTGTGGAAACAGACTGCATCGAAGTTAGTGCGCTGTTGAACTTGTAACTCACGTTCAGCCGTAGCAAAATCACCTTCGGCTTTATCGACCCATTCCTGCGTGATTGGCTTCATAGAGGACGTAACCCTTCTGAACAATATCTTGAATAAAAAAATCACCCATATCCAATCGCTGTTGGATTTGCTCGGCGGTACGGGCCATGAGATCCAAGGGGAACGGTGATTTGACGGCGCGGCGGATTTCGATCGCCTTATGCACAGGCAATTCCTCAAACGGCAAAATCACTAGCAAATCCACATCAGAGTCGGGTGTGGGTCGGCCATAAGCGTAAGACCCGAACAAAATGATGCGATCGGGCTGAAACTTATCGGCGATTTGTTGGCTGAATGCCTGAATCTGATCCAGGGTAATCATCAAAATCCCTCGGCAAACTGAGAATTCTCTAGTCACTGACTGAATTATAGCCTGGACATTCGTCTTGGTTTCGATCGGCCCCCACCCATGGCAACCGATCGAAACTTCGCTAAAATTGTAGAGGTAAAGCCTTGAGCCTGCCTTTGCCATAACGCAGCAAGATCGTTGCATGCCCTTTCTATCCTTCATGTAACATGGCCTACAGCGAATTCACCCTGCCACGACTGCGCGAAGCCTTCAGCCTCACGCTGGAAGAACCGGCGCATCTATTCGCCCACTGTCAACCCGTCCAGCCCAGCGATCATCTCCACACAGACTTAGCCGAAAACCTCTCCCTGGCCCTGTCGATCAACACCGAAAAAGCCCGATCGGGACTGGTAATCGCCCCGGTTCTATTGGGAATCCGCCGACAAATGAAGTTTCAGATTGGTTTCTTTTCGGGCACTGAATTCAATATTGCGCCCGCTGAAGGACTCACGGGTTTTTGTGACTATATTTTGACCGCCACCAAGGATTCCTACGAAGTCCGATCACCCGTCCTCACACTCGTCGAGGCCAAAAACGAAAATATCAGAGCGGGTTTAGGCCAATGTGGGGCAGAGATGGTCGCGGCCCAGCAATTGAACGCCCGATCGGGGTTGCATCAGCCCGTCTATGGTTGCGTCACCACGGGGAGTGAATGGAAGTTTTTGAAGCTCGTCGATCGCACCTTGGAAATCGACCAGCATGAATATTTTATCAATGAAGTGCCCCGGATATTGGGGGTGTTGCGCTCGGTGTTTGATACGGTGAAATTTCCCGATCGCGCCCCACGTTCTGAATCAAAATAAGACAAAATCAGTCATCAGGGGAATTGCGTCACATGACAGTTTTACTAGCCGGGGACATCGGCGGCACCAAAACCATCTTGCGCTTGGTCAAAACCGACGGCGGCAGCCTTACCACGCTCCACGAAGCCGAATACCCCAGCACCGCCTTCCCCGACCTGATTCCCATGGTGCGCCAATTCCTGGCTGACGCCACCGACCACCCAACGATCGCCTGCTTCGCGATCGCCGGGCCAGTGATCAACCACACCTCCCATCTCACAAATCTCGGTTGGTACCTTGACGCCGATCGGCTTGCCGCTGATCTCGACCTCAAAAAAGTTTCGTTGATTAATGACTTCGCCGCCGTGGGCTACGGTGTCCTCGGACTCCAGCCAGAAGATTTTTATACGCTTCAAGTCGGCGAATCCGATCCGGAAGCCCCAATCGGCGTCATCGGCGCAGGCACCGGACTGGGGCAGGGCTTCTTGACGCACGACGGGACGGCATATCAAGTGTTTGGCTCAGAGGGTGGGCACGCCGATTTTGCCCCAAAAACATTATTGGAATTCGACCTGACCCGTTACTTGCTTGAGAAAAACCGAGTCGAGCGGATCTCGGTAGAGCGGATTGTGTCGGGACAGGGGATTTTGGCAATTTACCAATTTTTGCGCGATCGACAGATTGCGGCGGAAGGGATGGAAGTCGGCGCGATCGTCAGTCAGTGGGAAGCCGAAATGGGCCGCACCCACAAAAGCGTCGATCCGGCAGCCGCAATTTCCCAGGCCGCGATCGCGAATACCGATCGACTCTCCGAGCAAACCATGGAATTCTTCATTGCCGCCTATGGGGCAGAAGCTGGCAATCTCGCATTGAAACTGTTGCCCTACGGTGGGTTGTATATTGCGGGCGGCATCGCGGCCAAAAACTTGGCCCTGATCAGTACATCCGATACCTTTATGAATGCCTTCGTCAGCAAAGGTCGGATGCAATCGCTACTCGAAAACATCCCCGTGAAAATTATTTTGAATCGGCAGGTGGGTTTGATTGGGGCGGCGGTTTGTGCGGGGCGGTTGGTGGGGTGAATTGTGCCGATCGGACTACGCCATTGATCCACCTTGGACTGAAGTGCCAAGGCTCATAGCGAAAGTCCGTTAAACAATACTCCGGACACCTTTTTGAGAGAAAAAGGGTAAAAATCGACAAAAAGCGATTCATCGGATAAGGTGCCAATATCAACAAAAGCACAGGATAAATCGCCTTATGGACATTGTACACAGCCTACTGAACAAAGTG
>JANOQX010000226.1:0-85479 GCA_031415035.1 Cyanobacteria bacterium VAR_4_metabat_243
TGATGTTGGTTGAGGCGACGGAACGGTTGTCGGTTTCGCGCTTGTTGATTTCTGCACGGTTTTCACCGATTTATTGTTGGGCTGTTTGGCTAACTGCTTTTCCAATTTCGCTTGACCATCCAACGCCGATTTCGCCTTGAGCCGCGCAATTTCCTGTTGCATCGGCTCACCATTTTTGCCCACGGACTCTGGCGGCTTGGCAGGCGGAGGATTCGCGTTCCCCAAAGCCGTTGATTGTACTTGCTCAGAACGACCACCTCCGGTCAGAAACACGCCTGCGATGACCATCACAGGCAATAACAACAATGCAGCCATCCCCATCTTGGGCATGGGTTTTGACCAAATTGGTCGGGACGATTTCGACCCTTCGACCGAGAACTCAGCCGCTGTAATCAATGGCCTGTCGAGCGTTGTCGTGCCCGTAAGTTCCTTGAGTTTTTGCGTATCCATCATTTCACCTCCCCTTCGAGCGGGCGAATTTCTTCAATCTGCACCCCGCGTTCCAACATGCTGTAAATCACCCGCTGGTATTCATTCGTCGGATTTGGGAGTGGATTCTGCGGTGGCGGAATTGCTTTGACAAAAAATGTCCGGTTAAACGGAATCGATCGACCTGATGGATTCGTATTATCAAACACAATCCGCGTAGCAATCATATCCACTCGCCATCGCCCATCACCCGCCGCTTCTAGATTCGAGAAATTCTGTGGCACTAACACTGCTGCCACCTGGCCGCGAAAGACATCCTGGGGGACAATCTCCGTCGCCAGTTGCTGAATGAAGGTATCGCGAAAGTCTGGAGTCAATAGAAACGCTGCTTCCCAGGCAGTCGATGGAATACGCTCCTGTTTATTGGAAACAACTTTCCCCTCATCCATTTGGGTTTTCTCACTCCCCGGTGGCTTGCCCCAGGTGAAAGTCATCACCGCCCAATCCGAAACCGTGCGCCGAATCACTTCCGGTTCGCGGTAATTGTAAGCACTTGGTCGCACTGTAAAGGCTTTTCCATCAACCTGTTGCACCAATGTGGGTGGCTTTTGAGCGGCTAACTTGGAAAAGGAAATGCCTAGCCAGATTGTCCCGATCGAGAGCATGGTCGTTGCGATCGATAATCCGACAAAAGCCAAGGGTAGAATGTCGCTCGAATCAATCTTGAAGCGTTGGCTTTTACGTTTAAGTTCAGAGATTTGCATAAATCATCTCCTCGTTGATTATTTCATGGGTAAAAAGGAAGTTCCAACCGAGACAATCCGCGTCACACCACCGGAAACACCTCGGAACACAGCCATTCCACCCCCACCCGCCAGAGCCAAGGCGAGAATTGGGGCCAGAATACTGAGTAGAAGCAGAAACCCAACATCCGATGAAGTTTGAGCATCAGCCGCCACAACGACCGTCGCCGCTAATCCGACAATCACGTTGTAGGAAAACTTGGCCATCCCCAAGCTGAAAAAGCCAATCAGCCATGCCCAAATCGGACGACTCGACATTGGGATAACTGACCCCGCAACGGCGATGGGACCAAGCAATCCCGTCAGTAACATCGACAATTCAATGATGTTGGCAAAGGCCCACTGAAAGCCCTTGAGAATCGACTGTGCTGCCGCTTGGCCAGCGGTCGCGAGCAAACTCTCACCCACCATTTGCCCGACAAAACCATTGATATCCACAATGTCCTTCTTGCTGGCCTCCTGCACCAGACGTTGATTGATGGCATCAATGCGGGCTTTCAGTCGCTGGACACCTGCCGTCAGCCAACCTTTCGACTGGTATTCTTGGTCAATCACTGCTGCCGACCGTTTTCCCGCCTCCAGAAAGCAATCGATTTGGGCCTTTCCCTCCTTGGCCTCACATTCGGCATATTGCTGCTGAATCAGGGTCTTGGCCTGTTGGGAGACGATGACATCGTTCAGCGCTTCCAGCATCGAAACTTCGCCGATTTGTACCTCCAGCACCGCTTTGGTTTGGTCGTTGATGATGTTGCGAATGCTGAGGGTGATTGAACCCAGCATTTTGCCATTGTTGAATAGCAAGACGAAAATCACGAAAACCCAGATGACATTGGGTAGTGCCGGGAAAATGCCACGCTCGATCGCGTCTTTTATCCAAGCCAACGCGAAAAACAGGAAGGAACCGACTAAGATAATCGCCGCAAACTTGTTGATGCCCTGGTAGAGTCCGTTCGTGCCGCTGAAGATGTCGAGCCAGCGCTTATCCCAAGCCTGCTGCACGTTCTGGATTTGTTGAATGTTATCCTGAATGATACTTCGCCCACCCGTAACCTGCGCCAAGAAGGTCATCTACCACCTCCCGCCGTCGGCTGATTCGTGCGGAACAAGCCAGGAATATAGACCTCCGCCTGTGTCGCACTGCTGAGTTCGATTTGGCGTGTCACCCGATCGCGCCGATTGTTTTCGTCAATACCCTCGCTCGTGTTGGCTGTGAGTTGGGCGATCGTGCCTTGCAATTGCTGAAGTTTCAATAGTGAGGTTTGATTCTCCGCTGTGAGTTTGGACTGATTATTGAGAATGCCCGCCAGGGACGCCATCTGCTTGGCATTATTTTTCATGACATCTTGCGTCACTGACAACCCTTGGGCATCCTGAGCAAGTTTTTGAGCGGCTTGTGTACCTTGTTGGTTGTTTTGGACGATCGTGTTTGTCTTCTTCACCTCCTGTTCCAGCCATTTGCGACCCGTTTTGCCCAAGACCGGAGCCGCTGTCGCACGGCTAAGTTCCTGGTCATAGAGGTTTGCGGTATCGCGTTTATTAACGATCGGATTCACCGTCAGAATCCCTGTGGCATTGACCTTGTCTGCCAAGCGGACTTCATAGGGGTCAGGCAATTCGGTGCTTGATGGTGAACCGGACTGTCCTGATGACTCATCCCAAATCCCACCAAGGCTACCTTTCAGAACCTGATTGAGGATTTCATCTCCCTTGCTAATTTGCTGCTGCACCTGATCCAGCGGATTGCCCAAGCTCTCGTTAATCCACTTTTGCCAGTCGTTGCCGATGCCACCTGGCATAAACGTCGCTGATGCTGCACCCACCGTCATGATTGGGAGAAGCGTCGCGATCGTGATGCCAATTAAATATCGTCGTTTCATTTCAACCTCCGTAAATGCGGGAATGTATCGGGGAATTCTCGAACTTCGGATGCAGGCGCGATCGTGTCCATCGACTTGCCCGATCGCACCGTCGCCGCATAAGCCTTGGCGAAAGCCGCATAGCCCTCAAACTTATTGCCATATTTTGCAAGCACCCGATGTCTGGCCCGCTGCTCCTTTTGGTTGTTCGCCACTGCTCCCAGAAGTTCAGGCGAGGGATGATGACTACATTCGACCAACCTTGCATCCGCATCCAGCAGCCAATGCGAACACAGGCGAATCGGGTCAGTGCGGAACGATTCATCGGTGTTTGGCATCAATGCCGCTGGGTCATAGCCAAATAGCCGTTGGTAGGATGGCAACGAGTTTGGCTGGATTGCCCCGATGATTCGGGTATTCAGGTTTTGGAAGATTTGCGAACCCGCGATCGAGTTAGCGATCGTATCCGGGTCTTGACCAATAATCAGTGGACGAATCCCCGACTTGGCACCGTTCGCACAAACCTGGCCAATGATTTGAGCAATCCCGTTGTACTTGAACAAGATTGGACTTTCATCGATCGCCAACAGTGAATCCGTAACCTCCAATGCCTTGCGAAATGCCATTGACTGAGCCGATAGCGCCAACACCGCCGCTTCAATGTTGTCACCGACATTTCGCAGTGCAAACACCGTCAGCTTGGCATCGGTGCGAATCGTCGAGGGCTGAGAAATCGCTTTTCCCACCCGACTCGTCAGCCACCCCTGAAGCTCAAGAATAATTGTCGCGATCGCTTCATTCACCGACTCCGATTCGACACCGAGATCCAGATGCCGCACCAGCTCAACAAAATCAACCAGCGTTGGCATCTTGAACCAGTCATCACTACTGAATCCCGATTCAAACGCCCGATCGTATCGAGCTTGTAGCGTTGCATCAGCGAAGAATGCCGCCAACCCCTGCCAAAGCAGCGTATGCACCCGCTTACCCAACTGGCCCTCGGTTTCCGTTCCAATCACCATGGTGTTGAGCGCTTTGACCAAGAATTCCTTGTAGTCGTCCAGTCTTTCCGATCGTTGCTTTTCCGGTAAATGCCGCAAGTCAGGAATCTGGAACAGATTATTCGATTCAGAACCGATGTCAAAGTACGCCCCTGCATCGCCAAAGAATTTCACAAGGTCAGTGTAGGTAGTGGTTCCGTCAGGCTTTGGGTAGTCCAACGAAATGACATTCATCCCATTGGCGATCGCCCAAACAAAAATCTCGGAAGCCAACACCGACTTCCCACTTCGGGTTTCACCGAAGATCAGAATCCCTCGGTGCTTCCCGACGAAATCGATATGCACCGGCATATTTCCTTGCCGCGTCAGCAGCTCCAAGCCCCTGGAATCCACTGGCTTTGTGCAAGCCAATGGCATCAGCCCCGGAGCCTCATTGGTCAGATACATTTGCCTCCGGCCATCATTCAGCAAATTGCCATCGACGACAGGCAAAGATTTCAGCCACAACTGCCAAGCCACTTCCGTTTCCCGGATAAAGTCTCCCTGTGGAAACGCATTGGTCAACTTCTGACAGACTTCCGCCAGCATCAACGGGTCATCCCGATGCACCAACGCAATCACTGAAACCCATATCGGCAAAGAGCCTTCGTAAATCTTCTCCTGGGCTTCCACCCCTTTCTTTGCCCGCATTTGCGAAGCCACATCAACATCCTTGTACGCTGTCGCCCGATGAATCGCCGTATAACTCTGCCGCGTCAACCGTTGCAAAGTCATCCGCGCCATCGTCCGATCGGCGGCCCCCAATTCACAAACAAACTCACAATCCGGAAACTGTGAAATCACCTGCCACAGGTAGTAAAGCTGATGCTCCGGACTGACAAACCCCGGTGGTTTCGACTCCAGCACCACGGCACCGACGAACTTGTTTTTAACCCGCACCCATTCCCGATCGGCCTTAGGATGAGTCGGTCTCCCTGCTTCGCCACGAATCACCACACTCATCGCGTGATGCTCATCGTGAATCACTTCGGTCAGTTGCTCCTCCTGAAGCTCTAAATACTGCGGTATCGCGGGAGCATTGCCATGATTGAATTGTGACCACAGATAACCCCATAAATCATCTGCCGTCATCGGTGTTACCTGCAAACCCATCCGGGTATTCAGTTGCTGTTCCCAATGCAAATAGCCATCGCTAAATCCACGGGTCAATAATTCCCGATAATGGGTCTGCTCCCGTTTCTCCCGCAAACCTTTGAAGGTGTCATATTGATGGATGAACCAAGCCAGTGATTTCTCGATGTGGTCTTTGCTGCGCTCTCCAGGCGCGATCGTATAACTCGCAAACAAGTAGATCTCCTTTGGCTGACGTTCCCCCAGTTGCGTCAACTCCCGCGTCGATCGCTGCTGGGAAAGCAGAAGAAACTGGCTTTCCAGACTTTGTTCAGGGTGAATCAGATTTGCCAATTCCGACTGTCGATCGCCATCTTGAGAGAACGATCGTAGGTGAATTCGCAACCGATCGCCCGGTCGAAATCCCTTCAGACCTTCCTCCAGTCGCGCTAACGCCACCTCCGCTTGCCCCTGAAGCAACAGTGTATGCAGTCCTTCGGTGCGAAATCCAAACACGAGCGAGAACTTCTTGCCCTGTCGCAGGAGATAAGCGCCCACATCCCGCCCCCGCAAAGCCAAACGGCAAATACATTCCAGGTCGGACTCATCTTCAAATGGTTTGAACTGATAGCGCTTATTGCCAACTCGATGTTTCGTTTGAGTCATGATCTTTCTCACGTAAACAGCATCGATAACTGAGATGTCCCCGTTTCCAATCTGGTACACCCTTAAATTTGTGCGTAAACCGCCAAGTCTTCTCCCCCACAACCACCCACCAGCTTGCAATGCCCCAAATACTGAGCAGCAAAAACCAAGTGAATGGAATGTGAAAAATCAGGACAAACAGCACGTAAAACCCAAACAGGATTCCTGCCGATGGCCCCAACAGATTGGCTGGAATTGGCCCTAGGCTTGGCTGTTGCCCCAGACTTTGATTTACAGGCCGAAACTGCCGATGTGCATCGCGTTCTGCCATATTTACCCTCCGGCTCTAGCACCACCGCCAGCGGCACCGCCGAAGAACATTGAACTCAAACCTTCAACCACCACCACAGCGGCAATCACAATGAAGGCATTCTGCATCAACGGTTGCCACTGTTCACCCCGCTGGGCTTGATAGACGGCAAACAAGACAAAGCCTACCGCCGAAATCCAGACCACGACCCGCAGCAGGCCAAACATGAACTTGACGATACTGGCATCAACATACGAGCCAAAGATACTGTTGGTCTGTTGTTCTGCGTTCTTGAATAGTTGAGCATGGGCTGGATCGCCGTGGAGCGCGATCGTGGCAAATACCAAAGTGCCACCGAGAATCCCGATCGTCCGCATCCCCCCCAGTCGCTGCACCCAAGGATGTACAGCCACATAGGCGGCAACATGAGGAAACCGGAGACAGACCAGTGCGACCAAACAGCCGAGATACAGCAATAGTGGCGACTGAACGACGAGAACAGCCGCAGAAATGAGGCAGCAAGCCAAAGCCAGCATAGAAGGTACTCGCGCACCGACAAATCCAGCTCGGCGTAATGACGCAGAGTGATTCACAGGAGTGACCTCGATTATTTCAGGTAAGGAAATACTCAGGAAGTGACTGGACTTCCGAAAAGATTCAAATGCGTTGCCGATTCATTCCGTTGCTTGTTCGTATCTTGAACGATAAATTCGAGATACGGACAGTCCGTAAGAATTTCTTAATAATTGCTGAAAAGCCTACCTCAAGGCAACCTCACATCGACCTCAGTTTTACCTCAGGGCAATCTCTAGAACATCGTGGAATAGGGGATCGCCAAATAGCATTAGTCGCAGTGATGGATTCTCTTCAAATTTGTCAGGGCTGAAGGTGATTGAGTAGTCTCGGCCTTGGATGTTGATCTGCCAGACGTTATCTTCAACTCGTGTGAAGTGGATATTGCCCGATCGCAATATCAACGACTGTGTAAATAGCGCCTCAATGGAATCTGGAGTCACAGGCGACTGGGCGATCGGCTGTCGAATCATTTCCAAATCGGCCTGAACATCCATTTCCACCATGTCATCGAGGGCGGGGCGAAGTGGTGGGGTATTTAGCACGTCCTCAAATTCGGAGAGCAATACATCTTCTTCTTCGGGGTCAGCGCTCATGACGGCGCGTTCGATGAAGGTGGGGACTTTGGCGAGGATGGGTTGGAGTTTGCCGACGACGGTGGCGAAGGCGTCGATCCGATCGCGCAATTTACGATAAACTTTCGCTTCTACGGTGCCGTCGTAGTAGAAGTTGTGGATGCGGACGGTGGGGAAACGTTGGCCGATGCGATCGATACGACCAATGCGTTGTTCGACGCGCATGGGGTTCCAGGGCATGTCGTAGTTGATTAAGACGCCGCAGGTTTGGAGGTTTAAGCCTTCGCTGGCGGATTCGGTGCAGAGGAGAAGTTTGATGTCGCCGTCGCGGAAGCTTTTTTTGATGCTTTCCTTGGGCACGGTTTTCCATTGGCCATCGCGGTAAAGCTCGCCGCCACGACCGGAGTAGCAGGCAAGTTGACTCCCAAAACTAACGCGGAGGAATTCCCGCAGATAGTCCATGGTGTCGGTGTATTGGGTGAAGACGATCGCGCTTTCTCGATCATTTAGTTCTTTACGCAGGGTTGTGAGGAATTGGGCGCATTTTGTATCTTCGCCAGTGTTGTCAAATTGGCGTAGGAGGTCTTCGAGGTATTCGATTTCTTGGGGGTGGGCGGGCTGGAAGAAGGATTGCAGTCCGTCAATCACGGCGTCATCGGCGTCATCGAGTTCGGCGAGGTCGTCGGGGGTGAGGCTGGTTTGTTGGCCGGTGAGGAGGTCGTTGAGGCGGCGTTCGAGGGATTTTTGGATGGCGTAGAAGGAGCTGGTGAGACGTTTGCGATAGAGGGTCATGAGGAAGCCGAGGGCTTTGCGGTTTTCCTTTTCGGCGAGGCGGTAGAAGTCGCGGACGTAGGTGCTGACGGCGCGGTAGAGTTCGACTTCGCGGGTTGGTTCGAGGACGATCGCGTTGTCCCAGACTTCTCGTTTGGGGACGTCGTGGGCGAGTAAGCCGAGCTTGTAATATTGCCGCAGGGTGTCGCGGGTATGGCGGAACATCAGGTCTTTGAGCGGGGTGTTGACGGTGAGGAAGTGGCGTGAGGCGGTGGTGAAGGTTTCGTCGCTGGCGTCTTGTTTGCTGGGAATACGTTTGCGGGTGCGCCAGGTGTCGTCGAGTTTGTAGGCGAGCATCCGATCGCGCCCCTTGAAGTGCGATTGGAGTCGGGGACAGGGTTCGCCGCCTTGGGCAAAGTAGTCGGTGGACATTTGCTGCCAGAAGCTGAGAATGTTGGGGTCGGCTTCGGCGTTGAGGTATTTGAAGTTGTCGCCGGAACGCCAGTGGCCCTTGAGGTTGAGCAGGCTGAGGAGGTCAAAGACTTCGATCGGGTCGATTTGCATCGGGGTGGCCGAGAGGAGGAGCACCGCTTGGGTTTTATGTTTGAGCTGCTGCATCAGTTGGAGCAGGCGGTTGGGGGTGTCTTTGCGGGCTTGGGGGGATTTTCGGCGGGCGTGGTGGGCTTCATCGAGGACGACTAAATCCCACGGTTCGGCATCAAGGAGTTCTTGCATTCGTTCTTTGCGGCGCACCAAGTGGCTGGAGGCGAGGATGAGGTTTTGGCTGTTCCAGGGGTTCTCGGCAAGGGGAGTCGTTTGGCCGAAGGGATCGCGGAGTTCGCCTTGGGTGAGGCTCCAGAAGTGGAGGTTGAATTTTTCGCGCAGTTCGTCTTGCCATTGAGGTTGGACGCTGGCGGGGGCGAGGACGAGGATGCGTTTGGCTTTTTGGGAGAGGGTGAGGTAGCGGAGAATGAGTCCGGTTTCGATCGTTTTACCCAGTCCGACTTCATCGGCGATCAGGTAATTGCGAGGGAAGGCGGCGGCTACCGATCGGAGGATTTTGATTTGGTGAATCCAGGGTTCGATGGGGATGGATTTGACGGTGAAGTCGAGGATGCCGGGATGGGTGTGGAGGTCGGCGAGTTGTTGGAATTGTTGGCGTTCGGCTTCGAGCGTTTCGGGGTCGATGGTTGGGGTGGCGATCGGTTTAGCAGTGGGGATTTCGGCTTCTGGCAGTTGCTCCGGGGGCACGGGGCGGAGGTCAACTTCTTGAGCGGGTTGCCATTGGGGGCGTTGGGTGGGGAGGTAGCGGAGGAGTCGGCGTTTGGTGGCTTCGGGGATGTCGAAGACGCGGACGTTGGGCATTTTATTTTCCCAAAGTTGCGAGAACCGATCGCGTTCTAGCTCCACTCGCTCTAGTTCGCGGCCACCTTCCCAGGAGCAGTAGATGTGGAAGGATTCGACGTTGGCATACCAGCCGCCCATGGATTCGTTGTTGGAGCCGTTGAAGGCGATTTGGTGGCCTTGGGAATCGGTGATGATGCCAGTTTTTTCGTGGAAGAGGCGGTGGGGTTCGAGTTGGGCTTCGGGGTCTTCGGGGGTACCGTCGGATTTGAGGGGAATGGCGATGCGGATGTCGAGGATGTTGTGTTGGATTAGCCAACTGAGGATGCTGAAGTGGTGCAGTTGGGCGAAGTTGGCGGGGGGCGTGAAGTTGCGATCGACGCAGTTTTCCAATGCCTGTCGCAGTTCGTAGCCTTGGTGGATGATTTCGAGGTCTTTGGGGCTAAATTGACAACCCATGATCAGGCGAATGCTATTTTCTCCGGTGCCCTGACCGACTTCCTGAAGGTTCTGTAGCATGGCTCCGAGGCCACGGGCGACGGCGCTGAGGATGCTGCTGTTGAAAAATCCGGCTTTACGATCGTAGCTAATCGCACATTCGAGGGCGGGGATGTAGAAGTCGGTGACGGGATTGTGGGTGTCGCTGGAGTAGCTGATGCGCCAGGGGTGGGATTGGAGAAGCATGGGGGTTAGAGGGTGGGGTGGCCGATCGTATGTAATAAAATACCGAGGATTTTGTTGATGTCTTTGATGAAGTATTCGGTGAGGTCGAGTTCGATCGTGGTGTCGGTGAGTCGGAGGAAACGCCAGAGGGTACCGATCGTGACGACGCCGTAGATGGTGGGGATGTCGTTGCCTTCACGCTGGTTGAAGATTTGGGCGGCAAGCATTTCGGCCATGCATTGGGCAAAGCCGGATTTGAGATTTTCGTTTTTGGCTTCGACGAGGGCGACGACGGGGGCGCGGACGAAGAGCTGTTCGGAGGAATGGCTGATCAGGAAGTCACAGACGCCATTTAAGCCTTTGGCGGTATCGACGGTGAAATCGACGCCGGAGAAGAGGCTAATTCGGTCTTGCATTCGGCGTTTGACTTCAAGCAGAATCGGCGAAATAATCATTTCCGATCGGGCTTTTTCGGTGTTCATCGCGACGGCGAGGTTGAGGTTTTGGGCCAGGGTGAGGGTGAGGTATTCGCTGGCGGGGACGGCGGGGCAATCGGTAAATAGGTCGGAAACTTCCCGTAGAGTGAGTTGGAAATCTTTGATGAGGGTTTCAAGTTTGAATTCACTGTATGACATGGCGATCGGCTTCCTACGTGATAGTGATCAACGGCATCGATTAAGCAGATATTTGAGTGAGATTTGCTTGGCTGATTTCCAAGATATGCTTCAACCATCCAAGAAGAAGTTGTCGGCTGGTGAGACCATAAGTGGCGGTTTCATAAACTTGGCGATCGGGCGTGAGCTTGTAAAAGACCCAAGCATCACCGTTAGAGACGATACCGAAAAGATCAAACGATCGTCCGGCCTGTTGGTTTTGCCATTGGCAGGCGTGCAGAATTGCAAGGCATTCATCCAGTCCTTGCTCAAAGTCATCTTTCTTGGCTTCGACGATGCAAATGAGCAATGGGGCGTCAAGATAGCCTTTATGATCCGCAATCAGGTAATCAACAATTCCCTCTGTGGTCTCGGTTTCAAGGCTCATACCCTTCCAGATTTTGAGGTCGTCAAATCCGCCCAATGCTTCTTCGCAGACGGCATCAATCAGTAGTTGTTTTGAACCTTTGCCAGATGAGATATCGAAATGTTTTTGAAGTCGAGCCATGCGTTCATGGAAATAGTCGCTAGCGATAACTGGCTCGATCGTTTGTTTCCATGTCAGCAAGTTTTTAACGTCAAGTTGTTCATAGGCTTCTCTAGTACTGAAGCTAGAGAACTTCTTTCGTTTTGACTTAGATTTTTTAGCATCTCTTTTCAGTACCATAAGAAATTCTCCTTAATCATCCATTGAATCAATCTTGCGACCGCGATAAGCATGGCGTTCTTGATCGATTTCTGCAAAGATTTTCATCAGATCAGGTTGGTCTTTCCAGGCTCCAAGTACTTGGTTAATCCTGGCTAGGCGTTCTTCTTCGCTCAAGTTTGCTAGAGGATGTTCGGGTGTGGCATCAGATTTAGACGTGGCTGTAGGCGATCGGTGATTGTTCAGCATTGGATATCAGGGAATTACGTGAGTATCAATTTAAGCGGCCCATGTGTCACGCTCCTGGCGGATGAAGCGATCGACGGCTTCAGGGTTGGGGAAGGTGCCTTGAGCTTGGCCGAGGAGGCTGGTCAGTGAATGGGTTGAACTTGCGGGGTCGGCTGGCTGGGCTTGTCGGCGGCGGCGGTCGTTGAGCATTTGCTCCAGGATGTGGTCGGGGGCGCTGTCGAGTGCTTGGAAGAGTTGTTCTTTGAGGGTCATGGTGTGGGAGTCTCCTAGGTGATGGGGATGTCCGAGTAAATTCTATCGAATGGCTGGCTGGATAAGGTTTTTTTCGCAGAGGTGGAATACGTGGTGGAGTCGTCCGAGGAGGAGTTCTAGATCACCGATCGAGTAGGCTGATGTTCCATAGACTTCCCCTTTCGGGGTAAGTTTATAAAACTGCCATGTACCACCATTTGTAACGATGCCAAAGATATCAATGACCAAATCACTCGTTTGATGAACCTGTTGGTTTTCCCATTGGCAGGCTTGCATTTCGACCAGGCATTGGGCAAGTCCTTGGTCAAAATCATCTCGTTTTGCTTCAATAATGCAGAGGAATGGCTTTTTTAGATAACCCTTTCGTTCGGCAATGAGATAATTAGCAACGCCGCAGGTAGTATCGCTTTCGAGGTTGGCTCCTTTCCAGATTTTGAGCCGATCGATATTGTCGAGGGCTTCATCACAGACGGCATCAATCAGAAGTTTTTTAGATTCTTCACAAGTATCAAGGTCAAAGCGACGTTGGAGCCGATCGAGCCGTTCTTGGAAAAATTTACTGATGGGAATGGGTGTGGCAGGGAGGCTCCAAGATATGAGTTCATCAATATTGAGATGTATGAAGGCAGTTGTTTTATTGAAGCTGGAGAAATTCTTCCGCTTGGGTTTTGATTTCTTCGAGTCTTTTGTGGTGGCCATGGTGGGTTCTCCTTAAAATAAGTTGCCTTGGACTGTGCCGCCTAGTTCTAATTCTGGCTGAACGTAGCGAACTTTGGCGCGGATTTCGTCCATGGCGAGCCAGAGGTCGGCGAGGGCTTGTTCTTCGGGGATGCGTTTTTTGGTGTCGCGGGTGTGTGGGATGGCGCGGAGGGTGATTTCCCAGGCGCGCATGAACCGATCGTTGCTCAATAAATCAGTGCCTTTGAGGAAGCGGCGGACGGGATCGATCGAGCCTTCTTCGAGGTAGATGGCGATCGTGGCGTGGAGGGCGTCGATCAGGGTGGTGAGAGTGAAGTCGTCGGGGTTGGTGGAGAAGGCGCGTTTTTTGAGGCGTTGGTCGGGGGTGAGGAGTTTGCAGTTGCCGCCTTTGATTTCGGCGAGTTTGTGGATTTTGTGGAGGTCCATGAGGTTGAATCCGCCGACGGCGAGGGCGAGTTGGCGGGCTTCGTCGAAGGGGAATTCGCGGGCGCGGAAGGCATCCCAGGCGAGGATGTACCAGGTGGTGATGGGGTCAAATCCGGCGGTGTCGGTTTGGGCGAGTTTGTGGAAGCGGTAGTTGGCGATCGCTTTGCGGGCTTCGGCGAAGGCTTGTTCGGGGCGGACTTCGTGGCCTGATGTGTCGAGGATGGGGTAGTTGCGGCTGAAGATGTTGAGGGCGGGGCCGAAGGCGCTGAGGTAGAGGTCGATGCCGTCGATGTCGTTGGCTTCAAATTCGGGGGCGCGGGTTTCGACAAGGTGGGTGACTTGGGGGCGCAGGTCATCCCACCAGGCTTGTCCGGCGTTGGGATCGCGTTTGCGGCACACCAAGAGGACGGTGCTGGAGACGGAGTTTTTGGCGGCTTGGTGGAGGTTTTGGGGGTTTTCGGTGCTGACGGCCCAGGATGCGGCGATCTCGAAGCCGGAGTCGATGAGGGATTTGGCGAGGGTGTCCCATGCGCCGGAGTCTTTGTGGTTGAATTGGACGGTCATGACGCCGTCGTCGCGGAGGACGCGGTGGTATTCGGCGAAGGCGAGGGCCATTTTTGCTTCGTAGTCCTGGTTGGCGAGTTCCTCGGGGCTGATGCCCATGTTGCGGAAGCGGGAGGGGTTGGCGACGGCTTCGCGGTCTTTGTCGGTGAGGTCTGACCAGTAGAGTTCGGGGAAGATGTCGCCTAATGTGCGTTTTTGCCAGACGTAGAAGAAGTCGGAGAGTTCGGAGTATTGGATTGTTCCGTAGTAAGGAGGATCTGTGATAATAGCGCCTACGGACTTATCTAAAATATGAGAAAGATTATCGGCTGACGCTGAATTAATTTGAATATATTTTTGACTACCTTCTTGAATCCCTGTAAGAGCAGTTGATCCAGAGTTTGTAGCAAATAAAGCACAAAGATTTTCATAATCTGACGAAAACGCATCAGATGAGGATCGCCATAGTTCCCTTGCCCCACTAATTTCGGGATAGTTCCATGTCAAGTTGAGTGCGTGTTGTGTCGATGCTCTCTCTACTGAAGATCTTGCGGTGTGCCAAATTGATAATCGACAATTTCGATCAACACACCGATCGAGCACCAGAGTCAGATAAGTCATGAGCGCCTCAACCTTACCCGGTTCAGACTCTTGCTGCAATTTCAGTTTTGCTTCATTAATGATTTCGACATAAGTTACTAGAGTGAAAAGTTGGCGGAGATTAAAGCAATCAGAGTATTGGCGTAATCCATATTCGTAATTTCGAGGAGAATCGTGTAGCCCAGTACTGGTTGGCTCAATAGGGATAAGCCCAGAGGTAATTAATTCATCTTTCTTACTTTTCCATAAGTCTTCTAGAGATCTAATTGCTTTTAGGTCTTGCTCACATGCCCCTCTAAATTTGAGACCGGATTTATTCTCTTGATAAGCAACTGCATAAAGCTGATGACCAAAATTATGGATTGACGAAAATGACTTGATTGCTCCATCTTCAAGAATGCTGCCACAGTTGGGGCATTTTCCAACACCACGACTTAGCGTTGTTGTTGTCGCTGGATCGTACTCTTCGCCATGCTCACAAACGATCGTATCGCCCTTCCCCTTCTTCCCCCGCACCAACTCAAAATCCACCCGCTTTTCCTTCAAATTCGGCACCGGACGCACCGCACACCACTTACTCAAATTCTGCTTCTCCGGTCGCTTATACAACCACCAATTCGGACTCAACGGCACCACTGACTCGCAACTCGGACAAACCACCGTATGCGCCCAAAGATAATTCACCACCGTCTCCCCATCCTGCGACGGAAAAAACTCCGCCAACCGCACCTTCGCCTCATCCCCCACCCACTTCACCCACTTCACCCACTTATCAATATCCACCTGCAAATCCGGCCCAAACTTCAGCGGATACTCGATCGCCGCCTTCATCGTCACCACCGCCACCGGATTGAGATCACTCGCCAACACATTCAACCCATACCGCGCCGCCTCAAACGGAATACTCCCGCCCCCCGCAAACGCATCCAACACCGTCGGCGTCCGCGTCCCCCACATCGCCTCACACAAATCATGCACTTTCGCAATCCGATCGGCACTCGGCGGCGTCTTATACAACTTCGTCGTCGTATCCTGCATCCCACCCACCCGACGATTCAACCCCAAAAGGTACTCAAACTCCTCGATCGTCACCCCCTCCGGCAAAATCGAACCCAACACCGACGCTCGACTAAACGACAAAGGCTTGCGCGAATACCACCGATGCAACCCCTTAAACGGATTCCCCCCATGCTCATAGTAAACCTGCTGATTCAACAGCTTCACCGGGAAGATCTTCTCGATAAACACAGGCTTACGGGGGGTGGGCTGGTCAGTCATGGGGTTTCGGTATCCGGGGGGTACGATCGGGTTTGCCCATACAGGATGAGTGCGATCGGGCCTACCCATTGTATAAAATCTTTGCCGCATCGGATCCCTGGAATCGAAGATATTTTCTCCGATGGCGGACTATTTCAGTGCTATTGTCCAGAGACTTCGCGCTAAAATAGGAATACTGTCTTTTCTTGTGCCCTCTTGGATAACTGTCATGAATCGCCCTGAAGCCCTTAGCCAAAACCAATGGGAAGAGGATGTAGACAATATCCCCGCGATTGATCCTGACGAAGACGAAAGCATCGTCCAACCCTTCGACCCTGCCAAGATCCGAGTTGAGACGCGATCGATGAGTCTTGACCTTCTCCTTCAGCGCATTGAATACAAAGAACTAGATCTAGCACCAGATTTTCAGCGTCAAGGTGGCCTTTGGAAACCAAAAGCTAAAAGTCGGTTAATTGAATCATTGCTGATCAGGATTCCTCTGCCAGCATTTTATATGGATGCAACTGATGACGATCGGTGGAGTGTGATTGATGGGTTGCAACGTCTGTCGGTACTAAAGTTATTTGTTATTGACAAGACGATGAGATTAGAAGGTCTTGAATTTTTATCTCAACTCGAAGGCAAGACCTATGAGGAGATTCCACGAAACTTTCAGCGTAGAATTCTGGAAGCACAAGTGACTGTCTATTTAATCGAGAAAGGAACGCCACCTGAAGTTAAATTCAACATATTTCGCCGCATCAATACTGGAGGCTTACCATTAACGCCTCAAGAAATCAGACATGCACTTTATCAAGGAAAAGCAACTAGACTTCTTAAAGAGCTAGCTGAGCTACCATCATTCTTAGAAGCAACTACAAAAAGCATTCCAAAAGACAGAATGGCTGACCGGGAGTTTGTTCTAAGATTTTTGGCTTTTATCATTACTGATCCCGAAGATTACAAATCTGTGGAATTTGACAGCTTTTTAGGTGACACAATGAAAACTATCAATCTTTTCCCAGATGCAAGAATAGAAATTCTAAAAATACAATTTGAAGTCGCGATGCTGTGCTCATCGATATTACTTGGAAAACATGCTTTTCGTAAGATTTACGATGAATATAGTGCAAGACTCCCAATAAATAAGGCATTGTTTGAAGCCTGGTCTGTTAACCTAGCCAAATTAACTAGGGATGAATGTTCGATTTTAGAGGAAAACAAGGAAATTCTACTCAGCGGATTTATTCAATTAATGGACCATTGGAAATTTGAAAATTCAGTTTCTCAGGGAACAGGCGATCCTGGGCGAGTAAAGATTAGATTCAGGTCTATTCGATTACTTATCCAGTATTGTTTATCAGAACAAATCAGAGCCGAGAAAACGTTTGGCGATTTTATCAACGATTTTATTGGATCTGAAGCAATACTAGCAGAGGTTTAGAAGATTTCTATGTTGAAGAAGTTGTGCATGGAAAACTTTAAGCGGTTCTTACTACAAGAAATTGAACTTAATCATTTGACATTGTTGTCAGGTCTAAATGGAACGGGGAAATCGTCCACCCTTCAAGCTCTTCTGCTTCTCCGGCAGTCGTACCAACAAAATTTACTGAAAGCAGAGGGGTTAGCACTCAATGGTGATCTCGTCAGAATTGGGACAGCTCAAGATGCGCTTTATGACGATGCTCAGCAAGATAAGATTAGTTTTGCGTTGGAATTTGATTCTGCCGAATTTATTCAATGGTCATTCAAATACCGTCCTGAATTGATTGTGTTGCCTTTAGCGTCAGTTCCCGCGCCAAAAAGCAGTTATCGTCAAAATCTGTTTACAGATTCATTCCAATATCTACAAGCTGAACGAATCGGGTCAAGACGCTTTTTCGAGATGTCAGATTTCCAGGTCAGACAGCATCGTCAGCTTGGCACCCAAGGGCAGTACACTGCTCACTATCTATCCATCTTTGGTGATTTGGAGACAATTGCAAGCCCTACTCTTGCCCATCCCAGCGAAAGCTCGTTAAACCTTTTCCAACAAGTAGAGGCTTGGCTCAGTGAAGTTAGCCCAGGAACTCGTCTGAGTATCAATTCAAATCCAGAAATGGACTTGGTGAATCTACAGTTCTCCTTTTTTGGTGGCGGTTCCTACCGATCAACCAATGTTGGCTTCGGCATCACCTATACCTTGCCAGTTATCGTTGCAATTCTTGCCGCAAAACCTGGCGCACTACTCCTTATCGAAAACCCTGAAGCTCACTTGCACCCCAAAGGCCAAGCACAAATGGGAGAACTAATCGCAAGGGCTGCTAGCATAGGCATCCAGATAATCGTTGAAACTCACAGTGATCACGTTCTTAACGGGATTCGTGTAGCAGTTCATGGCGGTCGATTAAAGCCAGACGATGTTACACTTCACTTCTTTCAGCATCAACATACTCCTACCACACCGATCGTGGTCTCTCCTAAAATCGATCGTAATGGCCGCATCGACCAATGGCCCGATGGCTTCTTTGATGAATGGGACAGAAGCCTTGATATTTTGCTTGATCCCGCCGGAGAATAGAAAATGTCCCTGGAAATGATACTCAACGAGCGATCGCTCAATTCCCCTGCGGCTAATATTCCCACCGCTCAACAATGGATGAGCCAGCTAATTCAGACCATTCGAGCCGCTCAAAAGCTCGGCGTCACTACAGTCCGAACCCATAGCGATCTCAATGGCGCATTCCTTGCCGCTGATTATTCAGTCTCCCAATGGCGCAACGATCGAACGGTCGATCGGGAAGTCCAGCGCTTCTTCAAATCCCTTCAAACCAAATCCCCATTCATCGATCCCCTCACAGAACCAGAACTGCAAGGCCAAGCTAACCTCTCCGATTTTTCACACAATGAATTTCCTGTAATTGGCTTGGGAGTCGCCGTTCTACTCAATGCTCTCTCCATCAGTTTGCCTGCTGCCCCTGAATGGCAAGAGCCTTACCTACAGCTTCATCACAACTTTTTCGATCCTGATACCGACGACATCCAGTCCCAACGGTGTGATTGCCCCCATGCCAGTCATCCAGCGCACTTGCAACTCCACAAACCCTGGATTGAGGAGCGCATCAGCCTAATTCCGTGGACAGTAACGGATGATCTCCTACCCAGTTATGCCAAAAACGGTAAACCCCCGATCGAGACTTGGCTCAATGCCTTAAAAAGTCCCCAGACCAGAAACATCATCGAATCGCGCCTCTCCCAAACCAAAAGTGGCAACCTCGGCGACCATAAAAAAGTCGTCGGCTATGATGGCATTCTAGAACTAAGGATTTTCATTGGTCCTGGCTATCGCATTTACTGTGGGCGCATCAGCGACTCAAAACTGGTTATCCTCTGGGCTGGCGATAAAAGTACTCAAAATCAAGATATTGCCAAAGCCAACGAATATTGGCAAGATTGGAAAAAAGAAAATGGAAAAGGATAGAGGACTTGATTATTTCAAGACGGCCGATCGCTCGATGATAAACCACTCGTGATACACCGTCGCCAGAAAAAACACCTCTCCCGCCACCTTCTCGCACACCGCCATAAACCCTGCCGAAAATGGGTCATCGCCATAGTGCGTCGTGTCCTTGAGAAATAGCGTCAACACATTGCCATCCGCACTCCAAATCGATCGGAGAATCGTGATATTGGGATGATGATCACGTTCTACCGGAAGCAACACCGGACGATCGTCGATCGACAGAAACTCCGGCTCATACCACCGCAGCACCGACTCCCAATCCTCCGGCCCTTCATGCTTCTCGATAATCCGATCCCACCGCACCGTCTTAATTTTCTCCAGCGTTTCCTGGGATAAGTCAGCTAATTTCATCATCATTACGCCTAATTCTCGATCGGGATCTGTTGATTAGTCCAAGCCTCCAAGTCTTCTTCACCTAAAACAGTTGCACCTAATTCCTTGTAGAGTCCTGTTTTTTGTTTATATAGTTTTAGCAGTTCATCATAATCAGGAGTCTTTGGCTTTGGTGGCAAGGCTAATACAGCCAAAGGCACGTCCGTATTGCTATCCCGAACATCCGAAATCATCCACGATACCGATTCGGTAGTTGTCTTCGGTGGATGAATTTCAAATGAAACGCCATGAACCGCAAAATAAGGTCTCCCATTCATCACAGTTGCATCAAATTGATGCGCCTCACGCCGCCCTGGCAGCATATTATATTGGTTCAACAAAGTCCTCACGAGACCAGGCTCAAACCGCCGCTTCAGAGCCTCTCGCACGACGACTTTCGTTATTTTCGCCGCCGCCTGCCGATCGCGTAATGCGGGCTTTGCTTCCGGCGATGGTTCCTTCAAGAATATTGAGGCAACCTCATCCAAAACAATTTCAAGATCTCCCAAGGATTTACGCGGTGGCGTTATTTGCACCACATTCTGCCATTCCTGAGAGATCTTCAACAGACGCTCTTGCGGGGATAAATCCGTATTAGGTTCACCTGGAACAAATAGCCCGTCATCCACGGCATTATTCATCCGAGCCGCGAAATCTCTGAGGAACTCAATATTTTCTGATCCGAAGCAATAAACTCGTTTCCAATTCTCCAAGAAACGGACGCGAATCTCGTCTTCATCAAAAACAAGCACACCCAGATTGACCCGTTCACTCGCGATCGGATCAGGCACATATTGAATGATGCTATAACGACTGACCATCACTCTTGACCTCCCTTGCTTATCGAACCGACAGCATTCGTCAGCAGTTCTTCTCGTCGTTTGACCAAATACGCCACAAGTGCCACCCGTTCGTCCATTGTAATCCCCCATTCCGCCGGAGGTCTAGATACTGCCCGCAAAATATCCTCGTCGGATAGCTTGACCAAAGCCATTAACGCCCCCTGAATCTCCAACGCCTGAAATCGACAGATTTCAAGGATTTTCTGATCGAGACAGGCTTCAGGCGCTTCAAGCAAGCCTTGGATCGTCCAATTTGGCCCACCTGGGAAAAAGTGCCCATGATCGACTGAATAAACGAGATTTGGATGTTTAATTTTGTAAAGAAACTGACGATCATTCGCCCCAACCCACCCGTACAGTAAGCATAGCGCGGCAAATAGCGACCGATTCACTGGTTGCCCCTGATAGCGGCGAATATCGCGATCGTCGTTACAGTCAGGGATCAGGAGGCTCGCATGGGCTAGCCCTGACTGAAAATACGCAAACTCAGGCTCGTCTGGATCATTTGTCAACATTTCATCAACATCGGCAATGCAGACAGGGGCCACAGGCGCACCCAGCAAACCGCCCAAACATCCCACAATCTGATCATTAACAATCTGTCGCCCCGCCTGCCTGCCCTTCAAAATATAGATTTTCCCATCCATTCCAAACGCCCGTATAGGTTCCGATGCTGACGCCATGGGCGCACCCAAAAAACTCCGAATAGCAACAGGCTCATCCTCTGGCCGCGCGACGAAGCGTGCCAATCGATCTTTCCATCGTATCCGCTGATTTATATCTTCTTGGGAAGCTGCCACAGGCTCGAAGGTCTAGGGAACTGCACTAATTTACACGTTTTTGGTTGGAATGCAACCAAATTTTCCATATAAAGCACACAAACACAATCGCTCTCAGCCATTGTTCATCAGTGATTACTTCAGCCCGTCCAACACTTTCTGGCAGACAACACCCTTCTCCGTCGCCAAAAACTGAAAGAACTTTTTCAATGCCACTCGCAATTCGCTTTCCGTTGCCGAATCCATCACCTTGCGCTTATACCAAGCCCGAAAATGACTATTCATCATTCCCTTCGTAATATCATCGATCGATTCAACATCGGTATAGCCACAAATAAAGTGGATAAACAACTCTACAATCCCGGTATGCTTTCGCACCGTCTTCGGCACATATTTGATCGCGAGGAACTCACCGAATTCGGCATTGAACTGTTCCAACGACTCACGAAACGGAGCCTGTGCTTTCTCCGCCGCTTCCATCGCCGCCAGGTATTCCGCCATCCGATCGCCCGGAATCACCACCTTGCCTGTAAAGACTTTAGCCATTTTGTGCGGCCTCCCCTACGGTTGAAGCAACCAACAATTGAAATTCGCGCCCCGTATCTTTCAACTCGAAACTCATAATAAATCGCTTGTTATCGGCAAAGTAATCCAGCTTACGCCCAATCATCCCATCGACAATTTCCTGGAAATCATGTTGCACCAGTGCCGTTTGACTGGAGAGGATGGGCGCGATCGCTTCCGCCATCACGGTCTGTCGCTCATCGATCGGCAGCAACGCCAAATTCCAAGCCGTCACCGCAATCTCAAATAACTGCATTCGTTGCTGATGATTCCGCGCAAATTCCAGGTAAGGCTCGACGAAGTTTTCCAATACCTCTGACATCTTGGCGACGCCGCTGGGGCTAATCACCATATCGATTGATTTGTTCGCGAACTCACCCTGAGACAACTTCTTGGCCAACTTTTCCAAATCCTTGCGCTGACTTTCCTCAGTCTGCTTTAGATGCAACGGTTTCCCAAAGCCCTTCGATTTACTTGCCATGGCGGATGCTCTCCTAATCGCCCAACAACACGCGAATTGCCTTCAAAGCCTTACTGCGACTGCCATTATTCACCTTTGCAAACCAGTAGTGCGCCTCCTCATTGCTCATCGCCTGCACTCCAGTCGCAATATTCGCGATCCGATCGGGCTTCGATAGAGGCTGCAAGGTCTGAAATAGCAATGCCAGATTCACACCCGATTCCTCATCCAAGACATAGGGCGTCTGGCGGCGTTGGCTCAGGGTCTTGGGATCATAGTTATTGGCCTTCAGGCAATTATAGACCGCCTGCCTCGCCTGAACGAGCGCCGTCCCTTTCAATCGACCAAGACACTTTGCCGCCGGACGCTTCTTCTCGCCAGCATGACGATAGGCGCATTGATACAGCTCCAAAGAAAAATTGTTATTTTCTGTAGAAATGACCTTGAGTTGAAACTCTTGCATAACTCTGAGTCCCTGGCGCGCTTACACACAGACAATTTTAAACGAACCTCAAGGCAGATGGCATCTACCCTAAAGCTGGACTTTAGTATAAAACCTTGGCCGTCAAATGGAGCCGATCGACCGGATTTCTTCCTAAAGCCTGCTCGATCGCCTGCATCTCCGGCCCTTTGGGCAGCACGGGTGCCGCAAATTCAAAGATGATCCGCAAGGCCACCTCCGCCCTCACCTCAGGATTACTCAGGAATCCATTAATCGGCGTCGCAAAGCTCTGAAACCCTTTGACATTGCCCTGATACTCCAGCCGCACAAATTGCTCCGCCAGATTCATCGTCACCACCTGTT
Organism: Cyanobacteria bacterium VAR_4_metabat_243; assembly: GCA_031415035.1. Classification (GTDB taxonomy): domain Bacteria; phylum Cyanobacteriota; class Cyanobacteriia; order Leptolyngbyales; family Leptolyngbyaceae; genus Romeriopsis. Next base: position 22,730 of record JANOQX010000226.1, read on the forward strand.
CGATGCTCATTGGAAACCGCATGAGAATCGGTAACGCTGTGCTAATCCGACGATAGTCAGTCACGTCTTCGGACACTTCAATCTCTAACTGCTCAATCCCAGCGACTTTGCCATCATCGACCCGATCGCGCAGATTATTAAACACCGCATTGACCGAACCTTTTTCGATGAGCCGATCGGGCTTGTGGTCAAATAAAGTCCCGGATCCATCGGCGGCGAGGCTTGCTCCCCCGCCCCCAGTTGGGTACTGCGTAATTTTCGCCTTGGTTTCGTGGGCAATAACTTCGCCTTCTCCATAGTCCGCCTCAACCCGATAAGTAACGGTTTGACTAATCTCATCCGCATACTCATCGGAGGGCAACCGATCGCTGACCAAAACCTGTCCATCCCGATACAGCTTGACGCTTAATGCCCCCGCCGCTTTCCACCGAATCTGCACTGGCTTATTGGCTTGAGTACTGGGCATCACCTGGGCATTGAGTTGGATCTCCCGTGGTTTGGGTGCTTCAAGAATTCCCCGACGATACAGCACCATCCGATCGGAGAATTCCAGCATATCCGGCGGTACCACGGGTGCATCATCGGTCTTGATGTATACCCGATCGCCCACTTTCAAATCCCACTGGCCCTCGACTAAGCCCTGGCGAATCGTCGATCGCAAATTACTAATCTCATGCTCGACAAATAAGTTCAGGCCCAAATCCTTGGCAAAAGCCTCTCTTAACCCCTTGGTCGTAATCGACTCCAAACCCGTTGCCCAGAACTTTTGCAGCACATAGGCCGCTGCATAGGGCGGTGAATCTTCGGGCCGTACCTTCTGACAGTCTTTCAGTGCTTTGAGAATCACCTCTTGCTGGTTATTCTTGCCTTTGACATCGCTGGAATCATGGGCAGGCAGCGTATAGTGCATCAACCCCTTAGGAGCCTTCACCTGGTCATTAGAGGGATAAAACAAATGCCGATAAGTATTGGTGAGCGCCACCCGGACATCAAGGTCTAAACTACCTTCCTTGCCTTTAAGCTGCTTTTGCTGACTTTCCGACAAGTCTTCCAGGCGATTCGGTGACTTGAGAATATTGCGGACAGCGCGTAACTCTCTGGCGAGGTCGATCGCCCGATCGAGAAACCCAGCATTCGCGACGAGAAACAGCAACCGATTCCGAAAAATCCGAAACTTACCGGATTCACCAGTATTGTTGAAAATCTGCTCCACCAGCACCGGGGAGGGATCGTTCGAGGATTTGACCGTATCCTCTTGAAAGTCAATCAGACACAGCGTAATTTCCTCCGCATTGTCATCGACCTCACTCGAAGAATCGGGACCACAGACTGGCGTGAAAAAGCGTTTGGCAAAAATCGTGTCGCGTCGAACGCGCAAATCATCTTTGGCCTCAGTTCGTCCGACCTGTTCCTTCTCTTCAGCCACAATTTTATTAATTGATGGCTCCTCTTTGAACCGTGCCACCGAAGTCACTGGATCATTATCCAAATACCAAGCCACCGTACTGAGCTGATCCAAGGCCCGTTCAATAAACCCCGCTTCCACCCCAGGCGTAATCAAAGACAAATTCAATTCCGCCCGCCGAATTCCCGCCACAATACCCTGATTAATCGAGTGCAGAAAAATTGTGCGCCCAATCCAAGTCGAAAAAGTCGGTTTCCCCGCTGCTAGCCATTCCTGGTCTTGTGCCTGGGCATGGGCTTCGCGACCATTTGGATTATAAATATCCGCTTGAATCGGCATCGTCATCAAGGGTCGTTGCAGCCGCGAAGTCAACTCCGTTGTCACTTCATCATCAATCCCCACAGGCATATGATGCGGATGAATCATCGGCATAAACTCCGGCTGCTCCCGCCACAAATACCGTGTCGCGATCGCGAACAGCCGCAATGCTCCCCGCGTCCGATTGAAATTCGGAATCGAAGCAATCTTCTTCGTCAATAAATTGAATAGTTCTGGATGAATCGGATAGCTTGACTCGATCGCCTGTGCATAAGTTGAATCCTTGCAACTATCAGGAAGATTAATTTTGCTCGATCGATAAGCATTTAAATATTCCTGCGATGCTTGTTTCGCCGCCTTCTCATCAATCCGACTAAACAACCGCTGCTTCACAATATTGTAAATTTCAACATCGGTACTCGGACTGAGAATTTTCTCCTGCCGTGCCGACGCCCGAATGGTCTCCTGAAGCTCCACAGTCTCATCCGCAAAGCTATCCGAAGAAGAAGCCAACGAATAGACAAACACAAGGTTCTGACAAGACCCCGCCAAATCCATCAAGGCAAACAGAAATGCCACAACCTGTTTCGCCAGATCGCTATTGGCCACCACGATCCCCTTAGCCTTTCTCAGGTACTGAGCAATCTCATCCAGCACAATCAACGTCGGTCGGCCTTGAATCAACTGCTGCAATACGCCTGTACCAGGACTCACCCGTTTCTGATCCGAGCCTTTCAACAACTCATAACCCTGAATCCCCCCAATTTGGTAAGCAATCTCGCCCCAGAGCGTGTAGGTCGTAATGCCACTTTCTGGATGGTAATCGCCATTTGTTGGATCCAAGTCTTGGCAAGTCAGCGCTGCAATTTGAATCGGCGCATCCGGCAAAATCTGGAGGTCATCAGTAAAGCGATCGAGTCCTTCAATCCCCCGCCCATTTTTTGCAATATGCCACAGCGCAATCTCATCATGGGTCTTACCACCCCCGAAGCTGGTTTCTAGCCGAATCACAGGCGCACCGATTGCCTTACCGCCCAAACGTCCAAACACCTCAACCAGCAATGTTTTGAGGCCATCGGTCGGAAAAGTATTAGCAAAAAACAAATCTGGCTGCTGATAAATCTTGGGCGCATTCCCATCCACCACCAGCTTTAGCTTCGCCGCGAACAAATCCAAGGAAAGCTCCCCAGAGAGAATCTCATCACGCGGCGTACAGGTAGTGAGAACAGAAGATAGGACAACCATAGGAATTTACTTAGCAGTAGGAATATTATCCAGCTTCACCATTTTCAGCTAGATCCGCAAAAAGTTAACAAACTTTACCCCCGGTAGAAAAGCGGAAAAGTGCACTGACCCATTCAATAACATCGGGAGAGATCCTGAAATGCAAATTTCAAGGATCCGTCAAGGCGATGGCCTTCGGTGATTACTGAATTGACACATGACGATCGGGTTGACATTAGCGTCAGTCCGAAAATGCCTACCCAGAAGTACTTTCCATAAAAAATGACATAATTGACAGGGATTTCTCCCATGGGATGACCAGAAGGTCAAAACTGTGAGGGTGAAAATATCATCTTTTAGGAAAATATTCAAAATTACGTTCTGACACCCCGTTGTTCACAATAATTTACAGCTTTCAAATCGTCCTCTAATATTGAGATGAAAATCGAGATATGGGCTTATTGAGAATCCTCAAAGCGCTGGAAATAGGCGATCACGCTATCCTTGTGCACTACCTCCCTCCGGTAGAATTCCTGGCCGTTGTGATACTATTGAGATACAGGGTTTTTGAGAATGCTTGATATCCTTGCGGAGAAAGGCTTTTGGACGACAATCTTCTACCTTGACATGGTAGGGGTCGGGGATTCGAGTTCCTCTGCGTCCATTGATTGAAACCCAGGCGACGTCTGGGTTTTGTTGTGTTTGGCGGTCGGCGCAGACTCCGGTAGGATGACAGCAATGAAGTAGAAGGAATTTTCTGATGCGTCGATCGCGCTTTTTGCAGCTCAGTGGCCTCGGCTTGGGCGGACTAATCGTCACGGCTTGTAGTAAAGCCAGTCAACCCACCGCCAAGGTCTGGAAAGTCGCGACTGAACCCGCCTTTGCGCCGTTTGAGTCGAAGAATGCCCAAGGGGAATTGGTCGGGTTTGATATTGAACTGCTGCGGGCGATCGGGGCGATTGCGGGCTACGCGATCGAGTTTCAGAGTTTGCCGTTTGATGGGATTATTCCGGCACTCCAGGCGGGCAGTGTGGATGCGGCGGTGAGTTCGATCACGATCACGCCGGAGCGCGCCCAGGCGATCGATTTTTCGCGCCCCTATTTCAAAGCGGGTCTGGCGATCGCCGTCAAAAGCACCGATACCCAGATCAAAACCCTGGCGGATCTCAAGGGCAAAACGATCGCCGTCCAGCTCGGCACCACGGGAGCCAAAACCGCTAAATCCGTGCCCAATAGCCAAGTGCGCGAATTTGACTCTGGCCCGCTGGCGCTGCAAGAACTGGCCAATGGCAATGTCGTGGCGGTAATCAATGATGCGCCCGTGACCCTCGATGCGATCAAGCAAGGCAAACTCAAAGGCATCAAAATCATTGATCAACTGCTGACGGAGGAATATTATGGGATCGCATTGCCGAAGAATAGTCCTCATCGGGCGGCGATCGATGCCGCGATCGCGCAGTTGATTCAGAATGGTGAGTATACGAAGCTCTATCAGAAGTGGTTTCCGGGTGAACCGCCCACATTACCCATGACTGCGAAATAAGTGGGTGTTGGGTTCCACGTTGTTCTACCCAACCTACGTTGACTGCTATGGACGCTTTTTTTACCGTAATCCTGAATGCACTGCCCACGCTACTGTGGGGGGCGCTGCTGACGTTGCAACTGACATTGTTTTCAGCGGTATTTGGCATGGTGGGCGGCAGCGCGATCGGGATTGCGCGGCGATCGCGGCTGCAAATCGTGCGGGTGCTAGCGCGGCTGTACACGGATTTCTTTCGGGGGACGCCGCTGTTGGTGCAGTTGTTTATGGTGTATTTCGGATTGCCAGCGGTGCTGCAAAGTTTGGGCTTGCCGGTGCGGTTCGATCGCTTAGTGGCGGGGGTGTTGGCCTTGAGTTTGAATGTGGCGGCCTATGTGGCGGAAATTGTCCGGGGCAGTTTGCAATCGATCGAATCCGGTCAGACCGAAGCCGCCCGATCGTTAGGCTTATCGCCCTGGCAAACCCTGCGCCACGTGATTTTTCCCCAGGCGGTGCGGCGGATGATTGCGCCCTTGGGGAATGAATTTAGTACGTTGCTGAAGGATACGAGTTTGGTGGCGATTATTGGCTACGAAGAATTATTTCGGCGGGGGCAACTGATTGTGGCCGATACCTATCGCAGTTTTGAAGTTTATACGGCGGTGGCGGTGGTCTATCTGGTGATGACGATCGTCGCGTCCCAGGGATTTAGTTATCTGGAACGGCGCTTGGATCCGCTAGATCGGGGCTGATCCCCGGCGCAAAACGGTGATCCCTGATATGGTCGGGAAGCGGGACGTTATTTGTCGCGGGCTTCCCAGATCCCGGAAATCAGGATGAAGAACGCCGCTGCACCGATCACAATCGCGATCCCCGTAACGATCATGTCCATTGAATTGAGCGATTCCATAGCGTTGGCTGCCTGAAAATATATTGATGGGTAGATTGAGTTTACAGCGGGCAACCTATATTATGTGGGCGGTTCGAGCAAAACCTTGGGTGTCAATGGTATTCGTCCTAACCCGATACCACTTTCCGTCATGTTATTTAGTGTGAGTGAAACATTTGACTTCCATGCATCCAAAGGCATCGCCAACAACCATTCGTCATGCGTTCACCTGCGGTCTCGGCGCGATCGTCGCGAGTGCCCTTTGGGCCATGCCCGCCACTGCCGAAGCCAAACGCGCTGCCGCCACCCGATCGCCCGGTGACACGGCCTGCTTCATGGTGACGGCCTCGGGCAAGCAATTGAATCTGGGCAGTCTCTGCGGGGAAGAAAATATCGCCGCCCCCCAATTGGGTAAAGACGGCGTGATCCGCATCAAGATTAAGAAGCGCTATGCCTCAACCCCCGTGGTGGATGTGGCGTTTAACGGCAAGACCTTTGAGATGATTTTTGATACGGGGGCGAGTAGTACGTTGATTACCCAGTCGATGGCGGATGCGCTGAGTATTCAGCTGATCGGCTATCGGGAGGTGGTGATCGCCGATGGTTCGACGTTGAAGTTACCCGTGACGGCGATTAAGAAGGTGAGTGCGGGGGGCTTGACCAGTCGGAATATGGCAGTGACGGTGGCGGATAAGGCGGATATCGGGCTATTGGGCCATGATTTCTTTGGCAATTACGATATCAAGATCAAGCGGAATGAGATTGAGCTGCATCCGCAGCAGTAGTTGGTGGGATGCGGTGTTGGTGGGTGATCGGTGAGATGCGGCGACCGCCCCGCGCGTCAACGGCAGGGCTAGTAAGGGAACCCCGCTAAAGCGGGCTGGAATTGTGATTTTAGCCCGCTTTAGCGGGGTTTCGCTCATAGCCCGCCGTTGACGCGCGGGGCGGTTTGGAGCCGAAGTCCGATCGCCTACGATTGCGACAGCCGCGTGACCGTCTCACCGCCGAGCAACGCATGGGTCTCACGCAGCAATTCCGGGATCCGATCGGCAAAGGGACTCTGCTCCAGGAGCGATCGCAGTTCACCATCTTCCACCCGATCGGCCCGTGATCCGGCAAACCAATGACTCGCGGCACCGCCCAAGAGGTTGTACCGGGCTTTGGCGTATTCGGTCATGTCGTAGGCGAGGGCGAGATTCCGCAACCAGAGGATGAGCGGGATATTCAGCCGATCGGGGGTGTCTTCTAGTCGGGGCAATCCGGTGCGCCAGTTGTGCCACCAGTTTTCACCAAAGGTGGCGATCCCGGTCTGTTCTAGTCGCTGCAAAATCGGCGGTAGTAAGGTGTCGGCCCGATCGAGCAAGTCCAATGTCTTGATATGTTCATCGAAGTCGCTGGGCCGCGCGGCCCCCAAGCTCAGGGTATGGACTTCGGGATGATTTAGACAAAATAGGTTGTTGAACACCATGGGGCTGAGGGGTTCGCACAGTTTGACCAACTTCGGTGGCGGGGTGTGCAGATGTCCGCCTTTGTCCGAGGGGCTGATGATGAAGACGCCCATATCACGGGCTTTGGCGGCGGCGATCGCGGGCGCGTTGAGCTGGTTGATGTAGTACCAGTGGACGTTGAAATAATCGAACTGGTTGGTCTCCACGGCGCGGACGATCACATCCGTTGGCCCGTGGGTGGAGAAGCCGACAAAGCGGACTTTGCCCTGCGCTTGCAATTTGCGAATCACGTCGAGCAAACCACCGGGGGCCATGCAGGCGGTGAGGTGTGCGTCGATGTTGATGCCGTGGACGGAGAGCAGGTCAACGTCGTCGAGGTTAAGCAGCTTCAGCGATTGCTCAAAGGTGGCGAGAAAATCTTGGGGCGTGTCTTTGACCATGACTTTGGTCTGGACGATGAGACGATCGCGCGGGAACTGCGGCAGGACTTGGCCTAACTGCATTTCAGAAGTGCCATAGGCGCGGGCCGTTTCGATGTGGTTGATGCCGAGTTCGATCGCGCGGTGAATCGTCGCTTCGAGGTTGCGTTGATTGGCGGCGGGGATGTCGGCCAGGGGGACATCCTGCCATTGGTGTTGGTAGCGCATGCCTCCACAGGAGAACAGGGGCATTTGCAGTTCAGTGCGACCAAAACGACGATACAACATAAAAATCTGGCGGTAACTGCGACACGGATTATCCCAATTTAACGCATTCATCCGCCGGGGCGATCGGGGATTCAGGGGCGATCACGATCGGGTACGGGCGAACGGCCGTTCCGCTGTCGCGGGGCTACCGCCAACGCCCCCACCGGGGATTCCGGTTCACACCGATCGATTACATTTCCCGCACGATCGGCTTGCCATCGATCACTTCGCCAATCAACACAATATCCGCCACGCCCACGAACAAACCGTTTTCCAGGACACCAGGAATATTATTGATCGTCTTTTCCAACTCCGCTGGATTGGGAATGTGGTCAAATTTCACATCGATTACCAAGTTCCCTTGATCCGTCACCACGGGGCCAGCTTTCCGCACGCCCATCCGCAATTCCGGCTTACCACCCAGTTTCGCCAAGGCACGACTCACGGGCGTCACGGCCATCGGCAATACTTCCACGGGCAACAGGAAGGTGGAACCCAACTTATCGACTAACTTCCCGGCATCGACGACGACGATGAATTGCTCGGCGAGGGAATCGACGATTTTTTCCTGGGTGTGGGCCGCGCCGCCGCCTTTGATTAGGTTTTTCTGTGGATCGACTTCATCGGCTCCATCGATCGCGACATCAATTTTCTCAACTTCATCCAGGCTGACGAGGGGAATGCCCAATTGACGGGCTAGGACGATCGCTTGGAAGGAAGTGGGGACGCCTTTGATGTCCTTCAGTTCACCCTTTGCGAGGCGTTCGCCGATCGCTTTGATTGCCATGACGGTGGTCGAACCCGTGCCGAGTCCCACGACCATACCGGATTTCACCCGTTGGGCGGCAGCGTCACCCACGGCTTTTTTCATCAAATCAACGGCATCCATGGCGGTGTCCCCTTGCGTTATTTACAATCTTTCCAGTTTACAAGCCTTTTGATCTTAAAATGAAGGGCGATATCATCCGGCCATGCGTTATGCCCCAGCCCAATTCCTCCCAAACTGATTTGCCCGCTGATTTGTTGCAACGGGAGCAGGATTTTCATGACCAGTGGGCCAGCACGATCGTGGTCGATGGGATTAACGTTGCGGATTATTTTGAAGCCTGCACGGCACCGGAGAATCGCTTCATTCTGCGGCAGTTGGGCGATGTGAGTGGGAAGTCGTTGTTGGATTTGGGCTGTGGGGCGGGGGAGAATAGTGTCTACTTTGCGCTGCGCGGGGCCGATTGTGTGGCGTCGGACTATTCACCGGGCATGGTGGAGGTGGCGTTACAGTTGGCGGCGGCGAATGGAGTGAAGATTCAGGGTCGGGTGATCAATGCGATGGCGATCGATTATCCCGATAACAGCTTCGATATTGTCTATGCGGCGAATCTCTTGCACCACATTCCCGATCCATTGGTGACGATCGCGGAGATCCATCGGATCTTGAAACCGGGGGGCAAAATGTGTTTCTGGGATCCCTTGCGACATAATCCGGTGATTAATGTTTATCGCAAAATGGCAACGGAAGTGCGAACGGAAGATGAAACGCCACTGCATATTAATTTGCTGCGGGATGTCCGATCGATGTTCACGAACACGGCGGCGGATACCTTTTGGATTGCGACGTTGTGGATTTTCTTGCAGTTTTATCTGATTGAGAAAGTCAATCCGAATCAGGAACGCTATTGGAAGAAGATTATTTCGGAGCAGGGGCGGTTGAAGCCGACTTATCGGCGGTTGGAACGGCTCGATCGGTGGTTGAAGAAGATTCCGGGGATGAAACGGATGGCCTGGAATGTGGCAGTTGTGGCGACGAAGTAAGGGGGAGATTTGAAGTTGAGTGCGTGCGGAGAAGGACGATGCTTTTAGGGGATGTTGTTTCACGTTTGACGATCGATCGGCGTAAATTAACCGACTATGCCCTCAATCCCGACAACCCAGTGGGCGGGCATAAGGCCGTTATCTTCCAACGTCAGTTAGGATATGACAAGGACAATTATGAGTCATTGCTGGAGCAGATTCAGAGCTTGGCCTTGGGGTGTGAAGCCCTGATGACCAAGGCTGATGAGCATGGACAACGCTACCAAGTCGATTTGCCGATCGTGGGGATGGCAGGTCAATCGGCAATCGTCCGGACGGGTTGGATTGTTGAACCGGGAATTGAGGATTGTGCCAGATTAGTAACTTTGTATGTGAGGCGATGATGATGAACAGTCCTGAACTATTCGATGTTGTTGAGTTGTTGGTGAATTTGCCGGAGGCGGGTTTGCAGTTGGGGGCACAGGGGGCGATCGTGGAGCAATATCCCGATCGATCCTATGAAGTGGAATTTACCAATGGAACTGGGGAGACGATCGCCTTAGTCACTTTAGCCGCCGCGCAGTTTGTGGTGGTTTGGCGATCTGGCTCAAAGACATCGGTGCCTGTGGTGGAGCGGTTTGAGGCTTTGATGGCGACGTTACCGGAGGAAGCGCTGCAAGAGGTGTTTGATTTTGCGCGATTCATCCAAAGTCGGCGATTAGCAGGTTGATCGGTGGTTGAAGAAAATCCCTGGGATGAAGCGGATGGCCTGGAATGTGGCGGTTGTGGCAACGAAGTAGAGCGCGATTCGATTAATTTTAAAGAACGACTTCTACCAGATTATGACGCTGCTCGATGTCGTTGATGGCTTTGAGCAGATGTTGACGATTGGCCTGGTTACGCATGAGGTAGGCGGTTTCGTCGGCTTCTGAGACGACAATCTCAATTTCTCGATGGTCTACGACCGACCGTAGGTCATCGCCCCACTGTGCTTTCAGGCTTTCGAGGAACCGATCGTCGAGTTCGTTGGCGTTGAGGCGATGGACAGATTGCATAGGGGCAGCCTAAAGTGAGACTCATCGCCTATCCTAGCAGTTTTTATCGGGATGGGGGCGGATAACTTAATCTAATCGCCCCGTTATCCGCCGCAGCCAGTCTCCCACCCGTTCCTGCAAATACCGCAATACCACAGGCTGGGGATACCGATCGTCCAACGAACTACGGAAGAAAAACATACAGCCTTCCGCCGAATAAGCTGCCGCATGATCCGAACCCGCCGCCGATCGGATGTAGTCGCCCGCATAATATGTCACACCTTCCAGGGTCAAATCCCCCGACAGCATATAGATTTCTTCGACGCCGCCGTGGTGGTGGGCTGGATAGTGCATGTCCGGCTCCGCCCGCAAGAGTCCGGTCTTTTCCCGTTTGGCGGCATCCTGGTACAGCGTGGCCGTTTCGACTTTGGGAATGCCCGACTTCTCCCACTGCAATCCCGCCGATCGCATTGTGAAAAATGGCACGAAACTGGATGCCGCCACTGCTGCCGGGGATGGAGTGAGGGCGGGTTGGGCGGGGAGGTCTAACTGTAACCGATCGAATAATTTTCCCTTGATTACCTGCATTTGATCGATCGAAGGCAAGGCTTCAACACCGTATGGCATGGCGGTCACCGCGATTTGATATTGGGCTAATTCGGCGGCGAGTTCGGGACTGTCCGCGATTTGTTGCTCGACCCATTGCCGCGACTCATGATCCAATACACCGAGGGCATACAGCGGCGCGAGATCACAGAAACAAGGCGTTTCTGGTGGGGTGGATTCAGTTGGATTGTGTTCAGTCATGTCCGTATCCACCTTAACGTTGCGGTTCCTCTGACTCGATCGGGCGAAATAATGCTTCAACTGCTATTGTCTTCACTGTGGCCCAACGCCGATCGCAGCTTACTTAAGCCGAGTCGGATACGGGTTTTGATGGTGCCGAGGGCGATGCCAGTGGATTGGGCAATTTCACTATGGCTGAGTCCCTGGTAGTAGGCCAGCTCCAGTACAAGGCGCTGTTCGTCGGGGAGCTGACCGAGGACGGCGCGCACTTGTTCGCAACGTTCGGATACCACGGCGGCATCAAGTGGGTCTACGCTCGATGATGACACTTGGATCTGGGCAATGTCCAGTACTTCACCCGAACTTGGTGTGCGACGTTGCAATTTGCGCAGCCGATCGAGGATGCGACTGCGGGCCAGCATGAAGATCCAGGTGTCGCCCCGACTTTTGCTGGGGTCATAGCGATCGGCAATCCGCCACACCTGCGCAAAGACATCCAATACCACTTCTTCACTTTCCTCCGCCGATCGCAGACTGCGAAACGCGATCGCATAAATCATCCGCGCATAGCGATCGTAGAGCGTCGATAACGCAACCTGATCGCGCTGGGCAATCTGCCCCAGCAAAGTATTGTCCGTAATCGTTGGTGGCGTCGCAGGCGAAGTCATGCACGAACCCTGTCCCAGGAATTAAAGAGCTGATTGTTAGCGATACAGCGGCCACGGCCTGACTAGATTTGGCGACCACTGAATCTTTACACAAAGAAAAAATTGTCCACCGAGAGATCCAACGGCGATCGCTCGCCGTATACCTGAACATCCTACGTGGAACATACCGCAAAACCTGACCACCTGAAAAGCGAATGCTTACTCACAATACTCCTATGAACCAAAAGTTTCTATCGCGTTTGATGTTTTCCGTTGGGGCCGTGGGTGTCGCGATCGTCACCATTGCCGCGATCGCCCCGCGCTTCGTCGTCGCCTCGGATCACGATGACGGCGAAACCAGCACCAAAGGCCGTAACGTCAGCCTGACTGACCTCTACGTCTTCCGCGAAAAGGATCAAAATGCCAGTGCCAAGGATACGGATTTGGTGTTTGTGATGAATACCAATCCCCGATCGATCGCCCGTCAGCAGTATTATTTCAGCAATAATACCCGCTACGAATTCCATGTCAGCCGCGTGGCGAATAAGGATGCGATCCCCACGGGTAAGGACGACATGATCGTCCGCTTTGAATTCGGGCAGCCCGGCCCCAGTGCCCAGCAAAACTTCCGCATGACGGTGCTCTCGGGTAAAAATGTCGTTGGCTACTCCAGCGGCAAAACCACTGCCCTCGCCGCGAATCCCAGTGCCGCGCCCGTGATCAATAGCCAGTCGATCGGCGGGCAAAAGGTCGATGTGTTTGCCGGATTACGCGAAGATCCGTTCTTCTTTGATGTGGAGCAGTTCTTCCGTGTCCGGGCGGGAGCGGCTGGCATTGGCCCAGCAGTTGGGTTCAAACCCGCCAATCAGGCGATCGACTTTGCCAAGGGTTATAACGTCAACACGATCGTCGCGCGGATTCCCAAGAGTTTGTTGCAAGGCGTTAGTGCAACGGATGTCTTCGACGTGTGGGAAACCATTTCGGTGCGCGATCCGAAAACAGGTGTCTACAAACAGGTTGAGCGTTTAGGTCGCCCTGCGGTGAATGAAGGGTTAATTATTAACCAATCATCCCTAGCGGCGTTTAATAGCATTCCTCCCAGTGCCGATTTGAGTCCGGGGGCGGCATCCGTGCGGGCCGAGGCACGGAATAGTTTGATTGCGGTGGGCAATGACGGTACGCGGGCTGATGCTTTGCTGGCAGCGTTCTTGCCGGATGTGATGCGGATTGATACGACCCAAAAGAGTGGCTATGTGAATGCGGTGAATGCCAAGGGCGCACCGATTACTGGGCGTCTATTGTTGGATGACACGGTGGATCAGACCTTGGCGGTCTTAACCAATAACAATCCTCAGCTCTCCAGCGATAACGTGTCGTACAACGGCCCTGGCCCGAGCCAAGGACATCAGCCGTTGGTGCCGCAGTTCCCGTATTTGGCGTTGCCGAATTAATTCGATCGATCCCCCTAAATCCCCCTTAAAAAGGGGGACTTTGAGAAACTCCGGTTCCCCCTTTTTAAGGGGGTTAGGGGGATCACCACCATTGCCACGAGCGATCGGCCAAACCCAGCAATATGAAAACCACTCCCATCCGTCCAATTTATTCACTCATTATCCCGATCGTGTTACTTATCACGGCGATCGGGATTCAATTATTACCAAAATCGAATGCCGCGATCTGGATCACCCAAGACCGCTATAGCTTGCCGCTAAACTTGCCGGGAACCACCGATCGTCGCCAATTATTGCAAAAAGAAATCGCACTTTATCAAACCAAAGTCCAACAAGATCCCCAAAGTGGGTTGAATTTGGCGGCCTTGGCCAGTGCCTATTGGAAAATGGGCAAGGCCACGGGGGAAGTCAGTTGGTATCTCCTGGCGGAACAAACAGCGCAGAAATCGATCGCCGCTTTACCATTTAATAATGACAGTGCTCCCTTGATGTTGGCCCAAGTGGCCCAAGCGCGTCATGATTTTCCCACGGCCCAAAAGTTGGCTCGCAACGTACTTAAAAACCATCCTGGTAACGACGAAGCCAAAGCGATTCTGATTACCTGTGCCCTCGCGATGGGGGATTTGGCAATGGCCGATGCACAGGTGCAGGAATTGGCCGATCGCTTGCCCAATCTCGGCAATCTCACCCTCCAAGCATTGGTCGAAGAGGCCCAGGGGAAGGCGAGTGCAGTGGACACCTTTCGCCTCGCGATCGGGACGGAAGAAGCCGGTGAAATCGGCGGTTCGGCCTTGGCCAGAGTGCTATTAGGGCGGCATTTTTATAACCATGGCGATTTGGATCAAGCGGCGGGATTGTACCAAGAAGCGCTGCGAATTTTGCCACGTTATCCGTTGGCGTTGATGCACTTAGCCGCCCTCGAAACCCGCCGGGGTAACTACCAAGCGGCGGAAGGGCATTACAACCAAGTGATTGCATTTTCCCAACAATCGACGAATATTTATGACCACACAATTCTGCGTGGCAAGGCCAGAATTAAACAATTACAAGGTCAACCCCACACCGAGTTATTACAGCAAGCCGAAAAACTCCTGCGCGAAGATGCGAATGCCGGACATGAAAATGGCTCCTTCGGACATCGGCGGGAACTCGCACAATTATTCCTCGATCGCAATCAAGATCAAGATGCGACCGAAGCCCTTAAGCTGATGCAGTCCGAGGTGAAACTCCGGCAAGACGCTCAGACATTGGCCGTGTTGGCCCGATCGCTGATGGCCAACAATCAATTGCCAGAAGCCCGAAAAGCGATGCAGTTAGGTTTGAAAACGGGCGTTCGGAATGCCGGGATGTATCTTCAGTCCGCCACGATCGAGCAAAAACTGGGCAATGCTGCCGCCGCTCAAGCCGCGCAAACCAAAGCCCAAACTATTGATCCCAGTTTTGATGCAACAGCACAACTCGTTCTCGGTCTTGACACACTCTAAATTGCCACAATTATGCTGAAGCTTCGCCGATACTGGATCAAGGAACTATTGCGACAGATGCGATCCCCCCTAACCCCCCTTCAAAAGGGGGGAACTGGAGAATTCAAAGTCCCCCTTTTGAAGGGGGATTTAGGGGGATCACCAACGGCGCAAATCACGATTAATCCTGTATTACGCCAAATGCTGATCGGCGTGATCGTCATCCTGACCCTGATCACCACCACGGCCCAACCTAGTCATGCCCACTGGGCTGATCTTTCCGTCGGCGAAATCACGATCGCCCAGAGCACAGCGAATTTCACCCTCACCATTCCCACTGGATTAGTCAGCATCGCCGATGATAATCGGGATGGGAAGTTAGACGCATCAGAAATTGATCGGCATAACGCTGAACTAACGAAAATTTTCGATGGTCGAATCACACTATTCAATCAACAAGGTGAATCCGGCAAATCGACTCTCAAAGCCGCCGCCCAGGATCTCACCGTTCCCCAAGCCAATGCCCAAACCCACAGCACGTTACAACTCGACTACGCTTGGACGCGCCCGATCGCAGAACTCACGCTGCGTTACAACCTCTTCATCCCCGATGCGCCAGCAGCCCGCAGTCTGATCACCGCCAGCCACAATGGCAAAACCCAAAGTCTCGTCTTCACCCCCAACGCCTCAGAATTTACATTGATTGCCCGATCGCTCCCCCAACAAATTTATAGTTTTGCCGTCCTGGGATTCGAGCATATTCTGACGGGCTATGACCACATTTTATTTCTCGTCAGCCTCCTACTCGCCAGCACCCGCTTCACATATTTAGTCAAAATTGTCACGGCGTTTACGATTTCCCATTCTGTGACGTTGTCGTTGGCAGTATTAAACATCGTGAGCCTGCCCACCCAGATGGTGGAATGCGCGATCGCGCTGACGATCGTCTACGTCGCCGCCGAAAACCTCTGGAAAACCCAGTTCAATCACCGTTGGGCCTTAACCTTTGGCTTTGGTCTGATTCACGGATTAGGCTTTTCGGGCGTGTTGCGGGAGATCCAGATTCCCCGCAGCAATTTATTCACCAGTCTTGCCAGCTTCAATCTCGGCGTCGAAATCGGCCAAGTTTTCGCCGTGACAGTTTGCTATTTTCTATTGCAACTGATTCAAAAGATGATTCAGCAACAAACCTGGCAGCTGAATTTCAAACGGGTTACCTCGGTGGGGATTATCGTGATGGGATTGGTTTGGTTCGTGGAACGGGCTTTCGCGATGACCTACGGTCAGTCGTAGACTATCGGGGCTTAATCCCAATTCGAACCACGCCAAATCAATTCAACGCCATCTGCAAATACCACTCATAGCCCTCGCGCAATCGCCGTTTGCCATCCGTCTCGACAATCCCCCCATGGGCCACAATCACCCGATCGAAATCCCACTGCAACATCGCCTGAATCGTCGCGATCGCCCCGTCCCGATCGCGCAGCGCCCACCGTTCCAGCGTTGACGGCTGCAACTTTTGATAAATTCCCGCCGCCTTCGCCAACGCCTGAATTAGCCAGTGACTCTCCGGCCCAAAATTAAATGCCGTATCCGTCAAAATCACCGTCCCACTGGGCCGATGACAAAACACATATTCATTAATCGGCATATTCCCACGCGGCTCTAACACCCGAAACGCCGGAAAATTGCGATAGGCCAAATCCGGCCCCAATTCCCCATCCGACTCCGTCAAATATCGATCGGGCTTGAGATCCGGTCGCTTCTGTTGCATCCCCTCCACCGCCCAAAACTCAGCATCGGGATAGGCCGCCACAAAATCCGTCGCAAATAAATGATGATATAAATTCGGCGCAATAATATATTTCACCGTCCCGATCGTCGCCAATGCCGCCACCAGCTCCGGCGAAATCTGAATCGGCGAAATCACCACCAATTCCCCGCCATCAATCCGGATCACCGTCATCCGCGTATCCAGCGGCAACCCATAAAACTTCACCGGATAATCCACCACCCACAGATTTTTCGCGATCGATCGCAACATAATCGCCCCTGCAAAACTCTCTTAATTCTACATTTGTAAGGTGGGCATTGCCCACCCTACATTCTCAATTCGCCTCATACAGCCCCAACGTCGCCTCAATAAACCCCATCCACACCCCATCCGGCTGCCACACTGGCTCCACATAGCGCCAAGCCACCTCATGGGTCAGCTTCAGCTTCAGCCGATTGTAGAGATAAATCATCGCTGACACCCGCATATTCTTCGCACAATGCACCCAGATCTTGCGACTGGGGTTCGCCTCCAACACCGCACAAAGCTGGTCAAAATCCGCCAGCACCGGATTCTCCCACAGCACCGGAATCGCGACATAATCTAACCCCAACCGATCGAGCAATTCCGGCTCCTCGGGCAACCAATTACTCGAAGTCGGCATCGCCAGGTTCACGACGATTTCGTAGCCCGCCGCCTGAATCACGGCCAATTGTTCCGGGGTTGGCTGGCCCGAGGTCGCCAAATTCGGCGCAATGGGAACAAATGCTTCAATTGCTGATAATTGCTCAAACACCATAGCCGCATCTCAAAGGTCAAGTTCATTCGCTAGACTAGAACTAGCCCAACCATTGTGACGTAGTTTTGGACACCCTCACCGCGATGAAATATCTTGCCGCCTGCTGCCTCGTCCTGACGCTGGGCCTACCCCCGACGATCGGCCAAGCCCAAACCCCGACCCCAGCCTCACCTACCACCCGCAAACCGCTCACCCCCACCCAAAAATCCCAAATCGACCAAATCCGCCAAAGCAGCCGCCAGCGGATTCAGGCCTTGTTCTCCAGTGAGCAGCGGCAGACCTACGCCGGGTTGCGGCAGCGGGGCGTAGCGGCCTCCCAGGCGATCGAGATGATTGACCTCGATCGCACTCGCCGCGATCAGTTGCGCCAGATTTTGCGGGAAAGTGCCAGCGCGATCGTCAAGGTCTTGGGCCAACCCTAAAAGTTTGGGCTTTCCAATGACACCTTTTTCCGGTACCATACATTATTCGGCTGATCCCGTCTTTTGCCGGGACGCAAATTAGGCCAGACGTAAGAATAGGATTTTTGGAATCATGGCAAAACGGGTTCAGGTAGTCCTTTCACAGGACGTTCGGAAATTAGGTAAGCTCGGTGACTTGGTAGAAGTCGCTCCGGGTTTTGCGCGCAACTATCTGATGCCGAAGGGCATTGGTCTGGAGGTGACTCCAGGGGTGCTGAAGCAAGTGGCGCGGCGCAAGGAGCTAGAAATTCAGCGACTGGCTGAACTGAAGCAAGTGGCGATCGGCTACCAAGCCGCGATCGAGAAAGCGGGCAAGCTGTCGATCAGCAAGAATGCGGGCGAAGAGGAAGCAATCTTCGGTACCGTGACCAGCCAAGAGATTGCCGATGCGATCAAGGCAGCGGCCAGCGTCGAAATCGACAAGCGCGATGTGACTGTGCCCACGGTCAGCAAGCTGGGCGAATACAAAGCCTCTGTGGTGCTGCATCCGGAAATCACGATCGCGGTTGAGTTTGAAGTGGTCGCAGCTTAGGCTGGGTCGCTGAATTACGGTTAATGTGATGCGAAGGGGAGGCTGGATTCAGTCTCCCCTTCGCTGTATGAACCATTAATATAGTACAATTAAACTATCATCCAAATTCTATACGGCAGTCTTGAGATCTCCGGTATAGTTGTTGGAGCAAAGTCCCCCCAGGTCGTTTGATGATGGTGTCAGAACCCAGCCGCGATAAGGAATTTAAGTCGATCCAGGATCGGATGCCGCCCCAAAATGTGGATGCGGAGGAAGCGATCTTGGGTGGGATCTTGATGGATCCGGAGGCGATCGGGCGGATTACGGATATTTTGCGGCCCGAGGCGTTTTACTTGAGCGCGCATCGGCAGATGTATGAGGCGGCGTTGGCGTTGCATGTGCAGGGGAAGCCGACGGATTTGATGAATGTGGTGACCTATCTCCAGGATCAAGATCAACTGGAGAAGATTGGCGGTCAGGGGAAGTTGGCGGATTTGTTCGATCGGACGCCGAGCGCGGTGAATATTGACCAGTACGCGATGCTGGTGATGGAGAAGTATTTGCGGCGGCGGTTGATTCGGACGGGGCAGGAGATTTCGGAGCTGGGCCACGATACGAGCCAGGATTTTGAAAATGTCCTGAATGACGCCGAGCAAAAGGTGTTCAATATCACCCAGACGCGGCCCCAGGATGGTTTGGTGTCCACGGCGGATGTGTTGACGCAGACGTTTTCGGAAATTGAGAGCCGATCGGTGGGATTGTCGGTACCGGGATTGGCCTGTGGTTTTTATGATCTCGATGCCATGACTCAAGGCTTTCAGCGTAGCGATTTAATTATCGTTGCGGGTCGTCCGGCCATGGGGAAATGTTTGGCGGCAGATTCGGAGATTGTGCTGGCGGATGGTTCGATCCAGACGATCGAGTCAATTTATCACAGCCAAGATGACCCGGAATTATTGACCTTGGGGGATGATTTCAAACTGCGGCTGACGCAACCTTCGGTCTATGTCGATGATGGGATCAAACCGTTATTCCAGGTGACAACGCGACTCGGGCGTAAAATTGCGACGACGTTGACGCATCCGTATCGCACGATTCGGGGTTGGCAACCGTTAGGCGCGTTGGTCGTGGGCGATCGGATTGCCGTGCCGCGCCGGATTCCGGTGACGGGTAACAAAAGGCTAGAGACTCGCGCGGTCGAATTATTGGCTCACGAGGCTGTGGCTCAGGAATGTATTTCCGATATAGTTTTCCAACTTGAGCGATCGCCGCTTGCCCTATTTCTCAATCGATTGTTCGCAACTGATGGCTGGGCGAGCGTTTTGGCTAGTGGTCAATCCCAGCTGGGTTATGCCAGCGTCAGTGAAAAACTCGCTCGTCAGCTTCAGCATTTGCTGTTGCGGTTTGGCGTGGTGGCCGCACTGAAGTCCCGATCGGTGAAATACAAAGAAACCCGCCGTCCGGCTTGGCAACTGGATATTACCGATGCTTGTTCGATTCGGAATTTTATTGATGAGATTGCGATTTTTGGTAAAGTCACTGCTGTACAACAAGTCGCGGCGGCGATCGCCAATCGCAAACCTCACACAAATCGGGATCTTGTCCCGGTCGGAATTTGGGACGATCTAACAGCCGCGAAAGGTGAGGAAAGCTGGAAATCCCTGGCGACTCGAGCGGGATTAATCGGTACCAGTAATATCCATGTGGGACAGCGATCGTTATCCCGCGATCGGTTATTAGCTCTAGCGACCGCACTTGACGATTTAGAACTGCAATATCTGGCAACCAGTGATGTCTACTGGGATGAGATTGTCGCGATCGACGCGATCGGTGAAGGGCAGGTTTACGACCTGACGATTCCTGAGACCCATAACTTCGTTGCCAATGATGTTTGCGTTCACAATACTAGCTTCGTCCTGAATATTGCCCGCAACATTGCCTCTTACCATAAACTTCCCGTTGCCGTTTTCAGTCTAGAAATGTCCAAAGAGCAACTCGTTCAGCGTTTGCTTTCAGCCGAAGTCCGGATCGAAAGTAATCGTCTGCGGGCGGGACGGATTACGGCGCAGGAGTGGGAACCGTTGGGTCACTCGATTAGCACGCTGTCGCAGATGCCGATCTTCATCGATGACACGCCGAGTATTAGTGTGCCAGAAATGCGATCGCGCCTCCGCCGACTTCAGGCCGAACAGGGCGGTGCGTTGGGTCTGGTGCTGATTGACTACCTGCAACTGATGGAAAGCAAAAATGAGAATCGGGTACAAGCGCTATCGAGTATTACCCGTGGACTAAAGGCCTTGGCGCGGGAATTATCGGTGCCAGTGATTGCCCTATCGCAGCTCAGTCGCGGTGTGGAATCGCGGACGGAAAAACGGCCAATGATGTCAGATTTGAGAGAATCTGGCGCGATCGAGCAGGATGCGGATTTGATTATGATGTTGTATCGCGATGAATATTACAATCCCGATACGCCCGATCGGGGGATTGCGGAAGTGATTATTAGCAAACATCGTAACGGCCCAGTGGGTTCCGTTAAACTGTTATTCGAGCCGCAATTTACGCAATTCCGTAACCTGGCCGCCTCGAACCGTGATTACTAACTGCATCTGGATTCGGTATGCTTTCCCTTGAGTCGATCGATTACACCGTGCGCGTCAGCCAACGCGCCAAGCACGTCAACCTGCGACTGACGCGCACAGGGCAGCTTGAAGTGGTGATCCCACCCGGATTCGATCGGGCCGAAATCCCCAGCATCATCGCCAAACACGAACGGTGGCTCGAACGCGCCAGCGCCCGCCTGGCCCAACGTCAACCCACCGCCCCGCATTTGGCCGCCGAAGGACTGCCCAATCGAATTGAACTGCGCGCGATCGGGCAAACCTGGCTGATCGAATACACCCCCGCCCCCGTCACCCAAATCCGCATCAGCGAACTCGATGACGCCGTGCTGATTCTCTGGGGCAATACCGCCAACGAAGCCCTCTGCCAAGTCGCGCTCGCCCAATGGCTGACCCGCAAAGCGACCGAACATCTGGCCCCCTGGATGCGGCGGTTGAGTGAAGACGTTGGACTGCCCTGCAATCGCATCAGCTTCCGGGGCCAAAAAACCCGCTGGGGCAGTTGTTCGAGCCAAAAAAATATTAGTCTGAATTATAAATTGCTGTTTCTCCCCGCGCCGTTAGTGAATTATGTATTTGTGCATGAATTGGCCCACACGGTTCACATGAATCACTCGGATCGATTCTGGCAGCTCGTCGGTGAGAAAGAACCCGCCTATCGGCAACTTGATCGTGATCTAAATGACGCCCTGCAATACATTCCCCGCTGGCTCGAAATCTGGCTGGCCCGTTAATTAGGAATTTTGACCGACGATGGTTCGAGGTAGAGGGCGATCGCTGCTTGGATATTCACCAAAGCGTCCTCTCGGGAATCCCCGACAGAAGTGCAACCCGGCAACTCCGGGCACCAGATCGCCCAGGCCTCAGACTCCGAATCAAATTCTAAAACTACACGCCACTTCATAATTCTTTCTTCATCAAATGGAAACTAATCCAACACCAACTCACCTTATATTAACAATTTTTTTAGACACGTGCGGGTGAGTATTGAATTCAACACAAAATCCTAATTCAATCCATTATCCCGCCAACCCACGCCCCTCCGGTGTCGCTAAATCCGATCGCCCCGCTTCAATCAACGCCTTATCCCGAATCCGACAAGAATCGCAAACCCCGCAAGGCAATTCCCCACCTTGATAACATGACCAAGTTAGCGCGATCGGGACGCCCAACGCCAACGCCCGCCGCACAATATCCACCTTCGTATCCAATACCAACGGCGCAATCAACTTCGGCGCATGACCTTCCAGTCCTGCCTTTGATGATAATGCGGCCAACTTCTGTACGGCTGCGAGATACTCCGGACGACAATCAGGATAACCAGAATAATCCACGGCATTAATGCCAAGATAAATCGCTTCGGCTCCTTTGGCTTCCGCTAACGACAACGCGATCGACAAGAAAACGGTATTGCGACCGGGAACGTAAGTTGAAGGAATCACATTGGCTGCAATGCCTGTGGTGGGGACATCGATCGCCGTATCAGTCAACGACGAACCACCCCACTGGGCCAAATTTATATCCACAGTGAAATGTTCCTGGATGCCCAAATGTTGCGCGATCGTTTTTGCCGCATCGAGTTCCCGATCGTGCCGCTGTCCGTAGAACAGCGAAAGCGCAATCATTTCGTAACCATCGGCGATCGCCTGTGCCGCCGAAGTCGCCGAATCGAGTCCACCCGAAAGTAAAATAACGGCTTTCTTCGCAGTCATCATGAAATTTTCCGTTTAACGCTTGTTGCTAGTTGTGGTGATTTAGCCAAGCAATTAGGTCTTCGGGTGTCTCGAAACTCAAGAGTGCGCCCGTTAAGGCATCCAGTTGGGCGATCGCAAGCTGGGCGATCTGCTGTTGGATGTCATCTGGCAGCCCCGCAAACCGTTGATTCAATAGCCGCAAGATGACTTTACTTTCACCCATCTGCTCGCCTTCGGCTTTGCCCTCGGCTTTGCCCTCGGCTTTGCCCTCGGCTTTGCCCTCGGCTTTGGAGCTTTTGTAAAAACCTGTTTCTTGCAATTCGATACCTAACATCGCTTCCACCTCTTCGCGGGTCAGATGAGTGAACTTATACGCCATGATCGTCGTGATCATTTCAATTATGGCACGAGATTCGGCGGGATTGGTTTGGGGCTGGGCCAATAGATCCTTGGCCCGCGCCTGTGCTCTATCCTCCGATAGAGTCGTCAAAACCATAAGGCTGACGCCAACTGGCAACAAACTGAGATCCCCCAACTCATCCAGATAGATCCGCTGCAATTTCCCGGTTTGGATATCGGCTGCAAATGGCTCGATGTCGCTTTGCTCGATCGAGCGTGTTGGGTAAATTGCCACCATGCGCCATCCCCGACAGCGATCGCGATGCCGAAAGAAATACACCGAAGCCTCGCAGGCCAAACGCTCATAGAGCAATTCATCCTTTTGAAACTGGACTTCGCAGAAATAGGCCAGTCCCCGGTCATCCGGCGGTAGAAAGACGCCGTCAATCCGGAAGCTGGTTTCCTTCACCTCGATTGAATCAAACTGGTATGCATCCAAATCGACGGGCCGATCGGGAATTAGGTCAAACAGCAAGGTGGGTCGCTGCTGAAACAAGCGATAGAAAATCGAATCACGACGCATAGACGGATAGCACTAGAGAACTACTTGCGGGGCTTACTCGCCTCGATCGGTAAGAAGATTGTAAACACTTCGTCTTGCTCTGCCCTCTGTCTGACGGTCATTTTGCCACCCATCGCTTGGAAGAGATTTTTGGTGACGGCGAGGTTGAGGCTGAGATTCCCGGTTTCGGGCTGGAACATCAGCATTTGGCCCAGGGCTTTGATTAGGGGCTTGTGTTGTTGGGTGGTGTCGGCGAGGTTGGATTGCACCTGGAGTTTGAGCTGATGCCCCGCGATCGCCGCCTCAACTTGGATTGTGCTACCCGCAGGCAAACTCCGCGCCGCCCGATCGATTAAGCTGCCCAAGGCTTGATCCAACAACGCCGGATCAGTCACCACCGCAGGCATTTGCGGCGGCAAGACAATGTCCAAATGCAGTCCCCGTTGCTGGGCCTGTTGTTGCCAGCGCGGAATGCTTTGGTGGAAGACTTGTTCGAGTCCGATCGCCGTGAGGGCCATGCCTTGGCTCGTGGAGGTTTCCATTTCGACGGCGCGGAAGATGAAGCCGAAACGATCGATTTGTTCGCTGCATTCGCGATCGATTGCCTCTAGTCGCTTAATCGCATCCGGGGCCATATCTTTGCGCTTCATCAGCAACCGCGTCAGCATCCGAATCGTCGTCAGCGGCGTGCGAATCTCATGGGCGATCGCCTGCAACAAATCCACGTCCAAACTCGATTCCGCTTCCGGTGCGTCGTCAGGATGCATGGCTTGTTCAACCGCAGCGGCGAGATCTTTGGTGGCGCAAGGAGTTGTGTGTGTGGCGATCGTCACGGGTAAATGGTGCATCAACAACTGATTGAACTGAGTGACGAGGCGATAGTCCGGCGCGATCGGTGGAAATTGCTCGATCAGTTCGTCGAGTTGCTCTGAGACCTGGGGCCGCATCATCACGACTCGGAGCCGCAGCAGTTGCCAGACGCGGTCGATCGCTTCGGGCACAAAGGAATAGGTAAAGCGCGCTTGGCCCTGGTCGTCTTCGCTCAGTAGCAGCACCAGGCTGAACTGTGGCGTCATCACCAGACAGAATTGCTCACTGGCGAGGGGGTCTTTGGGGAAGAGCGGGAGGCTGGAATTGGCTTGAGTCTTCTGCCAGGGGGTGGTCTGCAACAGCGAGTCCAATGCCGACGGCAGTTGGAACGGCAACTGCAACGACATCACGGATTGATCCGTCGTGAATGTCCAGGTGCGGAATTGTTTGAGCAGCTGGGGCTGACTGATCACCGGCGTCGGGCCAGCGAGGACAATGCCACCCGTGGTACCCGCGATCGCTGGTAGCTGTTGCAAAATCTCGGTGAGGGCGGCGATCGCGCCAGTCCATTGGCGATCGGCGCGGAGCTGTTGTTGGGCGCTGCTATGGCCAAGTGGTGACGGCTCAGGGATAGTTTCTTCCTGAGACAATACTTGAAATAATGTTGGTAATGTCCACTCACCCATGGCGGTTGATCATCCCAAAGCAGGGGAATTGGGGGGCCGTACAAAATCTGTTCCCTACAGACTACTCGCATCCCCCGGATTGCATAAGTGTTAGAACCGAACCGTGGGGGTGACGATGACCGATTAGGCAAATCCCACAGGGCTTGGGCAGAATGCGCCACAATATTGATCGCAGATGGCGGGTCAATTGCCGTTGCCGTCTTCAAACGTAAATCGCGCAGTCGAAACCCGAGGCTTATGAACTGGCAAGAAATTTTTGGGAATTGGGTGTTGATGCCGCGTCAGCCAATCGGGGTGATTCATTTTCTGGGTGGGGCGTTTGTGGCGGCGGCACCGCACTTGACCTATCGGCGGTTGTTGGAGCATTTGGGCGATCAGGGCTATGTGATTGTGGCGACGCCGTTTGTCAATACGTTTGATCATGAGTCGATCGCCGAAACGGTGTTGTGGAGCTTTAACCGATCGATGCAGGCGATCGCCGATCGGTACAATCTCTCCCGCGCCCTGCCGATTTATGGCATGGGCCACAGTATGGGCTGCAAGTTGCATTTGTTGATTGGCAGTTTGTTCGAGGATGTGGTGCGATCGGGGAACGTGCTGATGTCGTTCAATAATTTTGGGGCGAAGGAGGCGATTCCATTTATGGAGCAGATGACGACGATGCCGTTGTTGAGTCAGTTTGCGACGACGATGCCGATGACGGAATTTGTCCCATCGCCGATCGAGACGAATCGGATCGTGGCGAATCAGTATGCCGTGCGCCGGAATTTGCTGATTAAGTTTTCCAATGACACGTTGGATCAGACCTTGCCATTGGCCGGGATTTTGGAAGATTTGGCACCGGGGATGATCACGACCCATCGGCTACGGGGGAATCATTTGACGCCCTTAGGGCAGGATATGAAGTTGCAGATGGGCGGGGCCTTTAGCCCGATCGATGCAGTGGGCAATCTGTTTCGGCAGGAATTTTTTAAGGAGTTAGCCCAGGTGGAGCAGACGATCGTCCGGTGGTTGAATCCGGGGGTAGCGCAGTGGTAGTGGTGCGTTATGCCTGGGCCGCCCTCGACTGCAAGTCGGGGCTGAGAGCAGAAGTCCACTAAAAGTGGACTGGCCAAGTTCTTCAGTGCATTTCAATGCACTTGCGCTATTAGCCCCGAATTTATTCGCGGGCGGCGCACCACACCGATCGCCCCAAGCAAATTTTCACCGATAAATTTCCACCGAACACGACGATCGTTCTAGTCTTATAATAGACACCGTTTGTCCAACCATAAGAATCGCAATCGACTGATGAATTTCCCGGAAGCGCCGCCCGAATCCATTTCGGGCCTGATGGATATTGAAGCCGTCCAATACGCCCTGAACCGATCGCGGGCCTCGGTCTATCGCTACGCCCACACGGATCCGAGTGAGGTCAATCCGCCCTACGATCCGAAGCAATTAAATGCCGAACTCCGCACGGCTGAAACTGATCCCCTGCGATTTCACCCCAACGAAGTCGCCCGGTTTGCCAAGGACATTCTCCGGATCCGACAGGTGACGATTTCGGTGAATAATGCCCCCCCAGACAAAACTCAACAAATCCTCCTCGATATCCTGGCCGAACTCAAGGGCATCCGGTCTTTGCTGGACGATCGGACGGAGTTTTAGGGGGCGATCGGGCGATCGCTCTCGGAGTGGCTACAACGATTGTGACGTCCCCCGATCGGGTGATTTTGGGCCGATCGGCCGCACATCAGCCGAATAGATTTGGATTTCCCTGATACAAACGGTTCAGGGAATATCGGTACAATAGGAGCATAAGCATTGGCTTGGCGCTGAACTAATCAAGGGATTGGTGATGGGCCAAATCGCTGTTTAGGGTGACAGTCGATTTCCCGCTGGATAATTTCTGGCCACAAATCACTGGGCATCTGTCCTACCAAACTCAAGTCTCTATGCAATCTGGCACTCAGCCGAGTTCTTCCGAACCCCCCCCGGTTTCCGTCCTCTCGAATCTCATCGGTACCTTGATCGCGCTGCTCACTTTGATGAGTCCGATCGCCATTGTGAAGCATTTTTCGTCGAGCGAGAGTCCGACGGTGCCGATTTCGACCCTGAGCAAGTCGCCCTAATGGGGAAATCCCCACTCATAAGAGCGGTCGTTACCCTTGTTCAAACAGGGCAGTGAGTCGCTATGATGTTGGGAAAGATTTTG
Source organism: Cyanobacteria bacterium VAR_4_metabat_243 (assembly GCA_031415035.1). Taxonomy (GTDB): domain Bacteria; phylum Cyanobacteriota; class Cyanobacteriia; order Leptolyngbyales; family Leptolyngbyaceae; genus Romeriopsis. The sequence continues at coordinate 49,839 of JANOQX010000226.1, forward strand.
ATTCCAACGATTTGGAGCGATCGCATACTATGACTTCCTACGCAGCATCCACGGCCAGAGCGGAGATGAGCGAATTACGCCGCCTGAAGAGCCTATTGCCGCCGGAGTTGCAAAGTTGGGTTTTGGTGGAGGTAGCAACGGCGGTGAATCCGGCGTTGATTACCTGTGAGGAGATTGGCCGCGATGAGGTCGAGATCCAAATCGATATGCCCAAGTGGGAACAACTGGCGATCGACCAACGCAATCTCATGTTCTGGCACGAAGTCGGACAAGTCCAAGCCGACACCATCCCCCGCGATGGCTGGGAAATGGCCGCCCTGGCGATCGGGCTAGGCGGTGCCGTGGGCGAACTTTGGGTGCAGGATATTTTGCTGCTGCTGTTGGCGGGCGGGCTGTCCGGGTTTGCGGGCTGGCGGTTGTTTCAGAAGAATAATGGCGACAAGTTGACCAAGGAAGCGATCGCGGCGGATGAGCGAGCGATCCAGTTGGCCACGCGGTTTGGCTACAGTTTGCCGAATGCCTACAAGAGTTTGGGCAGTGCGTTGAAGACGCTGATTGAGCAGACGCCGAAGAAGAATCTGCGCAGTCGGTATGAGAATCGGCTCTCCGCGTTGAAGAAGAGCGCGCAGAAGGCGAAGTCGGCGCAGCAGTCGCCGCCTCGGAATCAGCCGCAGCCGAATGCCTACGATTACGATTATTAGGCGGGATTGTGGTTTGTTGCGTGGATCGGGCTGAGGGCGGGGAAAGCCCGCCCCTACGGTTGACGGGATTATGGTTCGAATCCCCTGTAGGGGCGCGTTTTCCGCGCCCTTAAACCCATTCAGGGTCGTCACCGCAAAATTATTTCAACCCCAACCAGGTAAAGAAATCCTGTCGCGTCGCAAATTCGATCGTCAACAACGTCACCAATCCAATCATCGCAAACCGCCCATTCAGCCGCTCAGCGTAGTCATTCCAACCCAGCTTCGGGGCGTCGGGATCAGTGGGTGCTGGGGTTTTCGCAGTATTTTTGGCCATGATTAGGATGCCTCGGTGGACTGACTGAATTTTGCCTCGCCCGATTTTACTTCAAAGGCTTGCACCGCATCAATCAACGATCGCACTTCCCCCGTCCCATCCGATGGCTCAAATCCCAGGGGAAACTTGCCCTTCGCGATCATCCGCAGTCCCAAAGGCATCAAGCTGAATAACCCCGGCAAATCCCGGCCCCGATCGGCCACGACATTGATCCCAAACTTGCGCTCGTCGATCCAGCCGCCTTGTTTGACGAGGGACACCAGTTGTTTACGATGGCGGATGGCACGACTACGGGATTCGTCGTTGCGCGCCAGGATGTCTTGCTTGATGTGGCTAATCTGGTCGAGTGGGGCCACTTCCATCGGACAGACGGAATTGCACTGGTTGCAGCGGGTGCAGCCCCAGACTCCGGCGTTGCTGTTGTATTGCTCCAGCCGATCGTCGGTCGTTGCGTCGCGGTTATCGGTCACCATGCGATAGGCCTTGGCTAAGGCGTGCGGCCCGACGAAGTCGGGATTCACGGCGACGGAGTTGCATTCGGAGTAGCAGGCCCCGCACATGATGCAGTTCCCGGTTTGGTCGAGTTGGGCGCGTTCCGCTGGCGTTTGTAAGAATTCCCGTTCCGGGATTTCCCTTGCGGCGGTGCTGATATAAGGATCGACCGCCTTAAGGTTATTCCAGAAGGGTTTCATGTCCACGACGAGGTCGCGGATCACGGGCAGATTGCCGAGGGGCGCGATCGTGATTTCGATCGGTTGATCCGGCGCGGCGGTGGCGGCGAGTCGATCGAGTTCTTGACCGACATTCTCTTTGCAGGCCAGGGCCGATCGGCCATTGATTCGCATGGCACAACTGCCACAGATGGTATTGCGGCAGTTTTTGCGGAAGGCGAGGCTGCCGTCCTGCTCCCATTTGATTTGATTCAGGCTGTCGAGAATGGTGGTGCTGGGCGCGATCGATAGACTGTAGCGTTGCCAATTGGGCGCGGTTCCCGCCGTCTGTCGCCAAACCCGAAATGTGACATCAACCATAGAGCAATCCTGGGGATATGAATGTGGCACTGGCTTTTAGTGTATCTTTTTGGCTTAGCAATCGCCAGGTTATAGTCACATTTTTTATGATTATTTCGGCATAATTGCCATTCGATCGACGTTCAGAAAACGATCAACAAATTGTGGCGAATAAAACCGATCGAAAGCTGTTCAAATCTCCATCACTAGCGATATAGTGTGAACAGAAGTGGTGTTTCGATCCGTCGATCGGATTTCGACTCGCTGAGTGGTGCTCGTTACTTTCATTCGACTAGGATTACTTCTAGGCTTAGTGAATTGATGGTTTCTGTGGTTCGTTGTTGAAAAGTTTATCGAAATAGTTTGGTGTCGCATGGCTGAGAATGCAACGTCTCCCTTAACTGGGAAGGCTCTCCTCCAAAAGGTCAAAGAGTTTGATCATCTCCGGGTTCGAGAAAAGGCGAAGCGCTGCGGTTACTACACGACTAAAGGCGATACGGTGCGGGTTGACGTAACCGGATTTTATGATGCGGTATTGGCGGCAAAGGGGTTACATCTTGACCCCGAAAGTGCGCGCGATGGCCGGGGCCGTGAGGCGACCTATCGCGTCAGCGTCCACAAAAATGGTCAGATTGTGATCGGTTCGGCCTATACCCAAGAAATGGGATTGCATCCGGGTGATGAGTTTGTGATCAAGCTGGGTTACAAGCATATTCGGCTCGTCCAAGTCGATAAAGAAGGCGAAGAAGCCTAGGGTGACCCCCCCTGGTTTTGATGCCCAAATACAACCACCGCCCGATCGACACGATCGGGCGGTGGTTTTGGTATTCACGAATTGATCGACTGCCCCTGAGACCGCCCGCGCGTCAAGGTTGGGCTAGTAAGGTAACCCCGCTAAAGCGGGCTGCAATCTCCTTCTTAGCCCGCTTCAGCGGGGTTTCGCTCATAGCCCGCCGTTGACGCGCGGGCGGTTTGGCGGCGCAGTCGAGTCGATCGCAATTGCCATTAGAACTTGAGGACAGGCCAGTCGGGTTGCCGATCGTAGGTGGTCATGTCGGAGAACTGGCGCAGCTCGGCCTGATGTACCCAAAATTCCTGCGGACTGTTGGCCAGCCAGGATTGGTTCAGTTCGTCGAGGTCTTGGCTGAGTTTGTCCCGATCGACTTGGCTGACATCGCCGAAGTAGCCCAGGGTGATGTGGGGGGTGAAGTAGTATTGCTGCTCGATGCCGATTTCGATCAGGCCGGGGTTTTGGTAGAGTGATCGGCGCAGGTTGAGGATGTTGTAGTAGCCGACTTCATCGGTGGCGGCCAGGGCCATGGCGATCGCGCGGGTCATCATAATCAGGCCCACAACCTGGAACCGAATCGGTTCACCAATCAGGAAGGGACTGCATTGCTGGAAACTGGTGGCGACCCGATCGTGGAGCTTGGTGTCGAAGTCGGGCGTTTGCTTGGCATGTTCGTAGGCGTCGGCCCAGATCACATCGGCCAAGGTGAGGTGAAAACTGCTGGCGGGAATCGGGATAAAGCAATCCGGGCCAAGCTTTTGGCTGACTTGCGCTTGATAGCGATCGATCACCGAGTATAAATCCACGTTTTTGGCATCGGCGGCTCCGGGTGGGGTGACGATCGTATATCCCGGAAAGGCATTGGGCTGCCAGCCTTGCGCATCGCGGCGGAACTTGGGTGAACTTTGGATATGTTGCACCTGGGCCTTGTAGGTTTCAGGCAACGTCTGTCGCAGCATGCGATTGAGATAAATTTGATAGTTCTCGTCCAAGTGATTTGCCCCCGCAGCGTAAATGGTGCGTTCCTAATGTAGAACAATTCCCCCCTAATCTAGCGGAAAAAATCCTCTAAGATATGGTTTGGTTCATCATTTGAGACGATGGGTTGATGGCGATTTACTTCTTCTGGGGCGACGACGATTTTGCCCTGACGCGCGCGGCGCAACGGTTGCAGGCCGAGGCATTGGATCCCGCTTGGGCGAGTTTTAATTGCGATCGGATCGGCCCGGATCAAGCCGACGCCGTGAATCAAGCGCTGAATCAAGCCATGACCCCGCCATTTGGCATGGGGCAGCGATTTGTCTGGCTGGTGGATACCCCGATCGCCCAGCGCTGTACGGAAGAATTGTTGGCGGAGCTGCAACGAACATTGCCCGTGATTCCGGAGACGACGACCTTGCTGATGACCAGCCGGAACAAACCCGACGGCCGCCTCAAGTCCACCAAGTTCTTGAACAAATCGGCTCAGGTGCAGGAATTTGGGGCGATTCCGCCGTGGAAAACGGACTTGCTGCGGCAACAGGTGCAGGCGATCGCCCAGGAATATTCGGTGAAGCTGACGCCCGAGGGCGCGGATTACCTGGTGGAAGCCGTGGGGAATAACACCCGCCAACTGCACAACGACCTGGAAAAGCTGTCACTGTTCGCGGCGGCTGCCGGGCCGCCGCTGACCGTGGTGCAAATTGCTCCTCTGGTGACCGCCAGCACCCAGAACGCCCTGCAATTGTCCGTGGCGATTCGTCAGGGCCAGACGCCGGAGGCGCTGTCCCTGGTCGCCGATCTGCTGCGCCAGAACGAACCCGCCCTGCGGATTGTGGCGACGTTGATTGGGCAATTTCGGCAGCGGTTGTGGATCAAGCTGATGCTGGATGCCGGGGAGCGGGATGACGTGGCGATCGCCCAGGCAGCGGAAATCGGCAATCCGAAGCAGCTTTATTTTCTGCGGCAGGAATTGGCCGGGATTGCGACCCAGCAGTTGCAGCAGTCGATGCCGCTGTTGTTGGAGTTGGAATTTAGCTTGAAGCGGCAGGGGGCAGAGGAAGTCGCAGCGTTGCAAACCAAGGTGATTGAGCTGTGTCAGATTTTTAAACGCCGAGGGTCGCCGACCGTCGGTCGGTCATCGAACCCGGTGCGATGATGCGTTATGGAATTTGACCGACTCCGGCATCGCCCGCCCCGTCGTGGAAAAGATTGGGCCTCGGGGATCAAAAAAACTCCAAAGATCCCCAACTTTGCGGAACTTATGCTGAATAAAATAGATCAAGATAAATAAGACCTGGGTTATGTGCAAGTTTGTTGAGTGGCACAGTCGCTCCCTTGCCCGAATCTACTATTGAACGCGAGTGTTGAAATTAAAGCTATGTTTGCCAAATCGCCCTGTTTGCCTCAGTCCGGTTCTCAACGCTTATCCCGTATTGCCCGTCGGGCTTGTATGTTGGGGGGATTGGCCCTAATCGCCAGCACGGGTACGATCGCCGTGAGTGTGATCGCCGTGGCTCCCGATCGGGTGATGGCCCAAGATGCCGACCAAGCGATTTTGGACAATGACGAAATCTTTACGCGTTATGTCCGGGCCGCTGTCGCGATCGAGAAGCAACGTCAATCGATGATGGCGGAGGTTAAGGGCCTGACCAACGGTGAGGTGCCGACCAATAATGTCTGCGGCAACATCGATAAGTTTCCCGCCGAAGCGCAGGAACCCGTCCGAGTGATTTGTCAGAGCTATAGCAAAGTCGTATCCGCGATCGCCTATCAGAAGTACAAGCTCTCCAAGGATGAGTTCAACGTCTTCCAGCGCCGGGTCAAAACGCCAGAAATGCGGCAGCGGATTGACGCCAAGATTCAGGCGTTGGAATTGAAGTAGGATGCGTTGTTCCGATGGGCAACGCAGCGCCTGATGTCACGGTTGTGCCGTCTGCATCTCCAGCTTAATCACACTGTCGCTCGTCATCGCGGGGATCGTCTCACCTGTTTTGCTCGTACTGGATTGACTCACCATCTTGGCCGTCATGTCGATCGTCGATTGGCGCGGCATAACTTCCTCCAGGTTCCAGGTCATTTGACCGCTGCCACTGGCGGCGATCGATTGGATCGGCAATGTCCCAGCGCCGCTGCTGACAGTGAACGGGCGATCGCTTTGGGTTTGGGCCAGGGTGAACTTGATCGTGGCGATGTTGTCCTTGAGACTGGTGAGTTCGTAGGTGGTGGCTTGATTAAAGGTGACGCCATTGGCCTTGATTGGCGTGGTTTGTCGCCAGCGGCTACCGACGCCGATCGGCGTGTTGGGCAAGGGTGCGGAGAGATTGGTCACTGATTGGGAGAACTGATCGAGCAGGGATTGCTGCAACGGGTTCATGCCTGCGGGAAAGGTCATTTGGACAGACTTTGGCGCACCGAATTCGCTGATGACAAATTTGCCTTGGAGTCCCTCGATCGCCTTGAGTTGGGCTTTGAGTGGCTCGATTGCGGCGGCGGGGTTGGGACTGTCGGCGACGCTGAGATTGCGGTAGACCAGACTGTAGCTGATGTCGCCGTTGGGGGCGACGTCGGTGACTTGGGTGGCGAAGCTGGCGCGCATCGTCGGCATCGTGATCGAGGGAATCACCCGATCGCCGATTTTGATTTGGCTGGAAACTTGCCAAGTTAGATCGATTGTTTGGCGACTGCCATTTGCGGGCCGAATCCGCAGTTTGGCAGTGGGTTGGGCACCGACGACGAGGACTTCGACCGGACTACTTTGGCCCAATTCGAGTTGGAGGTTGGGGCGGGTGGCTGGAGTCGCCTTCGCCGGGGCAGTGGAGGGTTCGGCCGCGATCGCCCTGGATGCGACCATGCCACTACTCAAAACTGCCGACAACCCCAAAAGGCATCCCCATCGTTGCTGACTACCCATAATCCCACTCCACAAGTCGTTTACGTATTTATGCTGGCTGGTTCAGGTGACGCACCAAGGCTTCCAGCCCAAATCGATAGCTGTCGATGCCAAAGCCGCTAATCTGGCCGATCGCCACGGGGGCGATGTAGGAGTGATGTCGAAAGGCTTCGCGTTTGTGAATGTTGCTGAGATGCACTTCCACCGTTGGCAAATTCACGCCCGCGATCGCATCGCGCAGGGCGACGCTGGTGTGGGTATAGCCACCGGGATTGATCAAAATCCCCTGGTGCTGATCCAACGCGGCATGGATCTGGTCGATCAAGGCCCCTTCATGATTGGACTGAAAGGCCGTGACGCTGACTCCCAGCTTAGTTGCCACCTGTTGGAGCATCTGATTCACATCCAACAGCGAAGCCGAGCCATAAATGCCTGGCTCTCTCAGCCCCAGCAAATTAAGGTTCGGCCCATGCAGTACTAAAATACTCGCCAAATGATTGTCCTACCAGTTCAAACTCCGCCTTAAACCAGTTAAGCGCAATTTAACGACGGCGAAAACGATCGTTAACGGGCACGGGAATGAGTTCTGGCTCTGGTTCGGCCGTGGGGCCTAACAGGACTTCGATTACTCGCTCTGCCCATGCTTTGATCTTTTCCAGAACGCGCTCAAGGTAGCCCATGTAGTGCAAACTCCTTAAAAATGGCTGGACAGACTGGATAAACCTGTGTTGCCCAATCAAAAGGCAGCACTACCCAGTCGATCATCGATTAAATTTATCTTAACAAGACATCGCCGAAAAGCCAATGGTTTGGATGAACTTTTATGGCATGTTTGGCCGATCGGGTTAGCCCAGGGCGATCGGGTTAATCCGGCGAGGCGCGACTTCAGGGGGCCGCAATCACCGCCCGCCGCAGTTGATCGAGCGCCGAGCAAGCACTCACCAACCGCACCCAATCCCGGCCCCGATCGCCGAATTGATAATGTTGGGTGCTGACGCCGTGTGGCCCCGCCAGGCCGATGTAGACGCAGCCCACGGGTTTATCCACCGTGCCGCCGCCTGGCCCCGCCACGCCCGTAATACTCAGGCCCCAGGTGGTGCCCAGTCGATCGCGCACCCCTTGGGCCATTTGCGCCGCGACGACGGCACTGACCGCACCGTGCTGGGCTAAATCCGCTGCATTAACCCCGAGGATGGCGGTTTTGACGGCATTGGCATAGCTAATCACGCCGCCCTGGAAGCAGCTGGAGCTGCCAGCGGTGGCCGTGAGCATGGCTCCGAGTCCCCCGCCCGTGCAGGATTCGGCGACGGCGAGGGTGGCGTGACGATCGGTGAGCAATTGGCCGATCGCGCTGCCGAGGGATTCGGTGTCGGCACCAAAGCAGTCGATTCCGGCGATCGTCCGGATTTCGGCCTCGATCGGGTCGATCAGCGCCTGGGCCGCTGCCACTGTGGGGGCTTTGGCGGCGATGCGGAGTTTGACTTCGCCCCAGTTGGCGTAGGGGGCGACGGTGGGATTGGCCCGATCGCAGAGGTGGGCGACTTGTTCGGCCAGGGCGGATTCGGAGACGCCCCAGAAGCGCAGGGTGCGGCTGACGATCACTTCCGTGGCCCAGCCTTGGGCTTGGAGGTAGGGGACGGCGGTGTCTTGCCACATCCGTTTCATTTCGCTGGGGACGCCGGGGAAGGTCATGATCACGACGTCGGGTTGGGGCGACCAGATGATGCCGGGGGCGGTGCCGACGGGGTTGGGCAGGATGGTGGCTCCCTCGGGGATGAGGGCTTGTTTGCGGTTGCTGTCGGTGAGGGTGCGGCCGCGTTGGGCGAATTTGGCTTGGATGTCGGCCCAGATGGCGGGTTGTTCGACTAGGGGAACGTTGAAGGTTTGGGCGATCGTTTCTGTGGTGAGGTCGTCGGGGGTGGGTCCGAGTCCGCCCGTGCAGATGATCAGATTGGCGCGGCTGGCGGCTTGTTTGAGGGTGGCTTGGAGCCGATCGGGGTTGTCGCCGACGGTGGATTGGTAGTAGTGGGCGATGCCGAGGTGGGCGAGTTGTTGGGCCAGGTATTGGGCGTTGGAGTTGAGGATGTCGCCGAGGAGGAGTTCGGTGCCAACGCTGATGACTTCGGCGATTTTCATGGGATCGGAGGATTGTGGGTTTGAGTCTAACCTTCGGGTTGGCGCGCAATCCGCCAGACTTGCCAGCCCGTGAAGGCCAGGAGGGCCGTGGCGGCGCAGGCGTAGGCGAGGCCGCTGGGGACGCCGGAGAAGGCCATGGCGAGGCTGCCGACCCAGAGGGTGAGGGAGTAGATGAAGATCACGGTGCGACGGTGGGAAATTCCGGCTTCGAGTAGGCGATGGTGCAGGTGCCGTTTGTCGGCGATGAAGGGGGATTTGCCGCGACTGAGCCGATCGAGGATCACGGCGGACATATCGACGATCGGCACGGCCAAAATCAATGGCAGGATGACAGCGACGGTGGTGACGCCTTTAACTAAGCCCATGATCCCGATCGCGGCGAGGGCAAACCCAGTGAAGTATGACCCCCCATCGCCCATGAAGATTTGGGCGGGGTTGAAGTTGTAGCGGAGGAAGCTGAGGCTACCGCCCGCCAGGGAGGCCGCCAAGAGGGCCGCAGCGGGCTGTCGCATGTACAGGCAGGTGACGAGCATGGATACTGCCGCAATCCCTGAAACACCTGCCGCCAAACCATCTAAGCCGTCAATCCAGTTGATTGCGTTGGCCATCCCGACCAGCCAAATCACCGTAATCGACAGGCTGACAATCATCGGGAAGGTCACCAGACCAATGCCCGGAATCGTCAGAAATTCAATCTGAATGCCGCTGTACCAGGCCAGGGTGGCGACGCCGATTTGCATCACGAGCCGAGTCAGGGCGGGCAGGTTTAACAAATCATCCGCCAGCCCGATCGCGAAGAATGCCGTGGTGCCGCCCAGTAGGCCCAGCATTTCGCGGACTTTCTCGGGTGGCATCCCGTCAAATCCGTGCAGCAGCCACAGAATCAGCACCGACAACATGAACCCCCCAAACATGGCCACGCCACCCAGACGCACCATCGGTTTGCTATGCACTTTGCGCGGATCCGGCTTGTCTACCAGGCCAACTTGCAACGCGGCCCGCTTAATTTTTGGGGTGAGGCTGAACACGGTCAGTGCGGAGATCGCAAAACCAATCAGCAGATAAGGCAGATAAGACAGCATTTTTGGGAGGTTCAGGGGGTGGCGAAGGTCAGCAGCAGGTTGAAGTTGAGGGAAGCAAACAAGGGTGAATGATGGTGAGCGCTCTCAGACGATGGTATCGAGCAAAGAATCTTTACGCAAATATTTATTTGGTAATGTGCCCGATCGGGGGCGAATTGGATCTGACCCAGCGGGTGAAAAGTACCGCATTCTACTCCTTTGGGCCGGGATTGATCCAGTGAATTTGCCATCGTTATCCGCCGGTGTGGGCAACGGAACGGGACGATCGGGCGGCATCAAAATAAATTTTTCATGAATTAATTGACATAAAAAATGACGAGTTCATTGTCAGAACTCGCCAGGAATAATACAACCGTAAATTTGCTGAGTCACCGTTTGGAGTGATCGGTGACTCAGCCTCAGGTTTATCCGACCATCGCGGCTTCGGGGGCGCGCAGGTGGGGATAGAGCGGGAAGCGACCGCAGAGGGCGGCGACCCGTTGGCGGCAGGTGGTGGCGACGGCGGTATCCTCGGGATTCAGCAGCCGATCGGCAATGATATTCGCGATCTCGACGAATTCCTCGGTGCCCATGCCGCGCGTGGTCATGGCCGCCGAGCCGAGGCGAATGCCACTGGTGACAAAGGGCGAGGTGGGATCGAAGGGCACCGTGTTTTTGTTGGCGGTGATGTTCACTTCGCTCACCAGGGCGTCGGCAATCTTGCCCGTCATGTTGATCGATCGGAGATCCACCAAGAGCAAGTGATTATCCGTGCCATTCGAAACGATCTTGAATCCACGGGCTTGCAGTTGCTTCGCCAGGGCTTGAGCATTGGCGATCACCTGGGCGCAGTAGGTTTTGAACTCTGGCTTCAGAGCTTCGCCGAAGGCTACGGCTTTCCCGGCGATCACATGCTCCAATGGCCCACCCTGGGTTCCAGGGAAAACGCACTTGTCAAACTGCTTGCCCAACTCAGCATCGCGAGTCATGATCAAGCCGCCACGTGGGCCGCGTAGGGTTTTGTGCGTCGTGGTGGTGACGACGTCGCAGTGGGGCAGCGGATTGGGATGCAATCCGGTGGCGACGAGTCCGGCGATATGGGCAATGTCGGCCATCAGGTAAGCGCCCACGGCATCGGCGATTGCCCGAAATTTGTCGAAGTGGATCGTGCGGGGATAGGCGGAGTAGCCGCAGATGATGATTTTTGGCTTGTGCTCCTGCGCCAATTCCATAATGGCGTCGTAGTCGAGTTCCTCGGTTTCCTGGTTGACGCCGTACTGGACGACCTTGAACCATTTACCCGACACGTTCACCGGGGAACCGTGGGTCAGGTGACCGCCGTGGGACAAATCCATGCCCATAATCGTGTCGCCGGGTTGGAGCAGGGCGAGGAAGACGGCGAAGTTGGCCTGGGCACCGGAGTGGGGCTGGACGTTGGCATGGGCCGCGCCGAACAGTTCTTTGACCCGATCGATGGCGATTTGTTCGATTTCGTCCACGAATTCGCAGCCGCCGTAGTAGCGCTTGCTGGGCAGACCTTCCGCGTACTTGTTGGTCAACACCGATCCCTGCGCCGCCATCACGGCGGGGGAGGTGAAATTCTCGCTGGCGATCAATTCCAGGTGATCCTGTTGGCGCTGGAGTTCTTGGCCAATCAGGGTGGCGATCGCGGGGTCTTGGGCGGTGAGGTAGTCGGTGTTTGTCTTAGTCACGGGTATGCTCAGGAAATCTAGGTGGGCGGAGCTGGCAATTAAGCCAGTGATTAAACCTTGTTAAACACAGGGTACGGGCTATACATTGTAGCGTTATTTTGCCAGCGCGATTGGGTCAAATCTGGCGATTGTTCCGGATGCTACCGCAAAATTTGGGCCTTAGAATATAGAGTAAATGGCGTGACGATCGGAGGGCGGCGATATGTTGGTGATGCTTGCAGGCGATCAATTACTCTTACCGCAACAGGTCTGTCCCAGTTGTTTGCTGGCCGATCGGGCGGGACAGCCGCGCTGGCAGGATGGCGTGCTGAAATGTGGCGATCGATCCGTTCAGCCGACGGCGACGCATCAGTTTGAATGTCCGATGGGGTTTCGCTTAGTGGCGATCGCCGATTGATCGCGGCGGGGATTTGGCGGTGGCTGGGTTAGTATGGTGGGACTAATGATATTCGCGGTTTTTGGGTAGAAATTATGAGTTGGCGTGGCACTGTGAGCGTAACCGATCGGCTTTGGGCGGCATTACCCTACATTTTACCGATCGCCAGTTCGAGTCTGTATGCCGGGGCCTTTGCCCAGTTGCTCCCCGTGACGACGCCCGTGATGTTGCCGATCGCCCTGGTGGGGATGGGTTACTACAGTGTGGTCGGGTTATTCGGGATGTTTGGCGAGTTATTGATCTTCTTTGCCCTGTTCGCGTTCGTGGTGCGCAACCCCAAAATCCCCCACTTTATTCGCTACAACGCCATGCTGGCGCTGATGATCGACATCATGCTGACGCTCGTGTCGCTGGTCTTTAGAGCGGTGAATCTCTCGGTGCAAATGGTGACATTCCAAGCGGCGACGGATCCCTTCGGCGTAGTCGTGCTGATTTTCTTCGCAATGGTATTCGTCACAGCGACAGCAGCCTACTGCTACTCGCTATTCAATGTGGCCCAGGGTAAGTATGCCGAGATTAAGTGGGTCTCCGAGACGGCCTATGCCCAGACGCAGGTGTAGGTTAGTGCGGTAAGGCTTGGCGCTCGCCCACCCGATTTTCTAAGCCGCCAATCCCCTCGATCGCCACCCGCACCCGATCGCCGACTTGCATTAACCCAACCCCTTCCGGTGTCCCGGTGAGAATCACGTCTCCCGGCCACAGCGTCATGACTTGGCTAATGTAGGACACCAACACATCGGGGCCGAACACCATGTCGCTGATGCTGGTGTTTTGGCGCAGTTCGTCATTCAGGTAGGTTTGGATCATGGCGCTGGGATTGATTTCGCGCACGACCCAAGGCCCGAGGGGACAGAAGCTGTCAAAGCCCTTGGCCCGAATCCATTGGCCGTCGCGGTGCTGGAGATCGCGGGCGGTGACATCGTTGGCGATCGTGTAGCCCCAGATTTTGCTGTGGGCTTGGGCGGGGGTGCAGTGACTGGCTTTGTCGCCGATGACGATCGCCAGTTCGCCTTCGTACTCGACCTGTGTGGCTTGGGGCGGGTAGAGAATCAGGCCTTGGTCGGCGATGATCGCCGTGGGCGGCTTGAGAAACATCAATGGCTCAGTGGGCAGTCCTCCCCCCATTTCGAGGGCATGTTTGGCGTAGTTTTTGCCGATGCCGATAATTTTGGAGGGGACGCAGGGGGCGAGGAGCTGGTACTGGTCGGGCGGATATTGCCGATCGGTGGGTTGGCCCTGAAGCCAGGGCGGTGCATCCAGCGCTTGCACCGTGTGGTCAATCTGCAACAAGCCGTAGAAGATTTGTTGGTCGGTGGTTTTCACCCGGACGTAGCGTTTTGCCATAGGAAATCATGTACAATCAAAAATCGGTGAATTCCAAACCCTTGCTCACGTCAACTTCCCGTCCGATCGCTGCCTCAATTTTGCGGCATCGATCGATGTGAGTCGTTGCCTGAGCCGATTAGCCCATAAGGAGATTGTCAATGAAAAACATTGTCTATGAAACAATGTACATCCTGCGCCCTGATTTGAATGACGAGCAAGTCGATCAGGCGATCGAAAAGTACCAAGGTTTTATCAAAGAAAACGGCGGCGAACTGATCGAAACCCAGCATCGTGGCAAGCGCCGCTTGGCCTATGAGATCAATCGGTTCCGTGAAGGCATCTACGTTCAGATGAACTACAAAGATGGTGGCGCGGCGGTGGCTTCGATGGAGCGGGCGATGCGCTTGAGCGAAGAAGTCGTGCGCTTCCTGACGGTGAAGCAGGAAGTCGCGGACGAAGTGGAAGAAGCGGAAGAAGCGGAAGAAGTGGTAGCCGCCGCTGCGGCGTAGGCTGAACCGACTGACGCGAAATGACCGGTTTGATTTTGGCCTAGGATCCGGCAGCGGCATTCTAGGCTTTTTGGCGTAAATGGGCGGGCTTTACCGATCGGGGCGGCAAATCTGGTAAACTTTTGTAAAAGTAATGGCGAACATCGCTCATAATTCCTCCCCACCATGGCACAACAACCCACTGGATTTGGCACACCGAAGAACCCCCCGAAAAAAGTCCCCACGGCCGGGGCGAAGCAGCGGGCAGCGGCGGCCAAGGAATATGACGATCTCAAGACCAGCGGCATGCCGGAATATACGATCTTCCTGCGATTGACCGGACAGCAGCAGTGGATGCCGATCGGCGCGATCGCGGTGCGGCGGTCAAACCAGATCCATGCGGCGATCTATGCTAACGAACCCGAACTGCTCAAGGGGGCGTACCACCGGATGCCCGCCCTGAAGAAGAATCGGGCGAATCTCAGCTTCGAATATGGCTACCGCCTGAAGGAATTTAAGGACGACGAAGTTGCCGTGGCCGTGCGTCCAGCGGATAACGTGGGCAGCAAGTTCCAAGCATTGATCGGCAATCTGAGCGGCGCGATCGGCGAGTTGTTTAAGAAAAAGCCGTCTTAATTGGCCGCATTCTCGCTTCCCCCGGCCCAAGGTCTGACTTGGGGGGGACGCCTGGTTCGGTGGTATGGCCTATATCTTTAGGCAGAATTTTTATTTTCCTTTGAAAATTACGTAAAGTACCTACGTGATCAGCCCCATGGACTGACTAAACTATGTATACCTATGGGGCAATCAGTAATGACTAATGTAGCAGAGGCAAATGTGGTGAATGTGAGCAGCGATCGGCATCGGGTCGTGATTATCGGCGGCGGCTTCGGGGGGCTGTATGCCGCGAAGAAGCTGGGCGGCGCGGCTGTGGATGTCACGCTGATCGATAAGCGGAATTTTCATCTGTTTCAGCCTTTGCTCTATCAAGTGGCAACGGGTTCGCTGGCCCCTGCCGATATTTCTTCGCCCCTACGATCGGTGCTGAGTCAGCACAAGAATGTCCGCGTCCTGATGGATGCGGCCCAGCAGATTGACACTGCCAATCAAGCCGTGGTCTTGAGCGATCAGTCGATTCCCTATGACACGCTGATTATCGCCACGGGCGTCAGCCACCACTACTTTGGCAATGACCATTGGGCGACGGTGGCTCCCGGTTTGAAGACGGTGGAAGATGCCTTGGAAGTGCGGCGGCGGATTCTCAGCGCCTTCGAAGCGGCGGAGCGCGAAACCGATCTCGCCAAGCGGCAGGCGTTGCTGACCTTTGTGGTGGTGGGCGCGGGACCCACCGGAGTCGAACTGGCGGGGGCGATCGCGGATCTCGCCTACAAGGTGATGGCGGACGAATTCCGCAGCATTGATACCGCCGATGCCAAGGTGGTCTTGCTCGAAGGCCTCGATCGGGTGTTGCCGCCGTTTAAGCCGGAGCTGTCGGCCAAGGCCCAGGAAGGCCTGGAGCGGCTGGGCGTCTCGGTGAATACCAAGACCCGCGTCACGAATATCACCGAAACGGGCGTCACCTATTTGGTCGGCGACGAGACGATCGAACTGCCCGCCCGCACCGTCCTCTGGGCCGCTGGCGTGAAGGCCTCGCCCATGGGCGCGATCCTGGCCGAAACCACGGGGGCGGAACTCGATCGGGTGGGCCGCGTCGTCGTGAACGCTGATTTCAGCGTGCCGAACCATCCCAATATCTTCGTCGTCGGCGACTTGGCTAACTTTGCCCACCAGGGCGACAATCCGCTCCCCGGCACCGGAGCCGTGGCGATGCAGGCGGGCGAATACCTGGCCGAATCGATCGCCAAGCGGATGCGCGGTGAGCCGATCGTCCCCTTCCGCTACATCGACCTGGGTAGCATGGCCGTGATTGGCCAGCATGAAGCCGTGGTCGATATGGGCTTCATCAAGTTCTCCGGCTTCTTTGCTTGGATTGCTTGGTTGATTGTCCACATCTACTTCCTAATCGACAGCGATCGGAAGCTGACGGTGGCGATCCACTGGATCTGGAACTACTTCACCAAGGATCGCGGTTCCCGCCTGATCACCGAGACAGCGGCGGCCCGCAGTCTGGAACTGGAAAAGGAGTTCTCGGCTGTGGTAGAGCGTAAGCAATCCGCCAAGTTATAGCGGTAAACCGAGTCGCTTTCTCAATCTGGCTCAAAGACCACACCCTGCCCCCGGTGTGGTCTTTGGGTGAGGATGTTCAAACAATCTGATGGTCTGCAGCAAACGCCACGATCCCCCGTGCATCCCCCTTAAAAAGGGGGACTTTAATCCAGTCCCCCCCTTTTTAAGGGGGGCTAGGGGGGATCGTTGATTGTTGGATATGACTGTTGATGCCTTTTAGAACATGCTCTAACTCAGTCCCCGATCGTGGTGTTGCCGACAGGTGATGCCATATCGGGGATTGTTTTAGTCATGCGATGCCCCCGCGTTTAGGTAACCTGTGATACCGATGCACCCGAGAATCGCGCAGACAAACCGTTGATTTTAGGTGCATTCATCCGGGGCGATCTCCGTAGAATTCCGGGTTTTTCATGACTTCTGGTAACGCGCCAAAACCCCGTATTTCCGGGCTTGAGCGCGGTTTTGCCGGATCATCCAGCCGGATTTTTCGGAAAACACTGAACTTGCTTGACCAAACCAGCATCGTTCTGCACAATTGGGTTCTAAATTTCGAGCGGATTTCGCGTTGATTGATCGATTCATTGTCACTGGCTAAACGTTATGCGGCAGACTGCCGAAGCCACTAGATTCGATCGTGCCCGTCGGGCGGCAAAATCGGGAAATTATTTAGACGCCATTGCAGGATTTACCCAAATCCTGGAGTCAAATCCGAGTGAGGAAAAAGTCTGGTACGAAAAGGGCAAGGCTTTGGTGGCCGTGGGCGAATTAGCCGAGGCGGTGAATTGTTTTCGATCGGCGATCGGGGTGAATGCCGCGTCGCACTCGACCTGGAATCATTTGGGCATGGCACTGACCCAGTTGGGTCGCTATGAGGAGGCGCTGACGAGCTACGATCGGGCGATCGACCTGAAACGCGACCACCACAAAACTTGGTACAACCGGGGCAATATCCTGCTGCGTTTGGGCGCGATCCGCGAAGCCCTCAGCAGCTACGAAAAAGCAATCAAGATTCAGCCCCACTACGCCCGCGTTTGGTACAACCAAGCGGTGGCCTTTAGTCGGCTGGGGCAGTTGGAAGAAGCCCTGGCGAGCTACGATCAGGCCCTCTCGATTCGGCCCCATTTTGCCGATGCGCTGTATAACCAGGCGAATTTGCTCTGTCGGTTGGGCCGCTATTCCGAAGCCCTACGCAAATACGAGCGGGTGATCGAAATTCGGCCTCGGCTGTTTTCGGCTTGGTTTAATCGGGGCAATGTGTTGCGGAAGCTGGAGCTGTACGAAGAAGCCCTGGCCAGTTTCGATCGGGCGATCGCCCTCGATTCCAAAGCCTTTGAAGTGTGGTTTCATCGCGGCAAGACCTTGCATCGGCTGTATCGCTACGAAGCGGCGATCGCCAGCTACACCAAATCCCTGGAACTGCGACCCCGGTTTGCCGAGGGCTGGTACGGGCGGGGCTACACCTATTACCGCGATGGTCAGTCTGAACCCGCGATTTGCGACTTTGACAAAGCCGTGGATGTGAATGCCGATTTCTTTGAGGCGTGGCACGCGCGCGGGGCGGCCTTACGCAAGTTGGGCCGATTCGAGGAGGCGATCGTCAGCTTCGATCGGGCCTTAGAAATCAATCCCACTGCGCCAGAGGTCTGGTATCACCGAGGCCGATCGCTCGATCACCTAGGCCAAACCGGAGCCGCGATCGCCAGCTACGACAAAGCCCTGACCTTAAATTCCGAATTTTCCCGCGCTTGGTATAGCCGAGGCGTGGCCTTTAGTCGATTGGGCGAACATGCGATCGCCATCAGCAATTTCGATCACGCCCTCGGGATCAACCCCAGCTATCTCGATGCGGCCCGGCGGCGGCGAATTTCCCTACGCCAAATCAAAAACATTGTGACGCGTCCGCCCGGTTAAATAATTTGCTCCATGAGTTGATTGATTTGCTCCAGTTTGCCCGATCGATTTCGCGCGGGATGTTCAGGCTGAACACTATGCAAAAAAAGCGGCAAGATCGATTGAAACCGCATAGCCAATTGGACTTCCAGCCATAAATCTCCCTATAATTCACCCCATAAGAAATAATTGTCGCGGTGATTAATGCAACTGTTCCCGGTGAGCAAATTCCGCTTACGGGTCATGTTGCAATAATCGACAGTTAGGGCTTTTGGTGTGAAGTTTAATTTGGAGTGAGAATGGTTATGCAGTCTTGGCAACAAGGTTTAGTTGGATCAGCAATTTTTGGTGTCACCATGATTGCCACTGCCGCGAATGCGACGGAAGTCCGGGTCGCGGCGGATGGCACGATGTCGAATCGTGCGGCCATGGCACAGGTGACTTCGGTGTCCCAGCTCTCGGATGTGCGCCCCACGGATTGGGCCTTCCAGGCATTGCAGTCCCTGGTGGAGCGTTACAGCTGTATTGCGGGCTATCCCGATCGGACGTACCGGGGCAACCGGGCGATGACCCGCTACGAATTTGCGGCGGGCTTGAATGCCTGTATGGATCGGGTGAATGAATTGATCGCTGCGGCCACGGCGGACATGGCCTCGAAGGAAGACTTGGCCACCTTGCAGAAATTGCAAGAGGAATTTGCGGCGGAACTGGCCACCCTGCGCGGTCGGGTTGATGCGGTGGAAGCCAAAGTCGCCACCTTAGAGAAGCAGCAATTCTCCACCACCACCAAACTCCAAGGTGAAGTCGCCTTCTCCGTCGCCGATACCTTCCGCGACAACGACAACACCGAGACCGTGCTGCAAAACCGCATGCGGTTGCAGTTGGTCACCAGTTTTACGGGCAAGGATAAGCTGTTTACGCGGTTGGCGGCGGGCAATCTGGGCACCTCGTTTGCGGCCCAGAACGGGACGCAGGAAGGGCGCTTTGCCTATGATGGTCAGACCAACAACGATGTCGTCATCGATCGGTTGCACTATGTCTTCCCCGTGGGTAAGCAGCTGACCGTCACCGCGATGGCGAATACGGCGGGTCACTGGTTCTATTCCGACACGTTTAACCCTGGCCTGGAAGCGGGCGGTGGGGCTACGGGGGCGCTTTCACGCTTTGGTGAGCGCAATGCGATCTATCGCTTTGGGGCGTTGGGTCAGGGAATCGGCGTGAAGTATGCCCTGAGCGATCAGTTGGAAGTGACGGCGGGCTACTTGGCCGGGAACGGCAGTAATCCGGCGATCAAAAATGGCTTGTTTGATGGCCGCTACTCGGCCTTGGGCCAAGTGGTGATCAAACCCTCCAAGCAATTTAAAGTCGGTCTGACCTACGCGAATAACTACGATCCGATCGGCCAATTCAACTTCGGCGGCACGGGCACCAACGTGGCCAACAGCATCCGCACCCTGGGGGCCATTTCCTCCAATGCCTATGGCGTGGAAGGGCAGTTTGATCTCAGTCCAAAGCTGAGTGTGCGCGGCTGGGGCACCTACACCAATGCCAACATCGTGGGCACGGGTAAGCGGGAGATCTGGACTTACGCCTTGGCCTTGGCCTTCCCCGACTTGGGTAAAAAGGGCAACATGGGCGCAATCATCGTCGGCGCGGAGCCGTATTTGACCAGCAGCGGCAATGCCGATGTGCCCTTGCATGTGGAGGCGTTGTACAAGTACAAGCTGAACAACAATGTGATGATCACCCCCGGTCTGATCTGGTTGACCGCCCCGAACCAGAACAATAACAACGATGACATCTTCATCGGCACCGTGCGGACGACCTTCACGTTCTAACGGACGCGATCGTGCGGCGGTGAGGTTTACCTCATACTCATTGATCCGAAACCTGACGGGCGAGACCACATTGCCCGTCGGGTCTTCTTGCGCGGGGCGGCCAGGGCGCGGTTGCCGCCGGATTTAACCGGGCCTTAACCGATCGGGGCAATTCTGCTGTTATTCTGTTGCCAGCATTTGGCGAATTGAGCTTATTGACAAATAATACCAACAAGCTAAAGTACTACATAGTTATCTTCGGTGTGAAGGATTTAGGATTTTATGAACCACTCGACTTTGAAATGGCTGATGGCCGCACCGGTGATCGGTGTTTTGGCGATCGGGGCCGCGCCCGCTCAAGCCAACGAAATGCCCGAAACCACCATGGCGCAGGTCACTTCGGTGTCCCAGCTATCGGATGTGCGCCCCACGGATTGGGCCTTCCAAGCATTGCAGTCCTTGGTGGAGCGTTATGGCTGTATCGCGGGCTATCCCGATCGGACGTACCGGGGCAACCGGGCGATGACGCGTTATGAGTTTGCGGCTGGTTTGAATGCTTGTATGGATCGCGTTAACGAATTGATCGCCGCTGCCACGGCGGACATGGCGTCCAAGGAAGACTTGGCCACCTTGCAGAAATTGCAAGAGGAATTTGCGGCGGAACTAGCCACCCTGCGCGGTCGGGTCGATGCGGTGGAAGCCAAAGTCGCCACCCTGGAAAAGCAACAGTTTTCCACCACCACGAAGCTGAAGGGCGAATCGATCTTCTCGATTTCCGGCGCTTTGGGCGATGATCAAGCGGCGACCTTAACCCGCCGCGATGGGTTTGTCGGTACCGTGACCAATGCGCCCCGCCCCCCGGTGGAAGACAACACCACCTTCAGCCACCGCACCCGCTTGATGTTCAACACCAGCTTCACGGGAAAAGACGCGCTGTTCACCCGGCTGCAAGCCAGTAATGTGCCCAACTTCCAATCCTCCACCGGGACACCGATGGCGCGCCTGAGCTACGACGGCGTCACGGGCACAGGCGCGAACGAAATGGTGCTGAACAAGCTCTACTATCGTTTCCCACTCAATCCGAATGTGCGCGTCACCGTGGACGCAATCGGCGGCGAACTGTACAACAACGCCGAAAACCGTAGCCCCTTGGCCAGCGATTCGGCGGGATCGATTTCCCGCTTTGGGCGGTTTAACACGATTTACCGTTACGGTGCCGGTGGCAGCGGGGCGACGGTGAACGTGACCCTGGGTAAGCAACTCGGCCTGGATGTCGGTTACTTGGCCGATAGCGCCAGCAACCCAGCGACGGCCAATGGGTTGTTTGATGGTTCCTTTGGGGCGATGGCACAGCTCAACTTCCAGCCGATCGCGCCGTTGGGTTTGAGCTTGACCTATGTGCGGGGCTACGATCGGGCCGGACAGGTGGATGTCACGGGGGGGACGGGCAGTGCCCTCGCGGTGCGGCCCTTCGGTAACGCGGCGGCGACTTCCACGGATAACTACGGGGCCGAAGCCAGCCTCAAACTGGGCAAAAATCTGACGATCGCGGGTTGGGCCGGATTGACTCAAGCGGTGAATCGGACGAATACGGCGCAGTCGGCCACGTTGTGGAACTGGGCGGCATCGTTGACGGCGATGGATGTCGGCAGTAAGGGCAGCATGGCGGGGCTGGTGTTTGGGATGCCGCCGCGTGTGACGGATGCGGATGGCGGTGCGGCGGAGAATGTCGGCACTACGTATCATCTGGAGGCGCTGTATCGCTATAAGTTGAGCGATAAGATTGCGATTACGCCGGGTCTGGTGGTGCTGTTTAATCCGGAGCACAATCGGGCGAATGATCCGGTTTATGTGGGGACTGTGCGGACGACGTTTAGTTTCTAGGTGATTGGTTGAATTGATCAAACGCCTGGCCGATCGGCCAGGCGTTTTTTCGTGGTTGGGTTGGTAGGGGCGTTTACGGGCGTTTACGGGCGTTTACGGGCGTTTGGTGGCGATCGCTAATTTTGCGCCTTGGACTTGCCGGATGCGATCCATGACGGCGACGACTTGACCATGGCTAACGCGTTCGTCGGCGTTGATGATCACGAGTTTGTTGGGGGTGTTCTGGATGAGCCGCTGGATTTGGGGCGCGATCTGGGTCAGGCTGGTGGTGGTTTGGTTGAGGCGCAGTTGGCCGTTGGGCGCGATCGTCACGACGACTTCCTGGCTGGGCTGGCCTTTGCTGGTGCTGGCGGCGGGCAGGTTGACGGGTAATCCTGCCGATCGGGTCAGGACGAGACTGGACATGATGAAGAAGGTGAGTAGCGCAAAGACCACGTCAATCATGGGGACAATGTTGATCTGTGGGGGTAGGTCTGGTTCCTGGGGTAAACGCATGGCGGATTGAGTGAGGGCGGGCGACTGTCGCCACGGTGCGAGCAACGGTTATGGGTTGAGTATAGGCGATATTTTTGGGGAGAATGGCGCGGGCTGGATTTGGCGATATGTGGGGGGCTGATTCATGAGAATGCTTAATCGCTTTGGTGGAATTGCGACTTTGCCGTATGATGAAAAGGTTGTCTAAATTTTAGCCGCACTAATCATGGCTTGTCCTAAGAAGAAAACCTCTAACGGTAAGCGTGACCAGCGTCGGGCACATTGGCGGAAGCAGGCTGAGCGCCAAGCTCAAAAAGCAATGTCCATGGGTAAGTCTGTCCTGACTGGTCGGGCGAAAGGGTTTGTTTATCCCACTACGGAAGAAGCAGCCGAATAGTCCTATGGCCTGAGGCCATGGGATCTTTCCCTTTACCCCGCTGTCGCTTCGGTGCAGCGGGGTATTTTCGTGGGGCGGTTGGGGTACGGAAATTGACTCGGCCCGATCGATTGCGTTGGCGGGGACTTCTATGCGAATATCTCAGTTATCGTATTTAACCGAATTTTGAAAAACCGTTGCGATCGCTTTAACCGCAACTTGGCCTTCACATAATGTCCCGGCGATCGGCCGATTTGAGTCGTTTGCTCAAACGGCCCGATGAATGTAGAGTGTAAGTTGATTCTGGTAGACGACTGAGTTCACTTCGTTTGTTGACCTTGCAGTACAAAAGTTGGTTTTGTCTGCTGTTGTCAGTCAAGTTTTCGATCGTCACGTCTGAATATCAATTTGTGTTTCCTCCCCTGGCACGGCGTTTGGTGTGAGTTATCTGGTTGTGCATTGCCACGTCGCTAGCGGCGAGGATGACCGTTGTCCGATCGCGTAATCGATGGTGCGAAACGAAGTTTCCGGTATCAGTTCTTGGATGAATTTGATTACCTGCGTACATATACTGTTTCCGCAGATTTGCTTTCTGGTATAACAGACCCATCTCGCGATGAGCCGACGTTCTGGCACTGGCCACTACCCAACAAACTGCCTGCTGGCGTGCGGTTTGGCGTATCGTTGTCAATCAATTTTCACAGTTCCGTTCCCACCACCTCACGAGCTTAACAATCATGAAGTATCAAGCACAGTTGACCCCTTGGGTTGTCTATAAGATGTCTGAAGCGGGCCGCGTTGCGGTGATCCGCTACCGTCGCCGCAATGATGCGGATGCTTACGCCTATCGCCTTTCGATGACGCAGCCGACGAATCAGTTTATGGTGGAATTCGATCGGGAGACTTTCCCGGCCGCTCCTGAGAAGGATTTGGCAGCGGTCTAAGACTTAATTAAGTTGTTTAATTGTGGGGCGCTTACAGAGGATCAATCCGTTGATTCTTCGTAGGCGTTTTCCGTTAGTGGGTGAGGTGGGGTGATGGCCAATCCGAATGCGTTAGCGGCGCTGATCCAGGCGCAAATTTTGGCGACCGATGCGGCCCGGATCCCCTTTGCGACGTTTATGGAACAGGCGCTGTATCACCCGGAACTGGGCTATTACAGCCAGCGGGCACGGTCGATCGGGCCGGGGGGCGACTTCTTCACCGCGCCGCATTTGGGTGGGGAGTTTGGGGCGATGTTGGCGGTGCAGTTGGCCGAAATGTGGGTGCGGCTCGGGTCACCCCAGCCCTATACCTTGGTGGAAATGGGGGCGGGGCAAGGATTGCTAGCGACGGATATTCTGCGATGGCTGCGGCAACATGATCCCCAATGCTTTGCCAGCCTGTCCTACATCATTGTCGAAAAGTCTGCTGGATTAATTGCGCAACAGCAACAGCAATTGTGGGGCGAATTTGGGGTGGATGCCCCGATCGCCTGGAAAACCTGGGATACGATCGCCCCCGACTCGATCGTCGGCTGTTGTTTTTCGAATGAACTAGTGGATGCCTTCGCGGTGCATCAAGTGGTGTTTGCGGCGGGTGAATTGCAGGAAGTCTATGTGACGGTGCAGGGGGATCAGTTCGTTGAGCTGCTAGCACCGCCTTCCACCCCGGCATTGGTGGATTATTTCGCCCAGTTTGCACCCTGGCCTGTCGGGCCGGACTACCCGGATCCCTATCGGACAGAAGTCAGTTTGGCGGCATTGGCTTGGCAACGATCGGTGGCGGCGGCGATGGATCGGGGCTATGTATTGACGATCGACTATGGCTACCCCGCCGATCGCTATTACAATCGCGTCCGATCGGCGGGCACGCTCCAGTGCTACTACCAACACAGCCGCAACAGCGATCCCTATCTTCATGTCGGGGAACAAGACATCACCGCCCATGTGAATTTCACGGCCTTGGAACGGGTGGGGGCATCGATCGGGTTGGATCATGTCGGTCTGACTTCCCAGGCGATGTTTTTGTTGAACTTGGGCTTGGGCGATCGGATTGCGGCCTTGGGCCAGTCGGATAGCACCGATCCCCAGGAAATTATCGATCGACTACGGCAGCGCGATGCCCTGCATCAATTGATCAATCCCATGGGCTTGGGGAACTTTGGCGTGTTGATTCAATCGAAGGGTGTAGACCGATGGTCTACGATCGATGGTCGGTCATCGGGATCGGGGATCACGCTGCGCGGTTTGCAAAACCCCATGCCTTGGGTCGGCTAAATCCTCCGGTCAAACCATGAAGCTCGAATCAGGCGGCAGCGATCCCGGTAAGGATTTATAAAAAAATGACAAAACTTATACATGGTTCGAGATAAGTTCGCTACACTGTGGAGGTTGCGTGGGTCAGCCAGCAGCAGCGTCATTTGTCCGGTTTGGATGGTCTGATCCGCACCACAAAAGATTCGCTGTAACGACTTGTGTCGTGGACTGTCAAAAAGATTCCGCCCTGCCTTTGGGGGCGACTTAGACAATCGTTTCGGCCCGGCGGATCCCTGGCTTTAAGGGGATCGCACCGTCCGTATATTTACTGAATCTCGTTAACTCATTTTAGACTTAGTCGAAAGGGTGGGGTCGAACTGATTGTTTCGGCTCAATTATTGAGGATGGCATCGTGTCTGACCGAATTTTGGCGGCAGGGACGATGGGGTGCCGCGATTGCGACTGTGACTGATTAATTGGTCATTGGCTCAGGAATCGGGGTGGCCCAAATTGTATTCATCGGGTGTGCAGACTGAATTAGCGAAGGGGTTGGGGCGACATGGCAACTGGGGCAACGGTAGGAAAGGCATTATCGGCGGTGACGGCGGGCAAACTGACCTCGCGGGCAGTGCGATCGCAGCGGGCGTTTGCGCTCTTTATTGTGGCGACGGGGCTGTTGAGTTTGCAGTTGTTTCGCTTGGCGCAATTGCAGCTGGTGCAGGGCAATTACAACCGCTCCCTGGCGGAGAATAACCGGATTCGGCGGTTGCCCATGGTGGCCGATCGGGGCAATATCGTCGATCGCCATGGGGCTGTATTAGCGGCCAATCAACTGGTGCGATCGGTCTACCTGTATCCGCGTGAGCAAACCAAGGAACAGTGGCAGAGCAGCGTTGTGCAACTGGGCGCAATCCTGAAAATGGAACCCCAACAAATCTTGCAGCAGTTAGAGAAAGCGGGTTACCACTCACCGACGCCAGTGCGGGTGCAGCGCAACATTAAGGCCGATGTGTTCACAGCATTGGCGGAATCGGGCTACATTCCGGGGGTCGAAATCCAACCCGATGCGAATCGCTATTATCCCCACAAGCATTTGGCCTCACATATTTTGGGCTATATCGGCGAGGCGACGGAAGCGCAACTGAAGGACGACGCCGACGTGCCGATGGGAATGCTCGTGGGCCAGATGGGTCTGGAGCGATTGCAGGACGATCGGTTGCGCGGCAAGTGGGGCAATCGGTTATTTGAAGTTGATGCGAGTGGCAAGGAATTGCGGATGCTGGGGATTCAG
Organism: Cyanobacteria bacterium VAR_4_metabat_243; assembly: GCA_031415035.1. Lineage (GTDB taxonomy): Bacteria > Cyanobacteriota > Cyanobacteriia > Leptolyngbyales > Leptolyngbyaceae > Romeriopsis. The sequence goes on from JANOQX010000226.1 coordinate 75,842, forward strand.
CGACCCACGGCGGGCGAGGCGCTGAAAACCACGTTGGATTTGCCGATGCAGCAAGCCGCCGAGAAAGGCTTGGCGGGCCGACGCGGCGCGGTGGTGGTGCTGGACATCGAAACCGGTGGGGTGATGGCCATGGCCAGTGGGCCGACCTTTGACCCGAATATGTTCACGCGGCGGATTACCCAAAAAGAAGTGGATGAGGTGTTTAATAACCCCGATAAGCCCTTCTTGAATCGGGCCTTGCAAGGCTATCCCCCCGCCAGTACGTTCAAGATCGTCTCCGCCGTGGCGGCGATGCAGTCGGGCAAGTACAACCCGAATTCCACGATTATGACCGCCAGTGCGATCAATGTCGGCGGCGTGCTATTTAACGAACATGGCAGTGGCTACGGCGAGATCGGCTTCAAAACCGCATTGCAGGTGAGCAGCAACACGTTCTTCTACCAAGTCGGCCAGAAAGTGGGACCCTACGAAATCAATAAGTGGGGGCGGAAGCTCGGCATTAGCGAAACCAAGACAATGCTCGACGGCGAAAGCCAGGGCTTGATCCCCACCCCCGAAATCAAAAAAACCTTAACGGATGAGCCATGGTATCCCGGCGATGAGGTGACCATGGCGATCGGCCAGGGATTGGTGACGGTGACACCGATGGAGTTGGCCGTGATGGTCAGCGTCATCGGCAATGGCGGCTATCGCCTGAAGCCCCACTTCCTATCCGAGCAAGCCGCCGATCCCCAATTCAAACCCGAGAATATCGAACTGAATCCAGGGACGCTAAAGGTGATCCGTGAAGGATTGGAGTTGGTTGTGAGCGGGGGCACAGGCCAGAGCTTGAACGATGGCTCGATTCCGCCGACGGCGGGCAAGACGGGCACCGCCGAGATCCCCGGCGGCGCGGATAATGCGATGTACGTCGGCTATGGCCCCACGAAGAATCCGAAGATTGCCGTGGCGATCGTCGTGGAGCGCGGTGGCTTCGGGGCGCAGTCCGCAGTCCCGATCGCTCACGAAATCTACAAAGCCTATTTTAATCAAGGCAAGCCGAAGTCCGCACCGAAAGGTGTGCAGGCCCAGCAACCGAGCAATGGCCAGATGGCACGACGATAGGGTTTTAACCCTCGTCCCGTCGTTGCCAGCGTTTGAGGAATCCCGGTAGATCGACGCTCAAATCTTGATAGGGGCGAATGCCGCGCTGCGGTGAACTGAGCGGGTCTTGGAGATTCACGAGGATCGCTTGGATGTCGCTCGGTAGATCGATCCCACTGCTGTCGATCGCCTGATACAACTCCGTGATCTGCGCTTGTAGATGTAGGTGATAGTCCTTCAGATGTTGGATCGCCGTTTGGTATTCGCGGGACTGTTGGGCTTGCTTGAGGATTTCCTCTTGCATTTGGGCGGTTTGTTGTTCGAGTTCTTGGATGCGGTGTTGTTGGATTTCGCGATCCTGTTCGAGTTCTTGGCAGGCTTGTTGGAGCAGGGCCTGGGTCTGGTGCTGCTTGGCGATTTCCGTTTCGAGGTAGGCTTGATCCCGCTGTTCGGCGACCTGGCGCGACTGCAACAACTGGTTGAAGGCCATGTCCTTTTGGGTCAGTTGATAGCTTTTTTGGCTGAGTTGTTGCTTCAGTTGCAGGATCGCTTGCTGCTGGACGTTGGCGGTGTCTTCGGTGCTGGCGAGGTGGACTTCGAGGTATTCCTGGCCAGACAGACGGGCGTTGGCGTCTTCCAGGCGCGTGACGGTTTCCTCTAAGGCTTCTTCCAGGTTGTGAATCCGATCGGTTTGGTGGCGCAGCATTTGCCGTGCCGCGATCAATTCAGCAACGATCGCGCCATCAATTTTTGTGACTTCGGGATTGAGATGGGATTTGGCCAATGTCAGTCAGGCGGGGATGAGGGATTAGCTTTCGGTCTGGGGCGGTTCGGTTTGATTCAGCGACCAGCGATATTCCACCGCAAAACCGTCGCGTTCGAGATCTTCTTCCAATTGTTGTTGCAACACAACGGCTTTGCGCAGGGTGCTAATCAACTGTTGGACTTGTTCGTGGTGTTGTTTTTTGGTGACGGCGATAATCGATTGCCGCTCCAACAATTGCAACAACAACTCGTAGTGAATCCGGGAGGGAACAGGAATGGCAGACATGACTCATCGCATAAACATCGCAAACCGAACAGGGGGGCGCTAGCACAATGTCCGAGCGCCACCCCATGTTACTGAATTAACTGCGCCAATGCTGCTCCCGGATCCGATTGTTTCATGAAAGATTCGCCAATCAAGACCGCACTGGCCCCAGCGGCAACGACTTGCTCGAGATCGGCGCGGTGGTGAATCCCCGATTCGCTGACGATCGTGATCCCCCGATCGGCCAATTGGTCAGCGCGGGCGGCAATCAACTGTTCCGTAGTTTGCAAATCCACCTCAAAGGTGCTCAGGTCACGGTTATTGATGCCGATGAGTTCGACGCCATCGAGCGTGAGTACCCGATCGAGTTCGACTAAATCATGGACTTCGACGAGGGCGGTGAGGCCGAGTTTTTTGGCGATTTTGAGGAAGTATTGGAGGTCTTTGTCGGTGAGGATGGCGGCGATCAGCAGCACCGCATCCGCGCCATGCAATTTTGCCCAATACATCTGGTAGGGGTAGATCACGAAGTCTTTGCAGAGCAACGGTAAGTCCACCACGGGCCGAATTAATTTCAGGTTGTCGAAGCTGCCTTGGAAGAATTTCGCGTCGGTGAGGACGGAGAGGCAGGTAGCGCCGCCTTGGGCATAGGATTGGGCGATCGACACGGGATCGAAATCGGCGCGGATCACGCCTTTGCTGGGCGAGGCTTTTTTGACTTCGGCGATCACGGCGGGTTTGGTTCCCGTTTGAGTTTTGAGGGCGGCGAGGAAATCTTTGCGGGGTGGGGCGAGGGCAAGTTGGCGTTGGAGGTCAGCGAGGGGGAGTTTTTCGCGCAGTTGATCGACTTCTTTTTCCTTGTGCCAGACGATTTCTTCGAGGATGTTGTTGGGGGCATCGCCGGGAGAGGCGATCTGATACATCAGGTAGGAGATCTGGATCGTCGGATTCGGCGGGCGGCGGCGGATAGTTTGCATGGTTTTAATGTCCTGCCCCTGCACCGGCGGCGCGTTTAAATGCTTCATCTAATACTTCACACAATGTCGGATGGGTATGCACCGAGAACGCCAATTCTTGCACCGGGGTTTTCTGCCCCATCGCATTGGCGGCTTCCTGAATCAAATCAGCGGCGTGCAATCCGAAGATGTGAACCCCCAAAAGCTGCCCATTATCGGGCCGGAAGATCACCTTGGCCATGCCGTCGGTTTCCCCTTCCGCGATCGCCTTGGCGTTCCCCTTAAAGTAGGTTCTCACCGAGTTCACCGCAAAGCCTTCGGCCTCACCTTTAGCTTTGGCCTGGGGTTCGGTCAATCCGACAAAACTCACTTCGGGATGGGTAAAGGCGGCGGCGGGAATGCAGTTGTAGTCGATCGTCCGAGGCCGTCCACAAATGGTTTCAACCACCGCAACGCCTTGGGCCGACGCCGTATGGGCCAGCATCAATTTCCCAGTGGCATCGCCGATCGCCCAGAGATGCGCGATCGGCTGACCATTCTTCACCACGTTCAAATAATCACCCACGGGAACGTAACCCCGCTGCAATTCGACGCCGAGATTTTCCAAGGCCAATTCCTTGGTCACGGGCACCCGACCCGTGGCGATCAAGCAGGCATCCACTTCCAGGGTTTCGACGATTTCCTTCGTCTTCGCATCGGCCAGTTCAATCACCACGGGATTGCCGGGGGTGACTTTCATTGCCAGTAGTCCCGTTTTGGTCTCGATGTCGCGGGGGGCGATCAGGGTGCGCTGGGCTAGTTTGGCGATGTCGGGGTCAAAGGTCGGCATCAACTGATCCAACCCTTCGATCATTGTGATTTCACTGCCAAGGGCGGAATAAATGTCGGCAAATTCCAAGCCGATGTAGCCGCTGCCAATGATGGCAATCCATTGGGGCAGGGTTTCGAGCCGCACGGCGTCGTCGCTGGTGAAGACGGTGGTGTGGTCGATCGTGCAACCGGGCGGCACAAACGGCGTGGAACCCGTGGCGATAATTACGTCTTTGGCGGTGACGATTTTTTCGCTGCCGTCGGGTTGGGTGACGCCGACTTTTTGGTCAGCCAGGACGCGGCCCCAACCTTGGATCACGTCAACGCCAATCCGTTTGAGGCTACCCGTGAGTCCGTCGCGCTGTTTGGTCACGACCATGTCAGCGTGGGCGGCAATTCCGGCCCGATCGAAGCTGACATCGCCAACCACTTGGATCCCTAAGGCCTTGAGGTGGTGGGCGTCGCGCAGTTCACGGACTTTGCCGGAGGCCGCGAGCAGGGCCTTGGAGGGGATGCAACCGCGATTCACACAGGTACCGCCCATGACGCCACCTTCAACGATCGCCGTTTTGAGGCCGCAGGCGACGGCGTGGAGGGCGGCTCCATGGCCACCAACGCCCGCACCGATGATCAATAAATCGTAGTCAAAAGCCTGGGTCACAGTTCCCTCCGATGATTTCTGGGGCGGCTCAGTTGTGGGCTGAGATTCCGGGTTCGAGTCTCTATTCTCAACCCCAGCGGTAATTCCAGCAACTAGATCGGCAGAAAAAAATGGCGCTCCGATCGGTGATCCCCGCAGGCATGGCGAAATTATCCGGGGATTTTTTCGCCGTTTTAGGGCAAAATTACGGTGCCCAATTGGGGTGGAATGCCAGTTAGATTGATCCGATCGATTGACCCGACTGCTGATTTGAGACTGTTCTGACTTGAGAGGATAAAATCCATGGCGCAACAAACCCGCTCCCTCCGCCAGCAAGCCCAGCAAGAATTTGCCCAGTCCCTTGATCAATTGGGTGCGGACTTGGATTTTGGCGATGATTTATTGGCTGAGTTGGCGCAATTGCCGGAAGTGGAATTGGATGAACTGCTGGATGCGCCGTTTCCGGAAATATCGAAGGTGTTGGCGGGCGATCGGGCAACGGTTGGCGGGCCAGCAATTCCCCATTCCCCGGACTGCGGCTGATGTCACGATCCCCCTAAATCCCCCTTAAAAAGGGGGACTTTGAATCCGGTTCCCCCCTTTTTAAGGGGGGCTAGGGGGGATCGTTGAGTGCTGAATCGAACAGTTGATGCCCTTTAAAACATCCGCTAAGACCGCCCGTGAATGAATGCGGTGGGGGCCGTAGTCGGACAATTTGCCTTCGCAGCCTACAATGGAGCGATGAAACGCCGTATTTTTTTACAATCTGGGGCCGTCTACGGCACGGCATTGGGCCTTGGTCAACTGCTCTGGAGCCGTCCCGCCGAGGCGATCGTGCCGATTAAATGGGGCAAGTTCGCGGTGCTGCTGGGGGTCGATCGCTATCCCCAGGCATCGCTCAAGGGCTGCCTCACCGATGTGGAACGCCAAGCCAATCTGCTCCAGCAGCGGTTCGGATTCCCCCCGGAAAATATTGTCCGATTGACCAATCAAGCGGCGACGATCGACGGTTTGAAGCAAGCCCTCGCCGACCTGCGGCGGCGGATCAAGCCGGATGATCTATTAGTATTGCATTTCAGTGGGAAGGGGACGCTGGCGGCTGGCCCCGCGCTGGAGCCGACGCTGCTGCTGACGGGGGATGAACCGTTGCGGCTGACGGATTTGGCGCTGATACTTAAGGGCAGTGGCACAAAACAGGTAATCACGGTGTTGGATACGGCGTTCCAGGGGGCCGATCGGGCCTTACCGGGCAATCAACGTGTGCGATCGCTTGGGGCGCGGCCGGATGCTGCGACGCCGATTCAAGCGGTTGTCCTACCGGGGATGGTGATTGCCGCGCAGCCGACCGAGGTGGAAATTGACGCAGCGGATTTTAGTCTGGGGCAGTTGACCGATGGCTTGACCCAGGCGCTGTGGCAAGCGACTAGCCCCTCGACGTTTGACTTGACGCCATGGGGCACCGTGACGGGCACCAAACGCGAACAACAATTTCTCAATGGCTTACTCGCCGAGCGATCGCGGCCCCGGACGATCGGGGCACTGCTGACGGTCGATCCTTCGGGGTTGGCGGGGACGGTATGGCTGGGGGGCCTGCCAGCGGCCCAAGTGGCACGGCTCAATCCCCCCGCCTTACTCCAAACCGAGGACGGCCAAACCTTGCAGGTGCTGGGTCGGCAGGGGTTATGTGCCAGCGTGGGGTTATTGTCGCGGGCCGATCAGCCCGCGCCGTTGACCTTGGCGACGCCGATCGCCGAGCAATTGCGGCTGTTGCCGCGTGATCTGGCGGTGGATCTGGCGATCGACCCGAGCTTGAGCAAAGTCGAACGGATCGATGCGGTCAGTGCTTTTTCCAGTTTGGCGAATGTCTCGACCCATTTACTCAGCGAAGGGCCAGCGGATTATATCCTGGCCAAAATCCAGGATCCGCCATGTTACGCCCTCCTGGGCCACGATCGGCAGTTCATCGCCACGGCTACCAGCGAATCCGGCACGGCGGTCAAAACCCTGGTGAAACGCTTTGGCCCGATCGTTGCGGCGTTGTACGTTGATAAATTGCTGAGTCTGCTGGAGAATCGATCGGGGTCGCAGTTGGCCTTAACCGTCACCGCCAATCGACTCACCCCCAAACCCCAACGCGCCTTCCAGCAATCCACCGCCGCTGCCGATAAACTGGCTCGATCGGCCCCGCCGGATCTGCCCGTCGGCACCCAATTGCGGTACCGCGCCACGAATCGATCGACGGTGCCGCTGTATTGGCTCCTCGTTGGCTGGAATAGTCGGCATGAAACCTATGTGGTGTTGCCGCCGGAAGGGCGATTGGTGGCGCGGTTAGAAGTGGGTGCGACGTTGGACTTGCCATTCCGCGAGTCGAGTGCGGATTGGGCGGTGCGTGCGCCATTGGGGCAGGCGACGGTGTACGCGATCGTCAGCGATCGGCCCTTCACCCAAACCGCGATCGCGCTCCAAACCCAAAATGCCGCCGAAACCTATTTATATCCCTTGGCCCAGCCGTTGGCGGCAATCCAGGCGGTGATCCAGGATTTGTCGGCACCGGGGTTTGAAACGGGGGCGGTGTACGGGTTGGATATGGCGCGCTATGCCGTGGTGCCGTTGCAGTATCAAGTTGTTTAGGATGATTTTTTTGAGGGTGAATGTGATGCGAATGGGGCGATGGGTTGTGAGTTTAATGTTGGTGATCGTGTTGAGTTTGGCGGGGCCGATCGCGCCCGTGGGGGCCGACGAATATACGGTAAAAAATCCTGCCTCCGATGGCATTGGCAAGGTCTATATGCAGCGGGAAATTGCCCAGGTGATGGGACATCAGGGTGCCGACTGGCTCGAACGGGCGGGTCGCAACTTAGAAGACCGACCGCAAAAAGCGATCGAGTTACTCGGTTTGAAAAAGACCGATACGATCGCGGACATCGGTGCGGGAAGCGGCTATTTCACATTTCGGATTGCCAATCAGGTGGCGAAAGTGTATGCCGTGGACGTACAACCGGAAATGCTAGCGATTATGGCGAAGCGTCAATCCGAGAATGGCATTGATAACGTCGAACGCATTTTGGGCGAACCGCAAGACCCGCATTTGCCCGATGGGACGATCGACTTGGTGTTGATGGCCGATGCCTATCATGAATTTGAGTTTCCCCGCGAGATGATGCAGGGCATTGTGCGGGGATTGAAGCCCGGTGGGCGGGTGGCCCAATTGGAATATAAGACGGAGAACCCGTTGGTGCTGATTAAGCCGCTGCACAAGATGACGCAGGGGCAGGCACGGCGCGAATTGGAGTCGGTGGGATTGGAATTTGTGGAGAATCGGCGGGGATTGCCGCAGCAGCATTTGCTGATCTTTCGGAAGATTTAGATCGCCATCGATTAAACCCTGACGAACCGCCCCCCGGCCCCCAATTCTGGGGGAGCAAGAGAGGGAATCAAAGCCCCCAGAATTGGGGGTTTGGGGGCCTGATTTTGGGCGATCGCCCACGCCTGATCAACCATTCGGATGCAGGATCTTCGACACGGTCAACACATCCTTATCCCCGCGCCCCGAACAATTCAGCACAATCTTCGGACTGCCCTCAATATTCGGACAAAGCGCTTCCAGATACGCGATCGCGTGGGAGGTCTCTAACGCCGGGATAATCCCTTCCAACTGACTAATCCGCTGGAATGCCTCTAGTGCCTGGGCATCGGTGACGGCGTAGTATTCCACCCGACCCTTATCCATTAGGTAACTGTGTTCTGGCCCGACGCCGGGATAGTCCAATCCGGCACTAATCGAGTGGGGTTCAATCACCTGACCTTCTTCGTCTTGCAACAGGTAGCTCATCGCCCCATGCAACACACCCACGCGGCCTTTGGTTAAGGTGGCGGCGTGCTTGTCAGTCTCAACTCCAAATCCCGCTGCTTCGACGCCGATGATCCGAATGCTGGTTTCCTCGATGAATTCGTGGAACAGGCCCATGGCATTCGAGCCGCCGCCGACGCAGGCGATCAGGATGTCGGGCAGGCCGTTCCATTTCTCCAGGCATTGGGCGCGGGTTTCTTTGCCGATGATGTTGTGGAAGTCGCGGACGATCATCGGGTAAGGATGCGGGCCAGCAACGGAACCGAGGATGTAGTGGGTGGTTTCGACATTTGTCACCCAGTCGCGGATCGCTTCGGAGGTGGCATCCTTCAGGGTGCCGGTGCCTGCGGCGACGCCGCGTACTTCCGCACCCATCAGCTTCATGCGGAAGACGTTGAGCGATTGGCGTTCCATGTCGTGGACGCCCATGTAGATCACGCAGTCGAGGCCAAAGCGGGCGCAGGCAGTGGCGGTGGCGACGCCATGCTGTCCGGCTCCGGTTTCGGCGATGATCCGCTGTTTGCCCATGCGTTTGGCGAGGAGGGCTTGGGCGATCGCGTTATTGATTTTATGCGCCCCGGTGTGGTTCAGGTCTTCGCGCTTCAGGTAAATCTGGGCACCCGTGCCGTCGGGGCGGGCGTAGTGCTGGGTGAGGCGTTCGGCGAAGTAGAGGGGATTGGGCCGACCGACGTAGTCTTTGAGTAGTCCGGCGAGTTCGGCTTGGTATTCGGGGTCTTGGCTGTATTTTTTGTAGGCCGCTTCTAGCTCGAACAGGGCGGGCATCAGGGTTTCGGGGACGTATTTGCCGCCGAACTGGCCGTAACGTCCGAGGCTGTCGGGACGGTTTTCGCGGGCCATGGGGTTGGCGATCGGGTTAGCGGGGTTGGTGGGGCGCAACGGTGTCGTGGTCACAGGTCAAATTTTGGTACGGGTCGATCGCTATTATAAGGTTTTCCGGTTTGTTGCGTTTGGATGTAATTGGGAGGTTGGTGATGGCGAAGCCGAAGGATGGGGTGGTGTATCGGGAGTTTGGGGAGGCAACTGAGGCGGTGGAGGCGGAGTCGATCGTGATTCCGCCAAATCAGCAGCAGGTGCGGATTCAGTTGTCGCGTAAGGGGAAGGGCGGGAAGACGGTGACGATCGTCTCGGGGTTGCAGCATGGGCCGGAGGATTTGGCGGCGTTGGCGAAGACGCTGAAGAATCAATGTGGGACGGGGGGATCGGTGAAGGAGGGGACGATCGAGATCCAGGGGGATCATGGGGGGAAGC
>JANOQX010000227.1:0-11856 GCA_031415035.1 Cyanobacteria bacterium VAR_4_metabat_243
GTTGAATATACAGTTGGGGGGAATGCTGCATGGGATCAAGCTGGGCGTGTGGTAACAATCAGCTTCCCATAGCCTTCCCCTCCTTGCAGCAACATTCCCGGCCTGATTGCCTTTTAACCACTTCTGTCAGGCAGTCAGCTATGACTGAGGCATAGTCATTCGAACCGTTGAATAAACGAAACAGGCTTAATATTTTTTCTGAATCAGAATTTTTAATATGGTATAAATCTCTAAGAGCTATCTCTTTACACCAAGCTGATTTTGGTAGTAGGATAGTAGCATCCAGAGCCTTGGGAAAGTAGGATGCATCAAGGTTGGTCAGGAAAATCAAAGCAAGTGTGTATTGATAAGAATCTCCCACAGATTCCAAATTAGGTAGTTGGGATAACTTTGAAGCCAATTCTAGTGTTGCCAATGCTTCATCTAAGTAAGCTGGTTCAATATTTGCCAGATGAGCTAGAAGCCGAACACGGCAGAAAATATTCTGAATCCGCTTTGCAACTCTTGAAACCTCAACATGCAAATTATGCCTGATATTAATTAACGAGCCTAGAGAATCGACTAGATTAGCTTCCTCTTTAATTAGACACACTACTTCAAAAGCCTTGTCGCAATAGCGCAGATCTATTTTTGCTAAATCGACAAGAAGATGAGCATAGATAACTTTATCCGCAACTAATTCTGTGGCTTCTAATGCTTCGTCAAGGTAGTAATTATTGATTTCAGATAAGGCAATAAGCGATGCTGCGGAATCAACTAGTTTTGAATTCTGTCGTGCAGATTTTAATGCTTTCTGGAAATACTCATCTTTGATTTTAGAAAGAGATAATAGAATTTTTTGATGGCTTAATTCTAGCAGTTGATATAGTGGATCATTAGTATTTTGATCCTGTTCAGATAGTGAATCCTCCATTAACTGCTCTAATTCCATTGCTTGATCTAAACAATTATCAGTTACATCTAATAATGCACTGAATGCATTGGCTCGATGGCAATAGTTTGTTATTTGTTCTGCTTTCTGAATGGCACTCTGCCACAAGTTCTTCGATAAATATGGTGCTATCCAGCTAATGGCATTGTCAATTTTTCGCTCATCCTGAATCTGTTCTACATAAGCCCAAGCCCTCTCCACCGACCAAAATCCACGGTGTACAAATCCTGCAATCAAGTCAGGCGGCAAACTCTCTGTTAGTAAGTTCATTGTTGATGTGAGCAATGCATACCTGCCCTGAAGTACTATTGCCCTTTCTTTATCTCTTTCATGCAACTTCTCCGCCAACTCCCACCCCCTCTTCACATCCTGTACAAACACCGCAATCTCTCCAATCTCCTCACAGGCCTCAAACCAAGCATTCCGCCCCCGATCGTCACTCATCGCCATCAGCTCATGCACCGCATCTGTCCACCCTGACTGCTCCATATGCCAAGTCAGATGCCGATGAACGTACCCGTCATTCGGCAATTTATCCCAACGGCAATCATCTATTTGCCTTTTATATCGCTCCAATAATTGCTCATGTGCTTGGGGTAAAGTCAATCCAAATCCAGGCAGCGCATCAACCTCAGATTTCTCATTTTGGAGTGCTTGTCGATCGGTAGAATGCCCAATCAGCTCCTTCGCAAGTGCATGCAACAAGTCATGCACCCGATATGCCCGTTCTTCATTTAACGTCTCTCCCCCTTCCATCAATAGCGAACTCTCGTACAACGATAGAAGCGATTCCTCCGCTTCCCACACCTCAACATTCCAGAGCGTGATCGCCATTTTTTGCTGAATTGAAACATCCTCTGGCAAAACACCCAGCCAAATAAACCGTTCTAATAGTTCTGGCTCCAGCCACTTCAAACTCAAGCCGAAACATGCTCGCAAACTGTTTTCACGCCGCTGATCCTCAGAAAGGTTCTCCAGCTTCATTCTTGGATAATCCAAAATGCTTAATCGCTTTGTTTCCTCAAGAAATGCTGTCTTCAGGTTATTTATATTTAACCCTCTCACCACCTGCACAGCCATTAACTTCATCGCTAAAGGCAAGCAGCATAGCAACTTAGCAAACTCTCGTATCGGTTCTTCTAGAGAATCCTGCCATTTTGCCCCAATCTCCCCCTTCATCAGTTTCACTGATTCATCTAAATCCATTAATGGCAATTCATATGGCTCTGCATCTGGAATGACTGCCGTGCGGGTTGTAACCAGAATTCGACAACCCGCCCCACCCACGCTAAAGCATTCCGCATCAGCGGCATTCCACACATCATCGACGACAAGCAGCATCCGCTTATCCAAGAGCAGACTCTGCAAGTAGGACTTAGCCAGTCCCAAAGTACTTCCCGAATACCCCCCGCGCGATTTATCCAGTTCCTCAATCCATCCACCAAGATCCGCCTGTAGATTAGTTGGCTGCTGCCCCAATGTGACCCACAAAACTCCATCTTTAAAGTGCTCTAAAACTTTCTCATCTCGTGAGATCGCCATCGCCAGCAGTGATTTGCCTAATCCACCTAATCCTCGCACAACTAACGGATGGTTACTTTGAACCAGTAGCAGTTGTTTCACCTCTGCTAAAACCTCCGGGCGCGCCACATATTTCTGTGCAGGCGGTAAGAGTGGGACATTGTGGAGTTTGAATCTTGATCGCCCAACCGCATCGCCCCCCAAATCCCCCAATGCTGGGGGATTTTGAACCGCTACTTGGCTCGGCTCCCCCAAACTTGGGGGCTGGGGGACCTGCTGCCTTTCGTACTCCTTCAGACAACCCCGCAGTTTCTCCAGTTTGCCCCTACCCGTAAGTCCTTGAAGCTCTGGAAACACCCGCTCCGCTGCGGCATAAACCGACTTCATCCGCTTCTTCCAAGCACTAATTCCCAGCTTCAACTCGGCAGCAACTTTCACATCGCTTTCTTTCCGGTTCTTCTCATCCAACCGCGCCAAAAACACCTCGCGCTGTTCCGGAGTCAGCTGCAAAGCCCGATCGCTAAAACCCTCTAAAAACGCCTGCCAATCCATACGAGAAGCACACCATCTACCAACCATCTACCTAGTGTGTACCAATTTCTCCACTTTGCATCCACTTTCCGGGAACCTCCACCCAAATCCCCGCCCTTACGATAAACCCATCAACCCAACGCAGAGAGGTCAACCCCATGCAAACCACCACTCCCACAATCTCCATCAATCCCACCCAACCCACCATCACCCCCGACATCCCCCTCGCCCCGACCAATCCCCTCGTCTGGATTCTCATCCTCGCCACCCTCCTCACCGCCACCGAAAAACCCCTCAACGCGATCGCCAACCTCCTCAAAGCGATCCGCCCTTTCATCCGCGATCGCCAAAACCGCAAATAACCGATCGCCCCTCTCTAAGCCGCCGCAAACTCCGTATACTCCCGCAGATGCGGCGGCTGAAACCCCAACACAATGGCCCTCCATTATTCAAACCCGCACAGCTCAAGCCGCCTGACTAAACACACCCGATAAAAACTGCACAATCCGCTGAACCAACGGTTGCTGCTGAAGTTCCCGCCGCCGATCGGCATCCAATTCACCGGGGATTAATGACCCGATCGATGGCACCGCCACACAAACCTCATAAGGAGCCGCCGCCGCCGCCGGAAGCAACATCGCCTTGATTTCCTGTTCACGCTCTCTCGCCTGAACCACATTGTCCGATTCCGCATCAATCACCAGCAGCACTGGGCGCGATCGTTCCGACATAATCGTTCCCGCCAAAGATACTGCCGCGTATTTTTGCCCTGCCGACACAATCTGCACCGATCGCAATAAATCCGGTGGCAACAACTGTTGCAGCAGATTTGCCGCCTCTCGACTTTCAGTCACCAGGTAAGCCGCTTTCATGACAGGTCTCCAATTTGCAAACTGTAGTCCGGCAACGCCCGCTCCACACAGTAGCGGTATTTCTTCATCAGCCCCACCCGCATCTGTTGGTGGCTTAATGCATATTGTACGTCAAGACCATTCCAGAGCAAAATCGCCTGGTTCGCACTGTAGCGGGCCAAGATCTTCGTCGCATCGGTAAAACCCGCCGTACTGAAGACCAACCCAATCACACCAGCGGGTCTACGCAACATCTGATTGCGAAGTTTGGCCACTGGGTCGATCGCAATATTGCCATCTTGGTCTTTGCATTCGATCAGACAGGACAAACCATCGCTATAAACGGCCCCATCAATCTGCTCCACCACTGTCCCCCCTAACTGCACAGAAAAAGGATAAGTCACCGCCGCCGCTTCTAGCTCAAACGCCCGTACCACCAAATACTCAAAGGCTTTCCCTGAAGACCAGCCCGGTGTTTCGCCCGCCTGAATTTCCGCCCACAAAGCCAATAGCTGTGGGTAGTCATAGGCGGCAATGCGCTGCTGATAGTCAATTTCGGTCGGCATAGGTCAGGGAATCGACATAGACCCCTAAATTGTCCTACACCTTTGCCCAAATGGGAATCAAAGCTCCATTCCTGGGCTGCGATGCCGCTGAACTACCTGCTGCTGGGCCTGCTGTTCTCTCATCTTGGTGACGATCGCGCCAAAATAAGTCGCCGCTGACGCTAATTGCTCGGTCGATCGGTCAGTCGCAAACTGCTTGCCACCCATGTCGTAGGTCAACACATGATGATAGTCCGCCTCATTCCGCGATCGGGCTTCCACCTTCAACGTCGGCCCAGACTGGGTGATGCGAAAGGATTTGCTGCTTACCTGGCGACCCACGGGCGTTTCCTGCCCCAAGCGACTCACAACGATTTGGCAGGCGCTAACGAGCTGCTGCACATGCTTTTCCTGGATCTGGGCTAAAAGTCTGGCTTGTTGGGTGGCCTGCTGCTGTTCAATTGCTGCAATTTGGCCATCGATCGTTGCAAGGATTCGTTGGGTGTCGGCGCGTTGCTCTTGTCGTTGAGTGTAATTTGCAACTGTTCGAGAAAGTGCTGCAAATGCTGCTGCGTTTCGGCTTGTGCCGCGATCGAGGCGGTCAAGGCTGTCTCTAAGGAGGCGATCTTCTGGAAGAGTGGCTGCAAGACTTGCGCCAAGATCGCGGACTGAATTTCCACGGTCGGGGAAGTCGGTGGCTTCGGTTGTTTGCGGGGTCGGGGCATAGTGTACCTGCTGGTGTAAGGGGATTACGGTTTCGTTGGCGCGGGAGATTTGGGCAAGGCGGAGGAGTTCGGCTCGATCGCTTGAATAGATCGTCAGGTCATATTTAGCGCGGGAGACAGCGACGTAGAAAGATTCGCGGCTGGTCATGGTGTCGGTGAGGGCCAGCACCCGATCGGCGGTTTTGCCCTGGGCGCTGTAGGTGGTCGAAACCCAGGCGTAATCCAGATACTGATGGCCTTTCAGGTTGAGTTTGCTAATCGAACCGTCGGCGTTTAGAACCTCAGCATCGCCGCTCAGATCAATGCGGGCGATCGTGAAAGTTTGACCATTGCGGATGCCGTTTGCCCGATCGTTCTTTGTCCACCGGAGTCGATCGCCCACGGCAATTGGGAAGCCAGATTCGCGATAAATCGTTTTGTGGTCGCACTTGGACAAATCGAGCGATCGGGTCTCACCTGTGGGCGATCGGATGTTGACCGATCGGGCTTGAACATCGATAACGACATATTGCTGCCCCTTCTCCAAGCCCTGGTTTTTGTAAGTTTGGTGTGGCACGATCA
This sequence comes from Cyanobacteria bacterium VAR_4_metabat_243, assembly GCA_031415035.1. Classification (GTDB taxonomy): domain Bacteria; phylum Cyanobacteriota; class Cyanobacteriia; order Leptolyngbyales; family Leptolyngbyaceae; genus Romeriopsis. The sequence continues at coordinate 5,666 of JANOQX010000227.1, forward strand.
CATCGCCGACTTCGTAATATTTAGCGTATCGGGCCTGGGCGTTGGTCAAGTTCTTGGGCTGCAAACCCTTGATCCGATGGGTGGGTGGCCCAAGTTGTTCCGCGAGTCGCAGTCCAGTGCGGATTCGATCGGTGATTTGCCGACGGGATTCATGTGTCCCGGCAACCAAGAGCATTTTCTCACGTTCGGCGGGTGATAGGGCGAGATAGTCTGCTGTCATTTGCGCCAGTCGCCGATCCTCCTCGGCAATTATTTGGATACTGCCTGATTGTTCCAACTGCTCAATGCCCTGTTCAGTCTGACCTTCAGTGATTAGCGCCACCGCAGCTTTGAGATTTTCGGTTTTCTGGCGGAGCGATTGGTCGAGGTGGACGGTGGTCATGCCTGCGGCTTGGAGCGATCGGATCGGGGGCAATCGGCCTTCCACGGATTATTTTTTGGCTTTGAAACCAATAAACCGATGCCGAAATTTTCAGCGGACTTTTAGCGGACTGAAGACACATTACATTGGATCTTTATTCTTATGCTTAGAGGCATTTTTTACAGTTACACCGATCACACTAAATACCAGAATGACGAATATAGCCCATTTCGCTTTATAAAAAGTCTCTTCAACAGATGGTTCTAGCATTGTGCCTGCAAAGCGATTCTTCTCAGCCACCTCTTTGCTCGTAGTAGTGGGTGCCAAGGGCTGCGTGGCAGCAGAGCCATTATTAAGTGACTGCGCAGCTTCATCGTTACAATGGTTATTCCTTCCAACTGCACGAGATTCAACTAAGTGCATAGAAGCTGGTAAGGCCCCACCGCGAAGTTTTGCGGCCAAGTCATTCGCCTCATTCTCTGAGAGCTGAGCAGAAATTGTTGCCTTACCACCAACAATACCGGTCTGAGCAAACTTAGCATCGATAATTGGATGACTCACTAACTCATCATCCAGAAAGACACCTAAACTAAGTCCGGTACCCGCAAGACTTTTTGTAATGTTTGCAAACTCATTTGAACCTTGCTCATCAAATGTGATGCTTACAGACCATAGTTTTCCATCTTGAGTCTCTTCTGGAAAAGCATCTTTAACATAAGCCCCAGTTAGATCAGATTGATCATATATTCGGGCAAGCTCTTCGGTTGAACGTTGGAGAGCCATATTATTCTCCGAAATTTCTGATGGCTTTCCACTTCCCTTTAATTCTATCTGTTTACTCTTTAGCTCCTTCCGATGCAATGCCTCAACTGCTAATTGCATCTCTGTTCCAGCTTTCTGTTTTCCAAATCTTAATTGCTTAAGACCACCTAACACTCGTTCAGCTTGACTCGAATCTTCAACCCCAGGAATTTGTACAGTTAGTGATTGGTGACTACTTGCTATGACTAAAACATCCTCTATCCCTAAATTAGCAATTCGCTTGAGTAGAGATTTTCTAAGCGTCTCTAAAAGTTCTGGAGTGACTTCATGCAGACCTCTTGGTGTTTCTACTGAAAGCTCTAGTTGCGTACCCCCACGTCTACACAACACATTTATATCGACAGTTGCAGACTTTTTTTCTATATTATCAAGATTGGAATTAGGTAAGGAATTTTGGTTATATCCTGACGAAGAAGATATAATGAACATAGATATGGTCAGTAGCAGATAAAGATTATTCATTTTGAAGCCCCAATACAAATCTTAAACACTAGGCTAGTCAAGATACAAATTAGTTTAGTAATCGCCAATAGAGATTATACGTAAATTATCTATCCTCAATTCCGGAAAAGCGCCGTTAGATTTTGGTTCATCCAAATGTCATCTTTTGGCTATTCCTCAGCACAACTTGAACAGTGGGGTGATCAATTAAACGATTTGGCCCAACAGCAACCCCGATCGCGCTCCAAACGCGCAGCGGTGGAGGAACTGATTGAGCCAATTCAACAAGCACTCACACGTCATTCCTATGAAGCCGTCGCACAGCAATTGACCGAATGGGGCCTGGGAATTACCCCCGGCAGCCTGAAGCAATATGTCTGTCAATATCGGCGCAATCACAATCTGGGCAGGCTTCGCAAGGCCAGCCGGAAGCGTTCCGATCGTCCAACTCAAGGTGAATCCCATAGTGAACGAAACAGTGAAAATATCGGTGAATCTCAGTATGTGCCAGATGAGAAACTATCACACCGGAGAAAAATGAATTCCTCTGACAATGCTGAAGTGGAAGATCATCAAGTTGCTTATCTGCAACGGAATGAAACGGCGACTGAACATGAACAGTCTGCCCCAGCGTCCTCTGACTGGACTGAACCAAGATTTAACCTTAATCGCATTCGACCCCATTAACGCCGCTTAGCGAGGTTGTTATGGCCAATATTCAGCCGAAACGTATCATCCTGATCCTTGGCGGGAAGGGTGGTACGGGGAAAACCCTATTCTGCCGTCTGGTTTATTACTATCTGCTCAATGCTCAGGTGAATTGCTTGGCATTCGATGCGGATACCGAAAATCCAGAATTTGCAGAATACCACAGTGACACGCCCAATCCGGTCAAGCTCTTAGATTTCCTCGATGTCGGGGAAGCCAAGCGCTTATTTACGGAATTGGAGCAAACGCGGCCCCAGGTGGCGCTTCTGGATATGCCAGGTGCCAGTGGGAAGCAGACCCGAGAACAAATCGATCGGTTCGGTTTGTTCAATATTGCCGAGAAATTAGGCTATCGCGTCACGATCGCGACTGTTCTCAATACCGCTTACAACACAATTAATAGTCTGGATACGATGATGCAATTCGGTAAAACGCGATCGGACTATCTCATCGTCAAAAGTCAGCTCTGGAATCAGGGCACGCTGACCTTCGATCGGTGGGAAGTCTCCGAAACTCGCAAACGCTGCTTGGAATGGAAAGGCATCGAAATTGACCTACCTGTTCTCGAAGCATCCGCATTTGATGCATTGCATGAAAAGTCGATTCCGTTCTTTCAGCCCGATAAGTTGGGATTCGGCGATCGTATCCTCGTCGATAGTTTTCTCGATCTCAGCCAACCGCATATTCTCAAAGCGGCACCCTATCTGGGTTATCCGTCACCTGTCAGCAATAAATCGAAGAAGCAAATCACTCCCGTAAATCATGATGAATCCGCACCAAACTGAGCTGGGTGAACTCAAAGAGGTCATCGGCAACCTCTGGAAATCGGTCGATAGCTTCAAGCTGTCCATGGTCGAATCCGATCAACGTACCCAACAACAAATCACCGAATGGACACAAATCAATCTCCAACTGCTCCAACTCCTGGCCGACAAGACCCAGGAAGCCGCACTCCTAGCCCAGAACGCCGACAAGCTGGCCAGCTACTTGACTTCATTCGATCGCGACTCGCAGAACTTAAATCAGCAAATCGCCACCTTGAGCAATGCCTTGCAACAATTCAAGCACGACAGTCAGAAACCTCAAGACGAAAGTCTCCAGGAATGTCTCAGCCTGGTCGAGACCGCGATCGTCCAAATGTCGAAGAAGTTCCAACACCTGTTCAACGGCAGCTACGTCCTCGAACGCCAGAGTTCGACCTGGATTTATAGCATCAATCTGGTTCTGTCTCTGGCCGCCACGATCGGGCTATTTGGATTTACGCTGACGCACCGCGACGATCAGTTTCGATTTCAACAGATTCAGGCAGAACTGGCCTACATCAAAAAACGATCGGAATGGACAATCACCAAGTTAGAACGCCTGGAAAACCGCTGAGGGGACTTGATTATGATACATTTTGTCAGCAAACGCGAAGCGACTGCGCATCTACGCATCAGTAACTCCACGCTGAAACGCTATCGCACCAATGGGAAGTGGATTGAAGGGGTGCATTGGGTCAGGCTCAATAGTCGGTGCGTCCGCTATAACCTAGAGCTAATCCAGGATTGGGCGCACAACTGTCATGACCCGATCGCACATCAACGCGCCATCCAAGTTTATCAAGCCAGTTTACTCAGCAATCAACGTCTCAGGAAATCAAATCACAGTTAAACATATACAGGAGTCACCATGAACGTCACAGCAAAATCGAAACGTATTATCTTCGTTACTGGCAATAAAGGCGGCACCGGGAAAACCACCTTCGCACGGGGATTACTCGACGTATATCAGCATCTCGGCATCAATTATCAGGCTTACGATACCGATCGAAGTGGCCCACAACTGCATCGCCATTATCCCCAGGCAACAACGATTGACCTCAGCCGCGATGCCCAGCAGTGGCTGGAAACCCTGAAACGTGACCGATCGGACATCGTACTGGTCGATATGTCAGCGGGTTCAGGCATTTGGGTTGAGCAATTAGTGCAGCATTTAAATCTGATTCAGGTAGCCACAGAACTCGGCTGGCGGCTGACTTTGGTATCCGTCATCTCCAACGGCAAGGACGCTCTGAATGCTTTGCAGGTGCTCCTAAATGAATTCGGCAATCAAGTTGATTATGTTGCAGTCAAGAATGCTGCCACCATGCGCTCAGATTCCGATCAATTTGCCACATCCTCGACCCGCCAACATCTATCCCAACTGCAAGGCACTGAAATCACAATGCCGAAGCTATTTCACTCGGCCTACGACGCGATCGATGAACATGACCTCGCATTCCGACAGGCGATGCAAGCTGGCTCTGGGTTAACGCGGGCCGATCGGAGTCGCCTCTGCCAATGGCTCAACCGGATGCAAGAAGCAGTGACTCAAGCGAACGATTATCTGAGCTTTAGCCTTTGATATGAGCTTTTAGCTCGTCCGAGATGTAATCACTCACGCGGTCATCGGCTCCATCAGTCTCCGCTTGACGGCTTCCACTAGCCCAGCGGTTTTGCGTAGCCAGCCTTCGTTATAAATCTGCATCAGGGCTTCCAGCTCCTGTGGTTCATCACCGACCATTTCACCTTCGCGCTGTTTCCCTAGCAGTTCTGACAGTCGTAAATCTTGTGTTTCTGATAGGCGGGAATTAGCGAGGTCGAGGATGGCCCGATCGGAAAGGTCTTCGATCGATTGGAGAGAATCAATCTGGTCGCTGAGGGGTGGCAGTGAAGAAACGACCGTATCAGTTAGGATACTCACCAAGTCACGGTTTGCGAGACGGGCAAACCGTTCGGCTCGTTGGTAGATTTCGTCAGGCAGGTTGAGGGTGACTGGGACAGTCATAGGAGGCTGGAGGTAACGACGTTGGTTCTAGTTTAGCGCGGTTCGCTCAAAAGTGTGCGCATTAACGCGTCATCCAAGTTTATCAAGCCAGTTTACTCAGCAATCAACGGCGGAAGCGATCGAGTCACGGTTAGTTTGCAAGGTTGACATACCTGGTTTCTAAAACAGCACCACAGTAACGTCATATGACATCTATTTTTTTACCTCTAGGATGACGGTGTTTTATAATTTTCGCAAAAGTTTTTCTGGACTAATTGAGTTAGGAAGTTCATAGTTATAACAGACATTTTTTTCTACTTCCACCCATACTTGCAATATTTGCTTAACAGTTAAATCTTGCGATTGACTGTTCGCAAGATTCTGCCTTCTTATAGCCTGAACTTTATCTTTCCACTGAGTTTGATGCTGTCCTCTGTTAGCCTGATACATCAAAAGATCCATCACTTGCGGAGAATTGATGTTATGCACACCTATTGCACTCAATATAGCTTCCTTTTCAGCGCTCGAAAGAATATCGGGTGGCAGTCTATGGTTTACATCTAGACCCATTCGTCCAGAAACAGGTCTAAATTCTGCCATCTGACTCAGGCTTCCCAGAGCTAGTACAAAAAAGAGGGACTTACCAAAATCTACACAGTCCGGCTCTTCTTGACGACATTCTTTGCGATATTCAAACTCGGATACTACATTCTGCCAGATACTATCTGCACGAACAATACAATCACTAGGAGAAGCATAACGCTTCCCGATATGAACCTCATATTGAGCTGCACAAGTTTCACGAAATTTCAACATAAAGTCACTAGATGGAGTATCACTAGACACACTCAAATCAGCAACAAGAAACCCTAAATTGTCAGGCGTATTTGTATGCAGAAGACCAACTAGAAGACCACTCAAAGCACCGAACACCCTGAGTGCCTGACAAATCTATCGAAAACACTGTGGTATCAGGTCTGACAATCCAGTTGTCGAATGCGAGTAAACCAGATCGTGTCATAAAATGCCTGTTCGGCTTTTTTCGAGGCAAAACAAGGTTCTGGATCGCGGG
>JANOQX010000228.1:0-36734 GCA_031415035.1 Cyanobacteria bacterium VAR_4_metabat_243
AATCGACCATGCGCTTTTTTTAGCTTATCAATACCCTTGCTACTGAACGGTGTCGAGCACCGAGGGTGGGACGGGTTGTGACCTCCTAAACATACAAGGGTGGGCAATGCCCACACCTCGACGATATGGTTAGATTTGAAATTGCGGGCCAATCATCCTAAGACGGACTATTCAACAACAAGGGCCGGAAGCCGTGCTTCACTGACGCACCACCAATCTGCTCCATTTTCTCGATCGTGATCATGTTGCGGCCCCAGGAGAAGTTGGTATACCACTTTTCAAATTCCAGAATCATCGACTCCGCAAAACAGGCAAATAGCTGCCGATTCGGCACATCCATCTGGACGATGTCCATAATCTGCCAATCGATATCCAGGGAATGCTCGACGATACCGCCATTCAACACGTGGATCCCATCGCCATTAATCTTGGTGCCCAGGTTCTTGGGATAGCCACCATCGATTAACAAACAGGGATTCTTCAGCGTACTGGCGTCGATTTCGACCCCCTTCGGCATACTGGCGACCCAGACCACGATATCCGCCTCGGGCAAGGCGTCTTCCAAGCCCATGATTTTGCCTCGACCCAGTTCGGCTTGGAGGTCGTTCAGTCGCTCTTTGTTGCGGGCGATCAGCAGTAGTTCCTTCACATCTTGATTGCCCAACCACCGACAAACCGCGCTGCCAATGTCTCCCGTCGCCCCGCAGACCGCCACCGTGCTATGGGCCAAGTTCATGCCCAACTGCTGCGATGCCTGCTCCACCTGACGGCAAATCACGTAGGCCGTGTGGGTATTGCCCGTGGTGAACCGCTGGAAGTCCAGGGTGAGGTTGCGCACTTGCTTGATTTGCGACAGATCGAAATTCTCAAAAATAATCGAGGAGAAGCCACCCAAGGCCGTGATGTTCAGGCCATGCTTCTGGGCGTGGGCCATGGCGTTGATGATCTTCCGGGTCGCGGCTTTGATCCGGCGGGTGGCGAGCATTTCGGGCAGGAAACAGGACTCCACATATTTGCCGACGATCGTTTCCCCCGTGATACTCGTCACATGAATCTCATCGACAATTTGGGGCGGCGCACTGCACCAGAAGTCCAAATCCTGATCCGCATATTCCGGGTAGCCTAAATCCCGTGCAACCGACTGGGCATGTTCGAGGCTGGTAAGGTGACCGATCAAACCAAACATGGGCGTAGGACTCGTAGGGGGAAAGAAAAGGTGAAATCAGCGCCATACCAAAACGAGAGGCTCAAACTTGAACCTCCCGACCTTTGGTTAAAGCACCTATTAGGGTAGTGCATTCGTTGACCGTCGGCAATCCCACGCAATTCGGTGGGCCGATCGCGTCCGACTCCGATCGGTGCGATCTACGCCGCCGACAGACCGTAGGCCGACATCCGCATAATGTCGCGAGTGGTGAAACCAATATTCGCCAAGGCTTCGCCATAGGCAATCATGAAGTCTTCCACCAACGCCTCACGTTCCATCGCCAGTTCTTTGGCATCAGCGGCCACTTCATTCAGCATCTTCCAGACCAGCGGCAGATTCTGCTTGTTGGCGGTTTCCAGCTCCTCGCGGGCCGTGGCAAAGTTGGCTTTGAGCCATTCTTCGCCGTAGTTCAGATGCATGTACTCATCCTTCACCACGCCTTCAGTAATCTTGCGGGCGAAATCATCAGCGACGGGAATGTAGATGTTGTAAGCCGCGATCGCAAAACATTCGATGATCAACGACTGAATCAACAAGCAAGTGACGATGTTACCTGCCGCTGCGGCGGTCTGGAAGTTGCCATGCAACTCGGAGAAAAATTCCTTCGCAAAGGCAATATCCGGCGTGACGTTGAGGTTTTTGCCACAGGCTTCGAAGCCCTTCATGTGCTTAAACTCCATCTTGGCCAACTTCTGAAGATCCACTGCATCGTCCGGCATCAGCGTCGCCAGTTGGTTGTAGTTGTTGTATGCCTCGTCCTCGCCTTCGATCACGATCGCGTTGATGCGGCTGTAGGCATCCTTGTAGACATCACTTTGGTAGTCCAGTTCTGGCTTTACCTCAAGCTGCATCATAGTCCCGTCATCTCCTCAAATCGTAGATAAGCACCAGAGTCACCGGACTCCAGCCTCAGAAATTCACAAAAGGCTAAGATTCTTAATCTTCTGCTGCTTACACTCTACCCGTTTTAGCCGATCCGTGACGGTGATGCACGAAATTTCTGATGGAACCGCCCAGAAGATCGGGCGATCGGTTATCGATGCCCGATCCCACCGTTCGCCTAAGCCATCGCAAAGAAGGTTTCCATCACTTGGTCAAACAGGCTGGCTTCGGATTCTGCCGTCACGCCATCCAAGGCAATCAACGCCGAGAATTGCTCGATCGCGAACTTCATCACCGCCGCTTCGGGCAACCGCTGGGCGATCGTCTGCAAAAAGCCTTGGGTGCGATCGGCGTAGGCCAGCACTTCCCGCACCAACGGCACCGCCCGCTGCAAATAAATCTCCGGCGAATGAAACTCATCCCAGCCCATCTTGGCCATTTCCGTCGCCAAAAATTCCTGCTCCGACACCGCAATATGCCGATCGGCGTACATCCCCAACAGCAACAAATCAACGATCGCCTCGCGTTCCGTCTGGGCCATGGCGGGCACGGCGATCGGCATGAGCGCCTGTTGGGGCGTTTGGCTCACGAGCACCAGGGCTTGACTGGTTTGAATTTCGACAGTTTCCAACATGAAAATTTCTCCGTTAAACACACGCGCAGCAGATCAGGCAAAGCGACGCACCGAGTCGAAAAATCAACTACCCGATCGCGCCCCCCAAGGACGGATCGCCAGTCAGCATTTTTATCCCTATTCAAAATTTGCCTGATCGCGGCGACAATCGGCTCGGAGTTCCTACGGAATTCGCACCAAAGCCATCCGCTAGCCGAGGCGGGATTTGTAGCTAGCGACGACGCGACCGCCCGTGCGCCATTGGGAAAAATAGTTGCGATCGACGTCATTGCCCGCCAGAGTGAGGGCATTGATCGCGATGCCATTGTTGCCGAGGGCTTGGCCAGAACTGTGAATGTAGTGGTTGTCGCCCAGGTATAGCCCAACATGGGTCGCCTTTTCCGGCGGGCCAAAGAACACCAGGTCACCCGGAATCAACGATCGCAGCGGCACGGGCCGCACAAAGCCTTCTTGCTGATACGCATCACGCGGCAACTGAATCCCCTGTTCAATAAAGGCGGCTTGCATTAGCCCGGAGCAGTCGTAGTTCGGGCCAACGGTGCCGCCCCAGAGATATTCGTTGGGGACAGTCATGGCGGCTTGGGTGAAGGCGATCACAGCGGGGAGCCGATCGGCGATCACCGCCTCACTCATCACCGGGGCGAGATATTCCTCCTCCGTCAGGGCCAGCAGTGACTCATCAGCGGGATTGAGCCAGCCAGGATAGTCATCTTCGACCACAATCACCTTCAGCGGCCCATCCCCGATCGTCTCCGGAGCCGCGAGCCGAATGAACCGATCGGCCAACGCCTGAGTCGCCAGCGTTTTGAGTTCGCTGGAGTCGTAGAGATTGATGTTGGCCTTGGCGCGGTACAGCATGAGCAGAGGATAAGTATTCTATCTTTCAGCTTACACGCTCCGATGCCGCACTGACATCCGGTGGGTTGACCGGATTTGCGAACCGAGGCTTTACAATGGCCAAGGCGCAGGGCGTAAACTCCCCGGCGCACCGCGTAAAGTTGGGTTTGAGGTCGATATGCCGTTTTTTCGCAAAGATGATCAATTGCAGCAGTTGGGCGATCGGGTACTGGAGGCGACTTGGGCGCAGTTCCCGATCGTCGCCCGGAATCAAATTGCCCTGACCTGGCTGGTCTACGATCCCGCCTGCTTGGTGAATACGGGCGGGGCAATTAGCTCGGAAGAATTTTGGAAACAGCAGCCACGCGGCTTCAGCTACCGGGGCGTCGAGCGGATTTATCCCGCCAGTGTGGTGAAATTGTTCTACTTAGTCGCGGCGCACGAGTGGCTGGAACGCGGCATGACCCCGCCGAATGCGGAACTAGAGCGGGCGATGCGGGACATGATTACGGAGTCAAGTAATGATGGGACGGGGCTAGTGGTCGATGTGCTGACAGGCACCACCAGCGGGCCAACCTTACCACCCGGCCCATTTGACACATGGAAACAGCAGCGGAATATTGTGAATCGGTATTTTCAGTCATTGCAATGGGATGAACTGGCGACAATTAACGCCTGCCAGAAGACCTGGGGTGATGGGCCGTATGGCCGCGAGAAGGCATTCTACGGCGAGCATTTGGAAAATCGCAATATGCTGACGACCGATGCCACGGCGCGATTGGTGCATAGCATTATTGGGGGTGTGGCGGTATCCGCCAGCCGATCGCAGATGATGATGGACGTAATGCGCCGATCAATTGACCCCAAAGACTATGCCGACGACCCCGAAAATCAAGTGGGCGAATTCCTCGGTGGCGCATTGCCGCAGGACGCGCTGTTATGGTCGAAGGCGGGTTATACCAGTTGGACGCGGCACGATGCGGCCTATATCGAGATTCCAGGGTTGCAACCGTATTTGCTCGTCGTCTTTACCGAAGGGCGCGAACATAATCTATATACGGAAATTCTGCCATTTGTGTCGCAGCAAGTAATTGCGGCAATGCAGGAAATCGGGTTGGCGGCGTAATTTTCGGCAAGAGGAGCGATCGGTCATGGGCTTAAATATCAGCGTTGGGATGTTAGCGGATTTAATCGAAAACGATGAAGCCGGGGCGAATTGGTTAGCCGCAACATTACGCGGCGTGAATGAGGTGTTGGCAGAGCACGATCAGCCCACCTACGAAGAACCAGAGCAAGTGCCCCCAATGATGTCACGGGCACAGAGCTTAAACTATTCCTATTCGTTTCTGCATTACCTGCGGCGATTCTACGCCAACGTCATCCACAATCCCAAATGGATTCCCACATTGACTCCCGACGGTGAATCCGCCACCGACGATCCGATATTAGCCGAAGAGATGTACATGATGTCCAGTCATTTACTCTGTCATTCCGACTCCGACGGCTTTTATTTACCGATCGACTTCGACGACATCGTGATTGACGATACTGGAGCCGATCGGATTCCCGGCAGCATTGTGGGATCGAGTTACAAGTTGATGCGAGAACTAATTGAAATTGCCCCATCCTTAGGCATCAAACTCAGAGGAGCCAATCTAACCGACGACGAAGCCACCCGGATTAATGCGATCGCCGCATCGGAAGAGGGCTTTTGGATTGAACATTTGGTGTGGATTTCGCTATTTGAAGCGGCGCGATTGAGCATTGAACTAAAGAGCGCGATCGTCTTTGGGTAAGAAATCCCCGTTCCGAACCAGCGTGGGCGCACGGATGAGATTAAGCAATCATCCGACTCGCCCCAACGGACTAACCATGAAGGGGGTTTGGGGGATTAAAGGACCCCAAGAGGCAGGGGCGCGGGGATAAGATCCCCGAATCGTCGCGCAGCGGCCCAACCAATTATGCGTCCGATCGACCCAGATCTTTTTGGTTGTCCGATCGATCCAGTGTGTCGAATTAGTTGGGTTGTAGCATTAATTGTTTTGGGCGAGTTGCGCCTGCACCCACGATCGGAATTCACGCATGATTGGCGTTCGCCCAACAACCCGACTACGTTGCAGCGCTAGCGGAATTTGCGCCACCAAATCCAATGCAGGAAAGGCCCGACTACTCAACGAATCAACATAAACACCATTCGTCAAAATGCTAATTTTCAACTGATCACGCTCAAACCGCCAAAGTTCCGGCACACCCAGCCGCTCATAGATACTGGGATGCGTCCGGGATGTAACATCAATTTCCAAGGCCAAATCAGGGGGCGGGTCATTTTTCAGATCAAGTCGTCGCTTACCCCGGATTTGCGACTCATGCTCGATATAAAAACATTGATCCGGTTCAATCCCACCCGTCATTTGACTATTCTTAAACGTCGTCGAACCCAAGCAACGAAACTCACGCCCCAGTTCCTCCAGCAGAATCTTGATCAAATCACTGATGATGTCTTTATCATCTTCATGCTCTGGCAATGGTGACATAATTTCTAAAATCCCTCGATCGTAAGCCACTCTAGCCGCACGACGCTCCCCCAAATCATCCAAAATTCGCTCAAATTCTTCCCACGTCACATCCCGCAGAACCATGGTCTGCCCCGGTGGCACAGTGATACGTTGCAGTTCGACTAACATGAATAGGTTTCCATTAATCCCGTTCCAACCCATTCTGACATAGACTGATTGAAATTAGGGAAAACGTCATTTTTCAAATTGCCATGACACTTCAACGGCATGGGAGCAGCAGTCGTACCGGACATTTTGCAGACATTGGCCACAAATTCCGATCATTGGTTTTTGGCATGGGGAAAGGAAAAGAGGCTAGTTTAGTGATTCAGGTCACATCCTCTCCTTTGCCAAACACTTAAAATCGCAAAGGAGTCCCAGCCAAAAATGATACTAATTCATCAGATTCCAGCATCTACCAATACTATACGTACTCATTAATCTTTCAAACCTTCCACTCGAACTTATGGGTAATCACGATCGCACCACCAATTTAACATATTCGCATAGTCAGACCTTAGCGCTGCCCATTGATGCATCTCCAGCACAAATCAAGGAGGCATACAGAAGCCTCGCTAAAATTTGGCATCCTGATCGCTACAGGGATTCACCGCAAAAACAACAGGCTGAAGAAAAATTCAAACAGATTAATCTCGCCTATGAATATTTAAAAGTTCATGGTGGCAAGGACTCCGTCAATACCGCAACGTCAGACAACGTTACGACCGTTAGACGCATCCGGAAAACCCCAGTAGAATTTTTTGAAAGTGCAGTGGCTCATACACTGAACCGCCGCTATACCGAAGCGATAGCGGATTTCAACCAGGCCATCAAACTCAATCCAGAATATACTGAAGCGTTTGCCCAACGTGCGACCGTCCACGCGCGACTAGGAAATGAAGATAAAGCACTCCACGATCGAGTACGCGCCGAACTACTCACCGAACGAGCCGAGCGCGCAGCGCGCAAAGCCAAATTGGATCAAGAAGTCACAGCAACTCGAGATTACCATACCAAAGACTGGACGAACGTTCCGAGAAAGCCTGTTTCAACCGCTGAACCGCTACCTGTCACTGTTCCGTCCCAAAATGCGCCGCCACACGCAACTGCCCCCTCAAGCGAAATCTATTTACCAACAGCGATCGTTGAAAATACTTGGCCACTACTCCACGAATTAACCACTGCACCAAACTCGATTTTCGCGATCGGCAACCGGGGTAAAACCCTGGCAAACGGGCATCCCAACGGTGAAATCAGTCTTTGGAATCTCCATAATGGTAAATGTTTTGGACAATTAAATCAGCATCAGGCAGTCATTACCGCGATCGACTTTACCCGCGATGACAATCTGTTGATTAGCGCTGATGATGCAGGATGTATCGGCATTTGGCATTTGCCCACTGCATCGTTATTGCGGGTCATCACACAACCATCCCCAGTAACAGCACTCGTCATCACCCCCGAATATGAAATTCTCAGTGCAGGCAAAAATGGCCGAATTTACCACTGGCAGATTCAGACTGGCAAACTGCAATTCTCACCCGTTCACGGTACGATGCCGATCACGCAGTTGGCTTTGAGCGCTGATGGCCAATCTCTCGTCAGTACGGGATTGGATCAGGTGGTAAAACTGTGGGATCGGCCATTTCATAGCTCTAAACTTCAGTTCCAAGGATTGCAAGCCAATACACCGGAAATCATTTCGCAGTTTCCTGAAGGTTGGTTGACCGTTAATGTGATGGGTGCTATCGAACAATGGTCGAACCAGGGCAAACGCCTCAAGGGAATTCATAGTCATTCTCAAAGCATTCGCACAATCGCACTACATCCTGATCGACAAGTCCTAGCCATCGCCATTGATCGCCAAGTCAGAATTTGGCATTTGAACGAGGGCACAATGATTGCTGATTTTCCAGCTTTGAGCAAATCGATCGCGCAGTTAGGTTTTAGCCGTGATGGCAGCAAATTAATCGCCATCGATACCACAGGGATAATGAGAATTTGGCAAGCCAGTTAGGTTCATTTAATTTGCCATTGCTAAAAAATGATGCGGCTGACGATCACCAACATCCCGACGATCGACGCCAAATAACACAATGGCCGCAACCACGTAATCCCCAAAATATACACCAAACTATGCGCCATCCGCGCCCCCAAAATCACCACGGAAGCCACCGCCGTCCCCCCATCATGCCGCCCCGTCACATGGGCAATCAAAATCACGATCGCCAACATCGGCAAATTATCATGGTGATTCCGCTGCGCCCGATCGGCCCGCCCAATCCAATCCGCGACCAACGGCGTCGATTCCCGATTACTCAAGCCCCAAGCCGCGCCCAGCTTCGCCATCCGCCCAAACACAGGCGTATGATTCAACACCAATGACCACAAGGCCAATCCCAACAAACAAGCTAAATCGATCGTCATATCTCAATCCTGTAAAAATACACTGACAGCCAAATTCACCCAACTTACGATCGGTTTTCCTGCGGCAACTTCTGGCCAATCTTCGGCTCCGTCCCGGCCATAATCCGCTGAATATTCGCCCGGTGTAACCAGATCACATACGCACTACCCAGCAAAGCGAACAACAGATAAGGCAACGGTAATTGGAATGCAAGCATTACTCCAACTACGCCTGCGGCCGCCGCGATCGAGCTAATCGACACAATCCGGGTAATCACCAACGAAACCAAGAAAATCCCAAACGCACCCAGCCCCACCCGCCAATCCATCGCCAACAACACCCCCAAACTAATCGCCACGGATTTGCCGCCCTTAAACCCCAACCACACGGGTTTGCTATGGCCAAGGATGCCGACCAAACCCATCAACACAATCAGCCAATCCGGCGCACTAAAATATCGGGCAAGGAGAATGGCGGCGACGCCTTTCAGCACATCGATCGTAAAGACAGTAATCCCCGCTGGTTTACCGAGTGTGCGCAGGACATTCGTGGCACCCGTTGAGCCGGAACCGACCGATCGGATGTCGATGCCTTTGAGCCATTTACACGCCAAAAAACCCGTCGGGAAGGAGCCAAACAGGTAAGCGGCGATCAGGAGGAGGCCATTCGTCAACAGGGGAGACATCGATTCAGACACGCATAAGGGATGGAATTTATTATGCCGTGTTTGGGGGACGCGCAGAAAGCCGCCCAACTTGCCGATCGACGAGTTGGGCAGAAATTATTTGGCGATTTGATCGGTGGGTGTTGGGTTACACGTTGTTTCACCCAACCGACGCTTGTTGTAATACCTGCGCTGTTTGCTTCTCTGGGACTTCTTGCAAATGGTCGTAAGCCCATTCAAAGGAGCCGACGCCGAGGGTGAGCGATCGCAGTTCCACAATCAAATCGTGCATATCCGCTTGGGGCAATAGCGCGATCACTTCATCCCAGCCCGTCCAGTCCAATTTGGCATCATAGCCGAGGATTTGGCCCCGGCGACCACTGACTAGACGCAGGGCTTTGGCGGTGAAGTCGATCGGGACAGCGAGGGTAATCCGGACGATCGGCTCCAACAAAACGGGCTGGCATTGCGGCATCCCCTCCTGCATCGCAATCCGCGCCGCTTGCCTGAACGCCTGTTCGGAGCTATCGACGTTGTGGTAGGAGCCGTTGGTCAGGGTGACAGCCACATCGACGACGGGGAAACCCAATGGCCCATGGTCGAGGGATTCGCGGACGCCCGTTTCGACGCCGGGAATGTATTGTTTCGGGACAACGCCACCGACGATTTTCTCATTGAACTGGAATCCCGCGCCCCGATCGAGCGGCTGAATATCCAAAAACACATCGCCAAATTGCCCGTGGCCCCCAGTTTGGTGCTTGTAGCGACCGTGGACATGGGTGGTGCGGCGGATGGTTTCGCGGTAGGGGATTTTGGGTAAGTGGGTGGTCATGGGCAGGTTGTATTTGCGGGCGAGGCGATCGAGGGACACTTGCAGATGGATGTCGCCTTGGCCCCAGAGGATGATTTCGTGGGTGTCGCCGTGTTGCTCCCACTGGAGTCCGGGGTCTTCGTCGAGGAGTTTGGCCAGGACGGTGGTGAGTTTGACTTCATCCTTGCGGTGGGTGGCCGCGATCGCCAGGGCATAGACCGGGGCGATCGTTGGGGCCGTGGGCAAGGTCGCCAACCCATCCAAACTCAGGACATCCCCGGTTTTGATCCCTTCCATCCGGGCGAGGGCGACGATTTCCCCGGCACTGGCGCGGAGGACGCTTTGGGTCTGCGGGCCGAGGAGCTGATACATCCCACCAATCCGCCCGCCGTTGAGGCTCATGCCATCGGTGATTTCGCCCTGCCAGACGCGGACGAGGGAGAGTTTGCCGCCTTGGGGGGTGTAGTAGGTTTTGAGGACTTGGGCAATCGGTTGGGTATCCGCCTGGAAGCCTCGGTGGTTGGCCATCAAACTCGGTTCGGGGGCTTCGCGCAAGAGGGCCGCGAGCAAAGGACGCACGCCGTAGTCCTGCTCCGCCACCCCAAAGAACACTGGCACGATCAAATCCGCGCCCAATTCCATCCGCAAATCTTGGAGGATTTCGGCCTGGGGTGGCTGAATATCTTCGAGCAATTCTTCCAGCAGGTGGTCGTCGAAATTGGCGAGGGTTTCGAGCATTTCCTGGCGGGCGGATTTCTCGGCGATCGCCAAGTCTGTGGGAAACGCGATCGGGTCAGCCGCCGCGCCCGCATGGTAGTGAAACGCTTCTTCTGTCACGAGATCGATAAAGCCTTTGAGGGTTTGGCCATGGCCGATCGGGTATTGGTGCGGGACGAGGGGCCGACTGGAGACGGTGGCGAGGGCGTGGAGTACCTGCATGAAGTCCACGTCGGCGCGATCCATTTTGTTGAGGAAAATCAGGTGGGGGATAGCCCATTGATCGAGGAAGTTGAAGAGGGGCGAGAGGCTGAGTACCCGATCGACCACGGGTTCGCAGACCACGACGACGGCATCGACGCCGATCAGAGCGTTGTTGGTTTCTTGGACAAGTTCGATCGAGCCGGGACAATCGAGAAAATTCCAGCGAATATTTTCGTAGTCGAAGCTGGCGGTGTTGATTTCGACGGTCATTTGTCGATCGCGGGCTTCGGGGCTGGCGTCACCGACGGTATTGCGATCGGCGATCCGACCTTTGCGGGCGATCGTGCCCGTGACGGATAGGAGGCTTTCGAGCAGAGTGGTTTTACCACTGAGATAGGGTCCCACGATCGCGATGCTTCGGGAACCCGTCGATCTTCTCTCGGACATATGACAATTCCTCGGTTTGAAGTGAGTCGGGAATTCGACGGACGAGCGGCAAGTCACTGGATGGACAAGTGGACTGGCGTTTTGCGCGGACGCATGATAGCGCTACTAGCGTTCATTTGCAGCGAACCGAACGGCTTAATAAAATTATCGATCAATTACCCCAAGGCTCGGCAAAATTAAAAAGAGTCTTAACGTTATTAGTTTGTGAAGGGCGATTGCGATAATCGATCCATCGAAGTCCCATTCAGTCCCGGAAGCGTATGTCCAGCAATTCCAAATTCAACGATCATTTTGCGGAAACCCCGTCATCGCACCAACCACCTTGGGTTAAAACCCCAGGCTAACCGCTAAAACCCGTTGAAACGGGTTACGCCTTTGGGATTAGATGGATCTCCCAACCGGCTTTAGCTGGTTTCAGCTATGAGCCTGGGGTTTTAACCCAAGGTGGGACACAAGCGTAGTCTCTGAATTTGGAATTGCTGACCAATCTAACATTTCTACAGCAAGCTCAAAACCTTCTCCACAGATTCAGGCTACAGCACCCACCGCTTCCAAGCACTAGTCTAAATCGTATCCTCACCCCAGATTTTCCGCTTGGCGTGGCTGGAGTTGGCCGATCGCGATGATCAATTACACAAGTTTACAATCGACAAATTGAGCAATGATGCGAATAACTTGAACAAACCCGGACATTTTCTAGCAAAATTGCTTCGGCAACAAAAGTATATATTCCGAGCCTCCATGGATAAGCGTGATACATTAAATTAGAACCGTATAAAAATGACGATCGCCCATGCAATCCCGTCCGGATGGATGCCGCTACGCTTCGCCCATCCCCGGTAATTGCCACTTGCCCGATCGCGTTTTCTCGCTACATTTCCCGTTATGACGTTGTTCGAGGAGATCCTATGAACGCTATTTTCCAATGGTTGCGGCGGCAACGTCGGCGGTTGGTATTCTTGGGTTTAGCCGTTTGCTTTGGCATTATTAGTTGGTTTTTGTCGAGTGGGATATTTCAATCCTCGATCGCTCAGGCAACTTCGCCGCTCCTCGCCCCCGCGCCGAAACAGGCTTTGGGTTCCTATGATTATTTTGGCAAAGTGCTATCACCATCGGCAGCCGCTGCATTAGTCCGAAAAAAAGGCTTAAATCCCGGCGATCCGCGATCGTATTTAAAAATTGGTGCGGTTAAAATCACGCAAGAACTGCGCGATGTGGGTGAAAAAATCTTTCTTGAACGCAAGATTGGTGATGATTTTGGCCTGCAACGAGTATTTGGCTTTGGCTTAGGTTTCCAGCGGATTTTGCCCGATGTGGCGCAGGCGATCGCCGCCCAAGGTGGGCAACCAACCAGTAATTTACTGATTACGCTGAGTAACGACATTAAGATTGGTAGTCAAGTTTTTCCCAAAGGCAGTCGCTTCCCGACGGGGTTTGATCTGGCGAAAGGGGGGCGACTCCCGATCGGGCTGACGCTTGCGGGGGACAACATCACCTGTGCCGTCTGTCATGTGGCGATTTCACCGCAGGGGGAAACGCTTAAGGGCGTGCCCAATGGCGATTTGGCGATTCCACTCTTAGTCGCCCTCGCCCCCAACTCCGCAGCGGGGTTTGCCCGACTCAATCTCAACCCATTCGATCCGCGCTTCCAAGGCAATGGTCAAACAATTATCAATAGCCAAGGTAAATCCGTTAAATTACCCGATCCCGATAAATTTGAGCAAGCATTTGATGATCTGGTGCTCGCCGTGCCCTTTGGCCATTTTGAAAGTTCGCCCGACGGCATTGATAATACCACCCAAATTCCGCCATTATTTACGTTTAAGACGGGTCCCTATGCCGCTGGTGGGGAAGCCGCCGTGGGTCCCTTTGGTGGATTAGCCGCACTGACAAATGGCGTCCATTCTTCGGAGATTAATCTGCTGGCCGCCGCTCAACAAAGTGCAGCAACGATCGGGGTCGATCGGGAAGTGTACCTCGGCACCGTCTTACAAAATGCGGCTGATCCGCAGTTGCGCTTACCACCCAATCGATTGGTCAAACCTTCCGAATGGCTCCGCGAAGTCGCCCCCGATTTAGCCCAGGCCGAATTGGAGGATCAAGTGGTCGCACCAGGTTTAGGCAAGTATCCCAATTTGAAGATTTCGACACTGACCTACAATGGTTTGATCTTTAGTCCGGCAACGAACGACCAAGCGGATCTAGCGAAAGGCAAGTTCTTCTTTGCGAACAACGCGATGTCCGCTTGGCAGAATAGTTTGGTGCCGCCTGCAAATAAGCGCCCCGAAAATTTCACGGCGTTGAAAAATGGCTCCGTCGATCGGGGCGCGAAGGTCTTTAAGGATGCCAGTTGCATCACTTGCCATCATGCACCTTACTTCACGGATAATCAAATTCACCCGATCGCCGAAATCAAAACCAATCCAGCCAGAGCACAGTCCCGCTTAAAGCAAAACGCCTTACTGGTCGCCCCAAAAATCTATTCCTTTGACACGCCAGTCCCGATTCCGGCCAATGCGACCGTGCTTGATGTGCCGACTAAAGGGATTTCGGAACGCCCGAATCAGCTACCCAAAGGTTTACTGCCTAACGGCGGTTACAAAACACCAACCCTACTAGGGCTATATCTGACGGCCCCCTACCTGCATGATGGCGGTGTGGCGGTGCGCCGGGGCGCGTTGGCGGTTGCATCGAATGGCAGTTATCAAATTGCCGACCCATCGGGGTTAGGCTTATCGGGAACGTTGAGTCAGGGGATTTTGCCGGATGCCGCATCGAGTTTGCGGGCGTTGCTCGATCGGAATTTACGAAAACAAGTCGTGGCGACGAATCGGGCGAATCCGGCATTGAAAATCAGCAATCTCGATGGGAGTGGACATAATTTCTATGTGAATGGGGCACAAAAACAGCAGGATTTAATTAATTTCCTCCTCGCACTGGATGATAATCCGGGAATGTATTAATCGATCAATGCGGAAAATTCGGCGATGCGTTGTCCCGACAGGGCAACGCATCCTACATCAAAAAACTCAATGTTTTTTCGTTGGCTTCATGTTCCAGCAACCAACGCTTCCTTTCCAGTCCCCCCGCATAACCCGTCAGCTTCCCATTCGCGCCTACCACCCGATGACAGGGCAAGACGATACTAATTGGATTAAGTGAATTCGCCATCCCCACCGCACGGGAAGCCGTTGGCTGACCCAGATGATTTGCCAGTTCACCATACGTCCAAGTTTTGCCGACGGGAATCGATCGGAGGGCCTGCCAAACCTTTTGCTGAAACGCTGTGCCGCCGGGATTTACGGGTAGATCATTTAACGCGGTAAAATCCCGATCGAAATACGCTTGGAGTCGATCGCTAAACCCCTGCGGGTTCGATTGCTCGACTAATTCATATTTAGCGTAACGTTGACTTAGTAGTTTCCGCATTCGATCGTCGTAGTCGAAAAAATCCACTGCACATAGCGATTCCCCATCCGAGACAATTAATATAATACCGATTGCTGAACTGATTCGATCGAGCGATAATTTCATCCGATTACCTCATCATCCATGTACGCCAAAGATGCATCACCGCATAGGCCCGCCAGGGTCGCCAGGACTCCGACAGGGCGATACATTCAGCCTTAGTGATTTGACGATCGGGCAGTGATAGACTTTTGACCACGGCCAAATCCGTCGCCAGAAACGCATCAGTTTCCCCCAAAGCCCGCATGGCAATGCATTGGGCCGTCCATTCGCCAATTCCCGGCAATTGACAAAAGGTCGCGACCGCCACATCCAAACTCGGATAAGGCTGAAATAATTCGGGCACGGCCAATACCTGACGCGCCAACCCGACGATCGCGTTAATCCGCGCCTGGGTAATCCCCAATCCCGACAAATCCGCGTTGGCAATGACTTCTGGCGTGGGAAAAATATGGGTTAATCCCACGATCGGTGTGCCAAAATCCACCGGCTGGCCCAACGCCGTCGCCAACCGTCCCGATAACGTCGTCGCTGCCGCCACACTCACCTGCTGCCCCAAAATCGCCCGCACGGCTAATTCAAAACCATCCCAAGCCCCTGGCACCCGCAATCCCGGAGCCGCCGCGATCGAGTCCCCCAGCCGCGCATCCGCCCCCAACACCAACCCGATCGCCGTCACATCCGCATTCAGATCAAACAATCGCCGCAGCCGATCGACGATCGTGGCCAATTGCGTGATCAGCGGAAAGTGAATTGTCGCGAGCACATAATCCTTCCCCGCCACTGGCTGCACTTCCAGCCAGCCATATTGGCCGTCGATCGCAATCGTTCGGCGATAGGAATGCGACGTCACGCTATCCACCCCAAGAATGATATGTTTTGCCAAAAAATCAAGCATCGCCGCCCAATCGTAGGGCGGAATAAATGGCAATTTCAACTGCAACACCGCCGATTTGATTTTTCCCTGACGCAATTCACGCGGCGATCGGCCATAGACTTGCTGCATCACATGATTGAATCGCCGCACGCTGGAAAAGCCCGATGCCAAAGCGACTTCGGTAATCGGCAGAGCCGTTTGATCCAGTAATTGTTTGGCAAATTGCAGGCGTTGAGTTTGAGCGACTTTAATCGGGGATGCGCCGAGATGTTGGATAAATAGTCGGCGGAGATGCCGATCGGTCACGCCCAAACGCCCTGCCAATTCCGCCACATTCCCCCGATCTAATGCCCCCGCTGCGATTAAATTCAAGGCCCGCGTCACGGTCACCTCCGTCGTCACCCGACTCCAAAACCCCGGCGACAATTCCGGATGACAGCGCAAGCAAGCGCGAAATCCCGCCGCTTCTGCCGCTGCCGCCGACGGAAAAAATTGGCAATTCTCCGACTTCGGAAGCCGCGCCGGACAAATCGGCCGACAGTAAATCCCCGTCGTCTTTACCGCCGTAAAAAATCGCCCATCGAAGCGACTGTCACGGGTTTGGAGGGCGGCGTAGCAAGTGTGGTGATCGAATTCCATGGTGTTAGCTTACGACGAAAACCCGATCGATTCTCGCCGTTTTCGGACATGGACATTTGCGGCCCCGCCAAAGTCCATCGATCGGGCAGAAATCGCGGTAAGATCGATCCTGAACCTGCTCGATCCTGCTAGCCAGATCTCAAACTATGGATATTGCCAAAGAGAGGAAATCGATCGCGCTCAACATTAAGAAGTACGGTTGGCATTGCCTCCATGTGTTTCCCAATCAGGAAGGGCATACGCAATTCACCTACACGATCGGGCTGACAGAAACCTATGGCGTGCCAGAAATTATGCTGTTTGGATTTCCCCACGATCGGAGTCATCCGATTTTGAGTACTTGCGCAGCATTAATTAAAGAGGGCTATCGGTTTGAGACGGATACGCCCCATGACAATGTGCTGATGGCGGATTATAACGTCATCTTCAAAAGTGCAAAGCCACAGTGCTTTGAGGAATATTTTGGGACGGCGATGCGGTATTACGGGACACAGAAGTTTGAAGCGATCGTCATGTTTATTCCCGACAAAAAACATCACTTTCCCTGGAAGATTAATTACGCGGGTGCGCCTGCAACCGAAGGGCTGAGTATTGTATCGATGTAAGCGGATGAACCATGCTTCAAGTCCCCCTTTTTAAGGGGAATTTAGGGGGATCGTGGCATTTGCGACAAGCAGTAAGACTTTTAGCGCATTCTAGGATTAAGAACATCCTAAGATTAAATTCCGCCACCCCGCCGCCGGGATCAGGTGCAAGGCGAGTATGATGGATCAGTCGCTAATCCGAGCTAACTACCCATGGGCATCTCTCCCAAAAACCGCCGACAACTGATCGTCAACCATCGCACCTTCTTCTGGCAAATCCGCCAAGAAGCCGATTGGGTCGAGGAAGGCTGGCCGATCATCTTATCGATCGTCTCTGAGGATAAGCAATTCAACATCGTCTATGGCGTCAACCAAACCGATGAAGATTGTCATCTCGTCAACCTCGGCAATGACTTCCCCAAGTTCCCCCATGGTCAAAGCGGCGCAAAAGCCGCCAAAAATATCAACCACTTCCGCCGCGTCCCCTGCCCCAAATTCAGCCAGACGGGCAGCGTCACCCCCGGCGTGGTGCGGGAAGCGATCGACTGGTGTTTCACGGTATAAAGGGCAGCGTCAATTGCTCAAAGGGCGAGGCCACGTCCCCCAATTTACTCATTCCCAACCCCAATAACCGCACCTCCCGCGTCGCCAGATCTAATCCGTCAAGCAATTGCTGTGCCAATGTCTGAATCAATCCCAATTCCACAATCACCTCCGCCTGAGTCGTACTGCGCGTCACCTGGGTATAGTCCGCAAACTTCACCTTCAGCGTCAGCGTTTGGCCTTTAGCATTGGCTTGGGTCAGCCGATCGTGCAAATCGATCGCCACCTGCCGCAACGCCGTTTCGATCATCACCCGATCGGCCAAATCTGGGTCAAAGGAATTCTCCACACTGACGGACTTGCGCACCCGATTCGGTACCACAGGTCGATCGTCCTTCCCCCGCGCAATCCGGTAATAAAATTGCCCGACTTTGCCAAAATGCTGGATTAATTCCGCCGCCGATCGTGCCCGCAAATCCGCTCCAGTGAAGATCCCCAGGTCATGCAGCTTCGTCGCCGTCGCTTGCCCAATGCCATGAAACTTCTCAATCGGCAGTCCCGCCACAAAGTCCGCCGCCGCCTCGGGCCGAATCACCGCCATCCCATTCGGTTTATTCAAGCCTGAAGCCATTTTCGCCAGAAATTTATTCACCGAAACGCCAGCGGAGGCCGTGAGTTGGGTTTCGGCAAAGATATCCGATCGAATTCGATCGGCCAACTTCTGCGCCGAAGCCTCCCCCGGCTTATTTTCCGTCACATCCAGATACGCCTCATCAAACGCCACAGGCTCGACTAGCTCGGTGTATTGGTGAAAGATTTCACGAATTTGGGACGAGATATTTTTATAAACTTCAAACCGGGGTTTTACAAAAATCAACTGCGGACATTTCGCCCGCGCCGATCGGGAAGGCAACGCCGAATGCACCCCAAATTTTCGCGCTTCATAGCTCGCCGCCGCCACGGCCCCCCGCTTTTCCGGTGAACCGCCCACCGCCACAGGTTTACCCCGCAGCGCCGGATTATCGCGCTGCTCGACTGATGCGTAGAAGGCATCCATATCGATGTGAATAATTTTGCGCATGCGCCGTCATGGCTGCGGGGGTTTGCGGGTGGCGATCGTCACGCGAACGCCCGGCACCTGCCGAATCTGGTCGAGCACTTCCACCGCATTGCCATAATTAATCGCCCGATCGGCGTGCAATACCACCGTCAGCGGTTGATCCGGTTGCTGCAATTTGCCGATCGCCGCCACGACTTGATCGGCTTGAATCGGCTGCCGATCTAGGAACAGTTCGCCCTTGGCATTAATCGCCAGATTTGCCTTATTACTCAGTTGGGGTTGGGCATTTTTGGCTTTGGGCAAATTGACGGGCAGGGTTTCCAGCTTGGTCAGAAACAGCGTTGACATGATAAAAAACGCCAAAATCGAAAACGTCACATCGATCATCGGCACAATATTAATTTGGGTCGGCACTTCGGGTTCAGCAATCGGACGACGACGCGGCATAGCAAACTCCTGGTGGTTAAACAACGTCTATGATTTCAGCAAATTGCGCGATCGCCGACGATAGAGCAATTCGATCGCCGCAACATTTTCCTGAATTAAAGCCAATTGGCGCGTATAAAAACTGCGAAACAAACTCGCCGCCGCAAACGCCCCGATCGCCACAATCAAGCCAAACGCCGTAGTAATCAGCGCTTCACTAATCCCCGATGTCACCCCCGCCGTTTGACTGCCGTCACCCCCGCCCAAACTCATACTGGAAAACGATCGCATCAAACCCGTCACCGTCCCGAGCAATCCCAGCAACGGCGACAAGCCCACAATAATATCAAACAGATCATTAAATCGCTTGAGCAACGGCACCTCCGCCTGCATCGCGCCATCGATCGCCAGGGCAAATTCGTCCGAGTCGGCATCCTCTAAGCTCAATGCCTGATGAAAAATGCGCGGCGTCGGCAAATTCAAATGCCGTTCCAATTTCGCGATCGCCAAGCTCGCATCATTGCGATAAAGTGCAAGCACCTGATGCACCACTGGCCCCTGACTTTTCAGCAGCTTCACCCAAAAGAGCGATCGCTCCACGGCCATCGCCACGGTCGCGATCGAGAACAATAACAACGGCCACATGGCTGGCCCACCCGCCACAAATAAGTCCCTGACCCACATACTCAATTGCTGTTTTACTTGACAATAATCCTAATCATTCTCTAGCATCGCATAGTAGTTAGCATTTCTGATCGACCCTCCTGTTTTTCGGCCCACTGGCTAACTCACTCCTATGAATCAACCCGCTCACCGATCGCACCAACAGCGGCAGCACGAACAACAACGTTTCAAACGGTTAATCACTGCCCTATTGATCGGGTCGAGCTTGGTGCATGGACTGGCGATCGGCCTCGTCTATTTGCAACCCGTCCCCTTGGCCGCACCGGAGTTGGAAGTTGCCCTGGAAGAAGTGACGATCGACGAAAGCCTATTTGACGAAAGCGCATCGGACGAAAACCAATCGGACGAGAGCGCATCCAGCAGCAACAGCGGCGGTGACGAAACGCCCTTCGCCATGGCCGCATTGACTCCAGCTCAAGCGGTTGACGCGGCACCAGCCGACCCTAGCCCCCTGCCTCCGGCGGAAATCACCGACAGCGACTTGGATGAGACGCCCACCCCCACCGCGCCAAACCCCACCCAAAATCCCACCCAGCCCGATCCAAAATCCCCAAACCCGATCGGCCCAGTCCCGATTCCAGGCACACCCAATGGCGATCCAAAGAATCGCAATCCCAATTCCCCACCCGGTATCTTCCAACCGACCCTGGGGCCAGGGAATAATCCCAGCCAGCCACCAGGGCCAAATAATCCCGGCCCGCCCAAGCCAGGGCCGAACAAGCCAGGGCCAACTCAACCGCAAACCCCGAAACCGCAAACCCCAAAACCGCAAACCCCGAAACCACAAACCCCCAAGCCGGAGCAACCCAAGCCACAGCAACCCAAAAAGCCCGATCGCTCCTACGGCTCCTACCGCAAGGAAGGCGAACGCGTCGCCACTGGCTCGAAGGCCAGAATCACGGTGCAGTATGACGCCAAAGGCCGCGTCACGGGCGGCAAACTCGCGACCTCCACGGGCGATGCCGAACTCGATGCGGCCCAACTCAAGGCTTTTGAACGGGCACTCGAACGCGATCGGAATTTTCGGCAACGCCTCGAAAGTCGCCCATCCGATAGCCACGATCGCCCGATTAACATCCCCTTCATCGGCAAAGGCGACACAACCGCCGAAGAACGCGCCCAAATCGAACGCAATCGCACGATCACCGCACAGCAGGAAGCCGATCGAGCCGCCGCCAGGGCCGCCGCCCCCGTCACCCCACCGGGCTTGAGGATCGATCTACCCTTGCCTGCTCCGATGACGCCTAGTCAGCCGGAACCCACCGTCGATGTGCGCCCTGAACCAGTCGTCCCCGACAATGCTCCCGCTGCACCACCCGCCGTTATCCCGGAAGTCCTCCCAGCACCGGAACCCGCCCCCGCACCAGTGGTCGAACCATTGCCCGCACCGATCGCCGAACCATTGCCTGAACCAGCGCCGGAGCCAATTGCCGAACCATTGCCCGCACCGGAACCGATCGCTGAACCATTGCCCGAACCCGTAGCCGAACCAGCCGCCGCCGCACCAGGATAATTCACACCTATGACAGGCTGTCTTTTGACAAAGCGAATTTTCTAGCGGCAAGATGTAATTTACATTCATTTGCCTTAAGTCCGAGACTGCCTAATTATGCTGCGTTCAAACCGATCCAACTCGCTGCGTCAAAGCGGTAATTTTGTCGTTCAAAAAATCAGTGTCATTCAAACAATCAGTCGCGCCTTACCGATCGCCGGACTTGCCTGCTTCATCGCCCCGATCGCCGCTCAAGCCGAAACCGCTGTTGTCCGGGTCAAAGATTTCCCCTATTCTGTAACCCAAGCCCAGCCGCTCCAAACCGCCCCCGCTGAACCAGAAGAAGAAATTACCATCACGATCGAAAAGGAAGCCGCCGCGCCCATCACCGCTACGCCGACCTACCAAATCGATGAGGCCGCGATCGATAAACAAGGGGCCAATAGCGTCGCCGAAACCCTGCGCGGTCTGCCCGGATTCGCGATCAACGACGTCGGATTTGGCGCGGATATTCACACGGGCACCTACTACCGGGGCGCATCGCTCAACCAATCCGTCTTCTTGCTCAATGGTCGATCGATCAATACCAATGTCAACACCTATCACGGCAACGTTGACCTGAATAGTTTGCCCGTCGATGCCATCGATCGGGTCGAACTCTCCAGCGGCAGCAGTTCGACGCTCTATGGCTCCGAGGCTTTTGGCGGCGTCGTGAACATCGTCACCAAACCCGGTAGCGAAACCCAAAAAGTCAACGGCAGTTTGCAATTCGGCTCCTACGAACGCCAGAATTATCGCGGCAATTTCACCGGTTCGATTGGTGATTTTGACTATGCCCTCGGCTATGAGCAGTTCAAGGCCAAAAACGACTATCGCGTTCCCGTTGGTGCAGCGAATCGCGGCAGCGATGGCAAACTGACTAACGCCGACATTAACACCAGCAATTACTACGGACGATTTTCCTTCGCGCTCGATCCGCGCAATACCCTCACCCTCGACGGCACCAAGATCACCAGCCGCAAAGGTTTGATCTACTTTGGCTTTCCATTTCAGCGCGATCGCCTGGATCACGATGCGTTCAATACCGGACTCAACCTCCGATCGCAATTGGCCAAAGGCTCTGTCCTCAACGCCACCGTGGGGTTTAACAAAGACTATTTCCACACCTATGGCCCGACCGCCAACGTCTTCTTCCGCCAGGGTCGGCTGAGTTCCAGTGGCTTCAATGTCCGCCTCGATCACGATTGGCAAATCGCCAGCAAAACCCAACTGCGCTGGGGCTTCGACGCCAAAACCGCCGATCTCGAATCCGCCGCCGACAGCACCAATCCCGCCGTCCTCCGGTTCAACGAAACGGTCAAATCCTCGCGCTTCACCCCCGCCCTTTTCGCCCTCGGCACCTTCAAACTCAGCGACACGTTCCAAGCGGAGTTGGGCTTGCGCCAAAACTTCAGCGCCGACTTTGGCAATTCACTCAATCCCAGTTTGGGATTAAATTGGTCGCCCACCCCGACGATCGGGTTGCGCGGCAGCTGGGTATCGGTCAAACGCCTGCCCGGATTGGATCAGCAATTTGCCTACGACACCGTCCACGGCTGGTTCCCCAACGAAAATCTCAACGCCGAAACCGGTTCCTCGTGGACAGCCGGAATGGACTTCAAACCCGGCGGGCCATTTTCGGCGCAATTGACGTATTTTGGCAGTGCGTTGCGCGATCGGATTTCCACCCAACCGACCCGCCTCAATGGTCGCACTGTCTCCCAATGGCAAAACATTGGCAAGGTTAATACCAATGGCCTCGAAGCGGCACTGCAATATCAGATTTCGCCCCAGTGGAAAACCTTTTTCAATTACACCTACACTGATGCAAAAGTTGGCACCGGGGTTGATCGGGGCTTACAGCTAGCGCAAGTGCCATTTTCCGTTGCCCAATTTGGCATCGGCTACGAAAATGCGGGTTGGCAACTCAATCTCTACAGCAATTACTTCAGCGGCGCGCGCCGCGCTTTATTTGTGAATGCGAATGAGAGTGCCGTTGCGTTCTCACCTTCCTGGCTGAACATCGATCTGAGTGCGCGGTTGCCCATCACCAAAGGCCTCGGCTTAATGGTCTACCTCGAAAACCTCGGCGGCAAAACCTACGAGAAAACCAACCGGATTTATCAACCTGGCACCACGTTCCGCATTGGCGTGGCATCGGATTTTTAAGCCCGATCGATGCGCGCCGCATTCGGACATTTCCCCCTTCTGATCGATGCTGAACCCGCAAAGCTTCTGCGAAAGTTGGTTCATCAGCTTTCGATCTGTCGCTCTATGACACAAGCCAATCTTGCGGATCAACCTCAAAATGCGTCAAAATCAGAGCAAGCAGATCAAGGAGGTCATCATGAACCTATCTCCCGCCTACGAAAAATGGCGACAGGAAACCCTCGCCGAAGGTGAAGCCCGTGGCGAAGCCCGTGGTGAAGCTCAGAGTCAAAAGTACGCCAGCATCTCTATCGCCAGGAGTATGCTTCAAGAGGGATTGCCGATCGACCTGATCACCAAAGTCACGGGTCTGGCCTCAGCCGAAATTGCCCAATTACGATCGTAGCCATTCTGCCATCGGCTTTGATTTATCGGTGATCGAAGCCACCGAATCATAAAAATAATCTTGCCACCCCACTTCCGGCAACGATGCAAACAACATCAAATTCAACGGATATTCCTCACTATCCGTACAGCGCCGGAAGTCATCCCGGAATAGGAAGATCGGTTTTTTGAGCGCGATCGCGATGCCCAATTCCACCATCACCCCTTCATCCGGGGGCGTCCCATTCACCACCGCAAAAATCCCATCGGCCTGCTCCACATCCCGCACATCCGCCTGCGCCACTCGATAGGCCCACCCCGGCGCGGCAAAGTCCACCTGATTATTCCGCTCAAATGGCTCCCACACGTCGGCTCCGAGGGCCGCCAGCGCGGACACGATCGGCGGCAACAGCAACGATCGCTGCTGCGTGGAAAAACCGTAGGGATTCGCGAGGTATAGGGTTTTCTGAGGCGTCTTGCGCGGTGATGGATCAGACATGGCGGTATTTTTTCCAAAAAGACAAATCATAGATTAACCCATTCCGCTGTTTTCCCCAAGTCGGAAATGGGAAAGCTAGAATGAGACTGGGTTTGCGCTTATGTTGGCCCGATCGTCAGGAGACTGCATTGAGAGACCACTCGTTCGCGTTCTACGGGATTGCCTTCTTTGGGATTATTCTGGTGCGTTATTTTGTGATTGCGGGCGGTACCTACTGGTACTTCTACCGCTGGTACCGCGACCAAACGCCCCATCCCGCCCCCACCCGATCGATCCAACAGGACATCGAACTGTCTGTCCTCGCCACGGGCATCTTCGCCCTCGCTGCCGCTGCGATCATGTGGGCCTACGGTGGCGGCTCCACCCGACTCTACAGCGACGCCAACCAATACGGCCTGTGGTACTTGGGCGCGAGTTATGCCGGGGTATTGCTGCTCCAGGACGCCTACTTCTACTTCACCCATCGGCTGTTCCATCATCCCCAATTATTTCGCTGGCTGCACCAAGGCCACCACCGATCGCGCCAGCCCACCCCCTGGACATCCTTCGCCTTCGACCCACTCGAAGCGATCGTCCAATCGGCCTTCCTGATCGGACTCGTCTTTCTGATGCCGCTCCACTTCATCACCCTGATCGCCGTCATGACCACCATGACCATCTGGGCCGTGCTCAACCATCTGGGCGTCGATCGGCTCCCCACCGCCTTCCCCCACCACTGGCTGGGCCGTTGGTTCATAGGCCCCGCCCACCACTCCATCCATCACCGCAAATACAGCCACCACTACGGACTCTACTTCACCTTCTGGGACAAATGGCTCCGCACCCAAGACCCAAACTACGAAGCCCAATTCAATCCCGATCGCCCCACCCCAAACCCAGGGGCTGAGCCAGCCGAAGCCCCGGCCCCCTAACCCGATCGCCAGCCATCAAATCCCCGGTTAGCTGAGCGAAGCCGAAGCTGCCTCCACCCACACCGACACCGATCCCCCTTTACAACAGAAATTCGCCCAACCATAACTGTTCGTTGTAATCGATCGATCGATGTGATTTGTTCGATCGACGAACTTGGTATTCGGTTTACCCACCTCCATCCACTTCCAGCCATCGCCGCCATTACTCAGAATCACCGCCATCGCCTGCGGATGCTCCCGATCGCCCAATCGCGTCCAGCCAATGCAATTCGGGTGATCAAAATAGCTATACTCCGGCCCATAAGCAAAATCGCGCCGTGCCGCGAGGAAAACGTCAAGGAGGAATTTGTGAGACGGCAGGACGATCGTATATTCATTCCCATCGCGGCCTTTATCCTTGTACTCCGCCCCGTAGTAATCGGGATAAAACACACAGGGATAACCCGCCTGACGCAGCAGAATCAAACTATAAGCCAGGGGTTTGAACCACGGTTCGACGCAGGATTCGAGCGCCTGCATCGGCTGCGTATCGTGGTTTTCAACGAAGGTGACCGCCAGGGCGGGTTGTTGCTGCATCAATGTGCCATCGAGAATCTGGCGCAGGTCGAAGTTGCTGCCTGATTTACTGGCGCGATGGAAATTGTAATGCAACGGCACATCAAATAGCGACACTTGGCCATTCGTCCGTGCTAGGAAACCGTGCAATTCGTTAATATTTTGCGACCAATATTCGCCCACGCCAAAGAGCGCCTTCCCCGTCTTCTGCCGCAGATGCGCCAACCATTCCGAGAAGAAGGTCGCCCGCACATGTTTCACCGCATCGAACCGGAAGCCTGCCAGATCCAACGTCGGCACAATCCATTCGCCCCAGCGTTGCAGTTCGGCGATCACTTCCGGCTCACTGGTATCCAAATCACAAGCCATCAGGAAATCGTAATTGCCATGTTCGGAATTCACATCGGCTTCAAAATGCTTTGACTTAAAGCGATACACGGTGCTGTCACCGGGTTTGAACATATTGTGATTGACCGAATCGAAGTGATGCCAATTCCATTTCATACTGGAATAGGTATTGCCGCGCCCCGGAAACTCATAGCTCGTCCAGGATTTAATCGTTTCGCAGGCGCTCCGATCGTAGTTGCGATTGTCCGAAGTGACGGCAACGGCTTCGATTAATTCTTCCGCATCGCCGCCATTTTTGTGATTCAACACAGTATCGAGATAGATCCCAATCCCCGCCGCCTTGGCCGCTTGCACCGCCGCGAGGAGTTCGGCCTTGGTGCCATACTTTGTGCGGATGCTGCCCTTTTGGTCAAATTCGCCCAAATCGAATAGATCGTAGGTGCTATAGCCCACATCATAGCCGCCGCTGCTGCCCTTATAAGCGGGCGGAATCCAGAGGGCCGTAAAGCCCGATCGGGCAAGCTCTGACGCCCGCGATTGCAGTTGTTTCCAGTGATTGCCATCGGCGGCCGAATACCAATGGAAATACTGCATCATCGTGCCGTTTGTGAATGCCATACGATCGTTACCTGATGAATAGAGTCCGATGTTGATCCGAGCGTGAGGTGCTGACCCCAGCTTGTCACCATAGTAACAATGGAATCCCTCCGCGCATCACCCAATCGTCCCGCGCGATTACTCGCCATTGAGCATATTGGCGGCTACTTCCCGCCGATCGCCCCCGCGATCGCGCCCACCACATTAATCGTAAAGCCCAACCCCATCAGCGTGCCAAAGGTCGCCAGCAAACCATATTCCGTCCAGAAGGGAATCGGCGATTTGCCCTGGGGCAGCAGCTTTTTGGCTTCGGCAGCAGGGATTGACCAGCCGCGACTACAGACATTGCACAGCACAAAATATTCGCGCTTGGTCACCACGGTCATAAACCAGTAGAGATGAAAATAGCGATAGTGCAGCATCAGGTGATAATCCCGCGATTTTTCGCAGGTATCGCAGTGCTGGGTCAGCACTTGGCCCAGGTCAAGATTTTTGCCGCCCGTTCCCCAAATCAACATTGGCTTCGCCCCATTACTTGATGATGAGGACTGCTATTTCGGCGTGAATTGGGGTTATGCAGCCGAGCGATCGACTAGAATAAGTAAATCCGATACTTCCACACCACCATGAGCGATCGTACACCCGAACAAATCAACCACAACCTCGACCAAGTGCTGGCGATTTCGGCCGATAATACGCGGGGTTTGGCAGAAATGCGGCAAGGCATCACGGAACTAAACCAAACTGTCACGGCGATGGCCGCCGCGATCACGGAGCTGACCACCTACACCCGCAACCGCACCCAACAGCATGACGTTGAGCTGGACGATCATGATGTGCGCGTTGAGCGCCTGGAACGCGACCACACCGAACACGCCGATCGGATGGCAAAGCTCGAAGATATCCAAACTGACATCCGCCAAATGATGCAGATGATGACGCGACGCCTGACGGGCGAACCGCCATTGGGTCAGTAATCACGCCCAATCGCCGGAAATAAATGCGTGGCCGCCGGACTGCAAATACAGATTACCCGACACCCACAGTCCCCGTCCGTCATTCTGTGCCGCCGCACGTTCCAGTCGCGCTTGCTGAATCAGCGGCATTAACGCTTCACGCTCGGGCAAAGGCGCGTATTCTGTATAGTCCGGCTCCATTAATGCAGTAGTGACTTCGATCGTGTCACCCCCGGCTTTCAGCCCGAAACTCACCCCACGCGGGTTGTCGTCATTCGTCGGGAAATAATTAGCCAACAACGTCGCGATCGCCCGCAAGGTTGGGTCAGCCGCGCATATTCCGTTCTATTCGCAAATCCCATAAACATCCCAAACTGATTCCATAAATCAGCACCGTTTTCAATCATGTAATCGTTCGGGCGGCTCCCCGTAATGTACACATGACTGACCATCCCCCAAGGCCAGGGCGCAATCAACGCCGCCACATCGGTAATCAACGCCGGAATCATCTGACCTTTCGGCCAGAAGCGGGGCAGGTTATCGATCGCGATACCATTGGTAGCGTAGGTGGCGATTTCTTCAGTCATGGGAATTTACTGCAATATAATTAAGGCGAGGATTCTGCATCACCCCTGGATCAATTCGGTATCTGGCGATCGCGACCCGCAATTATCGGCTGAATCCGCGTATTCCGGTCTTTCAAAAGCCAATCATGCGTCATTCGCCTGTGCCATTTGGGTCGCGACAAAATCCTCGGTGCCGGATTGGTGCGAACCGAAGTCGGTGATATAATCGGCCCCGGCTTCCTGGAGCATGATCTGGGCAATTTTCTTCGACGGACAGACGCCGTAGAGATCCCAAGGTTCGAGTCGGTAGACGGCCCAACCGACGACCCAGCCTTCGTTGTCGGGATCGTCCTGTAGTCCTTCAGCAATTTTTGGCATCGTTTATTCTCACTTGTCACTAGTTTGATCGATCGTTGCAGCGGTTTTGATCCCCTTAAATCCCCCTTCAAAAGGGGGACTTTTTCATGTCCCCCCCTTTTTAAGGGGGGCTAGGGGGGATCAAAACCTGCGCCAATTACCAGAGGCCTAGGGCAAATTCGTCACGCCCATGAGGAACTTGTCACAGGCTTTCGCCGCACCGCGTCCTTCGTTAAACGCCCACACCACAAGGCTCTGCCCCCGCCGACAATCCCCCGCCGCGAACACGCCAGGAATGCTAGTGGTGTATTCGCCATGCTCGGCTTTGATGTTACTGCGGGGATCTAAATCAACGCCGATCGATTCCAGCAACGGTTGCTCTGGCCCCAGGAAACCCATGGCTAACAACACTAATTGCGCGGGTCGAACTTTCTCCGTTCCCGCGATCGGATTGGGACTAAAGCGCCCATTGGCATCACGTTCCCAGGCGACTTCGACGGTGTGGACGGCTTTGACATTGCCGTTTTCGTCGCCTTCAAATTGGGTGGAAGTCGTCGTGTACACCCGTGGGTCATCACCAAATTTGGCCGCTGCTTCTTCTTGGCCGTAGTCCATTTTGTAGACCTTGGGCCATTCCGGCCAGGGATTGTTGGTGGCGCGGTCTTGGGGTGGCTGGGGCATGATTTCCAGTTGGGTGACGCTGGTGCAACCGTGGCGCATTGAGGTGCCGACGCAATCTGTCCCGGTGTCACCGCCGCCAATGATGATCACATCTTTGCCATCGGCGGTAATGTAATCCGCGCCCGCTTTGCCTTGGTTCAACACCGATTGGGTATTGGCCGTGAGGAATTCCATCGCGAAGTGGATGCCCTTGAGTTCACGTCCGGCGATCGGCAAATCCCGTGGTTTCGTTGCGCCCGTGCACAACACCACCGCATCGAAGTCATTGCGTAACTGTTCTGACGTAATATCTTTACCGATCGCGGTGTTGCAAACGAATTTCACACCTTCGGCTTCGAGCAACTTAATCCGTCGCATCACGACTTTTTCTTTGTCCAACTTCATGTTGGGGATACCGTACATCAGCAGTCCACCGGGCCGATCGGCGCGTTCGTACACCGTCACCGCATGTCCCGCTTTATTCAACTGGGCGGCGGCACAAAGTCCGGCGGGGCCAGAACCGACGATCGCCACAGTTTTGCCCGTGCGGGTTTCTGGCGGTTCGGGGGTAATCCAGCCACTTTCCCAGCCCCGATCGATGATCGAGACTTCGATATTTTTAATTGTCACAGGTGGGTTGTTCAACCCCAGAACGCAGGAACCTTCGCAGGGCGCGGGACAAACACGGCCCGTGAATTCAGGGAAATTATTCGTGCGATGCAATCGATCGAGCGCTTCATGCCACAAACCGCGATAGATCAAATCATTCCATTCGGGAATCAAGTTATTGATCGGGCAACCGCTGGCCATGCCGCTAATCATCGTGCCGCTATGACAGAACGGCACACCGCAGTCCATACAGCGGGCACCCTGCTGTTGCAGATTGGCCTCCGGAAGGTGGAGGTGGAATTCGTCCCAATTGTGGATGCGATCGACGGGATTGACGTCGGTGGGCAATTCGCGGAGAAATTCGATAAATCCGGTGGCTTTTCCCATGGTGTTTTGCGTTGCTGATTTGATAATTGGATTGACATCAATTGACTGAGGCAAAATCCCCGACGAACCGCCCCCCGGCCCCCAATTCTGGGGGAGAAAGACGAATTCAAAGCCCCCAGAATTGGGGGTTTGGGGGCCTGATTTAGGGCATTAACCCCCACCAATCCGGGCGACATCTTGGGTGTTCTGCTCAAACGCCGCCGTCATCGCTTCATCACCGCTCAGACCCGCCGCCAATGCCTGACGCAATGCCTCCAACACCCGCTTGTAATCGCGGGGAATCACCCGCACAAACTTGGGCAAC
Organism: Cyanobacteria bacterium VAR_4_metabat_243; assembly: GCA_031415035.1. Taxonomy (GTDB): domain Bacteria; phylum Cyanobacteriota; class Cyanobacteriia; order Leptolyngbyales; family Leptolyngbyaceae; genus Romeriopsis. The sequence continues at coordinate 30,459 of JANOQX010000228.1, forward strand.
ATCGCCTCCCACTGCGCCAATACCTGCTTGGCCTTCGCGCTTTGGGTATAGTCGGCATGGTTCTGAATTAATTGCTTCAGGTCGGCAATTTCTTCGGGGTCAGTCATCGCTTCGAGATCGACCATTTGGGCATTACACCGCGTGGCAAAATCCCCGGCTTGATCCAGGATATAAGCCACACCGCCACTCATCCCCGCTGCGAAGTTGCGGCCCGTGGCACCCAGCACCACGACCTTGCCGCCCGTCATGTATTCGCAACCGTGATCACCGATCGCTTCCACAACGGTATTCACGCCGGAGTTTCGCACGCAGAAGCGTTCGCCCGCCATGCCGCGAATGTAGACTTCGCCATTGGTCGCACCATACAGCGCCACGTTCCCGGCGATCACATTCTCCTCGGCGACAAACTTCGACGATGCGGGCGGATAGAGCACGATTTTGCCGCCGCTTAAGCCTTTGCCCAGGTAGTCGTTTGCGTCGCCTTCCAGTTCCAGCGTCACGCCCTTCGGCACGAATGCGCCAAAGCTCTGACCCGCACTGCCTTGGAAATGCAGATGCACGGTGTCATCCGGCAAGCCTTCCCAATGGCGTTTGGTGATTTCGTTGCCGAGAATGGTGCCGACCACGCGATTGGTATTGTGAATGGGCAAGGTGGCTTTGACCGATTCGCCGCGCTCGATCGCGCCCTTACAGCGATCCAACAACTGCGTGATATCCAGGGATTTTTCCAGCCCGTGATCCTGCGTCATTTGACAATACCGCCCGACTTCCGGCGTCATCACCGGGCTGTAGAGCAGCTTCGACAGGTCGATGCCCTTGGCTTTCCAGTGGGTCACGGCCTGTTGGGCTTCCAGGGCATCGGTGCGGCCCACCATGTCGGTGAGTTTGGCAAAGCCGAGTTCGGCCATGATTTCGCGCACTTCCTGGGCAATGAATTTCATGAAATTCACCGCATGGGCCGGATCGCCAGGGAACTTGTCGCGCAAGTCGGGATCCTGCGTCGCAATCCCCACGGGGCAGGTGTTCAGGTGACAAACGCGCATCATAATGCAGCCCAACGCCACCAACGGCGCGGTGGAGAAACCGAATTCCTCCGCGCCCAACATCGCCGCAATCACCACGTCACGGCCCGTTTTCATTTGGCCATCGGTTTCCACCGCGATGCGCGATCGGAGATTATTCAGCACCAAGGTTTGGTGGGTTTCGGCCAGACCCAATTCCCAAGGCAGTCCGGCGTGCTTAATCGAAGTCATCGGCGAAGCGCCTGTGCCACCGTCGAAGCCGGAGATTAGCACCACATCGGCATGGGCCTTCGCGACACCTGCCGCGATCGTGCCCACCCCAACTTCCGAAACCAACTTCACGCTAATCCGAGCGGCCCGGTTGGCATTTTTCAAATCGTGGATTAATTCGGCCAAATCCTCGATCGAATAAATGTCATGGTGCGGCGGCGGCGAAATCAAACCAACTCCGGGAGTGGAATGTCGCACTTTCGCAATCCAGGGATAGACTTTCTTACCCGGAAGCTGCCCGCCTTCACCGGGTTTCGCGCCCTGGGCCATTTTGATTTGCAGTTCGCGCGCTTGGGAGAGATACAAACTGGTGACGCCGAAGCGGCCCGATGCGACTTGTTTAATCGCACTATTTTTCGAGTCGCCTTGCTCGTTCGTCCAGGTGTAACGTTCGGGATCTTCGCCGCCCTCGCCCGTGTTCGACTTGCCGCCGATCCGGTTCATGGCGATCGCCATGGCTTCATGGGCTTCCTGGGAAATCGAGCCGTAGCTCATCGCCCCGGATTTGAAGCGCGCCATGATCGCTTCCACCGATTCCACTTGCGCGATCGGAATCGATTCGCGTTGCTTAAATTGCAGCAATCCTCGCAGCGTAAACCATTGTTCATTTTGGTCATTCACCATTTGGGAATACTTTTTGAACAGATCGTAGTTATCCGTGCGCACGGCTTCCTGCAACGAGTGAATCGTCTGCGGACTAAACAAATGCCGTTCGCCTTCGGTGCGCCACTGGTATTCGCCGCCGACGTCGAGGGTTTGGTTGGTCACGGCCCGATCGGGATAGGCCCGCTGATGCCGCTTCAGCACTTCCTCCGTCAACACTGCCAGATCCACGCCTTCAATCCGCGTCGCCGTCCAAGTGAAGTACTTGTCCACGACGGATTGGTTCAGGCCGATCGCTTCGAAAATCTGCGCCCCACGATAACTTTGCAGCGTCGAAATCCCAATCTTCGACGCAACTTTCACCACGCCCTTCGTTGCCGATTTGACGTAGTTCTTACAAGCCGTGGCGTAGTCCACACCGACGAGCAACTTCTGGGCGATCATATCGGCGATCGTCTCGAAGGCCAAATAGGGATTAATCGCACAACAACCGTAACCAATCAACGTCGCAAAGTGATGCACTTCACGCGGTTCGCCGGATTCCAGCACCAAGCCGACCCGCGTCCGCGTCCCCTGCCGAATCAAATGGTGATGCAAACCCGCCACCGCCAACAACGCTGGAATCGGTGCGTGGTCGTGGTCGATGCCCCGATCGGAGAGCATCACAATATTGCTACCCGCCGCGATCGCCGCATCAACTTGCGCCGCAATATCCACCATCGTTTGTTCCAATCCGGCCATGCCCGCCGTGGGATCGAACAGCATGGAAACCGTGGTGGACTTGAACGACGGATGATCGATCGCCTTCAGCTTCGCCAAATCGTCATTGGTCAAAACGGGCGTTTTCAACTCAATCAAGCGGCAGCTTTCCGGCTGCGGATCGAGCAAGTTCCGCTCCGCGCCCAACGTCGTAATTGTGGAAGTAATGATTTCCTCGCGAATCGAATCGATCGGGGGATTTGTCACCTGGGCAAAGAGCTGCTGGAAATAGTCGTAAAGCAACTTCGGTCGATTCGACAGCACCGCCAACGGCGTATCCGTCCCCATTGCGCCCACCGCTTCGACGCCATCTTTGGCCATCGGCGTCAACAGGATCCGCAAATCCTCAAAGGTGTAACCGAACGCCTGCTGGCGTTGCACTAACGTTGCACCATCGGTGGCGATCACCGTTCCCGTTGGCAATTGATCCAGCGTCACCAGATTTTGGGTCAACCATTCCTGATAAGGTTGCGCTTTCACAATGTCATTCTTCACCTCATCATCGGTGAGAATCCGCCCCTGGGCCATATCGACCAAGAACATCTGACCGGGCTGCAAGCGGCCTTTCTTAACGATTTTCTCCGGCGCAATCGGTAGCACTCCGGCCTCCGACGCCATGATCACCAAATCATCATCGGTGACGTAATACCGTCCTGGACGCAAACCATTACGATCGAGCACCGCGCCCATCATCGTGCCATCGGTAAAGGCGATCGAGGCGGGGCCATCCCACGGCTCCATCAAACAAGCGTGATATTGATAAAACGCCTTGCGTTCCGGGCTGATCGACTCATGGTTGGACCAAGGCTCTGGCACCATCATCATCATCGCATGGGGCAACGATCGGCCCGCCAACGTCAACAATTCAAAGGTGTTATCGAAAATGCTGGAGTCGCTGCCGTTGATATTGATAATCGGCTGAATTTTCTTAATATCATCGCCGAACAAATCCGACTGGAACATCGACTGGCGGGCGTGCATCCAGTTCATGTTGCCGCGCAGGGTATTGATTTCGCCGTTGTGGGCGATGTAGCGATAGGGGTGCGATCGCTCCCAGCTAGGGAAGGTATTCGTACTAAATCGCGAATGCACCAACGCCAAAGCGCTTTCAAAATCGGGATCATGCAGGTCAGCGTAAAATGCGCCAACTTGCACCGGCATTAGCATCCCTTTGTAGACGATCGTCCGGCAAGACAAGCTCGAAAGATACCAGTGGCGATCGTCCTTGTGAATCTCGTTGTACGACACTTTCCGCAGGACAAACAGTTTGCGCTCGAAGGCGAGGTCGTCTTTGAGATCAGCCGATCGTTCGACAAACACCTGCTGCATAAACGGCTCGCTTTCCCGCGCCGTCGCCCCCAGCAAATCGTTATCCGTCGGCACATCCCGCCATCCCAACACCTTCAGCCCCAAACTCGCCGCCGCCGCTGCAAACCGCTGACGCGCCTGCGCCCGAATCGCCGCGTCGGGGGAGCCATAGATCATCCCCACGCCGTATTGGCCTTCACTGGGCAGCGTAAAACCGATCGCGGCAGTAACTTTTTGGAGAAACTTGTGCGGCATTTGCAGCAAGATCCCGGCTCCATCGCCCGTGTTCGGCTCACAGCCGCAGGCTCCCCGATGATCGAGATTCAGCAGAATGGTCAGGCCATGTTCAACGATCGCGTGGGATTTTTGGCCATGCATCTGGACGACAAAACCGACACCACAGGCATCATGCTCGAACTGCGGATCATATAGACCTTGGGCTTGGGGCGGGAAATTGGGTCTCATGGCAACCTTGAATAGACGGGTTCGAAGCGTGGACAAATTAAGACGCCAGCAATTGCGTCCAGACATTCATGATTGTCCAACAGGGATCACCGATCGCCCTGATGTCTTAACGAAAATGTCACATCTGCCGCAAAATCTTAAGGATTAAATCACAACAAAATGGACGAGACAGCATTTCAATCAGCCACCTCGTCCATTTTGAGATTGAATTCCGATCGCCCCTAATAGCTGTCGTCATTCCGCCCAACGACGGTCATACCGAGCATCACGTCAGCGGCATTCAACCGATCGGCGATCGCTTCACGCCATTGCAGGCTGACATCACTATCGGCGATGACTTCGATCGCCTGTTGGCGGCAGCGGGCACTTTCGATGCGCCGTTCAGCGGCGGATTTGGCATCGATCGGATTCGTCTCGTCGAGGTTAGTCAGGCAGGCGTAGGTGGTTTCAGGGGAAATGGTTGGCATAAGAACGGCTCCGAAGCGCGAATGTGGCGAGGCTCTGTAGCTATCTTGATCTAACCCCATTTCCACTGATCGAGGGCGCGATCGCGACGAGAACGTGTGCTTTCTTTACACCCCGTAGGATTTGGTTATATTTCCTTACAGTCGCGGCGCGGGGAATCTATAATCAATTAGCCCGATATTGCTAGTAAGGATTGATCATGGATGCCCGCCCGACACCGGGAAAACTGCCTCGCGATTGGGCGACGCCTTGGCCACAGGTCGTGGCGGCGATCGGGGATTGTTGGCAGGCACACAAACGAACCGAGTTACACCCGCCCGATCGGTTAACGGGATGGTCATTGGACGATCGGGATCCCGCCGTGATTCGCCAAATGCTGCCCTGCTGTCGGTGGCTGTATCACGATTATTTTCAAGTTCGTACCGATGGTTGGGAGCATATTCCTGACGACGGGCAGGTGATGCTGATTGGGTCGCACAATGGCGGCATGGCCGCGCCGGATACATCAATGATGACCTACGACTGGTGGCAACGCTTTGGCCCCGATCGGTTGATCTACGGCCTGATGGATCAGCGGGTGTGGCAGGCGATGCCGGGAGTGGGACGGCTGGCGGCGCAGGCGGGCGCGGTGCGGGCACATCCGAAGATGGCCTTGGCCGCACTCGATCGGGGGGCGAGTGTATTGATTTATCCGGGTGGGGTGCGGGATGTGTTTCGGCCCCACAGTTTGCGGCATCAGGTTTGTCTCGGCGAGAATCAGGCGTTCATCAAACTCGCATTGCAAAAATCCCTGCCGATTATTCCGACGATTTCCTATGGGGCGCATTCGACGTTGCTGGTGTTAGCGGATTTGTACCCGTGGCTGAAGCAGTTGAACGATCGGGGGATGCCGTGGCTGTGGGGGATTGATCCGACGGTGTTTCCGATTTATTTGGGGTTGCCGTGGGGATTGGGGATTGGGCCATTACCGAATATTCCCTGGCCCATGCCGATGCACACCAGGGTTTGCCCGCCGATTAAGTTCGATCGGTATGGGATGGAAGCAGCGCGCGATCGGGCTTATGTGCAGGCTTGTCATCAGCAGGTGAAAGAGACGATGCAGGGGGAACTCGATCGGTTGGTGGCGGAGCAGAACGACAAGTTTTAGCGGGAGGCCATCGCCCCCAATTCGATTGATGACTCCGTAACGACACCACCTTGGGTTGAAAACCCAAGGCTAATAGCACAAGTCCGTTGAAACGGACTAAGGAATGAGGATTCAATAAGATCCAAGATTATTGGGTCTGCGGTACAGCCCGATAATTCCATTGCGGCAAGTAATCATCGAAGACAATTGCCATTGTTTGCTTAAAGGCTTCTGTGACTTTACGTCCGGTCTGGTAGA
>JANOQX010000229.1:0-22840 GCA_031415035.1 Cyanobacteria bacterium VAR_4_metabat_243
CGCCTGCCAGCCGCCCCGGATTCAAATCCGAGGCTCATAGCGCAAGTCCGTTGAAACGGACTGAACTCAAAAGGCTGGATGCTTCAACCCGTTTTAACGGGTTTGCGCTATGAGCCTTGAAATTTATTTCATGGCGGGGTCAGGGAAAAACGATCAATACCGAATTTGCAGCGGCGGAATTGTTGAATTTGGAATTGCCGTGGTTTTGCCGTCACCGGGTCGGGCCGAACTAATCACTAGGGAATTAATCGGCCAGCATCGCAGCGGCAATGCCTAAAAGTACGCCTGCAATCCTGCCGAGGACGATCGTCCGGGTGGTGGAAGTGATCGGCGCTTGGGGGATTTATGGGGGGCGATGAGCTGCCAGGGCACTTCTTTTTGGGCCGCTTGGACTTGGACTTGGAGTTGTTCGCGGGTTTGTAGGAAGCGATTAAGGCTTTCGGTCACCACGCTGAGTTGGCGCTGGATATCGGTGTAATAGCGCGTTGCGACGGGGAGTTGCTGGACTTGTTGATTGAAGTAGTTTTCGGTATTGGCCCGATATAAGGCACTCGATCGGAAGATTGCCAAGCACTTCGGAGCGGTGGCGGCGGTGGATGAGGACGGGGCCGATCGCTTCCGGGCCTGGTTCGCGGAGAAGTTGAAACCCATTTCCCAGGTGCAATACCTGAACCTGATGAACGCCTGTTGGGTTACCGAGTTAACCGGAATTTGGTTCATGTACAATTATTGCCAGTCATGCAGCGGAAAGGGTCTCCCACTAACAAAACGCACAAGCCCGATCGATCGCCCCTTCCAACAACGCATCATATTCTCCACTCCCCACGACATAAGCCCCAAACCGCTCCAGATGGGGATTCATCATCTGGGCATCAAACAGCGTAAAATCCCGACGCCGCAAATGCTCAACTAACTTCACCATCGCGACTTTGGATCCCTCGGGGATGTTGAAAAACATCGATTCGCCGATGAATGCGCCCCGGATCACGAGGCCCAAAATCCCTCCGGCGAGTTGGTCGCCTTGCCAGGTTTCGAAGCTATGTGCCCACCCGGCTTGGTGCAGGTCGAGATAAATCGATTGCAGTTCGTCGGAAATCCAGGTTTCTTCCCGATCGCGGCAGCCCGCCACCACTGCCTCGAAATCCCGATCGATGGCCACTTCGAAGCGGTTTTGGTTCAGCACGCGCTGGAGCGATTTGGGGTAGCGGAACCGATCGTCGAGCGGGATCAGCGTCCGCTCTTGACTGCGATACCAGCCCAAGCCCTCATCCTCGTCGGCCATTAAGAACCAACCTTGGGCGTAACCGTTCACAATAGTCGAGAGCGATCGGTCAAACATGATGGGTCAATGCTAGTAGGCGTAAGCGGCCAGATGTCGCTCGACGGCGGCGGCCAGTTGTTTTAGTTTAACGGGTTTGGCGAGGTAATCGTTGGCTCCGGCTTCGCGGCACCGATCGGCGTCACCGGGCATTGCTAATGCGGTGAGGGCAATGATCGGAATATGGGCGAATTGGCTGTCCTGGCGGATTTGGCGGGTGGCTTCGAGTCCGTCCATTCGAGGCATTTGGATATCCATCAGGATCAGTTGGGGTTGGTGGCGCTGAGTCAGGGCGATCGCTTCGATCCCGTTTTTTGCCACGATCACTTCGTAGCCCTGGGCGTTGAGATAGTCGGTCATGATCTCGATGTTCATCGCGTTATCCTCGGCCAGCAAGATTCGCGGGGCTTCGGGATGCAGGACTTTAATCGGTTGGACTTCGGCGATCGGGGATAGGCCGACGACGCAGGGGCTGAATTGGCCGATCGGCAGGGCGATCGTGAAGCAAGTCCCCACGGTTTCGGTACTGTCCACGGTGATCGTGCCACGATGCAGGTCAATAATCCGTTTCACCAAGGTCAGGCCCAATCCGGTACCGGAGAATTGGCGATTCAGGCTGCTATCGATTTGGATAAATGGCTGAAACAGTTGGGCCAGGTTGGCGGCGGCGATGCCAATCCCCGTATCCCGGATCTGGAAGGCAAATTGTTGCTGGGTCGCATCGTACTGGGCCACGAGTTCCACTGTGCCGCCGTTGGGGGTGAATTTTACGGCGTTGCTCAAGAGATTGATCAGTACTTGGCGCATCCGGCGTTCATCGACTTCGATGCAGTTGGGTCCATAGGTGTCGTGGTGCAGCAGTTGGATGTTTTTGTTGATCGCAATTTGCCGCACAAAACACAGGCTTGATTCGCAGAGATGCTTGAGCGAGGTTTGGCTGGGCCGGATTTCCAATTTACCCGCTTCGATTTTGGCCAAGTCGAGAATGTCATTAATCAGTTCGAGTAAATGCTGGCCGCTCTGTTCGATGATCTTGATCGATTTGCGATATTGCTGACTCAATGGCCCATAGACTTCATCCAACATCGCCTCCGAAATCCCCAGCACCGCATTCAACGGCGTCCGCAGTTCGTGGCTCATGTTCGCCAAAAATTCATCCTTCAAACGCGTCGCATGGGCCAATTCGGCATTGCTAATCAGCAGTTGATTATTGGTTTGGAGCAGTTGGTCTTCGGCCAGTCGGCGCGGGGTGATGTCGGCGGTGTAGCCCACGGCCTCGATCGGCTGACCCGCTTCGTTCACCAGCACTTTGATCGCACTATAAAGCCACTGATACTCACCCTGTTGATTCAGAAACCGATATTCAGCTTGAAATTGACCCCGGTTGGCGATCGTCTCCGCATAGGTTTGTTCCAATTGGGGCCGATCGTCGGGATGCACCCACTGAAACCAATTCCCCACACTCCCCATCACGTCGCTGGCTTTGTAGCCCAGGATCGTTTCGACATTCTCACTGATGAAGCAAATATCCTGTGCCCCAAGCCCCGCCGTATCCGGCTGCAAACTGACGCTGTGAATAATTGCAGGCGTGGTGGCGATCAGGAATTGCAATCGTTCTTGGGTCTGTCGGAGGGCTTGCTCGTCGGTTTTGCGGGTATTGATGTCCCGCACAATGCCCTGGAATCCGATCAAATTGCCATCCGCATCCTCGATCGGGGCGGAATTGCTCGCGGCGGCCCAAATGTAGCTGCCATCGGCCCGCCGCAGCCGAAACTCAAATTCCGTCGCCTGTTCACGATGGCGCAATTGGAAGTTGAGCATTTGATAGACGCGAGGCAAGTCTTCGGGGTGGGTAAGCTGCGCAAACGACTGGTTGAGATAGCCCTCGGGTGCGACTCCCACGAGATCGTGAAACTGCGGCGATAGGTAGGTAAACTGCCCCTCGATCGTGATCATAAAAATCACATCATTGGCATTTTCGACCAATTGCTGGAAGGTACGGGAGAGCGGCGGCTCATGCGTCAGCATCAGCGGCAACGCCTTCAGCGTCGTCGGTTCCGTAAAATGTGTCGCTAGTCGATCGCCCCCCTGTTGGTAATACAGTGACAGCGCCATTTGCTGACAGATCCCCTCGAACAGTTCGATTTGGGGCGCATCCAAGTGGGATTCGCGATACACCGCACCGAGACAGAGCCGATCGACCAACAGCGGCAGACAAATCACGGCATCCTGGTGTAGGGCCTTCCCTGTGGTGATTACGGTATGGAGCCTCGACTGCGACGGCGCATCAAAATCCGCTAAGCGGATCGGCGCATCATCCTGACCCGTAATCCCTGCGCCAAATTGGTGTGTTACCTGCCAATAGTGGGGCGGATGCGGCGCGGCGGTGACGACAATGACCCGATCGTGGGGGTCAAATCCCCGGCTCAAGGTTTGGTGAAATGTCTCGAAAATCAAACGCTGTGACATGGTTTCAGGATGCGGAAATGGAATATGGCACGGAACAACACCACACAACTTCAGCCAATCAACAACAGGGGCAGGATGCGACCGTTGTCGATCCCCCCTAGCTCCCCTAACTCCTTCGGAGAGGCTTCGCCAACAAAAGGGGGGAACCGGATTCAAAGTCCCCCTTTTTAAGGGGGATTTAGGGGGATCACAATTGACGCAATCAACGGGTTTACTTCGATCGGGGTGGGATGCGACAGTTGTCGATCCCCCCTAGCCCCCCTTAAAAAGGGGGGAACCGGATTCAAAGTCCCCCTTTTTAAGGGGGATTTAGGGGGATCGTAATTGCTGCAATCAACGGGTTTACTTCGATCGGGCCGCCGCATAAGCCGCATAAACCCCTTGCACGTTATACCAATTCAAGAAAATCCGCGCGGCCTCTAGCGCCAGTCCCGGCTTTCCCCGATCGATTAACCATTGCAAAAATGGAGCCATGGTGCGTTCGTTCAACCGACCGCCCACGGAGAGCATACCCCAGAGCAATTTGTGCAGGATCGTCATTTGGATCATCATCCGCACTTCCCAGGTGGGATGCTTTTGATAAAACAATACGCCCATGCGACCGCGTTGGATTTCTTGGTCGATCAGTTTGGGAATCTGTTCGAGGGTAAACGCGGGATGCCAATGGTAGCCGACGGCATCGGGCACCTTGAGCAATTTTAGCCCCAGGTTTTTCAGCCGCACGCCTAACTCCAAATCCTCCCAGCCATAAAGCTGAAATCCCTTGTCAAACAACCCCGCTTCGATCAGCCAATGCTTCGCGATCGCCACATTTCCAGTAGCAAAAAACGCCGCCGAAAAATCCGTGACTTTGTAAGGTTCTGCGGTTGGCTCCTCGAAATTAGCGGTATTGATCACGCGACCATAGGTGAAGAAGCGATCGCTGCCGAAGTCCTGTTGGCCTTGGCGTAGCATTTCCCCATGGGCCTGCAAAAACCCACCCGTCACGACCAAATCACTGTCAATGAAAATAATCGTGTCGCCCGTGGCTTGCTCCACCCCCAAATTCCGCGCCGCCGAAGGGCCACAATGGGCTTGCTCCAGCAGTTTGACATGGGGAAATTCGGCCGAATGCGATTGCAGCCATGCGATCGTCCCATCACTAGAACCATCATCGACCACCACCACCTCATAGCCCGCAATCACCAGCGGATCATATTGCTGATCTTCCAAGGCCCGGAGGCATTTGGTCAGAATCGGCAACCGATCGTAGGTTGGAATCACCACACTCAGAAACACGTCAGACTCCCAGACTAAAGACAAGTAATGATTGGCTAAATGATCATCGTAAAAAGCCGGGGAATACCATCACCCCTATGAAACGCCGAAAAGGTGAAAAATCAGGGAATGGTTACACTGATCACCCCATTTTCCGTCAGGAGTTGGCGGTAGCGTCCCCCATCGGACATCACCAGCACTAACTGCAACGTGGCATCCGGCTCCATGCCCAGATCCTCCCACGGCAGGCTCAACTCCAGACACCGATCGACGGCCATTTGTGCCCGCGTGCCCCGCGATTCCCAGCGCCAGTTGTCGATCGCTTCTTGGAGCCAGACCGTCCCCGTCAGCAAATTCACGCCCAAATGGTGGTGGTATTGGTAATCGATCGGGCCAGTCGTGGGCTTTTCGGCCAGGGCGATCGGGCTGTTGTGCATCGTTTTGTTCGCGTAGTACCAGAGCAAATTCAACTCCGGCGGCACTTCCTCACCGATTTTAACCCCGGCTTTGAAGTCCAGTCGGAGGTAGAGATTGCGGTGATCGACGCCGTACCACAGTCGTTGGATCGGACTGCTTTGGTGCATCGTGCCCCGCGCTCCACCCAGATCCAGCCGTCCGGCCCGATCCCAATCCTGCTCATCGCCGCGACCATCGATCAACGGATGGATAAAGCCTTCGGGCAGGTGATTGCCCCGATCGGTGTGGGCTTCGACGGGCTGCTTCACATTCTCCGGAATCGGCTCGCCCAAACTCTGATACAACGCCATCAAATGCTCACGGAACAACTGGTCAAACATCGCATCCTGGTTCGACGAATGCCCCACCCCAAACCACCAGAACCAATCCGATCCTTCCGCCGCATACAGCGCCTCCCAAGCCTCAGGATTCGCCGCCTCCGTGGCTTCCGGGTGATTCGCCAACGTCTGCCGCGCTGCTGTAAGCAAATCCCAGGCGCGATTCTTCGCCGGATCGCCGATCCAGGTGGTGAAGCTGCCATCCACCCAAGAGCCGCTGTGCAGCTTGTCCGCAGGCAAAGTTTCACGCGGCGGGAACTGGTCAAGGTATTCGCTCACCGTGACCAGTTTGATGTCGTCGGTTTCGCTCAACATCCCATACAGCGACTCCAAAAACGGCTTGCCGTCCTGCTCGTAGAATTCCCAGCAATTCTCACCATCCAGGGCGATCGTCACCAACCACGGCTGATCCAAACTGGTCGTCCCCGAATCCTGCAACGCCTGAAGATTATGGCGAATCGTCTGCAACTGCGTCACCAAATCCGCCGCCGCCACTTGCGGATTCATCCCACTGTAAGTAAAGCCAATCAAATCCGACAGCCGATGATCGCGGAAGACGATCGCCAAGTCACCATGGGGCGTCTCCAGCCGATAGGGTTGATAAAGCTGCTGCGGGGCACTCACCGCGCCCTGATGATCCCGCTGGAAGAAATGCCCGATCGTCCAGCCCAACACCGCCTCATCACTACAAATCCACTCAAACCCCGCCTGACTAATATCCGGCAAAATCGCGGGACTGACCGACTGCTCCGACGGCCACAACCCACGGGGGGCACGGTTAAACCGATCGACGTACATCTCCTTCGCCTTTCGCAAATGCCGGGGAATATCCTCGGCCCATTGGAAGCGCTGCTCCGGCAGCGGCATCCCCGGCACCGCCACCCGCCCCGCATCGGTATCCGCTAGCAACGGCAGAATCGGGTGCGTATAAGGCGTCGTCATGATTTCCAACTGGCCCGCATCCTGCATTTTCTTATGCTGGGGCAGGATATTGCTGAGAATATCGCGCTGCTTGGAGTAAATATGCTGCCGATCGGCCAACGTGAACCCCCGATCTTGCTTCAACCACCCGGCAATCTGCGGATCATCCCAAAACAGCGGATCGATCCAAGACAGATTATGCCAAGCCAGCAAGTCGCCAAAATCCCCATCCGTCCAGTTTTCAAAGCACCAGCGTTCGCCCTTGGTCTGGCGGGTTTCGTAGAGTTCGCGGTAGCGGGGATGGGGATCGATCAGCGTGTGGTGGTTGCCATCGAAGAAGTGCGCGACGATGAATTCCTTTTGGATATTCGTCAGTTGTTCAGTGGGCGTCAGGGCCGCTTTCAAATACGGATCAAGCGCCGTCCCATCGATATAGTCTTCCAGCTGCAAAATTAGTGAGGGCACCAGATTCACTGTCTGATGCAGCTTAGGGTATTTTTCCAGCAGCAACACCAAGTCAAGGTAGTCCTTAGTGCCATGGAGGCGCACCCAAGGCAAGCGGTACTGGCCTTCGGCGGCATCGCCCAGGCGGCTTTTGTAGAGCGGCTGATGTTGGTGCCAGATAAATGCAACGTATAGGGGATGGGCCATGGGTTTGCAGTTCCGTGGGGCAGATCGCCTTCGATCGTCCCATAATTTGGCGGCATTCGATCGGCTTTACCCTGGGATAGAGGCCAGCGGTGAACAAATTAGTTAAAATGAATCATAAGGTTAGGGGCACTTTTGCGTTCATCAACAGAGGTAATCCAATGATCCAACTCATGTTTGAGCCTCTCAGTTCGCCACTCGACACGGTAGATACGGCTATGGGAAAGGTTTTGACTTCATTGACGATCGTCAATCGCGCCGATCAAATTCTGGCGGACAACAATGTAATTCCCGCAGAGAAAATTCGATCGGTAACCTTAGAGAATGTCTTGGTGGATACGGGGGCAACGACACTCTGTCTTCCGGCAGAGACGATCGCGCAGCTCGGACTGAAAGTTCTCAAGGAGGTGGATGTCGCCACCGCAACGGGACTCCAAAAGGCACGGATTTTCCGGGATGCAACCTTGCAGATCTGTGGCCGGGAGGGCACGTTTGAATGTCTGGAGTTGCCCGGTGGGCGGGACGCCTTGCTGGGAGTGATTCCGTTGGAGATGTTGGGGTTGGAGCTAGATTTGCAGGCGCAGAAGTTGCGGGTGCTACCGTCGGAATCGTTACAGACCTATTTGACAATTTATTAGCCAGAAAACTGACTGAGTAACTCTTCCCGCGATCGTTGCAGCAGCAGCGGTGTGGACACTGCGATCGGCAGTTCCATCAGTGCGGGGACGATTCATACCACGTTCGATGCCGCGCTGCTCGGTTTCCTTTTCCCACGTCAGGTAGGCTTGCGATAATGCCATGAGAATCCGCCTCTCTTCCTGTTCTATCTTCTACAACTGACAAATCGCCTTCAACACCTGAAGTAACTGCTTCGCCGATTGGGTATCCAACAGATTCAACTCCGGCATCACCCAATAGCGCGGCGGCTGTCCCGCCTCAATCTGCACAAAGCGGTAACTAATTCCATTCGTCGTCAAGCCCCAAACCGTCTGCTGCTGGGCCAAACTGCCATAGGCGCAAGTCAAAAGCTGGGCCAGCCCCTGCATCGCATCCGCCCCGCTTTCCTTCGACTCGACCACCAACGCCCAAAAATCAGGCTGATCCAAAGACTGCGCCTTCCGAATCGCCAACAAATCCATTCGGCCTGTGATCCGCGAATCTGCGAGTTCGATCGCCGCGATGGTCTTCGACCGACCGGAGGTCATCGCTTCCTCCACCCGAATCGTAATCGGAGCCTGATGAAACCCACTCAGCCGCAACAACGGATTCACCGCCAACAGCCGCACCTGACTTTCCAGCACCGAACCTTCGACTAAATACCGGTCGAACTGCGATCGGATATCCAACAACTCACGAACTTCCGCCTCATCCAATACCGCCAGCTCAAACGCCTCAAATCCATCCGCATAGCCACGGACGAACCCCAGCCGATCGTGGACAGATTTGAGCGTTAATTCGTGGGCACGGAGAAGAACCATGATTCATCCAGATATCGCTTTTTTCATTCCTGATCGAGCGGAGCCGAAGGGAACGCTCGATATTTCAGTTCTTAGAGGGGGTTTTAAAAGTCTTACTGCTTGTCGCAAATGCCACGATCCCCCCAAATCCCCCTTAAAAAAGGGGGATTTGAAGAACGGTTCCCCCCTTTTTAAGGGGGGTTAGGGGGGATCGTTGAGTGCTGCATATGACAGTCGATGCCTTTTAAAACATCCTCTTAAAGCACTTGCTCGACTTCGTTAATCTCTGGAATCTCTTCGCGCAACCGTCGCTCCAAGCCCATCCGCAACGTCATCGTCGAACTGGGGCAAGACCCACAAGCGCCATTCAGCCGCAGCTTGACGATCGGGCCATCAATCTCCACCAACTCCACATTGCCACCATCGGCCATCAAATAGGGCCGCATTTCATCCAAAACGGTTTCGACGTTATCGGTCGTTAGGGCTAATGCCATGATCTTGTCCTCCTGTAAATTACTTGTGACTGGCGCGATCGGGACTAGCCCAATAACTGAATATTCGTGAAACTAAAGTCCATCGTATCGCCCTCGGTCGCGATCAGGCGGCGATTCAGGATGTGATAGGTGCCGACTTGCTCATAGGTGTCGGTGAAGTCCTGCAAGCCGCCGACTTGATCCCCGGTTTTCGCGTCGTGGTAGAGCGAATCGTAGGTATTGGACAAACAGCCTTCGCCCGTGTCGTAGAAGGCCGTGGTGTTGATCGTGACGATGCTGCCGTGGATTGTCCGATGAACCAGCACAATCTCGTTGTTCCGCACTTTGTAGTGGTCAACCTTGCCTGCCATCAAGATTTCGACGGCTCCGGTGTCATCGGTTTTGCCGAAGCTGAATTTGTTGTCCGCGTGGGTTTTGTCAAAGGGGCGACGGACGCGGTGGACAGCGATTTCCCAGAGTTGGCCCTGGACAGCCTTCAGTACGTCAGCATCCTCAATCCCGGTGACTTCGCCTTTGAAGCCCATGCGGGGATCAGGCGACACGATCGCCTTACCGTGAAATTCGGTACCCGCACAGCGGTAAGTCACATCAGCGCTGTAGCCCGGAAACTGGTCATCCCAGGTGTAGCGATTGTCGTAAGCGGCGCGAAACAGGGTGGTTGCATCAGTGCCCACAGCAATATTCATAGATTTGACTCCGTAAGCTCTGCCTCTATAGCATACTAAAAATCCGGAGCCGTCGGGTGGCTATCCCTAACGGGAGGCGACGCCAACGACTGACGCTCAGCTACCCTATTTTGTCGGTTGGGGCATGTGCGAAGCCGATCGGCCCTCGACGATCGCGGGCTGAGCGCAGCCGTTCGCCTTGCATTAGGTTAGTAGAAGCCCGACCTACCAAAAGTCCGTCACATCAAATCCCAAATCCGCCAACATCTGCCGCAACATCGGCATACTCAACCCGATCACATTCGTGTGACAGCCCTGCAACTGCTCCACAAACAAGCCCCCCTTGCCATCGATCGCGAACCCACCCGCACAGGCCAACGGCTCACCCGACGCCACATACGCCTCAATCTGCCAATCGGTGGGCTTGGCAAAATGGACTTGGGTCATCGCCGTCCGGGCCAATTTCTGGGCAATCCCCTCCGGCGTCAGATGAAACAACACATGACCCGTATATAGCTCCCCCACCCGACCGCGCATGTACTTCCAACGGGCGATCGCTTGCGCTCGATCGGCGGGTTTGCCGTGGACTTCGCCGCTGATTACCAGCACCGAATCACAGCCGAGGACGATCGCGTCCCGGTTCAGCCCCGTGGCAAATAACTGCTGCACAATCACCGACGCCTTGCCGATCGCCAAGCTCTCGACCAAATGCGACGGATTCGGCAACGCGATCGAATCCTCATCAAACCAACTCGGCATACATTCCGGCTCGATGCCTGCCTGCTGAAGCAGACGGCGACGGGCGGGGGATTGGGATGCCAGGATAAAGCGGGGCAGCATTAGGGGAATGGCGAATTGGGAATGGAGAATTGCGAAATTGGGTTAATTGACTAAGAACGAGGCGATGGAGCGTTCGAGCGAAGCCTTCATTGCCTCCCACCGGATTTCGGGGGTGGAGGCGTTGAGTGTGAACAGCTTACCCCGGCTGATGGTCGCCGTGGCGAGGTTGCGGCGTTCGGTGCCGTCGGGGAGCTTGACCAGATATTCGAGGTCGTAGTAGTTGTGGCCATTGACTTCGCGGGCGACGGCGTTGACCAATTCGGCGGTGCGGCCTGATCCTTCAGGGGCGATCGCGCTCTTCGAAAGCTGATAGCCGACTTCGCCCGGAGTGCCCAAATCGGCCAGGGTCTTGCGTCCGGGAACGGGGTTGATCACGACGCTGACATTTTCCGTTTGCTCGATGATGTCATGGAACACCACATCCGGGCCATTCGGGCCATTCGACACCTTGATTTGTACCCAGCCATTGGGATAGAGGAACCGATAGCCATCGATATCATCCGCAAATGCGTTCAGGCCACCGCCCAAGGACACACAGCCCTGAAGCGTCAGCGTCGTCAACATCACGAGCACAAGTGCCAGAAATCGTTTCAGCATAAGTCCTATATCCCCTCAACCGAGGCGGGCGTCAAAAAATCAATGATTAACATTAATAAATATAACGGAGAGCCGTCCCTCCCTCGCTCCTCCGCCCAAACTTTCTCAAAGTGCGGTGCCCCGATCCCCCCTGATGGCGCAATTCCCAAAAAAGATCCGCTCCAACCCGATCCTTCCGGTAAAATGCTGCTTGGCTGTGGATCAATCCATAGTCCAGTGCGCGAAAGCGTTTAGTGCGGGCATTAGCCCCGACCCGATCCGGTAGAAATCGCCGTAACTGGCCCATCCTAAGTTCAACAGCAGATTCTATCGGCGTGAAATCATGATTGTTTCCGAAGGCGTAATGCAAGATCCCCCCTCCCCCACTCCCCCAACGGCAGCCACGCCCTTGATTCTGGACAGTCTCCCCGATGTCCTCACCGCCGATAGTGAATGCCCCCGGCGCACGCGCACCCACCTGGATCTGATGATGTTGGCGATCGAAGCCCTTGATCTGACCGGGGCCGAGGCGATTCTGGCCGTTTCCCAAGAACTCCAACTCGACGGGATTATTCGCAATCGGGTCGCGCTGTGGCGACTGCGGGGCACCAATCCGATGCGCCGACTCAACCAACGCCGCCCGATGAATGTCCTGGAAGCCAAGGCCCTGACGGCGATCATCTGCAATCTGGCCCGCCGCTTGACCGTGGTGCTGCGCCAACTCGTCCTGGCCCAACCCCAGACCGATACGGCGGCCCCAGCGACCCAATCGGCCCAACTACAAGATTATCTGACCCGTTACCGATCGCTGTTCCGATCGCGGATGAATCCCCGCCGGACGATCGGCCTGTATGATTCCGACAGTGCGCTCGATCAGTTGGCCCTGGAGCAACTGACGCGCCTGCTGTTTTGTACGGGCACTGCCGGAATGCAGCGTTTGTGGATTAGTTTGTTTGATGGAGAAGTGGCATGACGATTCAGCGACAATATAGCTTGCCCAACTGCACGTTGGCCCTGGAAGGCTTCGGCGATGCCACGGCGGGTGACCTGCGGCCCGTGCTGTCGATGCTGACCAATGCCGAATGTCGGTTCATGGGGCAGCCCGTGTTGCGCGGCGGCAAGGACTTCTTTGAAGGGTTGATCGCGACGACGAGTCTCTATGCCCAGGAAGTGTTGAGTGGGGTGCGCGTCCCCGCCGCTGATGCGGCCAATCACACGGTGCAAATCGATCGCATGGGCACGGATCAACACCAGCTCACCTTCACCCCCGAAGCGGGCACGCCCCAAACCCTTAATCTGAATACCGTTCAACTCTTTGACCTGGTGGAAGCGATCGACCAATTCATCGCCGACAACCAAACCTTGCCCCAATGGTCGCTGGGCCTGAAGCCTGCATCCAAGCAGTTTGCCGCCCGCGAGCCGATGAGTAAGCAAGCGGTGCCCTTTGCCGCTGGACTGGGCAGCTTGGCCCTCGCCGCCATGGCCTTTGCCGCGATGCCCGTGCCTGAGATCAAGCAGCCGAATGACTTGACCTACAGTGCCACGCCGATCGCCTCGGCCCCTCCGACGGGTGATCCACTGGTCAGCCCCAAGCCTTCGCCCAGTGCCAGTCCGACGGCCAGTCCGATCACCAGCGCCACACCTAGTCCCAGCCCGACGGCCAGCGCCAGCCCGATCGCGACCACCAAAATCACCGATCCCGATCAGCTAAAGCGGCTTGGCACCACGCTCGAACAGCAGCTCCAAACCAATTTCAACGCGGCCACCCCCGTGGCGGAAACCGTGAGCTACGAGGTGATGTTGGGGCAGGATGGCAAGATCCTGGACTACCGCCCGGAGAATACTGCGGCCCAGGATTTGGTGAATCAAACGCCATTGCCCCAACTGCGCTACAACCCCGTCCCCGGCAGCGACTTCCAGGAACCCGTCGCCAGTTTCCGGGCCGAATTCACGCCCCAAGGGGCGGTGCGCGTCGTGCCGATGACCTCCGGTCGGTCGGAGACCATCGGTGCCCCCACCGCAGCGGCAACGACCGTTGCAACCCCAGCGGCTTCGCCCGTTGCCCGCGCCACGCCCGCCCCATCACCCACGGCAGCGGCGACCCCCGCAACGACGCCCGTTAGCGGCGGCGGCGAAATCCGTCAACGGGCGAAGCTCGTCGAACTGCAACCCAAGCTCTATGACAAACTCGACCAAGCCTGGACTGCCCCCAACGGCGTCGCCTTCAAGGAAAAGCTCACCTACTCGGTGCGGGTCGATGGCGAAGGCCAAGTGATCGACTACGCCGCCTACGACCAAACCTCCAGCAACGCCAAAGCCGACACCCCGATCGGCAGCATTGGCGGCAAGGAAGGCAGCCTCGACCAAAATCCCGACGGCACCTTTGCCCGCTTCAAAGTGGTGTTCAATCCCAACGGCCAACTGGAAGTCAATCCCTGGGATGGCTATCCCGCCGCCCAACCCTAAACCCGATCGCCGATATCGACCCCAAAGTTATGCAGCAACCCGCAGTTCCCGCTGAGGTGATATTGACCCATCCCCAACGGTTTTTGGGTCAGATCGAACTGGATTGGACGACCCAGCCCGGTTCCTACTTCGACTTCGACGGCCAAACCTACACCGTCCTCGAACGGCGACACCGCTACCAGCTCAAATCCGGTCGCTATCGGCTACACCAAATGGCGGTCTATGTCCAAACCTCAGAACGCCCCACCGAACAAACCCTGATCAACGGCCACTGGGTGATCGGCGACGCCACCTGCAAATTCAACGCCCAATCCGCCCTCGTCCGCTGCGCCGTCAATCCCACCGGGCCTTGCGCAGGGTGTCGGCATTTTCAAGCTACATCGTCCCTCGGAACAATCCCTGGGGCCGCACCAACAGCACGCTCATCATAATCAGCAGCGCCACCCCGGTCTTATACTCCACCGGAATCACCAGCGTACAAAGCTCCTGCGCTATCCCAATGATAAACGCCCCAACGATCGCGCCGTAGGGATTGCCAATCCCGCCTAAAATCACCGACGCAAACAGTGGCAAAATCAAAAACCAGCCCATATTCGGCTGCACCGCCTCCACCAGCCCGAACATACTGCCGCTCAACGCCGTCAGCCCCCCGGCCAAAATCCACGTCCACATCACCACCCGATCGACATTAATCCCCGTCACCCGCGCCAGATCAATGTCATCGGCCACGGCCCGCATCGCCTTGCCAATCTTGGTGTTTTGCAGCAAATAATGCATCGCCGCGATCGCCGCGATCGCCATCACCGTCACCAAAATATCAAACACCCGAATCCGCACACCCAAGATATTCCAGGCATCAAACACGGGCACCTGATACCGCTGAAGCCCCGCCCCCCAAACCAACAGCACCGCATTCCGCATAAACAGCGCCAGCCCGATCGACAAAATCACCAGCGTTGTCGAATCTGCCCGTTTCGCCCGCATCCGTTTCCACAGCAATTGCTCACAGAGCAGCGCATAGCCAATCATGACGATCGTCGATAGAGCGATCGCCAACGCCACGATCGCCAACGTCGCCACAATATTCGACGGCTGTACCTGAAACGCCCGATATAACAGCGTATCGAACACAAACGTTAGATACGCCCCCAGGGTCATATAGTCCCCATGGGCAAAATTCGACAACCGCAAAATGCCAAAGGTGAGCGTCAGCCCCACCGCCGCCAAGGCAATAATGCTCCCCAACGAAATCCCATTGACCAAAAGCTGCGGAATCTGATCCATGCCAAGCGCGCCCAACGTTTCAAACTGCTACAGCCCTTGATTGTGCCTGAACCTGTGCCGTTTGGCCAGCGAACGGCGCAGGTTCTCAGGCCGGAATGGCAGCTTAATTATTTATTCGTATAAAAATAGGGAATAAAAAAGCAGCCCCTACCCGGTTTGGACTGCTTTTGTGCTAGACAATTAGCTTCTCAATCTGTATCTATAATCGCAGGAAGCCCGTGAATCTACATCCATCTTAGGGAGGATAAAGATCGGCTTTTTCGGTCATCTTTAGACGTAGATTTTAAAGTAATCGCAAAGTTCGCGGGTTTCTCCGCAATTACCGTTGGCATTTTGTGATGGTTCTGCTAGGTGCTGACCCGATCGGCGCAACGGGCGATCGCCTGAGGATAAATCACGTATTCCTCGGCGTGAATCCTTGCCTGCAAGCTGGCCACCGTATCATCGGCCAACACGGGCACCGCCGCCTGCATGATGATTTCGCCCGCATCGACTGCGGGCACCACCAGATGAACGGTGCAGCCCGTAATCTTGACGCCCGCCGCCAGGGCCTGTTCCACCGCCCGGATGCCCCGAAAGCTCGGCAGCAAACTGGGATGGATGTTTAGTAGTCGATCGGGAAAGGCATTGATCAAAACGGGCGTGACAATCCGCATCCAACCCGCCATGATCACCCAATTCACATCCGCCGCCCGCAAGGCTGCCACGATCGCCGCGTCCAAATCTTCCCGACGCTCAAACTGCCGATGGTCGAGCAATTGGTGTGGCACGCCGAACCGATCGGCGCGCTGGACGACGCCTGCACCGGGATTGTTGTAAATCAGAGTTTGGATTTGGGCATTGAGCTGTTGATTTGCGATCGCACTGGCGATCGCCTCAAAGTTGCTGCCCGTGCCGGAGGCCAGGATACCCAGTCGCATTTTTGCCTGCATGACCCGCTCCTACGACGCGGGGAAGGTCTGCTTAAACTCGGCGATCAGCTCGTCCATTTCTTCGATCGCCTGGGTCACATCGATGCTCAGCATCCCCAGGTCAGGCCGCTCCAACAATTTCACCAAAAATTCTCGCTGCGTTTCGATCGCCTGAACCCGAACTTGAATGCTAGATGTATCCATAACCTGATTTCTTCCGCAATGGCTGCTCTATTGTAGGGACTTTTAGGCGTTGCGGGAGGCTTGTTTTTCGACCGTGGCTTGGGTTTGCTGCAAGAGCTGGTCGCAGCTATCGCCGCCATAGACCAGGGGCCGCGTCAGTTTGCGCGACTGCAACCCCATGTGGACGTGCAAATGCGCAACGTAGTCACTGAAATCATCGCGGGACTGGGCTGAGGGCTGGGACATGGGCGGTGTATGTGAATTCACAAAGGATCTCCCAAAAAGATTAGTGCGGCCCGATCGGTGCAGACGGCGAGTAGCTGACTACCTCTTAGGATTATTGATTCAAGTCCTCGGGTTTTGCGACTATTCTTCAAGGTTTTTTACGTTTGTGCCGAATTTTGTAACGCTTTCGCAATGCGGCATGGCGGTGGCGGCGGTCAGTTACCCCACCGATCAAGGCTTTGACTCAACGTTTGCCTTTTGCCAATTGTTCGTGTTACTCTAGCGTTCAGTGCGGACGCATAGCTCAGTTGGTTAGAGCACTACCTTGACATGGTAGGGGTCGGGGATTCGAGTTCCTCTGCGTCCATTAGTTGAAACCCAGGCACTGCCTGGGTTTCGTCGTTTTAAATCAACCCCCATTTCGACCCCCTATTCTCAATAAGGTATCTCAACCTGACACACCCTGAAACAGTTTCAAACAAGAATTGAGATACGATTGCGATACTGAAAAACCAACTATTTCAGCCTTCCCAGGAGGTTCTATGGTCAGTTCCAAGATCGCCCGATCGCCCGAAATCGTATCTCAATCCACTCAGGCCGATTCGCAACAAGTCCCCCGCCGCAAAGCCTCGAAGGGCACAGTGGTCATTCAGGTCTTCAAAGAGCGGCTACGACTGTGTTGGAGCTATTTGGGTAAGCGTTATTTCCTCTATCTGGGGTTGCCCGACGGCAAGCTGAATCGCACCGTTGCCGAAGGCAAGGCCAGGATGATTGAAGGCGACATGGCAACTAGTAACTTCGATCTAAGTTTGGCCAAGTACAAACCAGAGCAGCAGCTCAAAAGCCAAATCAAGGTGGCCGAGCTATTTGAGAAGTTCATCAAGCACAAGGCCAAGGTGGTCTACAAGCAGACCTTGATTAAGTACGATGCGCTGATGGGCCATATTAAGCAGTTCTTCAAAGATAAATCCGTGGCCACGATCGCCGACCTCGATGCCGAGCGGTTCAAAGAAAGTTTGGCGAAAACTTTGGCCCCGGCCACTCTCCAGGAGCGGATCATCTTGATGCGGGCCTGCTGGAACTGGGGTATCAAGCAAAAGTTTGTTGAGATAAATCCTTGGGGTGCCGTTCTGGAAACATTGCGCGTTCCGCCCCGCCAAAAGGCAAAACCTTTCAATAAAGAGGAGATCACGAAAATTATGGATGGGTTTCAGAACGATCGGTACTACGCCCACTACGCAGATTACGTCGAGTTCTTGCTCTCAACGGGCTGTCGGACGGGAGAAGCGATCGGCCTACGCTGGGCGCACTTGAATGATGATGCTTCGGTGGTTTGGATTGGGGAAAGTCTTAGCCGGGGGCATCGCAAAGAGGTCAAAAATAATCGCGCCCGATTTGTCACGCTCACCCCACGGTTGCAATCCCTGCTGATTGCCCGCAAGCCCGTGACGACGAAACCA
Source organism: Cyanobacteria bacterium VAR_4_metabat_243 (assembly GCA_031415035.1). Classification (GTDB taxonomy): domain Bacteria; phylum Cyanobacteriota; class Cyanobacteriia; order Leptolyngbyales; family Leptolyngbyaceae; genus Romeriopsis. The sequence goes on from JANOQX010000229.1 coordinate 17,969, forward strand.
GATGATCTGGTTTTCCCTGCGCCGAAGGGCCACGCGATCGATGACCACAATTTTCGCAATCGCGCTTGGAAATCGATCTTGGCCAGGGTTGGGGTGGACTATCGCAAACCCTACACAACCCGGAGCACCTTGATTTCCCATGCGTTGGATATGGGGATGAATCCAGCGATGATCGCCGAGATGACGGGGCATGATATTCAGACCTTGTTTCGGGACTATGCCGGAAATGTCCAAGGCCGACCGCGTTTACCGGACTTGATGGGATGAGGTGCGTTTTTTGGATTGATTGCCGAGGAGTGAGGTGATAAAAACCTCGATCGCGCGGCGGTGGGCACATGGGTCGTCTTGATTGGCGACCCAATCTTCCAACAAGGCTTTGTTGTAGCGAATCGTCTGAGAACTGAGGCGGGTAAAATGGACGCCCTCGACCAACTTCCCTTCCTGGCGATAACGATTCAGGGTGCCGGGATGAATTTTGAGCAGTTTTGCGGCTTCGTGTTTGTCAATGAAATCGAACTGAATCTGGTTCACAGGTTCCTCCGGGGCATCGATGCATCAAGATTTCAATTGTCGGATCCACCAACTAATTGAGCCAATCATTCTGTTTGTGGACAAATCCGGATATCAGCGAGTGCGACTCGATACGCCGACGCAATTTGAAAGGTGGATTGGAGGACGGCATCCGTGATCGACAGTTTGACCTGGTGGCCGTCATCGAGTTTTCCGCTCAGGTGGGATAGGACGGAATGGGTGAGCGATCGCAAATAAGTCGCGGGCAACCAACGCTGCTTAAACCAAATCTCGATCGGGGTTCCTTCTTGAAGGGAGACTTCAGGGCATAAAACTACTTCTGCACTGTGTGATCTAATTTCAGCATTGTCAATTACGTCAACTTGCAGTGAAACTGCCTGTGCTGCTTGAGGTGTAGGGATTGACGATCGAGTCAATTCCACGTCATTTATGTCAATTTTCGGCGGTGGCATGGCGGTATATTTCATCTCTGCACCTTCACCTTGAACCTGACCATACCCGGTGTTTGCCAAAGTTTTCATCAGCTCACGAATTTGTGCGGCGGCCATATTTCGCAAGGCCCGGACGCCGCTTTTGAGTTTGGATGCGGTGGATTCGCCCACCCGCTCGACATACTTCTGAACTTTCAGCGCAACTGATGCCAGACCGGACTCTGGTGAATTGTGTGTATGAATAAGGCGATGTTGCCAGAGATAGTAGGCCGCAAGCTCGATCGCTTTCTCCATTGTCGCGGCATCAATCAATTGTGTCGGCGGTTGTTCACGCAAAGTGGCATTCACAATGTGAAGCCATAGGGCTAATCGCGATGTGTAGGCTTCGATTTTCGGATAGACGTACACTAAGCCCGATGCCGTTTCCGTTTGTTGAGCATCGACTAACTGATGTTGCCAAGTTTCAAACAGTTGACCCGCTGCTGGGGTAAGGAAATAGTCTGTTTTGGGTAGTTTTTCCAATGCGCCATATAGCCAGGAAAGTGCATCGCTGATGCCTGTATCCGGCTGTTCATCAATATCTAAATAGCGAGTTGGGGCATCGGCAGCACAAAATAACCAACGACTCCAAGCGCCATTAAAATCCCGGTGATCGCCCATCAACTCGCCCAAGACTTCCCATTGAATTGATCCAGTCCGGCAGACGGCAGACTTCGGTAAGCAGATGGATTTATCGGCCCGATCGACTAACACTGCGGCTCCATTCCACTGATCCAGTTCAACTTCCTCATCGGCTCCATAACCCCGCCGATATTGGTTCCGGACTTTGATGGCTCCGGCGAGTTCGTCCCGGTAATAGAGCAACCCGCGCGGGTTTTCACTGTGAATCCGTTGCAAGGTTTCGACGGTGGAATCCTTGGTGAGATAGCGTTTGCGGATGGGCTTCTGGGCGGATTCGCCTGATGCTTTTCGACATTCGTAGGCTTCGAGATCGGCTTGATAGACCTCGTGGGCATCCTTTTCGAGGTTGACGAGTGGATCGATGATGACTCGTTGAGCGGGTGTTTTCATGCTGCCGGATTGGGCGACGATCGCGCTCCAGAACACCATCGGTTGTTTGTAGTTGGCGCTGGGTTTGATCACGATTTGCGCGGCGGTTCCAACCCGACTGGCCGCAGCAGGGAGTAATGTTGTGAATAGGAATTCTGGAGCTGTGGGCATGGCCCTGGCTGTCTTCAGTAAAATATCGGCAAACCAAGGTTCGAGATAATGGGTCAAGTCGAATTGGACTGGCTTTGTGGTGAGTAGCGATCGGAGGTTCTCGGCTGCGGTAGTTTGGGTGTCCTGGGTGTCGATCGTGGTTTTGAGTGATTTGGCCAGGGTGTCTAAATCGCGATAGGGGATACCCAGCTTTTTGGATAAATTCATCAGCGCTAAATCCTGATGGAAAGGGGATTTAGCCTGTTCTAGAATTTCTGTGAGTTGGTGTTCGATCGTGTCGGTCGGGGTCAGAAATTCTGGCTGAATTGCTTTCTCTGCGGCCTGTTCAAAGTCGGCCCAAGTAAACTCCGCATCCAAAGCGTTGGAGATATCCCAGCCGTTGATGTTGCAATCTTCTGGCATAGGAACTTGGGCAATGCGGGCACGATCGCCCAATGCCTGCGCGAATTTGTGTGCCCCTTCATCACCGGGAATAATGCCGCTTTTGGTGGGGGTGTCATTCCGATCGAACCAGATGAGAACCTCTCCAGGTAGTTGATTGAGTTGTTCGATCGAGGGGACAGCCCCACAGCCGGATGTTGAACAACAGACAACAACTTTTGCGTTTTGCTGTTGTGCTAGCCAACCGAGTCGCATGGCATCCCATTCGCCTTCGCAGAACCAAGTGGCAGTAGGATTGTCGGGAGAATAGGTAGTGAAAATTGTGGTGGGAACGCCATACTGACTCCATTTTGGGAGGTCGTGATCTAGCCAAGGTGTAATTCGGAGTTTGCGGTAGAAGGATTCTTTGACTGGAATATGGATAGCGATCGATGGGTGAGAATCCCGCCAATCGGCCAACCCAATGCGGTAATGAGCAATCATTTCCTGGGTGAAGCCACGTGATCGGAGCCAATCCAAGGCTTCCGGTGATGTTTGCAAATGGGCGATCGCTTTCTCAACGGCTTGTTTTGATACAGTTGTGGGTTTCTTCGGTGTTCGATCGCTAAAGCCATTGCCAGATAGTGGTTTTGGCTGGCCGATCGCGCTACGGATCTGGTCTGCTGTACAGCCGCGCCAACAACGATAGCCTCCTGTGTCCAAATCAACGCTGAGATTTTTCTGTTTAGCCTTGCCGTCTTGAGTACAGGCAGGACAGGCAGTACGGCCTGAATGGTCAAAGTCAATCTGTTGTCGGATATCAAAACCGACATGATGCGTAGTCGTAGACATAGCATTCTCCATTTTTGTGTTGGTCAACCTGCCAAAAGGGCACACGATTCCATGCTATCCAGCACACAGAACCCCTCCCCCAATGGGGCATTCAAGATTCCATGTAGTGATCGATAGTCGTGCCGTTTTGACCTCTTTCAGTGATAAAACTTGATTAATCTGACAGTGCTAGCATTGGCTGATAAGCGTTCAACTGTCGTGATTTCCCTGTGCTAGCAACTGATGAAATGTCCAAGAAATCAACTGTCCCGTGTGCGATCGAAAAACTGTCCCATGCGTTTGACTAATTAACGGCGCTTTCTGCGTCTACGGTTAGGCTGACCGGGGCGATCAGCGAGGAAGTGCTGATGCAGCGACTGCGCCTGTCCCCGCAGTTCAGCAATCGCGCTTCTCACTAAATGTTTGAAGCCCGGATCGGATAAATGCTCGTTATTTGGCATCTGTCGATCGTAGGCAACTGGTAGCCAATAGCAGCGTAACGCCACTAGCACCATATCGCGGTGCGGCATGAGCGGATGCTGCTGCGACTGCCTGAGATAAGACAGTAGCAATGCATCGCGAGTATGCAGCGGAACTTGAATCCGCAGTTGATAATCGTAGCGATCGGCAGTAGGTTGCATCATTCAGCGTACCTCCAAAGATTTCGATAATCACAATTTCGTAGGAATCGAATCCCCAGATCAGCGCTAATCTGAGCATTCGATCGGTCTTGTAACGGAATTGAATATGCATCCGCATTCGCGGAAATCTCCATCAACCAAAACAAAAAATGCATGTTTTGGGTAAACCGAGATTTTGGAGTGCGCCCTGACTGACTTGTTTAAGTTATACCGACTCTTTTCAAATATGGCAACTCTAACCTCATTAAATGACCTGTTTTTGCGAAATAGCAGAAGTAATCGATTTAACTCAAGACAGCGAATTTATTACTGAGATAATTTGCTAAATTTAATAAAATAACCCCCGAAACTGCTTTCCATATTGAAGTTTAGTCAATAGTGCCAATCGGCAACATTTTACGTAAATGAGGCCAAAACGAGGAAAGATGAGTAGCATAAAAACTTTTAAATTTATTGTTTTGAGACTTATTGAGTAGCTGAAGCCACAGATTGACTTCGTAAATTACTGAGGTAAAAGTGAGGTCGTTTAGTTGACAAATAGCAGGTGGATAAGATCGAAATTGAAATCAGTCTTGCGAGAATGGATTTTTCGAGGTAAAAGTGAGGTCGTTTAGTTGACAAATAGCGGGTGGATAAGATCGAAATTGAAATAACTCCTACGAGAATAGATTTTTCAATCGTTGGTCAATCGATCGATCGCCGACTTCAATCTGGATATATAGCAATCCGATCTGACTTATGAGAATATAGAGGGGTACTTCCAGGCGGTATTTTCATGGCGGACGATCTGACTGAGTTGATTGCATCCAACCCTGACCCACGCGAATTGAAACGCGCGGTGGCGGTACAGATGTATT
>JANOQX010000230.1:0-1946 GCA_031415035.1 Cyanobacteria bacterium VAR_4_metabat_243
CGGAGAAGGCTTCGACAATCGCAAGTTGGGACATGAAACCCTCGGATTTAGGCCAGATTAGTTAACCAGCATATCACTGTCTAGATAAGAATGAAATAGCCCTGCCCCTTCTCGCCGTCGCTCGCCCCGTCGCCCAAGCTCGCAAAAAGGGTATGAATTGATTTCATGCCCTCACAAACTACAATCAAAACTATCAGCAAATAATCCCACCAAAGACACCATGCGCTACCAAGAAATGACCCGAATACTTCGCCGATATGGTTACGAATTCATGCGGTTCTGTCGTGGTTCCCATGAGCTTTGGCGGCACATAAACGGGGCGACAATACTTGTGACTCGCTCCGGTCTGACTGACCGCGCTAAACAGAACTGGCTATCAAAAGTGAGGAAATTCGCATGAGACCACAGACCTATCCAGCATCGCCAACATTGCGCCGCATCGCGTATCAAATCGGTGGCGAAACCGTATTCGGTGTAGAGTTCACCGGGCGCAATGGCCTTTACTTTTGGGTACCAGAACAAGACCGCATGTACCAATGGCATGGTTACGCGACCTGGGTCGAGATCGGGATCGGCAACCTGGGAACCAAGCGCCGTCGCGAATTGTTTCAAGTCTGGCACGGCGAGACCCATCAAACTGTTTACCCATAGGCTTTTGAGGGAATACTAATAGTATAAATGTATTGATTTTGAGGGCTAATGCTGAAACTTAAATGTCGGTCTTTTTGGGTGAACCAATACGACGGTGACATCCACAAAACTGCGGTGGATGGCAAGCAATGGAAGCTGATGGAGGGTTTCGACTTCCACGCCGATAATTCTGACGGGGTACGCCGCTTATTTTGGTGGAGTCCCAGATTTGACGGGCAGCTTAAAATTTGCATCGCCCGACAGTGGCAGGACGCACCGCCTGACAGCATACCGATTTGGCTGATAGCCAGACTCGAAGCGGCATTCCAGAATCGACACAAGACCAAACCGCCCCGGCGTCCTAGAAAAATGAAAGCGTTGTCGCCTTGAAGTATTGAACAAAAACCCCGATCGGGCCTATTTGCCGATCGGGGTTTTTGTTTTTTGGTTTTGGGTGGTGTCAACGTGGTTGTCAAATCATATTCCCGAAATGACTTAACGCCACGGACGGCACTACAAAGACATTGACATAATGAGAACCGTCCGTTGCGTTAGGCACCCGGTCGGTAACGTCATGCAACGAGTGAAGTACTTGCACAACCTCATAGTACTTGTTCGCTGGGTCTCCAGTCGAATCGTCAAGGAATGAGTACAAGCTGATCAGGTCTCCTTTAGCTGGGACAGCATGGAGTTTTACGTCATAGCGCGCGCCATTTATTTCATGAATATGCGCGTCGATTGTTGGGTTTCCCATTTAATCCTCAGAGTAGGTGCTTCGTTAAATAGTAACTCAAATGCCCCAAGTGACAGGCGTCATCCGAAACGCTGGTGTGGCAAAGGCTACCTGGCTTAGAAACTGCGTCATCGCGTCCACACAATCGTCTGATGCGGACTTGGGGAACATCTCCAATTCATTCAGCAATGGCTTTACCCAAGGTGCATCCACCGGGTTCGGCAGGAAAACTTCACCACGCTCAAACTGAGGAACAACCTCGTAGGCCCGATCGGACTTCGATCCGGTGGGATTGACGGGCCACGTTTGGAGCCGATAGCTTGGGTTAGCTTTGAGCGTGTCGATTGCCGCTGCCCCGTTTGCTTTGGCCTCAATAAAGACGCGCTCAGTCCGTGGGAAGCGCTCTCCCATCGCCTGAATGGCTTTGATTGTGTCGGTGAACCTACCCCTGTTAAGGTGAGCTTTTGTACCAGTTTGCTCAATCTGAGTCGCGATGGATAGGCGATATAATCAGACCAAGCGGTTTGAGCGATTCACAGCGGAGGAGCGGGATGATTAGTGCGATCTTTGAGCGATTCGTGGA
>JANOQX010000231.1:0-46529 GCA_031415035.1 Cyanobacteria bacterium VAR_4_metabat_243
ATGTCGCTGCAAGCTCAAGACCGCAATGTCCTCGATTATCTCACCGATGTCTTTGATGCCCACACCCGACAATTGCCAATGCCTTTGCTACTACCTTCAACTTAACCAATCCCTGCGATTAAAACCTGTGAACGGGTACGATTAATTAGCTCAAGCGAAGATTTTGCAGCATTAATTACGTATTCAGTAATTTGCGCGTGAGCTTTATTAAAAACTTTATCAGCATCATCTCTAACATCTTTTGCCCTCATCAGATTTAGAATTGCCTTGACAAGCAAATCTTTCTCTTGATTTGCTTCTTTTAATCCCTTAAGCGTAGAAAAAATGGAGGGAAAATCATCCGAGTCTTGCAGGACTCTACACAGACAGAGAATTTTTTCACGACTACTCAGCAGGTGCCATTTATCCAGAGATTTTTTTATGAGGCAATAATATGCCTCTTCAATTCGAGATTCAGGACTAAGTATTGCAGTCGATGATCGGCGTAGGTCATGGCTTATGTATCGGTTGCGGTGTGACCCTCTCACCCCAATATTCCCTCTACCTTGTCCTAACTCATGCGTCGGTTTCAATAGTGGAGAGATTGCAGGATCAAGTTTTATCGAATTTGGCAACTCCCTCAATAATTCAAGGGGTTTATACTTGAACGAATGTGCTCCATAGCTAGCCAACTCCTGGATAAAGTTGTGAATCTCAATTTCTGATAAATTTGAAGCGCTCAGTTTTGAAATCAGCACTTCAATTCTGTAACTAACTTGTAACCTATGACATAGAGGTATTTCGGGGTGTTTTGCGCTAAAAGAGGAACTGTCCAGAGTACTTCCTCTTAAGTTGGATCCGTCAAACATTGTCTGACTTGTGATAGCACCATTTAGCACTGCCCATCTAAGGTCGCAGTTCTTGAGACTCGCTCCCGCCAAATCTGTTTTCTCTAGATTTACTGCTACGAGATCAATGCCGTCAAGATCTACATTACTCAAATCTGGGAGGACTTCAGGATTAGCCAGTCTCCATTCATTCCAAACTTGAACGCCTTTTAGCAGTAGTGCAATATGCTCTTCCCTAGCCATTGATAAAATCCTTAGCAAGATTGATGTTCTGTTCAAAGATGCCCAGATCTAACCTTTTACCAATCAGTTATTTCACCAATTAAGAAGCTGCTCCAAGCTACGGATTATCTCTCAGCTAGCCCCAGATCAACCCCCATAATCCTACACACATCAAATCCACACCCCGAAAACCGGCTTCCATGACGATCGCGCCCGTCAGATTCGCCCCTCGCAAATCCGCCCCCGTCAAATCCACACCCAGCACCAATCCACTCCCCGAAATCGCTCACCCCGCAAGCAAATCTGCATAAAATCCAGCGATCGTGGCTGTTGATATCGCCATAACGCCCAGGGTTCAGCCCCCCGACGCAACATCCGCAGGTGCGATCGCTGATCTATCGGCTATTCCTTCCGATCGGCGTCCACTTCAAAACTCCGCCCCGGCAAATTCTCCAGCGCACTCAAAATCCCTTGCTCCGCCGCCTTAATTTCTTGCTCCGGGCCACCCAAATACAGCCGTCCAAAGGCCCCCACCGCCGAGATTTGCAAAATATTGATCGAAGCTGACTTCTCTGCTTCATTCGCCGCCAACGCCGCATAGGCCGCTGGTTCCACTTCTAGTACATACAGCGTTTGCCCCGCCAAAATCATATTGCCCCGGCGCGATCGATTGATCAATTGCGTATGGTGGGCATCAATATTGCGAATAATCTGGCTTGAAACAATCCGGGGCTTATACGCATCCCGCTGCGTTGCACCAATGTAGTCCAACACCGCCCGCGCCGAGGCATTCACTTCACCTTGGTTGCCCGCATGGATTTCCATCAGACCATACAAGCGTTCAACAATTTGCACACCGGGCCGCACCACCGCCGCCTTCAGCGCCAAATCCATCATCCGATTAATCTCAATCCCCGGCGAAATCTCAATCCACAGCGAACAATCCCCCGGCAACGGCAGAAATCCCTGCGACTCCGTGCCGAGATACGCGGCGTGCTGGGGTTGCAGGCGATCGATATAAACGTAGCTGCGGAGTTCAACGCCCAAGGGTCAGACCACCAAACAAGTGAGGAAATGTAACGGTTACACCAGTATAGGGTCTTGGCTTGACGCTTTGCGATCGATCGCCGTGATTTGAGGATTTGGGATTGGTTATTGCGGCGTTAGGCAGAAGTGATCAATCGTCAACCACCGACGGTTGGCCATCGGGCGTTAGACTTTGGGGCTGAACCGATCAATCAAATCTTCCCGCGAAGCATTCAGCAGCACATTCATCCGATCGAGCGGCGGCAATGCCATAAGTGCCGGAATTGTCGCGGCTAATGCCCGATCGACCTGAGTAAATCGCACTTGCAGCGCTGCTTCAATCATCCCACGACCTTCTTCGCGACCTTCTTCGCGACCTTCTTCGCGGCCCTCTTCAACACCTTCCTGATAAACTCGCGTTTTCTTCAGTTCACTGAGTCCAAACATTGCTTCAATCTCCTTCGTCGTTAGGCTGCCAAACTTATATACCAGTATAGTCTCGATCAAATCCAGTAGCCGATCGGTGGCCACGTGGGCGTTTCTTGTCTCACCCGCTGCACCAACTGACCAGCAGATCTTTTGGCCCGCCGCTTCGGCTCCAGCACGAGTTGGATGATCGCTGTGGCCCAAAGCGTGGCCGGAGGGCCACCGCGATCTCCCTCCTCAGACATAGTCCTCTAGGCGCGATAGACCATCCGCCTTGCACTAACCGATCGGAACTTCATGAAACAGGCGTTCGGATTAAAGCTTTGCCGGTATTTTAAATCACATTAACCAACCCCAAAAAAGTTAAATTAGCTTAGAGCAGCAATCGCCCAATGGCAATCACCGCTTGGCTTACGTGCTAATACTGAAGGCGTCAGGGATATCGGATCGACCCGCCCAATCAATCACCTAATCACTCAATCGACCAGATCCATGAACACACCGCAACCCACGCTTAGCGCCCACCGGATTTTGGGGTATTTAGGCCGCGCCATTGCCATCCTTGGCATCCTGCACTTCGTCGGCCTGACGCTCAGCTGCCTGACCCAGAGCAATGCGATCATCGCCGCCGCCAAAATGGTCAATCTCGATCGTGAACGCAACCTGCCCACCCTGTTCAACGTTTGTCTCTTCCTCTTGAACGCCGGATTGCTCTTGATCACCTATGACAATCGCCGCGCCGTTCGCGCACCCGATCGGGTGTGGGCATTGCTCAGCGGCATCTTTGCCTTCCTCGCCCTGGATGAATTTGGGTCGATTCACGAACAACTCAACCAGCCGATGCGCAATGCCTTCAATCTACCGGGGATCTTTCACTTCGCCTGGGTGATTCCCTACGGTATCCTTGCTAGCATCGTTGGCAGCATCGTCTTTCCCACCCTGCTCAAACTTCGCCCCAGCGTCCGCAAATGGTTCTTCATCGCGCCCGTGGTCTACATCAGCGGCGCGATCGGGGGCCAACTGCTCGCCGCCGTGACCCACGTTCCCGTCAGCGAAACCAACTTTCTTTACGGCTGTTTCGTGGCCTTCGAAGAACTCTGCGAAATGAGCGGACTCGCCCTCTTTGGCTACGGCTTACTGCGACTGATCGAACAACAATACGGGAGCATCGCCATGATGCTTTCCCACCACTATGGCATTGCCCCCCAATCCTACGCGGCCTACCAAACCGATAATGTGGTCACCCCCGGTCGGCGGATCGAATTCAGCCTGAGCCACGCACCCAGCCCCGCACCAACGGATACATCCAGCCCCGTACCAATGGATGCACCCACCCCACCCAGCCGCATTGATCGACCCTAAGTCGATTCATCCACCAATTTGCGACATTGTCCGGCCATACATTCCCATAGTGCCGGACTCCCGCATTTTGTAGTTGATCGCTGGTTTGGCCAGGACTAATTCGGCCACTTGACGTCGCAGATCGGGCAACGGCACGCCCGATCGCAGTGCCGTCCGCAGATCCAACTGCCCCGTCTCGTTCAACAAACAAGGCCGCAACCATCCATCCGCCGAGAGCCGCATCCGATTACACCGATCGCAGAAACATTCCGACATTTGGCTAATGAAACCCACTGTCCCCTGTGCCCCAGGGATTTGAAATACATCGGCGGGGCCATTGCCGAGGACTTCACCATCGGTCAGACCCCAACGTTGGCGGATTTGTTGACGAATGGTTTCCGAATCAATCCAACCCCGATCGCCAAATAAATCCCCATTGCCGATCGGCATGAATTCGATGAAGCGGATGTGCCACTGCCGATCGACGCTCAACGCCGCCAAATCCAAAACCTCGTGATCATTCACCCCTGGAATCACCACCACATTCAACTTCAGCGGATTAAACCCCACTGCATGGGCGGTTTGAATGCCGTTCCAAACTTGTTGCCAGCGCGATCGGCCATGATTGCCAATGATTTGGTCAAAGATCCCCGGATCGAGCGAGTCCAAACTGATATTCAGCCGTCGCAGTCCCGCATCGTACAAATCCTGGGCCAAATCCGCCAGGAGAAAGCCATTGGTCGTCATCGATAAATCTTGAGTTGCGGGCAACGCGGCGATCGCGCCCACAATTTCCACCACATCCGATCGCACCAGTGGCTCGCCGCCCGTCAGCCGAAACCGATCGAAGCCCACCGGGATCAACACCTCCCGCAGCAGGGTCAACAATTCACCTTGACTCAGCAAATTCGGCAGCGCGACATAATCCAGCTTCGCGGCCTCTGGCATACAGTAGGTGCAGCGAAAATTGCAGCGATCGACAAGGCTAATCCGCAGATAATCAATTCGATTCATAGTTTCATTGTGCCGGATCGACTGGCCCGATCGTCCGTTTAACCCAAATTTCACGCGACCAAACCAAAGGCTTCCACATAGGCATCGTAGATTTCATCACTGAAACAGACAAAACTGACGCCATCGATCGCCGCCCCATCGGCCGATCGCAAGAATTCCGCCGCCGTTTGGAGCGCCACATTCGCTGCCTGCTCGATCGGATAGCCATAAATCCCGCAGCTAATCGCCGGGAACGCGATCGTTTTGAGATCGTTGGCCACCATTAGCTTCAGGCTTTCGCGGTGACAGGATGCCAGCAATTCCGGCTCACCCGCATTGCCATCCTGCCAGACGGGGCCAACGGTGTGAATGATGGATTGGGCAGGCAATTGATAGCCCTTGGTCATTTTCGCTTGACCCGTTTTGCAGCCGTGGAGCAGCCGACATTCATGCACCAGCTCCGGGCCTGCGGCCCGATGGATCGCGCCATCCACGCCACCACCACCCAGCAGCGAAGAATTCGCCGCATTGACGATCGCGTCCACGGCCAGTTGGGTGATGTCACCTTGGAGTATGCCAATTTTGTCTAACATTCAGCCCTCTGATACCAATGCCAACTGAGTCGGTGGTCATCAAAGTCCTGATCCCCCTAAATCCCCCTTCAAAAGGGGGACTTTTTGCATATTCCCCCCTTTTGTTGGCGAAGCCTCTCCGAAGGAGTTAGGGGGGCGAGGGGGGATCACAACCTTCGCAAAATACCCTTTGCCCTATTTCGGAATCGTCACATCGATCGGGGTCACCTTACCCAACGCACTCAACGCCGGCTTGATCTCCGCATCATTGCCGACAATCACCGTCACCAACTGACTCGGCTGCAAATATTGCTTCGCCACCCGCTGCACATCAGCGATCGTCGTTTTATCAATCCCCTTTTGGTAGGTAAAGATAAAGTCCGAGGGGAAGCCGAAGTATTCGTAGCGCATCAGGCGGGAAAGGGTCTGCGCCGGATCTTCGAAGTTGAAGATAAAGGAATTGAGGGTGGCGTCTTTGGCGGTTTTTAGCTCCGTGGCCGAAATCGGCGCATTGCGGATCCGCTCGATCTCTTTTTTCATCGACTGGACAAACGGCACCGTCGCCTCCGATCGGGTTTCACCCCCGGCCACAAACAAACCAGGATAGTCAAACTGCGGACTCCACGAAGCATAGACCGAGTAGGCCAATCCCTGGCGCGATCGGATTTCGTTGAACAAGCGGCCACCGAAGCTGCTCAGCACTTCATTCATCACCGACAGCGCTGGATAGTCGGGACTCCCCACCAATCCCCCCAAATGGCCCACCCGGATCGAACTTTGGTTCAACTGCGGCTGATTGACAAAGTAGGTGCCCTCTTGGCGCTGTTGACTGACAGTGGCCAATTGCGGCGCTTTCGGTTTGGCGGATTGCACTTGCCAACTGCCAAATCGCTGCTCCAGTTGCGCCTTCACCACCGCCGGATCAAAGTCACCGACAATCCCTAAAATCAGGTTTTCTGGGCGATACCAGGTCTGATAGAAGTCCACCAAATTCTGCCGCGTAATCGTCTTCAGCGTCGCGTATTCCTCGGTGCGGGCGTAGGGACTGGTGTTGCCGTAGATCAGCTTGCGAAATTCGCGGCCCATGATTTCGCCGGGATCATCGTTGCGGCGGGCAATGCCACCTTCAGTTTGCACCTTGGCCAGGGTCAGCTTATCCTCTGGAAACGCGGGCTGCTGCAACACCTCCGCAAACAAATCCAACACCATCGGCAAGTCTTCACTCAGCGCGCTGAATCCGGCACTCCCCGCATTGACGCCCATTCCAGCCTCGATCGAAGCCGCCTTCTGCTCCAAGATCTGATTCAACTGCGCGCTCGGATGGGCCTTGGTGCCGCCCGATCGCATCACCATCGCCATCAGATCGGCCAGACCGACTTTATCGCCGGTCTCCAACCGATCGCCCGTGCGGATCATCGCGCTCCCACTGACTAGGGGCAATTCCCGATCGGGCATGAGAAACACGACCATGCCATTTTTCAGCTTCACCCGATCGTACTTGGGCACCTGAATCGCCGGGAGTGGCGGAAAGGTCAAATCGGTGTAGTGCTTCGGCTTGCCGTCCGCCGCCTGGGCGGGCCAAGTGGCAAAGATAAACAACAGCAGCGGGATCAGCAACATCGTCACCGTCACCGCCGCGATCTTGGCAATTTTTTTACGTGTCATTTGGCCTGTCTGATTCGTTTCCATCGATCCCACCTGAATTTCCCTTCGCTTAAACGCCCACCAACTCCACCGCTATTCCTGCGGCAAAATCCGCCCGATCGTCCGGTTCTCCGGCTTAAACGTCGCCTTCGCCACCCGCTGAATATCGCCGGGGGTAATCGCCGCAATGCGATCGATCTGCTTGAACAAATCGCGCCAGTTCCCGGTTTTGTTCTCAAATTCCAGCAGGGCGGCGGCCATCCCGGAGTTGGAATCAAGCGATCGCAGGAGTCCGGCGCGGGCCTGGGTCTTAATCCGATCGAGTTCCGCCACATCCACGGGCTGCTTGACCAAGCGATCGATTTCCCGTTGGATCGACGTTTGGACTTCATCGACGGTATGCCCCGGCGCAGTCAGCGCGTAGAACATGATCAAATTCGGGTACTTGTCCCCCGGAAAGCCATTGAAGCTCTCGGCTTGGAGGGCGACCTGATCCTTCTGGACGATCGTCTGATAGAAGCGAGAAGTCCGGCCATCGCTCAAGACACTGGCGATCGCGTCATACACCACGGCATCGGGGTGATTCACACCGGGGCGATGGTAGCCTTCGAGATACCAGGGCTGGCTTTTCAGCTTCAAGGTGACTTCTTTGGTCGCTGTCTGGGCGGGTTCCAGCACGGTCACTTGCGGCGGGGTCGCCTGCTGGGGGAAGCCGCCAAAGTAGGTTTGGGCCAGTTGCTTCACCTGGGCGGGATTCACATCACCGACGATGGCGATCGTCAGATTGCTCGGGCCATAGTAGGCTTGGAAAAATTTCTCCACATCCTTGCGGGTAATCCGCTGAATATCGGCGCGGGATCCGACCACCGGCCGACGATAGGGATGGGTCGTAAACGCCTTATCGAGGAAAACTTCAAGCAACTGCCCGATCGGCGAATTTTCCGTCCGCATCCGCCGCTCTTCGAGGATCACCTGCTTTTCTTTGTAAAACTCGCGGAATACGGGTTCCAGGAAGCGCTCGGATTCAAGGGACATCCACAGTTCGAGCTTATTCGCCGGGAAGCTGTAGAAGTAGCGGGTGGCATCGGTGGAGGTCGTGGCATTCAGGCCCGTACCGCCTGCCTGCTCGACGATCCGACCATATTCATTCTGCACCACGGGCTTTTGGGCTGCCGCTTCGGTCTGGGCAAACTGGTCTTGCAAATCTTTTAACTTCGCGGCCTGACCCACGGCTTTGGGATTCGCCTGCAATTGCTGGATTTCGGTGGCGATCGTGTCGAGTTTTTCCAGTTGGCGCTGTTCGGCGGCAATGTCCGTCGTGCCGATCCGTTTCGTCCCTTTGAAGGCCAAATGCTCCAGGTAGTGGGCCATCCCCGTATAGCCATCGGGTTCGTCCGAGCCGCCGACATCGGCGTAGGTCATGAAGGATACGACTGGCGCTTGGTGCCGTTCCAGCACCACAAACTTCAGGCCATTGTCCAGGGTGAACTCGGTGATGTTTTTGATCACCCGATCGAGATAGGGCTGAATCGACTTCGCGGGCGACGGGGGAATCGCGAAGGGCGCGGCCACTGGTGCGCTTACTGGCGCGGCCTGGGCCAACATTTCCGCCGTCGGCATGGGGGGCACTGCCGCCGCACTGACCGGAGCCAACAACAACAACCAACTGACCAAAACTGCGACCAATTCCCGCGATCGGGCCAACAACCAAAGCACCATAAATTCTCAAGCCCTAAACCAAACTATCCCCTCTAGGATAATTCGGCCAGTACCGAATTGACCGCCACTCTGGCAAGAAATCCGCCTAAATGCTCGCCGAGACGCTGACCACCCCTGTCGCAACCACTGGCCCCGGAACAACGATCGCCGCCAATTCAGCCAGGGCTTGATCCAGGTCATCATTCACAATCTGCACATCAAATTCGTCCGCCGCCGCAATCTCATCCTTGGCCCGGCGCATCCGCCGCTGCACCACTTCATCCGACTCCGTGCCCCGGCCCCGCAACCGTTGCTCCAGGGTGGCAAAATCCGGCGGCATAATGAAGATCCGATAGGCTTCTG
Organism: Cyanobacteria bacterium VAR_4_metabat_243; assembly: GCA_031415035.1. Taxonomy (GTDB): domain Bacteria; phylum Cyanobacteriota; class Cyanobacteriia; order Leptolyngbyales; family Leptolyngbyaceae; genus Romeriopsis. The sequence goes on from JANOQX010000231.1 coordinate 9,113, forward strand.
GGCAGCTCTGGCGGACTTGCCGCGCGCCCTCTAGCTCAATTTCCAAAATCACTGTCTTCCCCAGGGCAATCTGATCCATCACGGGCTGCCGGGGCGTCCCATAGCAATTCCCCGCAAACTCGGCCCATTCGAGGAATTCTCCCGCCGCCACCATCCGATCGAACTCGGCCCGATCGAGAAAATAGTAATGCTGCCCCGCCACCTCTCCTGGACGGGCCGATCGGGTCGTGGCCGAAATCGACACATACAGCATCGGTTGATGCTGGAGCAAGGCCTTCAGCAAGGTGCCCTTACCCGCGCCACTCGGCCCAGTCAGCACAATCAATCGCCCCGGCGAATTGCGGCGGGGGGAGTTGTGGGGGGCCGTCGCTTGAGTCATGGGCCGTGGGGGGTGAATGGGTCGTTGGGGATCCTCATCCTAAAGCGCGATCGCCCCCCTGACAAGTGCCCCCACAGAAATGGGGCGCGATGCTAGTTAGCATCGCGCCCCAAATCAACGCACACAAATTCTGATAAAAAGGGGTTACAGAACGGCGATCGCCATTTTAGGCATCCACCATGTTTTCCTTACTCACGACAAAGCGATTCGCGACGGTCTCCGGCTGGATCGCCGACAGCACCACATGGCCCGAATCCGTCACGATCACCGCCCGCGTCCGGCGTCCATAGGTCGCATCAATCAGCTCCCCACGTTCCCGTGCTTCGGTAATGATGCGCTTGATCGGAGCCGATTCGGGACTGACGATCGCAATGACTCGGTTTGCTGAGACAATGTTGCCAAAGCCGATATTGATTAATTTAATGTCCATTATTTGCTTCTGGTTCAGAAAAGGAAAGACTCTAGAGCACGTACGAAAGTAGCTAGAAAATGCCATTTTTGCTGGAAAAAGCGAAAAAACGGAGAACCAGCAAAATCGGCAGACGGGGGAAATCACCCTATCAAGATGAATCGGTTCGAAATCGAGGGTTTCGCCCGGAACGCCGCATATACTCTAACCGTGAAGATCAGTCGGTGCAAAGAACGAAATTCCGATGATTCTTGCGATTCTCCCTGTTAGATAAGCCTTAGGCGACGACATTCTCGTAGACACGCAATATTGCGTTTTTCTGGTTTTCAATTGATTTTTATGCAATAGAGCGGACGATCGTGCAACCTGTCGATTTCACCACACTCACGGCGATTTGCGCCGAACTTCAGCCCCTCGTCCTGCCCGCCCGGCTCGAACAGGTCTACCAGCGCGATCGCTGGACGGTCTGTCTGGCCTTGCGCACCCTGGAGGGACGCCAGTGGCTCAATCTATCCTGGCATCGCCAGGCGGCCCGGCTGGGGATCGCCGACGCGCCGCCTAAAGGCCCCGATACGTTCACCTTCAGCCAACAGTTGTCGCATCAGGTGGGCGGCTTAGCCTTGGTTGAAATCGCCATGATCTCCCAGTGGGAGCGCGTCGTGGCACTGCGGTTCGCGCAGCGCCCCGGCGATCCGATCGTGGGGCAAATTTACTTGGAAATCATGGGGCAATACAGCAACGCGATTCTGGTCAATCAGGAGGGTCTGATTGTGACGGCCGCTTACCAGGTGAGTGAACGGCAGTCGCGGTTACGCGCCATCCAGACGGGGGCTAGCTATGAGCTACCACCCACCTTGATTGCGGATACCCCTAGTTTAAATGAAACTTTCGGGAATTGGCAGGAAAAATTGGGCTTAATCCCCGGAAACCTGGCCAAAACTCTCACATCCCTCTATCGCGGCCTGAGTTCGGCCCTGGTACGGGAGATGCTCGCCGCCTGCCACATCGATCGGGCCACCACCACCGACGAACTAACGACGGAGCAATGGCAGCAGCTCTTCCAGGCGTGGCAATGCTGGCTGAACGCGATCGCCACCCAAACCTTCCACCCCCATCGCACCGCCACGGGCTACGGGCTAATCGACTGGAGCGGCCAGGCCACGGATGTCACCCCACTCCAACCGATCGTCCAGGCCTACTACACCGATCGGCTGGCCGAACAGGTACTGCAAGAACTGCGACACCAACTACAGCAACGGCTGCAATATTGGCTCAAACGACTGCGCGGCAAGCGGCAAGGCTTCCAGAACCGGCTCGAAGACGCGGCCCAAATGGCCCAAGTCAAGCAACAGGCCGACCTCCTGATGGCCCATTTGCACCAGTGGGAGCCGGGAATGTCGGCGATCACGCTGATCGACTTCGAAAGTCAGGAACCTGTGACAATTGGCCTCAGTCCCGAGAAGAATGCCGTCCAAAACGCCCAAGCGCTTTACAAAAAGCATCAGAAGCTGAAGCGATCGCGGGGAGCGATTACCCCACTGTGCGATGCCGTCCAAGCCGAAATCGATTATCTCGAACAGGTGGAAACGGCGATCGACCAGTTGGACAGCGCCGCCCCCGCCGCCGATCTGGTCGTCCTGGAAGCGATCCGCGACGAACTGATCGCCGCCCAATACCTCGCCGCCCCGGCCCATCATCGGGTCAGTTCCAGCCCCGACACCGCTGGACAGCCCCACCGCTTCCGCACACCCAGCGGCCACACGATCCTCGTCGGCCGCAACAACCGCCAAAATGACCAACTCACCTTCCGCACCGCCACGGATTACGATCTGTGGTTCCACACCCAGCAGATTCCCGGCAGTCATGTGTTGCTCCGCGTCGCACCGGGGAGTACCCCGAGTGATGCCGATCTCCAGCTCACCGCCGATCTGGCCAGCTACTTCAGCCAAGCTCGCGACAGTGAACAAGCCCCGATCGTCGTTGCCCAGCCCAAGCATCTCTATAAACCCAAAGGCGCAAAGCTCGGAATGGTAATTTACAAACATGAGACAGTCCTGTGGGGCAAGCCGCAGCGAGGAAAAGCCTGGGTAATGGGAAGTGAGCCATCGTAGGGTGGGCACTGCCCACCATTGCTCCGCCGATCGTGTACCGCAAGCAATAGCGCGAATTGAGCAAGTTAAGCGATTTGACGAATTCAGTAAACTTTCTTAAATATTTGTCTGTACAACCTGTTACAATTGCGCCTGCGCGGGGATTAATTTCTCCAGTACCTGCGACTCGTATGGGAACGAGGATCGGGTTTTTCGCTCCGTTGTGAGACAACGACACATTACATACTTTCGATCGAAGTCAGGTTGAGTTTTCTCCCTGGCTTTTTTCTTTGGCGGACTTTTGGCTTTAAGCTGGCGATCGGCGATTGGGGGATCAAGGATGCGATACGCATTGGTGCATGAATGGCTGACGCCCAAGGCGACGGGGGGATCGGAGCTGGTGGTGCAGGATATTCTCGGGTTTATGGAGGCGGATCTCTATGCGCTGATTGATTTTGAATCGACCAATCCCCAAAGCTATCTCTATCAACGCCAAATTGGCACGACCTTCCTCCAGCGGTTTCCCGGTGCCCGCAATGGGGTGCAGAAGTATTTGCCGCTGCTGCCGTTGGCGATCGAACAGCTGGATCTGCGCGGTTACGATATTGTCCTGTCCTCCTCCCATGCCGTGGCCAAGGGCGTGCTTACCAATGCAGAGCAAATGCACGTCTGCTATTGCCATGCGCCGATGCGCTATGCCTGGGATATGACGTTTGAATATTTGGGCAATAGTCGGGCCGGACGGGGAATTCCGGGGATCCTCACCCGCTATTTGCTGCATCGCCTGCGGCTCTGGGATACGATCGCCGCCAATCGGGTCGATCACTTCATTGCCAATTCCCACACCACGGCCCGGCGGATCTGGCGGGCCTATCGCCGCGAAGCCACGGTGATCTATCCCCCAGTGGCGATCGATCGCTTCCCCTATATCGCGCAAAAACAGGATTTCTACGTCACCGTATCGCGGCTGGTGGGCTACAAGAAAATCGCGCTGATTGTCGAAGCCTTTAATCAATTGGGCTGGCCCTTGGTCGTGATCGGCAGTGGCCCGGAACTCGATCGCCTCCGCCAACTGGCACAACCCCATATCCAAATCCTCGGCTGGCAATCCGATGCCGTGGTCGAATCCTACATGAGTCAGGCCAAAGCCTTTGTCTATGGGGCTTATGAGGATTTTGGCATTGCCCCGGTGGAGGCTCAGGCCTGTGGGACTCCCGTGATTGCCTATGGCGGTGGGGGTACGCTAGAGACCGTCCGGGATGTTCGGGCATATGGCGATCGGGCGACGGGGGTGCTGTTTCCGGCCCAAACCGTGGCGGCGATCGTCGCTGCCGTAACAGAGTTCGCCAACCAGGCCCACCAAATTCAGCCCGAAGTCGTGCGCGCCCATGCTGCCAGCTTCGATCGACGCATCTTCCAATCACGCTACCAAACCTTTGTCGAGCAATCCTATGAGGGGTTCCAATCACACCGCCGGGGATCGCCCTAGTGGCCAATGGCGCAGACGGGGTGCCACCATTCGGGCGATCGCGCAACGCTGCGCCCAGCCTGCCCACCCAGAAATCTGGCACAAGCCCGACGCAAGATCATGAAACATTTTGCTAAACTCCCTCCATTACCTTTGTTTGATGTGTGGTATCTGAGGCTTCGCATGACTGCTAAGAGCAGCATTTTTAAGGCCACCGCGCGCTCCCGCCGCTGGGGGCAACCGCGTCGGCACAACCTGCCCCCATTCCTCCGATGGTTAAATCACCCGCGTGTCAAACGCTGGTGCGACATTGGGTTTGCGCTATTTGCCCTGACGGTATTCGCGCCGTTTTACCTGACGATCGCGCTGTTGATTGCCCTCACCTCGCCGGGTCCCGTGTTCTTTGTCCAGACGCGGGTGGGCCAGGGATTTCGGCAATTTGGCTGCATCAAATTTCGGACGATGGTGCCGGACGCCGATTTGCGCATGGCCGACTTGCTCGCCAACCACCCCGAACTCCAGCAAGAATTTGCCGCCAATTTCAAACTGAAGCATGACCCCCGCATCACCCCGATCGGGCGGTTTCTCCGCGTCACCAGCCTCGACGAGTTTCCCCAGTTTTGGAATGTGCTGATGGGCGACATGAGTGTGGTCGGGCCGCGCCCCCTGGTGCCGGAGGAGTTGGTGCGGTATGGCGACGCGATCGAATTGGTGCTGACCATCCGTCCGGGGATCACCGGACTGTGGCAAGTCTCTGGCCGCAATGACATCCCCTATCCCCAGCGCGTCCGGATCGACAGCTTCTATGTCACCAACCATCACATCGGCCTGGATCTAGTGATTGCCTTCAAAACGATCGGGGTGGTGCTGTTCCCACGCGGGAATGGGGCTTACTAAAAACAACGCACAATCGATCGGGTTGAGGATGGATTTTCCCACCGAGAATGCCTTTCTCAGGAAAAAATTCATCAAAAATTCAAACCCGGCCCCTTTATCAAATGGGCGATTTGTGGGTAGGTTATGGATAGTACAGATCACCCTGAACCAACATGACGGGGTTTCGCTGCAACGATTTTGGGGCATATTTTCCCGAAATTCGGCGGCGGGCGAGGCCGTTTAAGTCGTTGGTGGGGCGATTAACCCGTATCTTCGCTGTTGAAGATTCGATGGGACAGGGGTTATTAACTTGAATAATCCCGGTTGTATCGATTAAAACTGAAAAAGTCGGGAGGGGTTCCGCAAATTTGCGGCGATGCGATCGCATCGGTGCAAATGTCAGGGATCACCTAAAGTATTCGGTCAATCGGTCTAGAGAGTGAGTAATATCAAAGTACTCTAGACCGATCGGCTGATCCGATCTACAACCAATGGGTGGCGGAAACCGGAAAACTGGTTTTTGTTTGTTGGGGTGCCAGTGGGACGCTTTGTACGTACTCTGCTTGATTTCAAGATGTTGGGAAGCCTTTTTCGTCTCAGTTGGGACCTATAGCCGCATATGTCGAATCGTAAACTTGCCAAAGCCATCCAAAACCTCTCGCGCGAGGTTCAGAAACTCTACCGTCAGTTCAACCGCGCGACAGTGAATTGGTTACTACGCTCCGCATTTGTGGCGAATCGCCGGGGTCAATCGGCCATGGCGGGGGTCGTCTTGCCCGTGGCAATCCTGCTGATTCTGATTCTGACCCTGACGGTCGGAGCGATGACATTACGCGCCTTCGATCGTAACGTTCAAGTGATCGCCAACGCCCAGGAAAAAGTTCTCTACAATGCTGCCACTCCAGCCATTGATCGGGCGCGATCGAAATTAGAATTCCTCTTCGATGCGGGTAAGGATGTGCGGTACCCCGGTGGTACGCCCTTTGAGAGCACTCTCGTCGGCATGTTGACCAACGACAACGTGACAAACGGGGTCGGCAGGCTTCCAGGCACTGACAGTAACGGCAACCCGATTCTTGACCCCTACACTTTGCCCGATGAAAAGCGGGTGGATATCGGCTCACCAAATGGCCCCGCGCTCGATGGGACAGACGACAATGCCTGGCGCTTCCGCACCGACACCAACGGTGATGGAACGCCCGATGCCAGCGTCATCTATTCAATCATCTTCAGTACGCCACCAGCAGTAGGCGCGCAGACTGCACCAGAACGCTTGCTGGTGATGACCGATCAGCAGAAAGCGGATATCGCTGTTGTGCGGAACGGGCCGCTGAGTAGTCAGTCCCGTTTGGCTGGCTGTAACAGCAACGCGAATGCAGGTTCCAATGGCTTCACCAAGGAAGCCTGGTTTGAGGATGTGGGTGATACTTCCAAGATTCGGAAGAACTTCCAGGTAAACGCGATCGTCATCCCCGACGATCCCAAGGTGGCGTCGGTCACGATGGAATTCCAGCAAGATCGACAGATCGTTAAAGGTAATAAGTGGGGTGCTTGGTTCCGCTATGACCTGGAGATCTTCCCTGGCCCGACATTCAACTGGAACGGGGCGATGCACACCGAAGGCAACATGACCTTCTCTCCGGCGAGCGGCACCTTCACCGCCTACCTCGTCAGTGCGCCCGGTTCCTGTCTGTACCAAAAGGAGTCCTCTGAGCTATCGGCCACGAACGTCAGTGATCCAACCGGCTTAGGAGACTTCATCGGTCATGTGGCGGTCGGCAAGACCGGGCAAGCGCCCTATCGCGGTGCCTCTGCCCCGATAGTAATCCACATTCATCCGGCCAGTAATGCTGGCCCCCCCGCACGAGCAGGGGCAACGTTAACGCCGACGAATGATGCGTCCCTAGAGCCGACGGCGATTTCGAACTTCGCAAGTGATCCAGTGACGATCGTATTGGACGAAAAAACCCAATCCGTTAAGGCGAGCGATCGCAACAATCGCGCCGGAAGCGGCTGGGGAAAAGCTGAATTCACAAATTCGGCCCTGGACGATCGTTTTCTCAGTAAGCCAGAGAAGATTCCGTTTGTGGATGACTTGTACCGGGCCGACGATCGCTGGGGTCCAAAGCCGAAGTATTTTGATGATCCGACGGGCGCAGGACGGGTTCCGGCTGGCACGGCGATCGGGACAGCAATCCCAGGGACCGTTCCGGCGGGGACTGTCCCTGCTACCAATAGTGCACTGGTATCCACGCCTGCACCAACGGGCAAGACACCTCAAGTGATTGGTCTGGATGGCTATTGGGAGCGCCGGGCCTACACTGAAGGCATGCGCCTACTCGTGGGGGAACGCCTCGAACTGGGGAACATCGGCGGCTGGGTGACGCCCCGCGATGTCCCGGCGGCGGGTGCCGTTGTGGGTGATGGGTTTATTACTCAGCCTGCCGCGAATGCGGGCGCTCCGGCCCCGATCGTGGATGAGAGTACTCCCGGCGCGAATCCCAATACTTGGACGGAACTTGAAGGCGATCCACTGTATCCGCCCACTGTGGCTCCATTCCCGTTCCGCCAAGGCACGACGCTGCCGCACCTGACTCAGCAACGTCGTACCCTACGGGACAACATCCCCGCAGTACAGTCGGCGACGGTCTACCATGCGGCAGTCGGTCAGAAGGACTACCCCGTTGCCTGTATGGCAATGACGGTTCACCCCGGCACCCAGAATACCCTGCGCCAGTCGATCAACTTCTTCCCCACCAGTTTCAAGGACGGCGGACTCCCCACCGCCACCGACACATACCTACTCAGTGACTTCTTCAATGGTCGGGGTACCGATGGTTGGGAATATGCACCTCCCGGTGGCAATGCTGGCCAGTTCGTCACGCAATTAGCAACTGGCCAGCCATTGCGAATTGCCCTGGACAACTTGGCTAACTTTGCTGGTGACCCCGACGGTGCATTCCCACCAAAACAGGAAGCGGGTCGAATCCACCCCTATCCTGCCTTGACGATGTGGGGCAACTACTCCAACCTCAAACGGGCATTGGTGAAGCTCGGTAACGGGTCGCCGGGGAACTACAACAGTCTCAGTATTGCTGACAAGAGCTATATCCAAACCGCCGCCTGTAGTCTCGGGATGTTGGCGACCAACGTCGATCAGCTCCAGAAGTTTGATCCCACTAATGACAAGAACGACTTCACTTGGAACAACGCTCAGTCAGCCGTGATGAGCGACTTGGCCGACAAGCTGACCATCTTGATGAACGGTAAGGTGGAAGACGGCGAAGTCCTACCGAGAACCCGACTCAGCACCTACGGCTACAGCAATACAGGCGCTTTGGATCTACGCTTGTACAATGCCGCCGATTACTACGAAGTGCCGCCCGAGGCATTCCTTGCGGGCATCAAGCAGCAGGTGATCAGCACGGGCGGCGACTACATGAATAGTCCGCTGATCCGCATGGCGGAATTGATCATGACCAGCCAACAGGTACGCCGCGATCGCACCTTTGGCTTCCGGCCTTCTCCCGCTTTCGGTGAATACGGTGCTGTGTTCAACGTGGGTGGTAGCGAACCCATCAAGATCTTCCCGACGGCCTGCGACCCGGATCAGTTTGCCCTGCTCGATAGAGCCGTTCCCGTGAAGACTTTTAATGGGACACCAGAAACCCGTTCCAATACTTCCGTTGATACTGCAACTGGCAACTTCAAACCGTTTGTCGCCACCGTTTCGGTAGCGAAAGACTTCCCTGGCGCAGTCGCGGGTGACTTGGCCACCGTTTCGGGCCGTCGTCTGGCGCTGTCCCGGCTCTGTGGTGGATTGCGGATTCCCGCTGGCTATACGGCTGGTGCGGCGGTGCTGAATGATAATCCGGCAGGGCGGCCTGTGGTGCTACCGAAGTTCCCATCGCTGTATTACATCTTCCCCGAAGTGGAGCACGGTCTCACTGGCGCATTTGTTAATAGCCCTGCACCGGGGGCTGATCCGGGCTTTACGGACGAGGTGGCGAATCGCGACGGAGAATGGGATCACCGTCAACCGGGGGCGATCGCGCCTGCCAGGGCGGTTTCGACCGCACCTATTGCGGCAAACAATGCTGCTGCTGCTGCCGCTGGGATCAATCCCTACGATCGGGAACCCTACGTGACCGATGGGTTCATTAACACGTCGATTGGGGGATATGAGTTCCGGCCAATTTCTAACGCTGCACCAGCGGCTGGTTCTCGACAAGCCCCATATCCTACGCCAACGGCAGCAAGAAATGAGCTTAACCCGTTCTCAGCGACCCTCGGCGCACTGCAAACGACCACGCCAATTCCAGCGTTCTTCAGTCGTCTACCCTACGCCAACAGTTCGCCGTTCCCAGCCGCTGACTTGCCCGTGAGTGCGATCGCCTTGGCCCCGAGACAGATTGGTGGATTCCCTGCCGGAGCAACTGCTGGTGTGCTGCCCAACTACGCACCACATGGCACCAACAACGATACTTCGCCAAACCGGATCAGAATTCCGAAGGTGGCCACAGTCGCCACCGCCCCAGTGAAGCTCACCCTCAACGATCAGACGGATCTGCCAACCAATGAGTGGGCCGTACCATTCCTTGATTGGGCGATGTTCGATGGCCGTCAGTTGCAGGTCTCACGAGTAACCGACTTTGACTGGGGTATGTTGCGGAGCACCAAGCCTGCCGTGCAGTCCGGTGGTACGGAGGATTCGCCCAATGAGCCTTGGCTACCCATGAGTGGTATTGTCTACGGCTTCCGTGAGGATGCAGTCCGTGAAGATGGCACTGCCCGCCCGCCAGGAGGGCCGATTCCCGCGACTGGGGTGACCAACGATCAGTTGACGGCCCTAGGCTCCGCCGCCATGAATGCGACTAATCCCACTGCGCCATTCGATCCGCCCGTCCAGAGCAACAAGGGCAATATCTCGGTCAAATCGATCGACCACCTGCCTGACCCAGCACGGCGCGTCCATGGTTTCCGGATGCGGAACGGCACCCAGCTCAAGCGGAATCCGGCGATCATTGCAGGCATTGAAGAATCGAAAAACATTCGCGGGCTTTCATTCATCAGTGACCAGCCTGTCTACATGTTCGGTGACTTCAACCTGCACCAAAACGGCAACAATGACGATACGCGGGGTGATCTGCTGGAGGAGTTTACCCAGAAGCTGCCGAATACGACCTATGGGTTCGACGATTTTTATACTAACCGCACGACCCGCGACACAGACTTCTCAAAGACAGCGGGCGATCGCTGGCGGCCCTCGGAGATTCTGGCTGACTCGATCTCGATTCTGTCGAATGACTACTGCGACGGTAGTATCGCCGATACCTTTGTCAATCCCTCGACTAACCCGAGAAACATCCCTGACTTCTCTGGCCAATCTTCCGGGAACATCCAAAAGGCGGTATACAACCAGCTCGGTCTCTACTCCCAAGGCTGCGCCGCCAATGGTGGCAACGGCAACACTTCCTACCAGAACCAAAACCGCGTGCGCAATGCGCCACCAACCAACGCCAACGGTTGGGAGTGGAAGCGCGAAGGGGCAGCGGCGGTGGTGCCCAACGCGATTGCCGGCACTCAATCCTGGTCGGACTTCACGACCCCGATCCAGATCGGTCGAACGGGCGAACCTCTACTGATTGCCCGTCCGATTAACCGTAACCCCACGCTGCCCGTACCCTATGGCATCGGCGGCTTCAACCAGGCCAACTCCTACGCCACCCCGAGTGAAGATCGTGGTACTCGCCTAGTGGCCAGTGCGGCGAATACCCGGATTAACGCGATCGTCGTCAGCGGCATCTCCCCGTCTCGCCCCAACCAGTCCTATGGCGGCTTGCACAACTTCCCGCGCTTCGTCGAGCAGTGGAATGATAAAAACTTTTGGTTCTCAGGTTCGTTCTTGCAGTTGAACTTTAGCAACTACGCCACTGGCCCATTTGAACAGGAAGCCTGGGAACCCGGTCAGATCCCTAATGCTCCAGGGCAAAAGGCGGAGCCGATTCCTCACTATCAGCCCCCGAACCGTCTCTGGGGTTATGACGTGGCCCTACAGTTCGCGCCTGCTGGCCCCGTTGCCGCCCGTTTTGTTGCACCGTCAGCAACACGAAGCGAGTTCTACACCGAACCCCCCGTTTCTGATCCATACATCAACAAACTCTGTCGGGCCGCCCAAGCGATTCAAACTCAGAATCTCACGGCGACGAATCGACCCATCAACTGTGTCACCCAAACTCCGTAATGCTTGAGGTAATCCCAATGAAATCAAATTTTCTCAAGCGGCGCGAAGAGTCAGATCACTCCCGACTGTCCGCCCAGCCACCCCAGTTCATCCTGCGGTGGCTGGCCCGTCCGGGTCGGGCGCAAAACGGCGGATTCACACTGATTGAATCCCTCGTGGCGATCATTATCCTGTCGCTCACCGTCGTCAGCGTCTTACCACCGATTTTCTGGGCCACCGCCACACGGGTGCAGAACCGCAAGGCCGAGCAAGCCGTCCAACTGGCCCAAAGTGAAATCGATCGGGTTCGGGTCGCCGTTGAACGCAACAGCGTTACACAAGCCCAGCTCCCCCCCAAAGTCGGCGCGGCACTCCGGCCCAATGCGCCCGCCCCCGCCACGATCATCGCTCAGGGCACTAAACTCCGATCGAACGTCCCTGGCTGCAATGTCGATGATGGCACCCAAGCCCCTGCCGTGACTCAATTGGTTCTCGTCGATACCGATCCCGAAGCCCCTGGCGAACCCTGCCAGCCGGAATTCATGATTCAGACCTTTCGCGGGACGGGCAAACCGCTAGACGACGGTGTGACCGCGCCCGATGGCTTCGTTATGGGTGTGCGGGTTTACTCGATCGTCGCCAGCGTCGATAGCCAAGGCACCACACTGAATGCCGGAATTGATACCAAAGCGGGTAACCTGCGCGCCACCAATGGTCTGGGCACCCAGCGAGTGAGACCTTTGGCTGTTCAGTACAGCACGATCGTGCGATCGAGCAACAGTGGCAGCCTCGCCATCTATCGTCAGCTCTGCGAAGCCGCTGGTGGTCCTGACACTAATGCCTGCGCCCCACCGCCTTAAGCCAGTCATGACTGGTATTAAGCATCCAATTTTGATATTCGCGCGAGGGAGAGATTCGAGATGAAATTCAGGTCGGCCAACTTAACTTCATGGAGTAGCCTGCATTGGCTACTTGCAGCACAGGCCAAGATCAAGCAAAGCGATGATCGATGGTCTACCACCGACGGTCGGTCATCGGGTTTCACCCTGATTGAACTGCTGGTCGCTCTAATTGTGGGAGCAATCATCACCACCCTCGTATTGGGCTTTACCGTTAGCTTAATGCGCAACAACCAGCGCGAAGCCTCCCGCAGCAATACCCAGCGTGAAGTTCAAGCCGCGATCGACTACATCAACCGGGATGTCCGCGAAGCGGTCTACGTCTACGACGGTGAGTGTCTACGTACTGATGGGGTCAAAACCTCAGAAGTTAACCCGGCGCTCAGAACCCCCGCAAACGAATGCGTCGGATTACTAAATTACTTGCCAGACCAGCTCAATACTGCAACCAATCTGCCCGTCCTCGCCTTTTGGCGACTCGACCCGTTGCCCGATCAGCTTCTCACCAATGTCTGCGGTAACGCCGCCACCGCCAAAGCAATCGCCGATCGGACTCTCCCAGTCGGTAGCCCCATCAGTAACGTCCCTTGTGTCGGGCGCAAGATGTACACGCTGGTTGTGTACTCGCTCAATCGCGATAATGCCGCCACCTGGAACGGTCGCAGTCGGATTACCCGCTATACGCTTTCCCCTTACACCGACGGCAATGGCACCACCGTCACGCCCGGTTGGTACTCGCCACTGGCCACGAGTTTTCCCAATTGGCCTTACGATCCTGTGAAGAAAGACGTTCCTTTTGCTGCGGCCCGTGCAACAAATTGGGCGGGGAACAATCAGGTTTTGGTAGACTTCATCGACGATCGCACTAACGATCGCGCTGCTGCCGCCGCCACCGCCGCCTGTCCGAGCGTCAGTAGTGGCACCGCTGCCACCGCCATCACTCCCATCCTTCAAGATACTAAGGACGGATTCTATGCCACACCCGCACAGGCCGGGGATGGGGCACCGGGTGGCCTAGCTGGTTATAGGGCGTTGGCTGACATCAGCCGTCGTACCTTCTACGCCTGTGTTCGGGGCGGTGACACCGCTAACCTGAACCAAGAAGTAGTCGTCCGCATCCAGGGCAACGCCGCTGGCCAACCCGGCGTCCCGATCTTGGAAGGCAATGTCCCCGTCACCATGGAAACCCGGATTCTCACGCGGGGCGTTTTGGAAAAGAACTAATCCGAGGCCACGCTACCTTTGTTTGATCACCAATCGTCCCAACCCATGCGTCCACAATCACCGATCGCCATGCCACTATTCCACCGCCGCAAACCATCGCAAGTTGAAGGTTTTACCCTGATCGAACTGCTCGTCGTGATCGTCATGGTCGGCGTTCTATCGGCGATCGCCACCCCCAGCTACCTGGCCTGGGCCAACAACCAACGGGTCAGTTCCGCCCGCAGCCAGATCTCCGGCGCACTGCGCAAAGCTCAAGCCCAAGCCCGCGCCACCAAAGTCAACCGTGAAGTCCTATTCGAAGCCAATGCCGATGGCAGCAATCCCCGCATCGCCATTGTCCCGGCGATCAACAATGGCACGGGTCGCCCTACACGCACCCCCACTGGCGACAAAGCCACCAAGGTCATCTGGATCGCCCTTGAAGGTGAAGGCAAGAAAGGGCTAAGAATGCGCGTTGACCCTACTTCGCCCTATCAAAGTGCCGGAACCGCCGATACTCAACGATCGGGCGGCATCGTCTTCGATCCCTACGGCGCGATCGTCACCAGTAATGCCAACAACCGTCTCGGAGCCGCTAACACAAACGCCGATCGGATCTTCGCGGTGCAAGTTGGCTTTGGGGATCAAGTCAACCAAACCAAGGGCTGTATCTTAGTCCGCACGTTGCTGGGTTCCTTTAAAGAAGAGCGAGGCAAAGAGTGCCCGCTCTAGATTTCGTACCCTAGCCCGATCGGGCGATTTAAACTGGACGCAGCAAGCCCTGGAGATTGATCTCCAGGGCTTTTTTGATCAATCAATGAAATTTGGTCGGCCGTTTTTATTTTGAGAAGAAAAATGGGCACTCTGGGGATAATCAGGCTGTAACTACCTTGAACACCATTGGTTTAAGGAGTTTTTCGCTATGTTTACGCTGCGTCGTTGCGCCCCCGGCTTTACCTTGCTCGAATTGATCACCACCCTCGCGATCGCCGGAATTACCGTCGCGATCGCCACCCCCAGCTATCTCGGCTGGGCCAATACCCAAAGACTTAAGAGTGCCAACGAGCAAGTGTACCGCGCACTGTTTCAAGCCCGCGATCAGGCCGTCCGCCAAAATCGATCGCAGCAGATTAGCTTTCGTGAGATCGGCAACCGGGTCGAATGGTCAGTCCATCCCAAGGACACCCCCGCGATCGCCTGGACGCCGCTCCCGCCCGAAATCAAGCTCGACGCCGAAACCACATTGCGGCGGAAGCAGGGCAACTACGTTCTCCAGTTCAACGACTACGGCGAAGTCAATGGCCAACTGGGCCGCGTCACCCTCTCCCTGGCCAACGCGCCCCAACAAAAGCAATGCCTGATGATTTCGACCCTACTGGGCAAAATCCGGCGGGGCGAAACCCAAAAAAAACCGGAGAATGGCCGCTATTGCTATTAAGTCCGGGCGGCCTTGAGTTTCTGAATCGCGGCGATCGCCAGTTGTTGGGTCGCGCCCGTGGCGGTTAACTGCCCCTTTTCCAAGTAGGGCAGGACGTCCGGCGATTGAATCCGACTCAACGCCTTGAGCGCCATCTGTCGCACCGTCGCATCGGCATCGATCGCCAATTCGCCCAGAAACGGAATCGTCGCTTGGATTTCGGACTTAATCGTATGGGCCGCCGCAATTTGCCCGATCGCGTGGGCCACGTAACAGCGGATTAGCGGATCGACGTGATTGCGGTGTTGCAGGAGCGGCGGGACATTGCTGAGTTTTTGGGCCATCCCGAGACTGATAATTTCTTGACTCAGATCCTGCAAGCTCGGCGTACTGGGCCGTTTCGGATCGTGAATGGCAGCAAACGGCGGCATCGAAGGGGCCATGGCACTCCCTGAAGCCTTGCCGATCGTGGACATGGCGGCAGCGCGCGCCGCTGGCGAAGCCGTCAGTGGCTCCGGCGGCTGGGCGCGGGCAGGAAGTTCGGTAATCGGTAAGGTGGCGATCGTCGTCTGATCCATCGCCCGCAGGGGGGTGGCGGCGACCCATGGATCAGGAATTTTTTCGACCCGATCGGACGGCGGCTGGGGCACAACGGTCGTAATCGGGGGCGTCGTCGCCCGATCGCGCTCACCCTGGGGCCGCCCAAACAACACCGCTGCCAAAATCCCCGCCGCGATCGCCATCACACCCACAATCAGACTATTCATTGATCACACCTTCAGAACAACCACGCCGCGTAAACCGCTCGATCACCATGATAACCGCACTCACAACAGAAGACCCCCCAGATCAATCTGAGAGGCCTTCGGTTCGCTTAAGCGTTAAGCTTTGTCCGGTTGTCTAACCGAACTTGCCAGCCGTCGCGGCAATCAAGAACGCGGCATAGGTAAAGATGTAACCCGCTGTGAAGTGAGTTAGACCAACCAAACGCGCTTGCACGATGGAAAGTGCAACGGGCTTATCCTTCCAACGCACCAACTGCGCCAGGGGAGTCCGCTCATGTGCCCAAACCAAAGTCTCGATCAGCTCTTGCCAATAACCGCGCCAGGAGATCAGGAACATGAAGCCCGTCGCCCAAACTAAGTGACCTGCCAAGAACATCCACGCCCAGACCGACAAGTTGTTGGTGCCGTAGGGGGTGTAGCCGTTGATCAACGGTGCACTGTACTGCCACAGGTAATCGCGCAGCCAACCCATCAAGTAGGTGGAGCTGGTATCAAACTGTGACGTGTTACCCGACCAGATGGCCAAGTGCTTCCAGTGCCAGTAGAAGGTGACCCAACCGATCGTGTTCAGCATCCAGAACATGGACAGGTAGAACGAATCCCACGCGGAGATGTCGCAAGTACCGCCACGGCCAGGGCCGTCGCAAGGGAAGGCATAACCGAAGTCCTTCTTATCGGGCATCAACTTGGAGCCACGGGCATCCAACGCGCCTTTGACCAAGATCAAAGTGGTGGTGTGCAGACCCAAGGCGATGGCATGGTGGACTAAGAAGTCACCAGGGCCGATCGTCAAGAACAGGCTGTTCGCATTGCTGTTGAGCGCGTCCAACCAACCGGGCAGATAGACTGCGCCTGAGGCCGAAGCCAAGCTGGAAGGATCGGACAAGAGCGAAGCGAAACCGTACAGCGCTTTACCCGAGGCCGCTTGGACCCACTGCGCAAAGACAGGCTCAACGAGGATCTGCTTTTCGGGCTGGCCGAAAGCGACAACCACATCGTTGTGGACATATAAGCCAAGGGTGTGGAAGCCCAAGAAGAGCGAGACCCAGCTCAAGTGAGAGATGATCGCTTCTTTGTGCTCCAACATCCGGGCCAGCACGTTGTCCTTGTTCTGTTCGGGATCGTAGTCACGGACGAAGAAAATCGCACCGTGTGCAAACGCGCCGACCATCAAGAAGCCCGCAATGTACTGGTGATGGGTGTACAGCGCGGCCGTGGTCGTAAAGTCCTTCGAGATGAAGGCATACGGCGGCATCGCATACATGTGCTGCGCCACCAGGGAAGTCACGACGCCCAAGGACGCCAATGCCAGACCCAACTGGAAGTGCAGCGAATTGTTCACCGTGTCATACAGACCCGCGTGACCCGCACCCAACTTCCCAGAGGGAGGCTTGTGGGCGTTGAGGATTTCGCGCATGTTATGACCAATCCCGAAGTTGGTCTTATACATGTGGCCCGCGATGATGAAGATCACGGCGATCGCCAAGTGGTGATGCGCCATGTCCGTCAGCCAGAGGGACTCGGTCTGGGGATGGAAACCACCCAAGAACGTCAGGATCGCCGTACCGGAACCTTGCGCCGTACCAAAGATGTGGTTAGCGGTGTCAGGATCAGCGGCGTAAGCGCCCCAATTGCCGGTGAAGAACGGAGCCAGACCCGCTGGGTGCGGCAACGTGGTCATGAAGTTATCCCAACCCACGTGTTGACCACGGGATTCAGGAATCGCCACGTGCACCAAGTGACCCGTCCAAGCCAAGGAGCTGACGCCGAACAAACCCGCCAAGTGGTGGTTCAAGCGGGATTCCGCGTTTTTGAACCAAGCCAAGCTCGGACGGAACTTGGGCTGAAGATGCAAGGTACCGGCAAACAGGAACACCGAAGCCAGGATCAATAGACCGATCGCGCCAGCATACAAGTCAGCATTCGTCCGCATGCCGATCGTGTACCACCAGTGATAGACACCGGAATACGCGATGTTCACCGGACTCGAAGCGCCCGCTTGGGTGAACGCTTCGATCGCGCCTGCACCAAAGTGGGGATCCCAAATCGCGTGAGCGATTGGTTTAACATTCAGCGGATCAGTGATCCACTGCTCAAAGTTGCCTTGCCAAGCTACGTGGAACAGGTTCCCCGACGCCCACAGGAAGATGATGGCCAAGTGACCGAAGTGAGTGGCGAATAGCTTCTGGTAAAGCTTTTCCTCCGTCATTCCGTCGTGGCTTTCAAAGTCATGGGCCGTCGCGATCCCGTACCAAATCCGCCGGGTGGTCGGATCTTGAGCGAGGTCTTGGCTAAATTTGGGGAATTTAGTCGCCATTGTTTATTTTCCTCCGCTCATCAAAGCGATAACGATCGAGCTAGGAAGAACGCCCAAGTGGTAGCAATACCACCCAAGAGATAATGTGCTACGCCAACGGCCCGACCCTGAATAATGCTCAGTGCGCGAGGTTGGATTGCCGGAGCCACTTTCAGCTTGTTGTGCGCCCATACGATCGATTCGATCAATTCTTGCCAGTAACCGCGACCGCTAAACAGGAACATGAGACTGAAGGCCCAGATGAAGTGAGCGCCCAAGAACATGAGACCGTAAGCCGACAAAGCTGAACCGTAGGAGTTAATCACCTGCGAGGCTTGCGCCCACAGGAAGTCACGCAACCAACCATTAATGGTGATGGCGCTTTGGGCGAAGTTGCCGTAGGTAACGTGCGTTACCGAACCGTCAGCCCCGACCGTACCCCAGACATCCGACTGCATTTTCCACGAGAAGTGGAAGATGACGATCGAGATCGAGTTGTACATCCAGAACAGACCCAGGAAGACGTGATCCCAACCAGAAACCTGGCAAGTACCCCCGCGTCCCGGACCGTCGCAAGGGAAGCGGAAACCGAGGTTCGCCTTATCAGGAACCAAGCGGGAGCTGCGAGCGAACAAGACGCCCTTCAGCAGAATCAAGACCGTCACGTGAATCGTGAAGGCATGGATGTGGTGCACCATGAAATCGGCTGTTCCCAGCGCGATCGGCATCATGGCCACCTTACCGCCCACCGCAATGGTGTCACCACCAAAGGCATAGCTGACCGGGGCCAGCGCGTTGGGAGCGGTACCGCCGACAGTGGCAGCCACAGTGTGCAGACCCTGTACCCATTGGGCAAAGATCGGCTGCAACTGAATCGCCGTGTCGGAGAACATGTCCTGAGGACGACCCAAGGCTTGCATCGTATCGTTGTGGATGTACAGACCGAAGCTATGGAAGCCGAGGAAAATACAGACCCAGTTCAAGTGAGAAATGATGGCATCACGCGCCCGCAGCATGTTGTCAAGGACGTTGCCTTGATTCACGACGGGATCGTAGTCACGCACCATAAAGATGGCGGCGTGGGCACCCGCACCAACAATCAAGAAACCGCCAATCCACATGTGGTGGGTAAACAGCGACAAGACCGTGGCGTAATCGGTGGCCAAGTAAGGATAGGGAGGCATGGCATACATGTGCTGCGCCACAATGATTGTGACGGAGCCACCAATCGCCAGGTTAACGGCCAATTGGGCGTGCCAAGAACGAGTCAGGACTTCAAACATCCCTTTGTGACCCGTACCCGTGATCATGAACGGATCAGGGCCATTCGCTTCAAGGATTTCCTTGATGCTGTGGCCAATGCCCCAGTTCGTGCGGTACATGTGACCAGCCACGATGAACATCACGGCGATCGCCAAGTGATGGTGGGCCGTATCGGTCAACCAAAGACCACCAGTCAACGGATTCAGGCCGCCTTTGAAGGTCAAGAAGTCGGCATACTCGCCCCAGTTCAGCGTAAAGAAGGGGGTCAAACCCTTACTGAAGCTGGGATAGATGTCCGACATCAACTGAGTATTCGTTAAGAACTCATGAGGCAGCGGAATCTTATCAGCGGGCACGCCCTTGTCCAACAGTTCGTTGATCGGGTTACCAATGTGAATTTGGTGACCGGCCCAACCCAAGGAACCCAGGCCGAACAGGCCAGCCAGGTGGTGGTTGAGCATCGATTCCACGTTCTGGAACCACTCCAACTTGGGAGCCGCCTTGTGGTAGTGGAACCAGCCAGCAAACAACATCAAACCCGCCATGACCAAACCGCCGATCGCGGTGCAGTACAACTGGTAGGAGTTGGTAATCCCGGCAGCGCGCCACATCTGGAACAGACCCGACGTGATCTGAATCCCGTGGAAACCGCCGCCGACATCAGCATTGAGGATTTCTTGACCCACGATCGGCCACACGACTTGAGCACTAGGCTTAATGCCGATGGGATCGTTCAACCAAGCTTCATAGTTGGAAAACTTTGCCCCGTGGAAGTACATTCCACTGAGCCAGACGAACACCACGGCCAAGTGACCAAAGTGGGCGCTGAAAATCTTGCGTGATACGTCTTCGAGATCGCTCGTATGGCTATCGAAGTCGTGAGCGTTAGCGTGAAGGTTCCAAATCCAAGTGGTGGTTTTTGGACCCTTGGCGAGGGTGCGATCGAAGTGACCTGGTTTACCCCACTTTTCAGTGGAAGTTGGAACCGGATTCCTATCGACAACAACCTTTACCTTCGCATCGCGCTTAGGTGGGCTGATTGTCATCAGAGACTCTCCTCTCTCTAAAAACCAGAAACGAGGTCAGCCGATTCAAGGCTTTCCCCTTGGGATCGCAGCGGTGCTGGCGAGACGCATTGTCCAATCGGTGACGATCGACAAACCGCATTCGCTAACCCGATGTCTACCCCGAATCAATTCACGATAATGCGATCGTGGAATCACTCGGAGAATTAGTTGCTTGAGTCGGTTCTCATGACAGCCATTATAGGAGCAGGTGTTTCGGGATCTGGCCGAGGATTAACAATAGTTCAAATTCGGAAAACCCTGGTTCAACTGTGCTTTAGCCTTTTGGGTCGCCACAAGTTGTCAAGGCGAACCAGGCGGTAATTTACATTGCGTAACAACAAGCAAGAAAGCGACAAACTTCAACGCCACGATCGCCGCAAAACCGGAGTTACAGTTGTACTTTTGTTGCGAACCTGAGAAATCGGGGTGAAAATTCCGCAAAATGGCCTGGATCCAAACCCAACAGGCGCGCGGATTTTGGCCGGAGATCGCCGATTCCCGCGAATTAATTTGTGTGAATTGGCGCGGCTGCCAAAATTTTTGGGGCGAATCCGCTCTAAGCTTAGAGCGAATAGCAAACTGGTTTTTTGAGGAGACGGTCAGCGTGGTTGTGCAGAAGTCTTGGTGGCAGGGTTTACACCGCTGTTTTATTGCCCTTTCGGTGTTGAGTTTGGTCGGGACAGCCCTGTCACCGATCGCCCTCGCCGCGACCCCCAAGATTGCGGAAGCCTCAACGCCCCCGGTGATCCAAGCCCTGCGCCGCAAACTCGATCGCTATCAACCGCAGGTGCAGATCCTCACGCCCAAGGCGGGTGAGACGGTGCAGGACACCAGCATCGCGCTGAAATTTGCGGTTAAAGATCTACCTATATATAAGGATGCAAAGTTGGGGTTAGGGCCACACCTCCATGTTTTCCTTGATGAAGACAACTATCAAGCCGTGTACGATCTGAGCCAGCCGTTGGTGCTGAAGGATCTGAAGCCGGGGACGCACACCATCCGCGTGTTTGCTTCCCGCCCCTGGCACGAAAGTTTTAAGAACGATGGGGCCTTTGCCCAGGTGACGTTCAATGTCTTCACCGCCACCAAAGACGACCAGCCCAATCCCGATTTGCCGCTGTTGACCTATAGTCGGCCCCAGGGCAGCTACGGCGCAGAGCCAATCATGTTGGACTATTACCTGACCAATGCCCCGCTGCATCTCGTCGCCGACGATGACAACACCGTGCGCGATTGGCGGGTCAAAGCGACGATCGATGGCACCAGCTTTATCCTCGACAAATGGCAGCCGATTTATCTCAAAGGACTACCCACCGGCCAGAACTGGGCGCAGTTGGAATTTGTCGATGCCAAGGGAGAAGCGATCGCCAACGTGTTCAACAACACGGTGAAGTTATTTGATTACCAGCCCGGTGGCACAGACAGCCTTGCCAAGTTGGTGCGCGGTGAGTTGACCGAAGCCGAGGCCATGGGGATGGTTGATCCAAACTATGTGCCGCCCGTGGCCAAGCCGGAGGTGAAACCTGCTGCCACCGAAAGTAAATCTGGCGGGATCCCCATCGTGCCGATTCCCGCTCCAGCCGCAAAGCCCCAACCTGCCAAGGTTGAGGCCAAACCTGCGGTGAAAGCGATCGAACCCATTAAAGTCCCGGAAGTTAAAGTCCCGGAAGTTAAAGTCCCAGCAAAACCAATCGAAGCCAAACCCACACCGATAAAAGCGGCACCCATGCGGCTCGGGAAGCCTCCGGCCAAGCCAGAAGTCAGCCAGCCGCAAGTGGCCCCCAAGGTCGAACTCAAGACTGCACCCAAGGTTGAACCGAAAGTTGCGCCCAAAGCTGAACTGAAGCCGATCGTACCGGAGCCGATTGAAGTCAAACCGATCGCACCGAAGGACGAAACCAAGCCGGTTGAAGCCCCGATCGCGAAAACTGATTCACCCTTCGGCGGCTTCTTGAATCGATTTAAGGGGAACGATGCCCCAGCCGAAACCGCCAAACCCACGATTTCTAAGCCTGCCGCCGCTGCGGCCGCCGCCGGTGCCGCAGCGGCGGCGAAGCTGATCGTGCCGAAGCTCATGCCCACCCCAGCCGTCGCGCCCAAACCCGCCGCCATAACTGTTCCAGTCGTCAAACCCGCCACCAAACCCGAGGTGAAAACTCCGGAGGTTAAGACTCCGGCGGTAAAAGCCCCGGCAATCAAGGCTCCAGTGGCCAAACCCGAGGTGAAAACTCCGGCTCCGGCAGTCGTCAAACCCGCCATCAAAGCCCCAGCCGTCAAAACTCCGGCCATCAAAACCCCGGAAAAACCCGCAGTCACCATTCCCGCCGTGAAGGCTCCGGAAAAACCCGCCGCGAAATCAGCGGATTCGCCCTTCGGTGACGTCCTCAACCGATTTAAGTCCACCGCGCCGACCACACCAAAACCAGCGGCCATCAAAGCTCCGGAACTGAAAAAGCCAGAACTGAAAAAGCCGATGGTCTTCGACCGACCGACGGTCATCGTCCCCGCCAGAGCGCACGCAGTCAAACAGCCGGAAGCGAAAAAGCCCACGACCGGGCCGATCACCACGCCCGCTAAACCCCCGATCGCCAAACCAGCCGCCGAACCAGCAGCAGCAAAACCATCCGGCAACTTCTTCGATCGGTTCAAAGCCGCACCCGAAAAAGCCACCACCCCACAGAACACCACTGTTCCGACCAATCGCGTCCCCGCGAAACCCGTAACGCCGCCCAAAACCCTGACTCAACCCGCAATCAAGCCGATTGAGATCAAGCCAGCGGTTCCCGTGAAACCAGTGATCGCCCCGAAACCCGCCACGATCGCCCCCAAAGCGATGGTCAAAGCCGTTACGCCGCCACCCACCGCCCTGAAAGCCGCAGTCCCTGACTCGAAGCCGATTGAGGCCAAACCAGCAAGCGACAAGTTTGACTACTTGAAAAAGTACCTCGACAAACCTGCCACCGCCAAATCGATCGTCACCAAACCCGCCGCCCAACCGATCCCTGGCAAAGCCGCCACGCCCCAACCCGCCAACGCGATCGTCCCCAAATCCACGACCCGTCGCGCTAATCCAGCAACGCCACCCGTCGCCGCCCCGGCCACGACCACGCCGATGACCGACCGTCGGTCGGAGACCATCGCGCCCGATCCCGTAAGGGCGAGCGGCCGTTCCGCTAACGCTGGACTAAAGCCAACGCCCCAACCCGCCAAGGCCGCCACTCAACCAGCCAAATCGATCGCCCCAGTCAAGACGATCACTAAACCCAATATCGAAGAAAAATCCGCCCTCGATAATTTGGAACTCCCCAAAGACGTGCGGAATTTATTCGATCGACTCCCAATGCCCAAAGACAAACCCGACGAACTCATCCCGATCGGCAAGCTCCTGGGAAAATAGTCGAAAAATTCACAATTCTCCCGTAAAGCTACGGATCTCGATCGGCCAATCAAACTGCAAACATACAAGTAGTTCCTATTTGTTGAGCGATTCCCATGTTGAAATTTGGCTTAGGCGCGATGGTCTTCGACCGACCGTTGGTCATCGGCCTATTGGTAGTTTCGAGTGCTTTGACAATGCCCGCGATCGCCAAACCGCCCACTGACCCCGGCAATCTAATCACCTCGAAATCCGAGGTCGGCGATCGGATGTCAGCACTGGCGGACTATCAAATCGCCTATTTCCAGCAGCATGGACGGTTTGGCAAAAATTTAACGGAAGTTAGCAATCAGCAATTGACCAGTGGCAAACCCAAGCCGATCGCCGAAACTGCAAGCTACAGCTACCGTGTTTTGCCGCATCCACAGTCTGGGAACATGACCATGATCGCCGCCGTACCCAAACAATCCAGCCGCCCGACGATCATTGGCTTAATCAGCGGCACCCAGAAATCCAACCGCCCCGACGGCAAAGGCGGCAAAGAAACTCTGACGATCGGTATTCTCTGTCAGAGCAAAGCCCCCGGTGCGTCAGTTCCCGCCTGGAGCAGCATCGGTAAACCCAATCCCACCATGGGATTTGATTGTCCAGCGGGATTTTAGGATGGGATTGTCAGTAGACATCATCGTGGGTGCCGATGTCGATCAAGATTATTGCAATGACTGGCGAAGTTCTTGAATGATTGAAGCCAAGGGTTGAGGCTGAAGTTTGCCAGCATGGAAATCCGCGATCGATGCCTTTGCGGCGATCGCAATTTCCTCGCGACGTTGGTCAACGCGCCGCCGTTGAAGAATATCAATGAGCATGTCCTGCTGCTCGATCGACAATTGGGCGGCTAATTCTAGCGTCTGATCAAGGGTAACTGGCATAGGAATTGTCACAAGACGGCTCACCTCATTATACAAACCCGATCGCGGATCACCCAAAAACAACGGGGGCCAATCCGATCGATTAACCCCCGCTATCCGTTGTTTGATTCGATCGGCTAACTACACCGCATTGGCGCGATACCATTCGATCGTCTTCTTCATCCCTTCCTCGAAGCCCACCTTCGCCTCAAAGCCAAACCGCTCCTTCGCCCGCTGCGTATCCAAACAACGACGCGGCTGACCATTCGGCTGATTCGTCTCCCAGACAATCTCACCGTCATAGTCCATCAACTTGCAGATCACCCCAATCAAATCCTTGATCGTAATCTCGCGATTCGTGCCGAGGTTAACCGGATCTTCGTGGTTGTAGCTCGTTGTCCCCATCACGATGCCCAACGCCGCATCCTCGGAATAGAGAAATTCCCGCGTCGGACTGCCATCACCCCACACCGGAATCTGCTTCTGACCCGCCAACTGGGCCTCATGCACCTTCCGAATCAACGCCGGAATCACATGGGAACTGCTCGTATCGAAGTTGTCCTCCGGCCCATACAGATTCACGGGCAACAGGTAAATCCCATTGAACCCATACTGCTGACGATAAGCCTGGAGCTGCACCAGCAAAGCCTTCTTCGCCACACCATAGGGCGCATTGGTTTCTTCGGGATAGCCGTTCCAAATATCATCTTCCTTAAACGGCACGGGCGTAAACTTCGGATAGGCGCAAATCGTTCCGACACAAGTGAACTTCTCCACTCCGGCCTGATAGGCCGCATGAATCAACTGCGTCCCCATCATCAAATTGTCGTAGAACAATTCCGCTGGCTTCTCGCGATTCAGACCAATCCCACCCACGTGGGCCGCCAGATGAACCACAATATCCTGCTGATCCACGGCGCGTTGGCAGGCTTCCCATTGGCACAGGTCATAGTCCTTCGATCGGGGCACCGTAATCTTCTCCGGCTTCGCGCCCGCCGCGAGGAGCTGGGCCACCACTTGCTTACCCAGGAAGCCCGCGCCACCTGTCACGAGAATGCGCTTAGTTGAAAGATCGATCGTTGTCATGATTAATTAGCTTGAATAAAAGAACAACCAACACCCTTAAACCAATAACGGGCTGGATCGATCGACCCAACCCGTTATCTGCTCAATTCCCGCTTAGAACGAGACGCCTGCCACTCGATCGCGGACGATCGCATGCTCGATCGTGGCATTCGTCGGCGACTCCAGACCCAAAGCCCGCAGATCCGCATCCACCATCAAGTTGACCAAGCCCTCAAAGCTCAACTGACGCTCCCAACCCAGGACTTTCTTGGCCTTGGCTGGATCGCCGATCAACAGATCCACTTCTGTCGGACGGAGATAACGCGGGTCAAATTCCACGTAGTCTTCCCAGTTCAAGTTGACGCGGTTGAACGCCAATTGCAAAAATTCCTTGACTTCGTGGGTTTCGCCCGTGGCCAAAACGTAGTCGTCCGGCGTCTCGTGCTGCATCATCATCCACATGCCGCGCACATAGTCCTTGGCATAACCCCAATCCCGACGCGCATCCAAGTTGCCCATGTAGAGCTTCTTCTGATTGCCCGCAACAATCTGGGCCACGGCCCGCGTGATCTTCCGGGTGACGAACGTCTCGCCCCGACGCGGTGATTCGTGGTTAAACAAAATCCCGTTACAAGCAAACATATCGTAGGACTCACGATAGTTCACCGTCTGCCAGTGACCGTAGACCTTGGCACAGGCGTAGGGACTGCGGGGATAGAACGGCGTCGTCTCATGCTGGGGCACGGCTTGCACCAACCCATACATTTCCGAAGAACCGGCTTGGTAAAACTTGACTTGGTTCCCGGTGCGCTGTTGGTAGTCGCGAATCGCTTCGAGCAAGCGCAACACGCCCATGCCGACGCAATCCACGGTGTATTCCGGCGAGTCAAAGCTCACCCGCACGTGGGATTGCGCGCCCAAGTTGTAGATTTCATGGGGCTGAACTTCCTCGATGATCCGACCCAACATCGTGCCATCGGTCAAATCGCCATAGTGCAGGAACAGCTTCGCCCCTTCAACGTGGGGATCCTCATAAATATGGTCAATCCGATCGGTATTGAACGTCGAAGTCCGACGGATCACGCCATGGACTTCATAGCCTTTTTCGAGCAGCAGTTCGCTCAAGTACGAACCGTCTTGGCCCGTGATTCCAGTAATTAAGGCACGTTTACGTTGGGTCATGCTTCGGGGTTCCTTTACCTGCATTGGGTCAATTAGTGTAGAAGCGATCGGCGGACAACCGAGCCGATGGCTTTTGTTGATTACGAATAACTTGGTTTTGGCCCGATCGGTGTCATGGGACATTCAGACCAGGGAATCGCCATTTTCGTCTTAGGTTATTAATCCCCAAGTTGAACCGAGAATGCCACTCGGTCGCAGAATTGCTGCGCCCAAGGACAACTAACCACGATAGCCTGAAGCGACCCGATCGGGATAAAGACTACGTAGACTTTCCAAGAAGAATCGCTAAAGGTCAAGCGCCACAGGCCGAAAACCCTCAGCCAAATGGCGGAAGTTTTCCAGCTTCAGCCAAAAAATTGGGTGCTAGAACCACAGTTCCAACACCCGAAAAGTTTGATATGGGTTGGGTGCAGCCATGCCGAACCCAACACCGACGACGATCGTGGCGACCTAGACCTTCGCCAAGTTGAAACCAATCTGCTTGGCAAAATTGGCTAAGCCGTGCTTTTGGATCGTCTTGATGGTCTTGGTCGAAACGCGCAAACGCACAAAGCGATTACCTTCAGGCCACCAGAAGCGTTTCCACTGGAGGTTGACTTCCTGGAGTTTGTGGGTGCGAATGTGGGAGTGGGAGACGGCCATTGCGTTGTTCGCCTTCTTCCCGGTCAGTTGACATCTACGCGACATGGTGGGGTCTCCAAACTGAAAAAATATTGCAAAGTTGCTAATGCAGCTTTCCAGTATACCGGGATCGGTTGCAATAAGGAAAGCACTTTTTTCCGCCCTGGGGTGAGGATACGATGACAAAAGCCGAAAACCCACTATCCCCTGAGGCTTTGGCCCAGATTCAGGTTTTGCAAACTCGGCTCGATCGGGCCGCTGATCCAGCCACACCACCCGCGCATGAATGATTCTGTTGGCGAATTGATGGACTTCGCACTTGACCCGCCCCTCGACTATAAGTCGGGGCTAACAGCACAAGTGCATTAAAATGCACTCAAAATGTCCAGTTCTAGGCACATCTCCGGCCAGTCCACTTTCAGTGGACTTACGCTCTCAGCCCCGAATTCATTCGCGGGCTGGCCAGAACTTATCCCCAAATCGACCAACGGCCAAACCCGATCGCTCAATGGATCTCGACAATCAACCGCGCAAACATCACATCCGCGCCGAAGTCAAAGCCCGCTTCGGCGGCACCTGCGCCTACTGCGGCATCAAAGCGCGGGTGCTGACCCTCGATCATATTGTGGCGAAATGCCGGGGTGGCAAAGATGTCCGATCGAATCTCGTTGCCGTCTGCCCCCGCTGCAACAAAAGCAAAAAGAGTCAGCCACTCTGGGCCTGGTGGCAAGCCTCGCCCTGGTGGGACGAAGCACGGGCCAAGCAATTGTCGGAAACCGTCTTGGTCTGCCCATTGAAGCAACAGCAACTCTAATCCGGCCAGAAATCCCGATCGAGCACCTGGCCGATCGCATACAAACATTCAGCCGGAAACCGATCTGCCGCCAAACTCGTTTCCGCTGCGGCCCGATCGCGCCCATCGGCATAGGCTGCATCAAGGATCTCAATCAAATAGGGCTGCAAACTCGGCGAATCTTCCAGTTCATCCCGAATTCGCTGACGATGTTCGACGATGCTGCCTTTCCAGCTACCACTACGTTGATCCGCTTGATATTGCCATTTGAGCAGATGCAGCAGCAAAATCACCAGATTACTTTTCAGACTGCGGCGTTCCCGTTTTCCCATCGTCTCGATTTCATCAATTAAATTCTCCCAGTCCAAATTGGCATAGTCCTTTGCCCGCAGTTGATCAGCGGTGGTTTCAAGCCATTTTGAGAAGTCCCGATCGTAGAGACTTTGCTGGACAATTTTCAGTTCGGTCGTCATGGCAGTCCGCCTTTAGACAGAAGATTGGTGATATTTTAGCCGATCGGCACCGTTAACCGCCACATCCACCGCCGCCGCAACCGCCACCACAGCTACTCCCACCACCGCCGTCACTGCCACCACTGCCACTGCTGTCACTGATATAACCACCGCTATCACTGACATAGCCGCCACCATTACTGCTACTATCC
Source organism: Cyanobacteria bacterium VAR_4_metabat_243 (assembly GCA_031415035.1). Classification (GTDB taxonomy): domain Bacteria; phylum Cyanobacteriota; class Cyanobacteriia; order Leptolyngbyales; family Leptolyngbyaceae; genus Romeriopsis. Next base: position 38,097 of record JANOQX010000231.1, read on the forward strand.
CCCATGGTGAGCGGGACAAAGTAGCGATGCCAAGCCCCATAGGATGTATTGACTAGCCCCGCCGTCCCCACTAAGGCGACGGCCATGACCAATTCCGGCACTGGTAAGTCGGAAAGCGAAGAATTTACACCTTGCCGCAGTTGTTGCAATAACCGATCGCCAGCGGTCGTCGTCCGTTGGGGTTGTAACGTCGCAAATGCCGCCGCAATCAGCGCCACGATCGCGCACAACATAATCAGGTATCCCACAGGACGTTGGTGCGCGACGCCCACGACCAACCGGATCAGGCCCAAGCCCAAACTGGCTCCCATCAGCAATGCCGGATAACGTTGAATTTTCTGGGTTTGATCGGTTGCGACCATCAAGTTCGCTTGGATTAAGCGATCGCGTAAGGGCGGTATGGCTAATTCCACATGACGCTTGATCGATCCGAAGTTCCCCGTTTTCCCAATGGCTCGTGCCACCGCTTGTTCGATCGCATGAATCGGATGCGGCAATTTATGTTTGAGCGCGATCGTGCCTGTGGTTTTTAATTCCACACAATCTTGGGCCGCCAGTTGGGTGATGGCGACTTGAACCACCCGATCGGTGCCCCCAGAAAGGTAGGCCGTCTCATAGAGATCAAGCTGGGAGAGGCTCGTGGCTGACGGCTGACGCGGTTGCAACATCCGGCGCAACATCAACGCCATCCCCACCACAAGGCAATTCAACCAAATATAAAAGCCCAAAAAGTCCGGCCCTGACATATCCAACGGATTGAGGCGGCCCTGGCAACCCACCATCACCGACGATAAGCCCAAACACAGGCCAACCATGACCAAAGCGCGGGGATGCAACGACGGCAACGGCGGGCGCAACTGCGCCAAAGAAAAGTCCTGGAGCCACTGCGGTTTGGGCAGAATCCAGTTTTGTTGGGTATTCAGTCGGGCGAATTGGTTGGCGGGGCCAAACCGAATGGCAGTAGCCGGCCAGAGGTCAGCCGGGGGCGCTTCACCGAAGATCTTCTGGTAGCTGGCTAATGTAGCGCGATACCAATCCCGGTGCTTGGCGCGTTCAGCGCCGCCGCCTTGAGTCGGCTCATGGTGCAGCGGCATCGTGAGGATTTCGTCGCAAAATTCTTGCCAGTACGATCGGGTATAGGTCAAATGCAAATGCCACACTTGATCGACTTGATCCGAGGGACTCACGGGATGTCCAGCCACCACGGCGAGGAAGGCGAAACGCTTGTATTCGCGGATGGCCCGATCGGTGTAGTCGCGGCTCCAGCGGTTTTCTTTCGCGAGGCGTTGGCTGAAGGGAAGAGCGGCATCGGGCCGATCGAGGTTGTAGGCATTCAGCCGATCGTAGGTCTGGTATTCGGCGTCAGTGAACGTCGTCAGGATTGCTTCAGGGCACAGGATGTCGGTATGCATAAGGTTCCCGGTATCGTTTGGGTGCGAGACAAGCGGGCTAGACCGAATCTAGCTTGGAACCAAGGCGGACTGCCTCGGCAGTTCTACCCGTGATCTACAGGGTCTATCACGGGGTTTGCGAGAACTTATGCGGGGTTGGGTGGAAATCGGCGGATGATTTTGCGCGATCGGCGATAGCTGGCCCGGAGCCAATCCAACACCACATAGGGAATGTGCAGCCCCAACGGCCCGACGATCGGGCGATAAATCCACCAATAAGCCCAACACAAATCCTGCCAAGCCCGACAATCTCCCCGTTTGAGGAAATCGGAAACATCGACTACGTAACCGGAACCGTCGGCGACCATGACATTACGACCATGCACATCATGGGGAAATAGGCCCTGCGATCGGGCGTAATCGAGGGCGTGGTTGATGTCGCGGATCGCTTGGGCGGGAATGCTTTGGCCGTGGTGTAGACAGTCGTAGAGGGTGACGCCATGGAGGCGTTTGAGGATGAGGAAGTTGGCTCCCTCGTAGTAGCATTCGGAGAAGGCGGCGTGGCGGCCTAAGCGACGGTAAACGGCTTGCTCGTCTTCGATACCGGGCCGATCGGGCGCATACACTTTGACCACCACTTCGGGGAATTCGGGATGGACGAAGACGGCGGCGTAGTTGCCACAGCCCAATACCGCCCACGGCGCAGGCAAATATTGCACGACGACGGGATCAACGGGACTCACACTGGCGATCTGGAGTTCCGTTAGGAGGGCATGATGAATTTGATCCGTGAGGGGGTGATCGAGCATGAGCCGTTGGGAGAATGCATTGCCGCACAGAGTGAATACACACGATCGGGCCAGTATTCCGAGTCGATCGATATAATTCCCCTAAGCTAACGTCTTACCTCCGGTTTCACCACTGAATCCGATCACGATCAGGTGTTTACTGTTTGGGCTTTAGGAAGTCGATTAAGCCGCTATATAAGCCCGCAAATTTCGCGTCATCTATGGGCCGATCGTGATTCCAAGTCGCGACGACACAATACCGCTGACCATTTTTCGCTTGCAGACCTGTGGTGAGATTGATCACTCCCGGCTCGGAACCACCTTTGAACACGACTTTTTGCCAGTCCTGCGATCGGGCGATGCCGGGATTAATGCTCATCAGCGGGAGGTCAAATACCCGATCGATGCGATCGCACAATTGCGCGGGCGTATAGAACCATTCTACATCCAAGGCATTCGGTTGAACTCCTTCAAACTCCGCGACATTCGGCAATGGCAGCTTGGTAAGTTCAGCGAGGACAGCGCGTTTCTGGGCTAAATTCCCTTTACGATAGCGTTCCAGTAAGGCTTTATTGCCAGATGCCTTGAGCTGAAAGATTTCGCGGGTCATCAAGAATGGCTGATTCTGAGGCGTAGTCGCTTCGATGTTTTCCCGGCCCACCAATTGAATTAAATGATCGGTGGCGGTGTTGTCGCTTTCCGAAATCATCAGGGCCGCGAGGGATTCCGCTGTGAGGGCGGTGCCGTTGGGCCAGGTCTGGAGGCGACCCGATGGGAGACTTTTGAATTGCGCTTGGAGGGGGACGATCGTCTGCCCGGTCAGTTTCTTCGCCGCAACTTGGGATTGCAACACGTCTAATACCGAAAGTTTGAAGGCCGAACCGACACCGAGCGAATAGGTGGGATTGAGGGAGGCGCGGACAGTTTTGCCTTCCATGACTAAGACACTGACTTTACCGGGAAGGGCCTTGAACTGGTCGATCGCGGCAGTTAAACTCGCCACTTTCTGACGCGGCGGACTGAACAGCAGACCGGAGATTTTGCCATCAGGGGTAAGCACAATTTGCGCGGGTACAGTGCCTTGCTTGAATTTGAGTGTAAACCCCTCGGCCTCAGGCATGACAGACTCGAACGCCCCAAGTTCTTGTTTCAACTGGGTGATAATCGCTTCCATCTGCGCGATCGGTACCGCTTGCAAAAATTCGGGCGTAAACCAATCAGCAGACACGCGATCGGTCTTGAAAAATCGTTCTAAAACATTTGCTGGAGACATTTTCGCTGGCACTATTTTGGGAGGATTGGGGGGCGGTGTGGATAACGCGATCAACATGGGATTAGCGGGCCTCCGGGGATGGGTGAGCAATGAGATCATCGATCGCGGTCGTGAGATTCCGAACAAAACCTTTCTGGTGAATCTTTTCGCCCCAATCAGAGGCAAGAAAGGTGTGACGAATCTGGCCATTAATCTGGAGTTGGACTTGATCCGCACCAATCGGCTGAATCTGCGCGATCATATTCTGCCCCCAACTCGTCCAGGTGACACCCGTCTTAAAGGCAGCGGTTTTTTGGGCATCATCGGCTTGTTCAAGCGTGACGCCATCGACGGTGATCAGTGCTTGCTTGATCGCTGCCCAGAGTCGATCGGGGGCAACGGCATACCGCTTGACTAAAACTTGTCGCTGAGGCATTGGTCAGATTCTCCTGGGATAAAAAGGGACACTTAAGTTGATGATATCGCATTATTATCAAAAGTGATAATATAACCAAAGACAAAGATCATGTAAGAATTTTCCCTACCGTAATAAATCCTAATCAATGTGACCCGTAATAAAGCCGAACTCATCCTGCATCCAGTACGCCTGAAGATCTTGCAGGCATTAGCGGGCGATCGGGTGTTATCGACGCGGCAATTGGCGCAGTTGTTGCCGGATGTGGCCCAGGCAACGCTGTATCGCCATGTGCAGAAGTTACTTCAGGCGGAGATTCTGAGGATCGATTCAGAGCAGCCATCGCGGGGGACGATTGAGCGGTTTTATCGATTTCAGGAAGACAATGCGGAATTGTCCGATGCGGAACTTGCGACCTTGAGTCATGATGATCATCGGCGGTATTTCACGACATTTGTGACAACGTTGATGGCGGATTTTGAGCGTTATCTACAGCGGGAGACGTTGGATTTGCGGACAGATGGCGTGGGCTATCATCAAGTCGCCCTGCATCTGAATGCGGCGGAGATGGAGGAATTTGCACTTGCGCTTCAAGCCGTGGTCAAACCTTATCTCAAATATCAACGGTCGCCCGATCGGCAACGCATCCTGTTTTCAACTATTCTGATGCCCGATGAATGAACATGCACTTTTATTCTTCCAATAAGGTTGCTAATTGTTCGGTGGCTTTGTGGGAATTCAGTGGCGACCAAACATTATAAGTTTTGCCATTTTCATTACGGGATAAGGTTTTCAGGTTAGGGAGAAGCTCTTGAACATTAATCCGATCGACATGCCGATCGTCATGTTAACTACTGACGATCGGCATGATAGTTGCTGACCAGAGGCAATTGTTCAGCCCCAAAGCCTGAAGCTATCTTGGTTGTATTGCGACGAGTACATAAAAATTGCGCCGTTTTTGAGGACTGACCCAACATGGATTCAACGTTATCGACCAAGTTATCGACCAACCGCCCACTGATCGCCACGATCGGCGATGATTCACTCCGAGCCGATCGTGGTTCACTCTTCGGACTTGAAGGCAATGACACAATACGTGGTGCATCCCGTCAAGCCAATACACTGTTCGGTAACACAGGCAACGATCGGCTCAACGGCGGTCGTCAGGATGACGTGCTCAACGGCGGTGCCGGGAACGATCGCTTATCCGGCGATCGCGGCAATGATTTGCTAGTGGGTGGTTCCGGTGATGATTACTTGTCCGGTGGCGAGGGCAACGATCGGCTCAAAGGCAGTGCAGGGAACGACCAACTCTTTGGCGATCGCGGCACTGACTATTTGGACGGGGGGGCCGGGGTTGACCGCTTAAACGGTGGCGAAGGCCATGATACGCTGATCGACTACGACGGGGGCGATCAGCTCACAGGTGGCCGTGGCAAAGATATATTTGGAGTGGGTGGTGCGCTATCCAAAGCCGCCAGCATCGTCACTGATTTCAAAATTGGCCAGGATCAAATCAAAGTGCTGCGGTTGGGAGCGGCGTTTGAGAACTTAACCTTTACCAGCAATCGTGGTGGCACGATCGTCTTTGATGCGGGGCAGGCGATCGCCGAACTCCGAGGGGTAAATGCCGCACGACTCAAAGCGGAAAGCTTTATCTTTGGGAATGCTCAACTGGCGACTGAATTGCAAGCGAATCTGAATCAGTCCCTTGCTGATAATCCCAATGCGACTGGCTTGGCGGCGGCCACCTTTGCGCCGGATGGCAGCGTTTGGCAAGGCTTTACGGGACTAGCAAACCGGGAAACGCAGGCTCCAGTGGATGCAAATTCGGTATTTGGTATTGGCAGCATTACTAAACCGATCGTTGCCACAACCATATTACAATTGTACGAAGAAGGCAAATTGAATCTGAATGATACCGTCAGTCAGTGGCTACCCGACTTGTCCAAGGGCATTACAAATGCCGATCGCATCACCATCCGTCAATTAATGGGTCACACCAGTGGTATTCCCGAATATTTAGCTCAACCAGAAGCAAGAGAAGTATTCTTTGCTGATCCCAAGGCATTCTTCGATCGCACCATTTCGGCGCAGGAGCTACTGTCGTTTGTTCAAGGTAAACCCGCTTTGGGCGAACCAGGATCGGCTTTTTTCTACAGCAATAGCAACTACCTATTACTGGGTGAAATTGTGGAAAAAGCAACCGGATCAACGTTAGCCAGCCAACTACGATCGCGAATTTTTGAGCCGCTGGGGCTGAATCAAACATTTTATGCACCGCAGGAAGCTGTGAGTCAAGGCAACATTACCCGCACCTACAGCAAACTTGATAATGATGGTCAGATTACTACAGCCGATTACTTAGATGAAGTCGATGAAGTGAGCAAACAAGGGCTGAGTTGGGCCGCAGGCGCGGGTGGAATTGTCTCGACCGCCGCTGAACTCGCAAAAATTGGCCAAGCGCTGTTCCAAGGGGAGCTGCTATCACCCACGACTTTGCAGCTAATGATTAATGACAAATCCAACCTATTTGTTGCGACCAATCGTCCAGCGGGTTCGGCCCCGAATGGTATCGAGACGGACTTCTACGGGTTGGGGGTTGAGTCCGGTCGCCTGACTGATGTGGGGAATTTCCTCCGGCACAATGGGGCAACGATCGGTTGGGGAGCGGAGTTAACTTATCTACCCGATCGCAATATCACCGCCACGGTATTGGCCTCACAGCCGACCCCCACAGGTGCTAGTGAATTCGAAGATTCCAGCTTTATTGCCCTGACCAAAAACATTCGCAGCACCGTGGCCCAATATCCATCCACGGCAGCGGTATGATATCAAAACAGTAATCACATGAATATGACTTTTGTCATAGGAATCCTATGACAAAAGTCAATAGTGTATCCAGAAGCCTTAGATTATCCTGATTAGGTTATTTCTAAATTGCTCACTAAATGCGTTATGAAGACACATCGGGCATGGCCCAACTCTCGGAAAATTCAAGCAACAATTCTCCCCAACATCATGAAGCGCTCAAAAATCAATTGCACCATCACCGTAGTCAAAGGCACTGACTCTGATGTGCGGATGATTGCGGCACGGGCATTGGGCGGTATCGGTAAAAGTAACCCCATGGTGGTTGATGAATTATTAAAATGGATGAAACAACCCTAGTTGCTTCCACCCCTTCATCCAGAAGGCTTAAGACAAGCTGATCCCAAAATCCAGCACGATCGAATCTTCTGGGTCGTCGGGTAGAGAATCATCAAACATTTCTGGATGCTGACTGTCCGCGAAGAACTCATGTCCGAACTTGATGCTGCGCCCGATGAAGTGGTACGAGCGCTATTGACGCTACTGCGATCGAACCCGTCCGCGATCGCCAGTACGCCCAACAAAATTGAATTAAACTCAGGCGAAACACCATCGTTTTTTGATATCGCCAGCGGTTCGATCGGCGCTGCCGAGGGACCCTAGGTAATCAAGCGGGTTTATGGGCGTTGATGTAGAATGTGAGGTTTTCTTGCCAGAGTCCGCGATCGGTTGCCAGTGCTTCTACTTGCCGATCGAAGTCCGCTTTGATTGCCTCTAAGGTTGTGGCATTGCAACTGGGTAAAGGATCGTCGGCATGGAACCAAGTGCGGCCATTCCAAAAGTTTTTGGCTTCATCGATCGTCAGCCATTTCCCAAAGTCTACAACATCGATTTCAATATTGTGAAATCCAGCATTCGTCAGCATCGTGTGGCAACGCTCGATCGTGCCGAGGGGATAATGCAGATTGGGCAATTCAACGCCTTGGCGATGGCAGGCTTGTCGGATCAGTGGAGTGAAGAATGAGTTCTCGGAAGAGGCCCCGAAGCAAATAGCGCCATTCGGTTTGAGCCATTGATGCCAACGAGTAAGCGTGGCGATAATGTCGGGAAAAAGGACGATCGCGCTGGAGCAATAGATCCGATCGAATTGTGCAGGTGCGGGTTTGTAGGCCGCTTCATCAATTTCGATTAATTGAATATTTTGGATGTTAGCTTGGTCAATTTTGGCTTGGGCTTGGGCGAGATAGGCGGCGGTGATGTCGATACCGATGACGGAACCTTGGGAGCCGACGATTTGGCTAGCAGCGATCGCAACGAATCCGGTGCCTGTGGCGACATCGAGGATGGTTTGTCCGGGCTGGGGTGGGGCGTATTGGAGGTGGCGGATGGCCCGATCGTGGGTACGATCGTTGTCGTAGTCGGTACGGTTGGTGTAGAAGGTGGTGATGCGTCGTTGGTAGGGGGTTAGCATCGATTATTCTCCAATAATCCAGATGTTAGATCGACAAAAACAAATGGGATCTAGCGGCGTCAATAATGGGGAACATGAGAAATTCAAAGCCCCCCATTATCTCCCAATGCTAGGGGCTTTGAATTGACAAGCTGCGACATGACCCAGCCACGAAAGTTTGCAAGCTAAGGAATGAGGATTCAATAAGATCCAAGATTATTGGGTCTGCGGTACAGCCCGATAATTCCATTGCGGCAAGTAATCATCGAAGACAATTGCCATTGTTTGCTTAAAGGCTTCTGTGACTTTACGTCCGGTCTGGTAGA
>JANOQX010000232.1:0-33953 GCA_031415035.1 Cyanobacteria bacterium VAR_4_metabat_243
ATTGCCTTTTAACCACTTCTGTCAGGCAGTCAGCAGCGAATCTCCGGAAACTGCATAAGCCCCGCTGTAGAGACATATGGAACCGTGTCGGGGCGGATGCTGGCCCAGGCTTGATGTAAAGCTTTGGGAAATTGTCACAAATCCCCTTGCCAAATCCAACTACATCTTGTAGTATTCGGTTAATAACACTTGTAAATTCAGGTATCCATGACTTCCACATTCACCATAACTCTACGCGGCGCATCTGTGGCCCTTCTCCTCCAGGAGATGGCGGCATTGCTCTGGGTTGGTTTGGGGATGTCCAGTTTGGGAATGTCCATGGCCGCCGCATTCGCTGGCTCATTTAGCTTGCTGGGCAGACTATCCAGCCGATTTGATACAGCGTTATCTCCACGATCGATGTTGTTGCCGCTCAACCGTTTAGCGCCAGTGGCGACCAATCAGCTCCAGCGTCCAGAATGCGTCGTCAACCGACCCGCAGATGCAGGCGAATATGGATTCATCGGCCATATTATCGACTGGCTGAAAAATGAGCGGACAAAAATTAGGAGCGGAGATTGCTGGCAAAGCGCCACGGTCTCATAGGAAAAAGCGACACCGCCTGCTTTTATCCCCCGCTCCTGGAATACCCCAGAAGCGGGGGAATTTTTTTGGTTAGTCGAGAGGAGTACCCACGATGCAAACCCTAGACAGTCCACAACAACAATATCCATCGATTCTCCAGAACACGGTCGTGGTGTTCTCCAAAAACTATCTGCCGCTGAGCCGGATCTCGATGCGTCGGGCAATCTGTCTCCTGGTCACAGGCAAGGCCGAACCGATCGACCTCAACCAAGATGGCAACTACCAATTCTGGGAAGTGCGATCGCCCAGCCTTGTCCTTCAAGTGCCAGAGCATATCCGACTAACGATCGGTAATCCTGAACGGCATTGGAAAGTGCCACCTGTCAACCGACGGGGCGTACTACAGCGGGACGGCCATGCTTGCCAATACTGCGGTAACCGCAAGCGACTCACCCTGGATCATGTGATTCCCCGATCGAAGGGTGGACAACATAGCTGGGATAACGTGGTGGCGGCTTGTGCGGGTTGTAATGGTCGCAAGGGCGATCGGTTGTTGCATCAGACCAATATGAAATTGCGGAAGGCTCCCAAGGCCCCGATGCACCCGGCAGTCACGTTTTCGGATCATTTTTGGAAGAGTCAGTAATTAAAGAAGTGACGTAGGAAGGGAAGCGAGCATGTTGAAATTAACCTATTCGGAATCGGGATTGGAATTAGAGCGCTTGATGGCGTCGGTGGAAACATTGGTTTCCCAGCGGACGATTCTGGCGTTGCGGTTGGGCCAGCCGATGTTTGTGCAGCCTGGTTGGGCGTCGTTTTTGATTCCCGTGGATGCGGCGAATTTGAAGGCGTTCAAGCAGGCCGTGCGCGGCGAGTCGGCGAAGACGATCGACCTGTGCCAGGTGGATGATGAATACTACGAAGTGAGTCTGCGTGGCACGTGGATTGCGAATAGCAATGATGCTCATACTGGGATGTTTGTCGCGGTGATGGGCGAGCGATCGGAGGGCTTTGTGGAGCAGCTCTGGAAGATGACGCAGGATGTGGTGTTGGTGTAATTGTTGGTTGGTTGCGTAAATCATGATCCCCCTAAATCCCCCTTCAAAAGGGGGACTTTGAATTGCTCATGTTCCCCCTTTTGAAGGGGGCTAGGGGGATCGTGACTGATGAATCCAACGTTGGAATCATACATATGCAATTGCATTATCTACGTGTGACGCCAATCTAAAACAATACTAACGCCAATGCCACGAGCGATCTGACCAGTGTTTCTGAAATTAATTCAAATAAATCTCAAAAAGCACTTGACACTACAAAAACTACAATGTAGTATTAAAACATGAGGAAAGCGAAACGGAGGAAAGCAAATGAAAACGCTCACATTCCCAGGCTGTTCCAAATCCAATCTGAAAGCCAGTCGCACTGAATCGTATCCAGTGTCAGCGCGGGGCAAGCCCGCAGTTCAGCTTCAGGAAAAAGCCTTTCGATCGGTCAAGCACCGCGATCAAACATCAGGTATCCGTGCTACCTCCGTGAGGAGCATTGCGAACCTTTACTTTTTAGAGCGGCGTTTCATCTGGTAATCAGCCAGCCTGGTAATCGACCAGCCTGATAGTTCGCCACATCAGGATTATGTACCGAGTCACGGGACTCAACTGAACCTTGAAAACTGAATAAAAATGCCACAAATTTTTTAAGTGAGAATTGTGGATGGCGAATAGCGAATTGAGCAATCAACGCTACATTCAAAATTCTACATTCAAAATTCTCACTTCTCTTGGGGACGTAGCTCAGTGGTTAGAGCGCTTGTTTGTCGAACAAGAAGTCGCGGGTTCGATTCCCGTCTTCCCCGCCTAGGGTCCACGATGAGTGGAATGTAATGTTCCACCCTAGACTCGTACCTAGCCTTGTGGACGACTAGAAAAGTCGGCGTGATTCTCAGTCATGCAGAAGCGGGTGCAACTCCCGTCAAGGCTCCCAATTGTGTATCCAGATAGCCAAATGGCAAGGCGATGGTTTGCAAAACCATTCATCGTGGGTTCGATTCCCACTCTGGATTCCAAGGTTAAATGGAGAATGCAGAATTGAGAATTGAGAAATTAATTTTTCTACATTCCCAATTCTCAATTCTCAATTCCCAAACACAGCAGTGTAGCTCAATGGTTGAGCAGCAAGCTCATAACTTGAAGGACGTGGGTTCAATTCCCACCACTGCGACCAAGCCGAAATGGTGTAACGGTAACACGGCAGCTTCCAAACCTGCTTTTCTGGGTTCGAATCCTAGTTTCGGTGTGGGCTTTTGGCCCAAGTTTCAAATATGGTGTTGTAGGCAAATTGGTAAAGCCGCAGGACTTTCACTCCTGAATTTGCGGGTATCTCCTTCGGAGACGCTGCGCGAACAAGCCCCGTCAACACTGCCAAGGGTTGGTATCCAAATTGGTCAAGGACGCTGTCTGTAAAACAGTTGCTTAATGCGTTGTAGGTTCGAGTCCTACCTAACCCATCGGTGGGTAAAACCATCGAATTTTGAGGAGAGATGGCCGAGTGGCTTAAGGCACCTTCCTGCTAAGAAGAAGTAGGCGTAAATCGTCTACCGAGGGTTCAAATCCCTCTCTCTCCGCCTCAAATCTCCCCTAGTAGCTCAGTTGGTAGTAGCGCTGGTTTGAAGAACCAGAGGTCGTCGGATCGTGACCGACCTGGGGGACTGGGTGTAATAGCCCGATCGTTGGAGCATAGTTCAATTGGTAGAATGCCGGATTGTTACTCCGGAGGTTAGAGGTTCGAGACCTCTTGCTCCAGCCAATTATTGCCGAGTAGACGAATTGATAAAGTCACCTGTCTCTGAAACAGGGGTTTGTAGGTTTGAATCCTACCTTGGCAGCCAACATAGTCCTGTGGTGTAACTGGCAACATCCTTCACTTTGAATGAAGAGAGTCTAGGTTCGAGACCTAGCGGGACTGTCGGGGGGATAGTTATAAAAACTAACTAACCTCCTGTCGATTTTGCCCTTGTGACGGAACGGTATACGTCGCCCGCTTAGAACGGGTGTTTTGCAGGTTCGATTCCTGTCAAGGGTATTGGGTGAAAACCCAAATCATGCTTCCGTAGCCCAACTGGCAGAGGCGGCTATCTCAAAAATAGTCTATGTGTCGGTTCGACTCCGATCGGAAGTACCAAACGATCGGGATGTAATTCAGTGGTCAGAAGCCTTGTTTTGGGAACAAGGAGTCACAGGTTCGAATCCTGTCATCCCGACCAATCTGAGTTGTTGGCAGAGTGGATATGCAGCCGACTTTTAATCGGCATTATCTGGGTTCGACCCCCAGGCAACTCACCAAGCCCCTATAACCCAACTGGCAGAGGTGCCAAACTTAAAATTTGGTAGTTGTGGGTTCGACTCCCTCTAGGGGTATGCAGAGATGGAGCTACAGTGCGCTCAACGGTCTCATAAGCCGTCACGTATCAGGTGCAACTCCTGACTCTGCTTCCAAACGCGATCGTAGTGTAATGGCAGCATTCAAGTCTTCCAAACTTTAGGTACGAGTTCGAGTCTCGTCGATCGCTCTGAGCGAACCGTAAGGTTTATCGCTTGTCGCCCTGTAGCTCAATCTGGTAGAGCGTCTGCCTTACAAGCAGAGGGTTGTAGGTTCAAATCCTACCGGGGTGACCAAATTATGGGGATGTAACTCAATTGGAGAGAGTGCCAGGCTTCGAACCTGGAAGTTGCGGGTTCAAGTCCTGCCATCCTCGCCTTGTGGGAATGTAGCTCAATGGATCAGAGCAAGGAGTTTCTACCTCCTAGGCTGTAGGTTCGAGTCCTACCATTCCTGCCAAATCTGGGACCATAGCTCAATTGGTAGAGCGCTCGCCTTGCAAGCGAGAGGTTAGGGGTTCGAGGCCCCTTGGCTCCACTGTGACCGAACCCAAAGTGGTGGCGGGGCTAATTTGTGGAATTAGTATTAGCGAGTTCGACTCTCGTCGGTCACCCCAAATGGAAGCTACGGCTAATGGTTTAGCAATCTGTCTCGAAAACAGACGTGTAGCAATGCTATAGGAGTTCGATTCTTCTAGCTTCCGCCTTGGAGAGTACGGCTAATGGTTGGCAAGTCGTTTTGAAAACGATCGTAAGGTTAATCCCCTTAGTGGTTCGATTCCTCTACTCTCCGTGTGATGCGAAACATCACAAATACTAACCACTAGAGGCGGAAATAGCGACGCGCACAGCCGATAACTGTGTCGTAGCAGGGGCAGTACCTGCCTGGTGGATTTGGAAGGTGTGCTAATGGTTAGCAACTGGTTTGGAATACCAGTCTAGGCTTCGGTCTAGGGGTATCTCTTTCAGAGACGCTTCGCGAACGATTCCTCCTCCTTCCGTGTCCTTAGGACAAACGGCGGATTTTGTGTTAGCGAGGCGGGATTTGAAATACATGCCTGGAACTCGCAAACCCATTGTCCAGCCGGGGAGTCTAGAGGATGACCTGCGCCGCCGCGACTTTACAGTAAACGCGATCGCCCGATCGGAGTCGGGTGAATTAATTGACCTGTTTGAGGGTCAGAAGGACTTAGCAGATCGGGTTTTGCGGACGCCTTTGGAGCCGATGGTAACGCTGACGGATGATCCTTTGCGGGCATTACGGGCGGTACGATTTAGCGTCAAATTAGGATTTCGGATGGCACCGGATTTGCAAGATGCTTTGCATAATCCAGAGTTGCCGGAATTGATGGCGGTGGTGAGTACCGATCGGATTCGGGAGGAGCTGGCGAAGGCGATGAAGGTGGATACCTGGGGGACGCTCAAGGTGTTGCAGTCGTTGCCGGAGGCGTTGGTGCGGGATTGGTTGGAGCGACCGGGAATGTGGTTGATGCCGACGGTGAAGGGGTAATCTACAGCCGTTTTAACAGCAGGATCGGCTGATGCGGGCGATGACGGGACTGAATCGGCAGGCGTTTGAGGCATTGCTGCCGAGTTTTCCGCCGCTTACCGGGAACGTCTACTACAGTCCCCGCAACCGCGCCAGCGGGCGTTTGGGGGTGGGCAGAAAGCCCGATTGGACGGCATTGAGTCAAAATTGGTCTATATCTTGGTCTACGTCAAATGTTACCCGACCTTTGATTTAGCGGGGGTGTTATTCGGGTTCGACCGGTCGCACTGACTCAAGATGCCCCCGCTCTCAACTTGTGCAAAGGGCAAGTGGGGACGATCGTGGAAATTTATAGTCAATCAATCAGTATGCCCCCAACGGCAAATCGATCGAGCCAAAGGCCCCACTGCCCTTCGCCCGATCGACTCGGGTAATCCCTGTAATGGATTATTTGGCCTTGGCGGTGTCGCCCGCTTTGAAGCCTGCACCGGAAACGATGCGACCGACGGCATAATCCTTGGTCACTTCGATCAACTGAATCTCCCCGATCGGACTGCTGACGGTGCGAATCACCTTACCCGTAGCGGGATCTTTCACCACCTTGCTGACGCGCTCGATCGAGACCTTCATCCCAGTGGCAAACCCAGCGCCAGCGCCTTTATTCAGCGTGACTTGACCATCGGTAATGTCCGCGACCATCCCCGATGCACTGTTCGCTGCGCCGGAATAGGCGGATAGCTTCGATTCCGATTGGGCGACGACGGTGACCATCTGCGTGACGGCGTCATTGGCCGCTTGGGTCAGCAAGCTATCGTTATTGACGTTGGACGTCGAACCCCCAATCCCCAATACGGATGTCCCGCCGCTTTTGGCCGAGGCGGAACCCTGGCCCTGGGCCGTGGCGATGATTTCACCCGTTTCGGTGTCGATTAAGCGCGCCGTCAGTTGGACGATCGCGGTATTCTTCACCGAGGAATTGCCAAACAATCCGCCGACGGAAAAGCCTTTGGCCTTGGAATCGACGTTGAATTGGGTAATCGAGCCGACGAGCACCGCTTCGACGCCGAGTAATTTACCAATTTTTGCCGCTGTGCTGGCATCGACGCGGCCCGAATCACCGAGGTTTTGCTCTTGTAGGATTTGGTCGATTTTCCCCCGCTCGATCACGCGGTAGGTGCCATTGTCCACCAATTTATTAATCACCAAATCGCCAACGCCCTTTGCGGCGCCGAGGCCCAGAAATCCAGCAGCGTAGGGATTGCCACTAATGCTGCCGCCGTCAAAATCCAGTACCGCAATCCGCTTTTTCTGGCCCGTTTTGGCTTGGGCAACCAGTGTACTTCCGGGTGGTTGGGCCGCGATCGCCATTGTTGGCAGGCCCATCGCGCCAATCATCAACAGCACCAAACCCAATCGCGCCTTCGGCGATTTCAGAAACATTTTCATGAATTCTCTCTCGAACAAATTAAATAAACTGAACTGAATCGGTAAATACCCCTAATCACTAGCCAGCGATCCGGTAGGCCTTGTGGCAGTGATACAAAGCTTAAGCCATGTCATATCGCGGGACGTTAATTGATCAGCACAGTTAACGGCGCTCGAAATTACCATACCCACCGATTATAGGCGGGCTAAATCGTGATCGCCCAGGTATAATCCCTGACTTCACCAGGGCTTTATCGAAACTTTGCGAAAATCCAGGATTGTCCACCCGATCGATTGTGCTAAATGCTTGCAGTGACTGTCTATGCGGCTAGCGTTGCAGTTGCGGCGGCGCGAATGCTTGCGAATACGGTCACGAGTCCGTCAACTTGCTGCTGGCTGAATACGCCTTCGGGTCCCTGGGAGTTGATGTCGGTAAAGGGTGATTCGGAGAGCAATCCGGCATCCATGATGCCGTGGTGGGTCAGGAGCTAGGAGGAACTGTCGTGCTTTGGCTCGGAAGCGATCGAATTCATCGCTGCGACCAAATGCTTCAATGTCGATCGTGGTTTCGCTGCCGAGTTCGTCGATGAAGTTGGTGTAGATCGGTTGACGGCGAGTTTTTTCGTCAGGCGAATCAAATTTCGGAGGCGTTTACGGCACCCAACCAACCTACAACAACGCCTCCGCTTCCTCCCAACCCAATCCCCGCCGCAAAATCTCCGGCGTATCCCCCGTCAAATCAATCATGGTAGACATCTGCCCCGATGGCTCCATGTCACTATCGATGATGATATCCACCAACCCCGCATAACAATCAAACAACTCAAACCGCGAATCCGCCACATGCGCCGATTCAAATTCTTCCTCTAACGCCAACGCATACGCACTCGTGGAAATAATCGGATTCCCCAACGCTTCCATTAACGCGATCGAAATCGCATGATCCGGCACCCGAATCCCCGTCGTCTTGCGCTGCGGATGCATCACCAACTTCGGCACCAACTTCGTCGTCGGCAACACAAACGTATAGGATCCCGGAATCAACTTCCGCATCAATCGATAAGCCCCATCATTCACCTTCGCATACTGCGCAATATCCGACAGCGACGGACATAAAAATGTCAGCGGCTTATCATTCGACATCTGCTTAATCTTCCGCACCCGCTCCACCGCACTCTTGGAGTTGAGGTCACAGCCGATCGCGTATACCGTATCGGTCGGATAGAGCATCACCGCCCCACCCCGCAAGGCATCCCGAATTTGGTCGATCGTCCGCTGCTGCGGATTCACCGGATGTAACGAATAAGTCTGAGCCATGGCGCAATCATCAAATCACTTTCCGCATTGTCGCAGACTTCCCCGCCCCAAACCCCAAACCCACCTAAAACGTAATCTACTCTGCCACTACGCCCACCTGAATCTGCCCGTCCAGCATCCGCGTCGGATAGGTCATCACCCGCACCGTCCCATCATCCAAACATTCCCCCGTCTGAAGATTAAAATTCTGCTTATAAATCGGCGAAGCCACCTTCGGTACCCCACCCCGATCGCCCACCAGCCCCCGCGACAACACATAAGCCTGACTAAACGGATCAAAATTATCGATCGCGTAGATCACACTCACGGGCACACTGGATTGCTCGATCGGCGACTGCCAATGAAACACCGCCACCTGCTTCCCCGCTACCAAAGCACAAACCCCCGTATTCGGCAGCACCCGATCGCGGTCACAAACCGTCACCCACTCAGCAATATCTTGTTCCGTCAGCGATTGAATCATCGTCAATTAAACCCAAAAAATAAAAGAACTGAATTAATTGCGCCGGAACCACCTACAACTTCCGCATCCCCAACAACACCTCACGCTCATGCGCATACGGCGGCCGCGCCTGCCCCCGCTCCTCCACCCGCATCAAACTCGGATCAGGTGCATCCGCATTGACAAAATGTTGGAACCGTTGCAGCTTCACCGGATCTTGCAAGGTCGCCTGCCACTCGCACGCATAGGTCGCCACCTGATGCGCCATCTCCGCCTCCAAATGCGCCCCAATCCCCAGCACATCATCCACCACCACCGCCTTCAAATAATCCATCCCCCCTTCCAATTTATTCAACCAAGTCGCCGTCCGCTCCAACCGATTTGCCGTGCGGATATAGAACATCAAGAACCGATCGATATACCGAATCAACGTCGCCTCATCCAAATCCGCCGCCAACAATTGCGCGTGCTGCGGCTTCATCCCGCCATTCCCACAAACATACAAATTCCAGCCCTGCTCGGTTGCGATAATCCCAAAATCCTTGCTCTGGGCTTCGGCACATTCGCGGGTACAACCAGAAACAGCGGATTTCAACTTATGCGGTGCGCGCAATCCCCGATAGCGCTGCTCCACCACGATCGCCAATCCCGTCGAATCCTGCACCCCAAACCGGCACCAAGTGCTGCCCACACAGGATTTTACCGTCCGCAACGCCTTCCCATAGGCATGACCCGACTCAAACCCGGCATCAATCAACCGCTGCCAAATCAACGGCAATTGGTCAACCCGCGCACCGAGTAAATCAATCCGCTGCGCCCCCGTAATCTTCGTATATAGCCCAAAGTCCCGCGCCACCTCACCCAGGACAATCAAGGCGTCGGGCGTAATTTCACCACCGGGGATGCGCGGAATCACCGAATAAGTCCCATCTTTTTGGATATTCGCGAGAAAGGCGTCGTTTGTATCCTGCAACCCCGCATGGGCGGAATTGAGAATATAGTCATTCCAAGCCGAAGCCAGAATCGAGGCCACAGCGGGCTTACAGATTTCACAGCCCTGACCTTGACCGTGTTTGGCCAACAATTCATTAAAGGTCTGGATTTTCTCAACCCGCACCAACTGATACAGATCCTGACGACTAAAGTGGAAATGCTCACAGAGATGATTTTTCACCTCCAAACCCGCCGCCTTCATTGCCATTTTCAGCAAATCCGTCACCAGGGGAACGCAGCCCCCGCAGCCCGTTCCCGCCTTCGTGCATTGCTTTAGCGTGCCCACATCCGTAATGTTATCCGCTTGAATCGCCGCACAGATTTTGCCCTTCGTCACATTATTGCAAGAGCAGATCTGGGCACTATCGGGAAAGCTATCGACGCCCATGCCACCGCCACCACCCGATGACCTATGGTCGGTCGTAGACCATCGCTCCGGCAGTAATAAATCCTCCGGATTCGGCGGCAACACGATCGCGTTCTGCATCAGTTGGACGAGATTGCCGTAACGACTCGCATCACCAACCAACACCCCGCCCAGCAATTGCTTACCCGATGCATCCAGCACCAATTTTTGATAAGAACCCGTGACGCTATTCGCGATCGCCACCTCCCGACTCCCCGCCGTTTTCGCAAAGGCATCGCCAAAACTTGCCACATCCACGCCCATCAGCTTCAGCTTCGTAGACATGTCCGCCCCCGCAAAGCTGCTACTGGCGGGTTGGGCAATATTATCCGCCGCGATCGCCGCCATCGTATAACCCGGAGCCACCAATCCATAAATCCGCCCATCGTAGAGCGCACATTCCCCGATCGCGTAGATATCCGGGTCAGACGTTTGGCAAAATTCATTAATGACAATTCCACCCCGATCGCCCACCGCCAACTCACAGCTGCGGGCAATATCATCACGGGGCCGAATCCCCGCCGAGAAGACGATCATATCCGTTTGCAATTCACTCCCATCAGCAAATTGCATTTTGTGAACTTTACCGTTTTCGCTGACAATTTCCGTCGTCGCTTTGCTCGTATGCACCGTGACGCCGAGTTCCTGGATTTTCGCCTTGAGCATCGCACCGCCCGCTTCATCCACCTGAACCGGCATTAATCGCGGCGCAAACTCCACCACATGGGTTTCCAGCCCCATATTTTTCAGCGCATTCGCACATTCCAAACCCAACAATCCACCGCCAACGACAACACCGACTTTGCACTGTTTCGCCCAAGCCGACATTGCTTCGAGATCCTCGATCGTGCGATAGACAAACGTCCCCAACCCATCATTTCCCGGAATCGGCGGCACAAAGGGATAAGAACCAGTCGCCAGCACCAATTTGTCGTAAGGCAACGTCACACCATTGGCCGAAGTCACGGTTTTATTCACCCGATCGACCACATCCGCCTGATCGCCAATATGAATATGAATATTATGTGCTTGATAAAATCCCGGTTCAACCAGCGTCAGATCCGCCGCCGTTTTACCGGAGAAGAAGCCACTAAGATTGACCCGATCGTACGCCACGCGGGGTTCTTCGCAGAAAGCACTGATCTGCCATGCCGCCGCCGATTCCTTCGCAACCAGACGCTCCAGGAACTTGTGCCCGACCATACCATTGCCGATCACGACGATCGTTTGGGTCAATTTTGTTTGTGTCATTGGCGGCTTACTTCCGGGGGGATGGATGACAAGAAACTATTGTACCGAGTTTATTTAGCGAATAAAGTGATTTTCGGAACACCTTAAACACGGGATCACCCCAAAATGCGATACTCACATCGATTCCATGCAGTAAACGCATCAAATTTCAGGATGATTTAAGCTTCAAAATCCCCCGGATCAGCATCCTCGATCGAGATCTAATCCCGCTGACTTAAATATTCTGGTGCCACAACATCCGTCAGCCACACCCCATTCGCCGATCGATAAAAAATCACCCCCGCCGCATGCCAACGCCGCCGTTCATAACTTTCAAGATTACATCACCAACATTATAATAAATAAATCCATCCTTGAGCAGCGCGCTATGGTTCAGACCCCGATTAAGCCGATCGACCTTGAAGAATTCCTCCAACTGCCAGACACCAAGCCTGCCAGCGAATACATCGACGGCAAAATCATCCAGAAACCCATGCCCCAAGGTGAACACAGCACTCTCCAGCGATGCCTAACCCAACATATTGACGATCGGTTAAGCCCCACCAAAATCGCCCACGCCTATCCCGAACTTCGCTGTACGTTTGGTGGCCGCTCCGTCGTGCCCGATATTACCGTCTTTTGCTGGGAGCGCATTCCCCGCCAACCCAATGGTCGGGTTGGCAATCGGTTTAACCTCTATCCCAACTGGACAATCGAAATCCTCTCCCCCGATCAAAACCAAACCAAAGTCACCCGCAACATCGTGCATTGCCTCGACCATGGCACCGAAATGGGCTGGCTAATCGACCCGGAAGAATCGATCATCTTCGCCTACCAATCCGACAAAACACCGCGATTCTTTGACGAACCCGCGATGCAATTGCCCATGCCGACCTTCGCCAGCGAGATTGAACTCACCGTCGAACAGGTTTTCGCATGGCTGATGGTTGACTAATCCTGTTCTCAGTTCGACGCCTTTGGGCACCCTAAACCAGGGAAAGTTCTAGGTCGAACTATGGGTTTGTTCAACTGCTTCACACGCCAAAGGCGAATTCGACGCGGGTCGCCGATCGCGGGTCGGTCATCGGCACACCTTGGCTGTGCCCTGCTCTGCATTGGACTCACAAGCTGCCAAACCCCGATCAACCAAGCCACAATCACCCAACAACACCAAGCCGCGATCGCCGAGAACGATCGGCTCACCCAAGCCAACGTCACCGACCTGAGCAAAGACTGGCAATTCACAATCCAAGGCCAAACCACCCAACCCCTCACCCTCAACTGGCCCCGCCTCACCCAACAAGCCAACACCACAATTCACAGCCAACGCTCCTACACCGGCAGCCCCAAAGGACTCTCAGAGTTTCGGGGGATCACCGTCGCTCAACTGCTTGATCAAGTCGGCATTGAAGCGGGTGTCACCGCAGCGACGATCGTCGCCGCTGATGCCTACTACGTCACGCTGCCGATCAAAGACATTATTCGCAATCAAGGCTTACTGGCGATCGCCGAAAACGGCAAACCCATGCGTCGCCAAGAAGGCGGCCCGCTGCACCTTGTGTACTTAAATAACGACAGCATTGATCCGCAAATTACCCGCCAACAACGCTGGGTCTACTACGTCACCCACATCATTATTGGCAACGAACCAATCAAACTCAAAATCGGGCCGAAGACCCTTGACCGCAACGCCCTCGAGAAATTACCCAGCCACAAAATCACCAACACCATCGGCTACAAACACGGCTGGAAGCCCGATCCTGTTGAACTAATCGGCGTCAAACTCCAGGACATACTCCGGAGCCAAAAGATCAAACTCACTCCCCAATCCATCATCAAAATTCGGCGCAAATCGATGGACGATCGCGACCCCCAAAAATCGGTCCGCATCCCCGTCGGCGTGCTCCAAAGCTGCGACATTATCCTCGCCCATCGCTGGGGAGCCGATGCCCAACCGATCCCCACCAATAAAGGGGGACCCCTCGCCCTCGCCTACGGCAAAAACTGCACCAGCGATGCCGCCAAAAACCTCGCCTGGTTGCCCTTTGTCGAGTCCCTGACGATCGAACACCCCACCGCCCCTAAAGCCAAACCATGAAGCTCACCCAACCCCACAAACAACCATGGCACTGGCGTAATTTATTCAATCGTCGCCGCGATCGTCCCGGATCGCGATCGACCAAATGGCGTTTCAGGGGGTTTCGATCGATTCAAACCCGGATCATCAGCGCCATTACATTACTGATCATCATTGTAGTCGCGGCGATGGTCTGGCTGTGGGCGACTAACGAAATGGACTTCTATCGCACCCAAAAGATTCAACAAGCCGAATCCTTTGCGGCCTTTGGTCAGAGTTTTCAAGGTGAATTAACCGACAAAAACTGGGCCAATATGCGGATTAAGATGAATTTGCTCATGCGCAGCAATGATGATTTTGTCTATGTCATGGTCGATGATATTAGCGAAAAACACCAAATTGTTGCCGCCGCTCCTGCCGAACTTGCAGGCAACTTTATGACCGATGTCGTCCCCGTTGCCATTAGCAAAACCGCTGTCCACTTTGGTCAAACCAACATTCCCAAAAGTGACCAAGCCCGCATTGCCGAAACCTATCTATTGCGTGACATCGAATTTCCACCCGGCACATTGCGCGCTAAACGGGGTGAGCGCATAATCGAAGCCGCATTTGACATCCCTAATAGCGAAAATATCGTCCAAGGCACCTTTCGCATCGGCATCACCCTCCGTCGCATGGACAGCCAAATCGTCAATGCCGTAAGCAAAACTTTAGCGGTCGGCGCGATCGCGCTGATCCTGGGAATGCTGGCTGCCTACTATCTGGCTTGGCACCTCAGTCAACCGATTTTGCGACTCCGCCAAAGTGCCTCCCAGATTGCCGCTGGCGATTTAAATCATCGCGTCACGATCCAGAGCCAAGACGAACTCGGTGCCCTGGCCCACTCCTTCAACGAAATGTCTGATTCACTCCAAGCCTCCTTCGGCCAACTCCAAAAAACCCTCGAATCCTTCGAGCGTTTCGTCCCCGACAAATTCCTCCAAGTCATCGCCCCTCGTGGCATCGAAAACATCGCCGTCGGTGAATATGCCAAACGCCACATGACGATTCTTTTCTCCGACATTCGCGGCTACACCACGCTCTGTGAATCCCAAACCCCCGAGGAAACGTTTCATTTCTTAAACGAATACATCGCCTATGTGGGCAACGCGATCGACCAACATGGCGGCTTCATTGATAAATATATTGGCGATGCCGTCATGGCAATCTTCGACGAAACCCACACCGACGGCGCATTACGCGCCGCGATCGCCATCCAAACCGCCCTCGACCAATTCAACTGCCAACGCCAACAACAGGGCCTCCTCCCCGTCGCCAGCGGCATCGGCATCCACCGAGGCGAAGTCGTCATGGGCACCGTCGGCTTCGCCGCCCGCATGGACTCCACCGTAATCGGCGACGCCGTCAACGTCTCCTCCCGGATCGAAAGCCTCACGAAACAATACAACTGCGACATTCTCATTACCACCGCCATCATCGATGCCCTCGAACACCCCGAAGCATTCACGATTAAACTGGTCGAAACCGACGTCAAAGTCAAAGGCAAAGCCACCGCGATCGACCTCTACCAAGTCATTTGGTCGTAAGTTCAATCGCCCCAATCCACCAACCCCAAAACATCCACCAACCCCGCCACAATCCGCTCCTTCAAGCGCTTTGAGCATTGTTTCACCCGCACCTCCAAGCGACTTGCTTCCGACTTCGTCCCCACCGGAGTGGTGAAAACTAATGCCAACGGGCCTTTTCCCCGCAGATATTTTGCACTTTTTTTGTCCTGCGCTTGGTGTTCGGCAAACCGCCGATCGAGGTCGATCGTAATCCCCGTATACAAGGAATTATCCGCACAGCGAATCATATAAAGAAACCAAGTCGGTTGCGGTTTCATGGCGATCGGGCATTTGATTTGAGCAATGGATGACGATTCAAATTATGTCATATCCGCCGCGCTCGCAGCAGAAAATCATTCGCCCGATCGTCGTCCGGCCGCTCTGGCAATTGGGTTTGACTGGCTGCCCGATCGAACTCCTCATGCAACCGCAGTCGCCAAGCATTCACCGCATCCCAGGACGTTTGCTCATATTTGATCGCCAGCAGTGCGTCCCGATGTTGTTCCACCGGCACGCGGTTAGGCAGTCATGAGTCGAAGCTATGCTACATCCTGGTTATTGTCAGTGACTTCGCCCGCTACTAGCAGCGGCGAAAATTTGGCCCGCGAAAAATTCTGGGGGCGATCGGCTGGAATATGACCTTTGTCCGAGAAACCGCCTCCCCCGACTAACATTGAGTTAAAATGCAACAGAACTGATATTTGTGTATCAAATCCCTGTCGCGACCGGCCCCGCCCATGCTACTCTCCCTCTGCATTGACAACTTCGCCCTGATTGACCATCTCGAACTCGACTTCGGGGCGGGGCTGAATGTGCTCACCGGGGAAACCGGAGCCGGAAAATCGATTATTCTCGACGCGATCGATACTGTCCTCGGCGGCAAACCCCCTGGACGCGCCATCCGCACCGGAGCCGACAAAGCGACGATCGAAGCCCGGTTCCAAATGCGCCCCGCCCTCGCCGACTGGTGTGCCCAAGAGGCGATCGCCGCCGAAACCGAGATTTTGGTCTGTAGCCGCGAAATCGGCACCTCCGGCCAGCGCAACCGTAATCGGATCAACGGCGTCCTCGTGAACAAGCAGCAAATGGAAAGCCTGCGCGATCGACTCGTCGAGATCACCGCCCAAGGCCAAGCCGTCCAACTCGGCAACCCCGGACTCCAACGCGACTGGCTCGACAACTTCGGCGGCGGCGCGATCCTCCAACAGCGCGAAACCGTCGGTGTCGCCTTCGGCATCTTCCAGCAAGCCGTGCGTATTCTCGACGATCGGCGCAAACTCGAATCCCAACGCCAGCAACAACTCGATCTATTCGAATACCAACTGAAAGAACTCAAAGAAGCCCAACTGGGCGAACCCGAAGAATTCACCGACCTGGAAAACGAGCAACAGCGCCTCAGTCACACCGTCGATTTGCAGCAGCAGAGCTACTTGATCTACCAAATGCTCTACGACAACGAAACTGGCAACAACCCCGCCTGCACCGAACTCCTCGGTGATGCCGAAAAAATCCTGCTGAACATGGCCGAAATCGATCGCTCCCTCCAGCCGATCGCCGAAGCTGTGACCAACGCCCTGGCCCAAGTCGAAAGCGCCAGCAAAGACATCAACTCCTACGGCGAAAGCCTCGAAGCCGATCCCCAACGCCTGGAAGAAGTTCAAGAGCGGATGAGCCTCCTAAAGCAAATCACGCGCAAATATGGCGGCAGCGTCGGGGCCGCGATCGACCTGCGCGACTCACTCCAGCGCCAAGTCGATGAACTCACCGGCAACGGCCAATCCCTCGCCGAACTCGAAGCCACCGCCGAGCAACGCCGTCAGGATTTGCTCACAACTTGCGCCGTACTGACCAATCTGCGCCAAGTCGCGGCCCAGAAATTGGAAAAGCAACTGGTCGAAGAACTCAAACCCCTGGCCATGGAAAAAGTCCAGTTCCAAGTCGGCATTACCCCGATCTTGCCCGGCAATGCGGGGCAAGATCGGATCAGTTATCGCTTTAGCCCCAACCCCGGTGAACCTTTGCAGCCGCTAGTCGAAGTCGCTTCGGGCGGAGAAATGAGTCGATTCTTGCTGGCCTTGCAGGCTTGTTTTTCCCAGGTGGATGCGGTGGGAACGTTGGTGTTCGACGAGATCGATACGGGGGTTTCCGGGCGGGTGGCCGGAGCGATCGCCGAGAAGCTCTACCATTTGAGCCAACATCATCAGGTGCTTTGTGTCACCCACCAACCGATCATCGCCGCCATGGCCGATGCCCACTATCGCGTGCGGAAGGAAGTGATCGGCGACGATGGCAAACCCGGCAAGAAAACCGCCAAGGATGACAGCCTGCGGACAGTGGTGCGATTGGAAGCGTTGAATAACGATGAACGGCGACTCGAATTAGCGACGATCGCCGGGGGCGATGTGGCCACAGGCGACAATGGCTCCGCGAAGGCGACCTTTGACTTTGCCGATTCGCTCTTGGCCCAAGCCGAGAAGCTCCGGAGTAGCCGAAAGGAAAGTCCCGCCACCCAAAAACCGATCGCGACGGCAAAAACGGCAAAGACCGCCGGGAAAGCCAAAGCGAAATAGCCCTGGACTTCCAGCATGCTGGAAGTCCAGGGCGACCCACCCATTACCCTCCCAAATCGCCCACTGCCGCTCTGCCGCCACAAACGGATTAATCACCATCCTCCGAACGCCTTGCCACAAACCGCACCCAATGCTCAGCTTGCGGCAAGTGCCAATGCTCTAGCGTTGGTGAAGCGGAATGGCAATATCAATCACCGCCTGCTGATCGCTGAACGCACCACGGGCGATCGCCTTACCAGTTGTGACGTTAATCGAATAGAGCTGAGTCGCGCCATCCGCCGTCTTGATCGCGGCCAGGCTTTGCACATCCACCGTGACCCCGTTGCGCAGGGTGCTATGGGTGTCAAAGCCAACGATCGCCGTTGCATCCACCGTCAGTTTGCCGTTTGCCACCAGCGAGCCATTGTTGGGGGGCGACTGCACCGCGATTTGATCGAGGGTTGAATCCAAATCATAAAGCGTCGTGTTGGTCGTCGGATCGAGATCGTTATTCGTGTATGCCGCCCCAACGACTCCAAGTGCCGTCACGCCTGCGGTATAGTTGAGCGCCGTATCGGCGATCGTCACCCCATCCGGATTGAGGTTATGACGGAGGTTTTGGCCTGTATCGCTGACAATCCGCAAACGATCGGCAACGGGATTGAAATCCACACCGAAGGCCGTCCCACTCAGTGCCACAGTCAAACGATTCACCAACGTCGCAGTGGCATTCGTCGCATTCAATAAATAAATCCCCCCCGCGTTGCCTACACCATAAAGCATTCCGTTTTGGACGCGGTAATCAATCCCGATCAGCGCCGTGTCACCGCCGGAAAGCCCCGACACCGTACCGATGTTGGTGACTTTTTCGGGGCGGCGCTCATTGAAGCAGACGAGCCGCTGATCGCGGGTCAGACCGACCACATTCAACGTCGATGACCGACCGTCGGTCGGCGACCATCGCCGATCGTTGCTGCCAGCACACTGATCGCGCTGGTTACTAGACTTGGGTTCATCGGTCGCATTGGCCGCGATCGACCCGAAATTACCGACGGAACATCCCACAACAATCAGCGCTGTAAGTGCGGATATGGGCAATTGCTTAGGCATGGGTCTCTCCTAAATTATGGGGGTGATGGAAAAAGCTGCACAAATACGCATACGGCAGATTTTCTTTTTTGGATGCATTGCCGAATCAACCCCATCCGCAGAACTCATCGATCGGCCCCTAGCCAACGTGGCCCCATTACTAGACAATGGAAAACGGCGGTCTATTCCTCGGCAAGCATTAATGAGAAAGCTAATCACGGGCATTCGGGAATTTCAATCCAGCTATTATGCCGAACATCGCGACCTGTTCGCCGAACTCGGCCACGGCCAAGAACCCCGCGTCCTGTTCATCACCTGCTCCGACTCGCGGATTGACCCCAACCTGATGGTGCAAGCCGGGCCAGGCGAACTCTTCGTCATTCGCAACGCCGGAAACATCATTCCCCCCTATGGCTCCGCCAATGGCGGCGAAGGCGCAACCGTCGAATACGCCCTCCAAGCCCTCAACATCGACCAAATCATCATCTGTGGCCACAACCACTGCGGCGCGATGAAAGGCCTGCTCAAACTCAACCAACTCCAAGAAGATCTCCCCCTCGTCTACGACTGGCTAAAGCACACCGAAGCCACCCGCCGCATCCTCAAGGACTGCTACAGCGAATACTCCGGCGACGAACTGATCGAAATCGCCGTCGCCGAAAACATCCTGACCCAAATCGACAACCTCGAAACCTACCCGATCGTCCGATCGCGCCTCCAGCAAGGCAAACTCCACATCTACGGCTGGCACTACGAAATCGAAACCGGGGAAGTCAAAGCCTACAACCCCACCACCCAACAATTCGAATCCCCCCAATCCCAGCTCTATCCCGAAGACTTGGTTGAGCAACTCGAAGTCCAACCCGGCAAATTCGTCAAAACCAGTGCGCCCCCAGTGGCCGCGCCTGTAGCCGCTCCACCCAGCCACCGCGTCCAACCCACTCGCCTCAGCCCCAACTGGCTTGCACCCGAACAGGTCGATCGGATCTATCGCGGCAGTCGCACCCGGTAAACCCGATCCCCACCGAATCACCCCCACAAAAAGCCCCCCAATGCCTTGGCATTGAGGGGCTTTGAATTACGTTTAGTCTGCTCTATCCCGCTGTAACGGGCGTTGCCGCCGCACGGGCGGCCCCATTGGCCCCCGCAATATTCCACGCTGGATCACCCGTCGCGATCGCGCCACTGCTGCCATTCGGCAAACGGTTCAGGATCGGTCCCGAATTCGCCGGATCGAGTTGACCATTGACAATCCGCCAGAACACCGCTAAATCAGTTGTGTTATTGCGCCACAGCAGATCGCTGGTGCCATCACCATCGAGATCCGCCACCGCCCCGATTTGCCAAATCCCGCCCGCCGTACTGGTGGCAGGCAGAGTCACCGCTGGTGGATTCAAGGTCTGCGCGGTATTTGTCCCGAACAGCCACAGCACCGTCGCATTCAGCGTTTGACTGCGCCAGACCACATCTTGACGACCATCGTTATTGAAGTCACCCACACCCGCCATCACAAAACTCTGGTCAGAGAGTTGTGTGAGTGCCGTTTGACTGACAAACTGGCCGCCATTCATTGTCCAGAGTGTGACATTCGAGCCATTGCGCCAGAGGATATCCTTGTCGCCATCGCCATCGAAGTCGCCTAAGGCTTCAAATTTCCCTGGTGCCGCCGGTGCCGCTGCGCCGCCCGCACCCGTGACGCTGAACCCGTTGATAATCTGGTTATTGGCATTCGTTGTCCAAATCACCACCTGGTTGAGGGCGGTGTTATAGAACACATAATCGGCTTGACCATCGCCATTCATGTCTTCCAGACCGAGTAACTGGGAACTGGCATCCGGGCCTGCCGCCTGACCATTGAGTGCGCCAAAGATCGTCGAAGCAAACACGGGCGATCCTTGCGCTTCGATCGTTGCGGGTCGTCCATTCACTTCCCCGATCGTCGCCACAATGATGCTCGGCCCATTGGTCAGGATCAAATCATTGATCCCATCCGCATTCATGTCGCGCAGACCCACCGTGCGGAAACTGGACGCATATTGGGTTTGCTGACCGACGCGGGCATCGCCAATGCCTTGGCCATAGGTCAGGATGTTACCCCCGACGACTTCGCGGGCATTGATTACATCCCAGAAGATCGACTGGGAATTGCCGCCATTGCGCCAGAGGATTTCGGACGCGCTACCGACGCCCGTGGTGAGGTTGGCGGCTTGACTGAAGGCTCCACCATTGGGTGCGCCCGCATCAATCAAGTCGATCGAAATGCCGTCAATAATCTGACCAGGGCTGACCGACTGGCCTGCCTTCAGTTTCAATTGACCATTGACGATTTCGAACAGACCGCCGCCGCCCGATACCGTGAAGGTATAGGAACTGGCATCGCTGGGGCCATCGGCATCCACCACGCTAATTGCACCGACCACACCACCCGGTTGGCCCGTGGGGACGCGGTTCGAGGCCAGCGTGATCGCCGTCGGCAAGCTATCCACCGACGTAATCCCGATCGTCGCAAAGCCTTGACCCGACTGTGCGCCGCTGCCCACGGTATAGGTCAGTGATCGGGTGGCCAATGGGGCCGGACTGCCATTGGTATAAGTGACTTGACGTAGCGCCGTTTGGTAGTCGGCCACGCTGCCCGCACCCGCAAAGCTGAGGATACCCGTGGCGACATCGTAGATCCAGGTAATGGTCGTGCCCGCGATCGCGCCGCTATTCCCGGTTTGACCCGTGATCCCGAGGCGTTCTTGCTGGGCGGCACTAAAGCCGCCGATCGCAACGGTGGCCCCATTCGGCCCAACCGCCGGTGCGCCCCCACCAATGCCCCCGATCGTCACCCCACTGGAAATGATCACGGGGCCTTGCTGTTCCGTATAGTTCACCGTTGGCAAACCACCCGCAGCGGATAAGCCCGTCACGCTAAACGTATCCGCTGCTCCCGGCACGACATTGAAGGTCAGATCCTGGGTCAGGATTTGGCCTGTTGCGTTGTCGGTGGCAATTATCGGGATCGTGACAGGCCCCGTAATCGTGATGCTTTGGCCTGGTCGTAAGACGAGCTGGCCGCCATTCGCGCCATTGATGATTTGGAATTGTGTCCCAAATCCGCCACCCACACTCAAGGTGTAGAAACTATCGGGGTCATTAATCAGAATCTGGCCCACCGATGCGCCAGCCACGCCAGCGGTAATGCTGGGTGCCGTCGGGAACTGGAAAGTGCCCGGATTATCGACGCCAACGATATCGATTACCAAGTTGGCTTGACCCAACGGTGCCGCCCCGCCGCCGATCGCGAAATTAATCGTGCGACCCAGGGTGCTGGGGTTTTGGCTATTGTTGAAGTAGCTGACTTGTTGGAGGGCGGCTTCGTAGGTCGCGACGGGGGCCGCACCGGTGAAGGTGAGCGTGCCATTCGCGGCGTCAAAGTTCCAGGTCAGACCATTCAGCGTGCCGCTGGTGGCCGCACCTGCGCCGATGCGGAGGAAATCCTGTCCGGCTACGTAGTTGTCGCCAATCCGCACCGATGCGCCATTGATTTGGGCGGGGCCACCGGGGCCACCGACGAGGGTGAGACTGCTCGCGAGGGTGATGGGCGCAGCGCCTTCGGTGTAGACCACGGTGTTGCCCGCGCCCGCACCGCCGACCTGAATCGTGCCGTTATTCACAAACACATTCAAGTTGCCGGAACGGAAAGCGTTGCCGTTGCCGTCCACGACTTCAATCACCAGATTGAGGGCGTCACTGCTGCCTGTGGCAATGCTGATGTTTTGATCCAGTCGCAGTTCGCCGTTCTGGACGATGAAGCGATTATCGATCACGCGATTGCCGCCGACACTCTGCGTCCCATTCAAGACGTTGAAGGTGTAGCCCGTTGTATCCGGGTCAATCACCTCGATCGCGCCCACCACGGCCCCATTCACCCCGGCAATAATGCTCGGAGCCGTAGGCACGACAAAGATCGGCGGAACGTTACCCGTAGACGGTGTTGGGCCACCGCCATTCGTTCCTGGCACTTCGAAGGTGCCCCCACCGGTGGTGGGGGGTGGCGTCACGACCACAGGCGGCGTCACGACCACAGGCGGCGTGCCGCCACCGCCATTCGTTCCCGGCACTTCAAAGGTGCCGCCACCCGTCGAAGGCGGCGGGGTCACTGGCGGCATCTCAACTACGGGCGGCATCCCAACTACGGGCGGGCCGACCACCACAGGCGGCATGGTCATCGGCGGTTCAGGCTTCGGATCCGTGAGCGAACTGCCGCTACCAGTCATAGGCTTCGCGCTCGGCGTCATCGGTGGCTCCGGCTTCGCATCAGTGAGCGATGTGCCGCTGGAATCGCCGGAATGCAGCAGACTAACCTGCCAATAATCCGCTCCATAAGCGCTCAGATCCAATTCAACGATCGCCGCTTCGCCACTGTCACCAAAATCCCCATCGGCATTGAAATCAACATAGGCATTGAGGGTGCCCGAATGCGTCAAATTGAGTTTGAGGGCATAGTCGGCGATCGTCACGGTGACTTCGCCCGTCGATCGCAATGTCAGGGCATCGGCACAAGCCGAACCATTCGTCGTCAAGCAATCGAGTGCCGATTGGAAAGCGTGATCGAGGGACGGCGACAGCGTGACGCCATATCCCGTCAAGGATTGCAACAATGTGTTGGTACCGGAAAGCGAAATGTTTCCGGAATTTTCGGATGCGTAAGTCATTAGGAGACACCTGAAGCTGATTAAAACAAGAAAAACCCCATCCCGCATCCCCATCGGCCACGTGAAATTCAATCGGCATGAGTGGGGCAGGACAGACAACTTTGATTGAGCAATGGAGTCAGCTAAACTAGCACTTAGTTCTACATGGTAAATCCACGGATCATCGTCGGGAAACGACTTCACCCTTTACTTAAGAAAATAGACAAAAAAATCCTTTTTGTAAAGAAATTGTGAAGTGTTTTGGCAAAGCAATGATGAAGAATGGTCGATTTTCTGTGAATTTTTGGTGAATCGATCCGGGTTTCCCGATTTTCGGGAAACCGGGGTTAATGCCACATGATTTGATTGATTTGCGTCAATTCACCGACTTTGAGTGGCAGGCGGGGATGGTTGCTGACCCGATCGGGTCTCCAGGTCGATCGGCAGATGTCTGAAGGGCAATTTCTCGCGGTACGTCAATCAATCGCGGCCATTCCCCTCAGCATACTGAAAATTACTGAGTGCGCCATGTTGTTTTGCAACCTTGGGGGCGATCGCCATCCCCCCGTTCAGCTCAAAAAAATCCACCTCCCACACCCAAGCGAAGGTGCAAAAAGTGGATCAGCATGATTGCCAAAATGTTTTGGCCTGATCGCTGCCGACGGCAGCGATCAGGCCAAGTCGGTTATACCGCTACAGCCGCCGCCGGAATGCCGTTGGCGGCATCGATATCCCAAGCGCGATCGCCATTGACGTAAGGCACGTTTGCTGTGACGCCAGGGAAGAAGTTACGGACAAAATCCGTACCCGCCAGGATCGTAGTGCCCTGGAGTGTGGCCGCCGGGGTAGTGCCCAAGTTGAAGTTCCAGATCACGGAACGATCGCTGACGGTATCGCGCCAAACGAGGTCAGACTTGCCATCGCCATTGAAATCGGCGATTGCTTCAATCTGGAACCCGGCCCCAACGATCGCGCCGTTATCGATGGTTTGGGTGGCGATGCCGCTGGTGTTGAACGACCAGAAGCGGGTGATGTTAGCCGTTTGATCGCGCCACACCACATCCTTGATCCCGTCGCCATTGAAGTCACCCACGCCGCGCAGCGAGAAGCTCGGTGCCACGGTCGGTAGGACTTGGCTCGCCGCGAGATCGATCACGGTACCATTGACTTTCCACAGTACGGTGATGCCTTGGGCGTTGCGCCAGAGCAGATCCACTTTACCGTCGCCGGTGAAGTCGGCAACCGCTTCGACGTTCCAAGAGTTTGGTGCTCCGGTGCCTTGGCCCGTCGGATTGAACGAGCTGGTGAACAGACCCGCACCGACAAACTGATTCGTGGTATTGGCTTCCCAATACACGATCCGATCGAGGGAGCGGCTATAGAAGATCAAGTCCGCTTGGGCTGTCCCCGAAACGTTCTCGACCCCGACGAGATCCCAACCGACGCCCGGTGTGGCCGGTTGCCCCGCCAGTGCCGTACCAAAGAAGGTCCCAAAGGTCGGCGCGGCAGCGGGCTTGACGCCGGTCGTTTGGCCATTCGTTTCGGTGAACAGGAGATAGCCCAAGGCGCGTGTCGTCACGTTTTGATAGACGTGATCCTTGATGCCGTCGCCATCCATGTCAGCCACCCCTTTCAACGTCCAAGCGGGCGTATTGTAAGGGCTGTTGATCAGCGCCGCGCCGACGAGCTTGGTGCCATCGACTTGCCAGAAGACTTCGGTGCCGTTGGGGTTGCGCCAGAAGATTTCGGACTTGCGTTGACCCGGAGTCAGGTCAAAGTTTTTGCTGAATGTGCCAGGAGTCGCTGCACCGGCGTCGGTCAACCCGATGGCGAGACCAGTAATCGTCGGCGATCCAGCCGCGATCGTCACACCCGCCTTCAGTTTCAACTGGAAACCAGTCGCAGCGGTGCCAACGATTTCAAACCGTGCGTCGGCGGGTTGGGTGAAGGTGTAGGAACCCGCGTCACCAATGCCATCGGCATCAACCACGCTGATGGTACCGACCACGCCGCCCGCGACGCCAATGGGAACACCAGTGGAGGAGAGGATGATGTTCGTCGGCAGGTCATCGACGGCATTGATTTTCACCAATGCGTCACGCAGGGTGAGCGTAGTCGCGCCATTCAACAAGGTGTAGCGCACGGTGCGATCGCCAGTCGTGGGCGCATCGCTGTTATTCAAGTAACCGACTTGACGCAGGGCGTCCTGATACTGGGCAGTAGTGCCAGCGCCCGCCAAGGTCAATTTGCCACCGACGGCATCATAGGTCCAGTTGATCGTAGTGCCCGTGATTGTGCCCGTTGCCGTTGCCAGAACGCCGTTGATTGCCAGCCGATCCTGCGCTGTGGTAAAGCCATTTTTCAGCTCGACGGTGGCACCTGTGATCGTGGCGGGCGTGCCTTCGATCGTTAGCGCTTGGGCGATTTTCCCGGCGGCGGCGTTCTCGATGTAGGTCAGACCCGTGCCAAACTCACCAAAGGTGATGGTGTTGGAAGTCGTCAGCGCCCCGCCGTTGGAGGCTTTACTCGGCGCGATCGCTAAGTTGCGGACTTCATGGATGTTCGTCGCCGAACCCGTGGAAGCGGCAAAGCCGAACTTATAGGTCGCCGGGGCGGCACCGTTGGTGGTCGTGGCGAAATTGACGATCGGCTGCTCGCTGGCATCGTCGAAGTCGCCATCATTGTTAAGATCGATGCTGACATTCAAGATGCCTGCACCGTTCAAGTCAATTTCCACCGTCCGTCGCGCTTGGGCACGATTGGCGGCAGTCGTCACGCTTGGAGTATCAATCCCACCGGGCAACGTTGTTGTGCCAGTCAAGTAGGTATAGTTTCCAGCCGCATTACCGCGCACGGCGATCGAGTCAATCACCCGACCGGGGCCACCGGGCGCACTGTCAGCAGGATCGGAGAAGTTCCCAAATTCATCAAAGCCGACGCCGAGGTAAGCGCTAGTCAAACCTGCGCCGTTGTTCACGTTGGAGGCATAACCCAATGAACCCCCAAAGGCTCCAGGACTGATCACACCCGAGGTCGCACCGTCAGTCAAGAAGAAGCTCAGACCGTCACCGGGTTCGCCTTCAAACGTGGTTCCACCATAGGCGAACAGGTCAAAGGTGATGTTCACACCTTTATTCGAAGCAAACGCTTCGTTAAACAGAACGAATGCCGACTGATTGGTCGCGGCACTGGTCAATCGCAGGGCACCATTTCCGGCTGTGTCGATCGGCGTCGTCAGACCGGCAATTCCACCCGTGGGCTTTGCGCCCGTGGCGGCGGTCAATACGGCTTCTGCCGTCGTACTGGAGCTAATCCATTTTTTTTGGACGACATCCGTCCCGGTAAAGGCGTCGTTGAAATAAAATCCGGTCGTTGCAACATCACCGAGTGGAACAAAGGTAACTGAATCCATGGAAAAACCTAGTTATTTTCAATACAGGACTAATACTCAGATCGATTCGGAAAACACAGAGCATCGATTCGCATTGTCGCCGATCGAATGTCATCCGTGTTTCTATTGACATTTGATTTTACTGTTTTTTTATTGATCAGACACAAATTTATGATTTGATTTTTATTTCAAAGAATTGAATATTTCTTCCGGATTCAGTCAGTTGACTGAGTAAGCCTTATGCTATGTCCACAGCTTAAGCTGGCGATTGGTGATCGATTCCCGATCGAACGCAAGATTAGCGGGTGAGTTGGCCCGAATCACCCGAATAAACCTGTGGCCACGATCGAGCCAAGGTTTAGACTGGATCGCGATGTGTGATATAAATCACATTCAGCTTTACGAAGCCTTTATGCGGCAATGTCTTATTTGATACGTGAATTCCGCAGTGTGCGAGGGTTCGATCACTGCCGATCGGTGGTGGGGTTAGAAGCGATATTTGAGGCTGAAGTAGAGGGCGGGGTCGCGGGGCTTGACTAGGGGCAAGCCATAGTCCAGGCGCAAATCCCATTTCTCCGTGGGTTGCCAGCGTAGTCCCAGCCCGAGTCCGGCGAGAACGGTCGGGGTGGCGATCGGGGTGGGATTATGCGTGGCGTTCCAGAGGGCACCAACTTCGACGAAGGGCGCAAGCTGGACGGTGGATAGTCCGGTGATATTGCGTTGCAGGGTGACTTGGTGCTCGATCGCGAGACTGACGCCGTTATCGCCGCTGCGGAAATTTTGGCGAAAGCCGCGTAGGGATTGGCGGCCGCCGAGGACGAATTGTTGGGACGGGAGCAGCGGATCGGGGGTGAGCTGCCAGCTGGCTTGGACGCGCAGGAGATGGTCGGGGTGGAGCAGTTGGGTGCGACTGGCTTGGCCCGTCCAACTGAAGAATTGACCATCGGGGTTGCGGCCCTGGGTTGCGCCGAGCCAATCGGTGCCGAAGTTGAATTGGGAATTGGCGGCCCAAAAGCCTTTGGCATCCCGCTTCAGCCAGTCCTGGCCAAACCGTAGGACGCTGGTGACACTTTCATCGACCACCAAATCGGCGATCAGGGTTTTGCCGGTGCGATAGCCGAAGCCGAGGCTCAAGGCGACTTCGCTGCGGGGCGATCGGGCCAGGGGCTGGCGGAAATTGAGGTCGTAGTAGACCGAGCTGCCATGGATATCCAATGCCTTAAAGTCGCCCTCCGTGACTTTGTAACGACTGGGAGCCACCCGCAACTGCAAACTGCCCTGCATCGGATTCAGCGGCACTTGATAGCCAAAGTCGCCGAGATCCGATCCGCCACTGAGCGATCGGGAGTAGGAGCCGTAGAGTACGTCGCCCCGACCCGTGAGATTGCGATAGCCCAGGGTCGCGCCCGCTCGGACACGGCCCACCGTTGGGACTGAATCGTTGTCCAGACTCACGGAGCCAAATACCGCTGGGGCTTCGGCCACCCGCACGGTGAGCACACTTTGACCGGGTTCAGTCGCCTGGCGAATCGACGCCTCGACGTTATTCAACAACGGATCAAGCTTCAACAAGCGCAGTTGATCTTCGAGTTGGGGTTGGCTGAGCGGGGTCTGGATGCCGGGTTGGATCTGCTGGCGGATGTATTGGGCCGACAGCCGTTGGGTGCCGATGACTTCCACCTCGGATAGGGTGCCTTCGAGGATTTGGATTTGTACCAGGCCGTTCTGGATCGTTTGGGCCTTGAGCAGGGCGCGGGAGGTGAGGTAGCCGCGTTGGAGATAGGCCTGGGTCAACCGATCGGCGATCCCTTGCAGTTGCTCAAAGGTCAGCGACTGTCCCTCAAAGGGTTGGACGATCGCGGCGATCGCGGCTGGAGTCAGCACCGTACTGCCCACCACTTCAATCCGCTTGACCTTGACTTGGGGCGTGGTGGGTGTGGGCGTGGGGATTGGTGTGGGGATCGTCTCCGGGGCAAGGATCGTTTCGGGGCCGACGATCGGGGGTAGGGTGGGCGCGATCGGGTTTTTGCCTTGGTTTTGGGCGTTGGTGTCGGCTTGGGCAACGGACAAGGGGCGATCGGTGGCCATGGCCGGAGTCACGGCTGTCCAGCTTGAGCCAACCCCGCCGAGGGACAAGCCAAATAAAGCGAACGAAATCTTCAACGTCATGGCACCGTTGGCGGGAAGGGGCGAAGGTCAAACAACGGTAGTGCAATGATGCGAGCGAAATCCTTGACACGTTACCAAAATGCAACAGTTGTGGCCTCAGTATTCCCCGCCGATCCGATCGGCCAACATTTTAGCGGGCCAACATTTCCACCAGCCCAAACATTTCCACCAGTCCAGGGTTTAGAATGTAACGGACTGTAAAGCAGTGATCCATATTTTGGGGAGTCAGCGGCGATGGTGATGAATCTGGAACAGGCCATTGCGGGTGGATTGGGGGCGATCGATCGGCTGCCGGGTGGCGATCAGCCCGATCGGTTTGATCCGTTGGAAGCCTGGTATCCGGTGTTCTACACCCGCGACTTGGATCAAACCCGGCCCCAGCGGTTCACGTTGCTCGACATTGATTTGGTGCTGTGGTTTGAGCCGTCGAGCCAGACTTGGCGGGCGATGGACGATCGCTGTTCGCACCGTTTGGCGACGCTATCGGAGGGCCGGATCAATGCGGCGGGGCTGTTGGAATGTCCCTATCATGGTTGGGCCTTTGCGGGTTCGGGTGAATGCCAAACGATTCCCCAACAGGCGGCGGGCGAGATGGCCGAAACCGCCCGGCGGGCCTGTGTCCGATCGTATCCCACGAGCGAACGCCAGGGACTTCTCTTTGTTTTTCCCGGTATTGCCGACAATGCGAATGCTACTCCGGTACCAATTATTGGCCCATTAGCCGAAACCCCGGATGGCTGGACGCTATTCGACACGTTCCGGGATTTGCCCTACGACGCGCTGACGTTACTGGAAAACGTGCTCGACCCGAGCCATTTGCCCTACACCCACCACAATTCCGTCGGCAAACGCGAGAATGCTGCCCCAATGGATTTGCAGTTGCTCGAATCGAACAAGCAGGGATTTTGCGGCGTTTGGCCCGAAGGCCCACGACGCGGCAAGTTGGGCACCCAGAATACGGTGTTTGTCGCGCCGAATATGATGTGGCACGAACTGACGTCCAAACAATTTGGCCGGACGTTGACGGTGGTCTACGCCACGCCGATCGGTAAAGGTAAATGTCGATTATTTGCGCGGTTTCCGTTCCAGTTCTCCTCCAAGATTCCGGCCCTGGCGATCGGGCTGACCCCGCGTTGGTATTCGCATTTGGGACAGAACATGATTTTGGAAGATGACCAGATTTTCCTGCATTACCAAGAGCGCTATTTGGCCCAGCAGGGCGGCGATACCAGCAAGGCGTTTTATCTCCCGACGAAGGCCGATCGATTCGTGTTTGAGCTGCGCCAATGGGCCGATCAATACCAAGCCGATCCCTTCCCCGGACAGGTCTTGCCGCCATCCCCAGGTCGGACACAGTTGCTCGATCGGTACGAATCCCACACCAAACACTGCGCCAGTTGTCGTGGCGCACTCACCCGAATTGAACAAATCCGCCTGGCCTGCGGGGTGATCGCGATCCTTTCCCTGGCGCTGTCTCCAGTTTTGACGATCGTTGCGAGTTCGATGACGGTGGCGATCGGGAACGCGATCGTGGCGGTGTTGAGTAGTCTGGCCTGGTGGAGTTTGGGCCAGTTAGCGCAGCGATTTCGGCAGGGGCGATCGGTGCCCATGCGGAATGTCTAGTCCTACAAGCGTTTCAATTCCGATCGGATTTTCTCCAATTCTGGGTCGCCACTCGATGCGATCCGCCCCGCCGGATTGCCCAATTGCGTTTTAATCGCGGTCAACTCCGCTTCCACCGACTGCGCCTGGGTCAGCGTGGCGAAGCGACTTTCGAGCCGATTCGCTTCCAGCTCCGCATTGACTTCGACCTGAGCTTCGAGGTTATACACCTTCGCTTCCAGCCGTTCAAAGGCCCGGTTACTCTCACCATTGCCCGTTTGATCGAGCATTTCGTTGACTTGGAGTGAGGCGCTGGCCGATCGTGATCGGGCGATGAGCAATTCTTTCTGGTTGCGGATTTCGATCAGGCGGTGTTCGAGGGTTTGCAGGTCTTGGCGCATTTGGGCGACGAGGGCGATCTGCTGCTGGACTTGGGAATGCTTTTGTTGGGCGGTTTCAAGGTAGACCTGGCGGCGGGCGAGGGCTTCGCGGGCGAGGGTTTCGTCGCCTTTGCCCATGGCGAGGGAGGCCCGTCGATACCATTCATCGGCCATGGATTGGGCTTGGTGGGCTTGGCGTTCGGTGCGTTTCTGGGTGGCGGTGGCCTGGGCCACGGCTTGCCGATTCATCACCAATTGACCCTGCATTTCTTGCAAAACG
The DNA here is from genome assembly GCA_031415035.1 of Cyanobacteria bacterium VAR_4_metabat_243. Classification (GTDB taxonomy): domain Bacteria; phylum Cyanobacteriota; class Cyanobacteriia; order Leptolyngbyales; family Leptolyngbyaceae; genus Romeriopsis. The sequence continues at coordinate 31,064 of JANOQX010000232.1, forward strand.
CGGGTGACTTGCTGCTCGGGATCTTCACGATTCTGGAGCCAGTCAGTAAAATTGGCGCGGGCCACCAGCCACATCCGATCGAACAAACTCATGGCAATTCGGGGGGCTGAAAGTTTCCTCTACCCTACACCTGAAATTGGCCGATCGACTACTCGATCGGCCAATTTCGGCATTGCAATTCGATTCGGCTTATTTGACTTCGGCGGCAATTCCTTGATCGCGCAATTCGGCGGCCTTCGCATCGGCTTCGGCCTGACTGCCGTAGGAGTCATGCTGCACGTAAGCGCCATCTTCCATGTTGCGGAATGAGGCATTGGGATTCGACTTTTGGGCCGTTTCCAAATCCGCATCACCCGTATAGGGGGTGACCACGCGATAGTCGCCTTGGGGTTGTGGGGTCGCAGCGGGTGTGGGTGGCTCGATCGGGGCGGGGGGCGGCGGCAAGACCCGCACCTGCTCGGGTGCCTGATAGCTCGGCGCAGGCGCTTCATAGGGGGGTGCGGGCGCTTTGTAGCGTGGCGCAGGCGCTTCATCGCGCGGCTCATAACGCGGCGCAGGCGCACTATAGGCTGGCTCATAGCTGCGGGCCGGACGAGCGGGCGGACTAATCCGCACTGGGGCACCGGAGAACAGTCCACCGCCCTTGCTGCCACTGGACTGGGATTCAGCCTGTGACGCGATCACGGGGGCGGGTGGGTTCAGCGGCTTGATATTCAACGGCGTGAAGCTGGTAATGCCCGCACCCGGCTTGACCGGGCCAGCGTTGGCTTTGCCAGGATTGCCGGGGGTGGCAGGTGGGTTGCCCAACTGCTGTAATGGTAGGTTTCCCAGGCCATTGGGGGATGGCATCAGCGTGAGGCCACCGGGGCGCGTCCGCAGGGCCGAGATATTGCCCAAACTCAGGTTGAGAAATTCATTCGCATCGAGGGCGGGGGCATTGGCCATCCAGCTCGAATCACCCTGGCCGCCATCGACTTCCACCGCCGCGAGATTGCCGGGAGTGGGAGTGGGGTTCGATCGGAAGCTGGCGACCTTCAAGGCCAATCCTTTCACCGCATTCAGACTGGCGGGATTCATGATCAAGTAGCCAAACATCCCACTACCCAACAGCATCAGCAACATCGAACCGACTCCAAACGGCGTCAGCAAGCCTTCCAGGACACTGCGTTCGGCGGCGACGGTGGCTTCTTCCTGGGCCAAACTGCGCAACAGCTCTTCCGATGACTCCAAATAGTCATTCGGGGCCGAGGCATCGGTGGCGAAGTCGTTGTCGGTGATGAAGCCGTATTGGGGCAGGTCATCGGGGGTAATCAGCCGTTGATCGGCGATCGCGGCGGTGTCATCGACCACGGGCGGCGTCAGCACCAAAGCCGAGGTAGTCAGAGGGGCAACCGCATTCTGGGCGATGTTTTGGGCATTGTTCTGGAACGAATGCGGGGTGCGCGGCGGCAGCGGGGGCGCGCCGGGCGTTTGGTTCAGGGTAATGTCTTCGTCGGCGATGGTTGATTGGGCGATGACCGACGGTCGGTCGGAGACCATCGGGGTTGGCGCAATTTTCGGTGCGGCGGCTACAGGGGCCATAGCGGCGACGGGCGTCGGCAATCGCCGGGCGGGAGCCGGAGCGGCCACGGCCATCGATCGCTGCAACGCACTCACGGACGAGGGCGTAAGCCGCTTCCCGGCGCGATAGCGACGATAACGGGCCAGTTCATCTTCCAATCGGGCATCCAAAACGCCCAAGGCCCGCCGTAAGGTGGGATCAAGGACAACGCGAGTGGAACTCGCTGTGAGAATCAGGGACTCATCGGTCAAGGGCTGATGCATGGTGCTTCACTCAATTTGAATCGCGCAGGCATATCAACAAGGGAACCCGGATCGAGCATGGCGCACGATACCGTCCTGCTTTGTGCCTCAAAGTATATGCGAGAAAACCCAAATCGCCACAAAAATCACTGGAAATTACGCTATATCTAGTGGGTGGCTAATCGTTTTGACGCTAGAAGCACGATTAATTCGGGGTTTCGGGGTGGTAAATTGATCATATATAGATTTGGGTCGGTTGCCCGCTTTTATTGGCCCGATCGGTGGGTGGCCTCGGGACACCGGACGTAATAGGATGAAATTGGTCTGTCCTTGTGTCTAGAATTTTTATGAATGCAGTTGATGATAAAACCGTTGTCCGCGACTATTTCAATGCCACGGGCTTCGATCGGTGGCGGCGGATCTATGGCGATGGCGAAGTTAATGTGGTGCAAAAGAATATCCGCATTGGCCATCAACAGACCGTGGACTATGTGTTGGGTTGGCTGAAGGTCGATGGCAATCTGGGTGAGATTGCGATTTGCGATGCGGGTTGTGGGGTGGGGAGCTTGAGTATTCCGTTGGCGGCAGCGGGAGCCAAGGATATTTACGCCAGTGATATTTCGGAAATGATGGTGGGGGAGGGCAAGGCGCGGGCCGAAGCGCTGCTCGGGGCGAATCAGCCGATCACCTTTGAAGCGAAGGATTTGGAAGAAATCACGGGGCAGTTTCATACTGTGGTTTGTCTGGATGTGTTGATTCACTATCCGCCGGAGCAGGCGGGTGAGATGATCAAGCAGCTGAGTACCCATGCGGATACCCGGTTTATCGTCAGCTTTGCGCCGAAGACTTGGTATTACGATGCGTTGAAGAAGGTGGGCGAGTTTTTTCCGGGTCCTAGTAAGACGACGCGGGCCTATACGCATCCGGAGGCCTATATTGTGAAGGTGTTGGCGGCGAGTGGCTGGAAGGTGGCGCGGAATGATATTTCGAAAGCGCCGTTTTATTTTTCGCGGCTGTTGGAATTCGTGAAGGCGTAGGGTTAGGGGCGATCGCGCACGTCACGATCCCCCCTAACCCCCCTTCAAAA
>JANOQX010000233.1:0-41849 GCA_031415035.1 Cyanobacteria bacterium VAR_4_metabat_243
TCTACCAGACCGGACGTAAAGTCACAGAAGCCTTTAAGCAAACAATGGCAATTGTCTTCGATGATTACTTGCCGCAATGGAATTATCGGGCTGTACCGCAGACCCAATAATCTTGGATCTTATTGAATCCTCATTCCTAACAGACCCAGAATCAGGGTGATGATGCCATTGCCTAAGACCCACCCCCAATTTTTCTGAGGCCGAAGTTTGAAGGCTAGAACCGATTCAAACACCCCTTCAGTGAGGAAAAAGCTGCCCAATAGCAGGGTTAATGTCAGAACCCCGTTCAACGGATAGGCAAATAGTAAGATGCCAGTGCCGATATAGAGTAGACCGAGGAAGACTTGCCAACCAAATCCATCGGGCCGATTTTTGGCTGCGTAAACGGTATTGCTAGCACCAACGCCAATCAGAATTAGTGCTAGCCAAGTCTCAGCGACGAGGGTGCTAATATTTGGAATCAAGATCGCGGCGATGCCCAAGACGATCGCGACAATGCCAGTCAAGAGACCAACGTTCTTCGCTTGATTGAATTTAGGCTTATATTCAGCGGGGCTGTTCATGGTCATGGCTTAAAGCTCCAATGTAAATAGTTAAAAGTGGTTAAAGTGTTGCGCCAGAAAACATCGCCGGGTCAATTTGGATACCCAGCGCTTTGGCAACCCGCATTCCTAGCTCGGCATCCGCCCGGAAAAAGTGGCAAAGTTGACGCATCTGGATTGCCTGCTCAACCGGCATTAATCCGGTGGGACCCCCGACCAAATTCTCGACTAATCGTGACTTGGCATCGGCGGGCATCAAGCGATATAGATCGCCGGCCTGGGTGAAGTCGTCATTCCCTTCGCGATGGTCATAGCGATCGATTGGCCCCATGTCAATATCCAGTGCAGGTTCAGCATATGCCGGATTTTCCTTGGGAGCGGCTGCACTGCTATTCGGCTCGTAGTTTGGCCCGCTGCCGCCATTGTTGCCCAGCGCCATCAGGCCATCGCGTTCATAATGCATAAATGGGCATTTGGGCGCATTGATGGGGAGCTGTTGGTAATTCACACCCAGACGATAACGGTGGGCATCGCCGTAGCTCATCACCCGCGCTATTAGCACTTTGTCGGGGGAGAAGCTAATCCCTGGGACGATCGCGCTGGGTGAGAATGCCGCCTGTTCAATTTCGGCAAAGTAGTTCGTGGGATTACGATTTAGTTCAACAATCCCCACTTCAATCAATGGGTATTCCGCATGTTTCCACACTTTCGTCAAGTCAAAAGGATTATCCGGGTGGGTTTCGGCTTGCGCCTGAGTCATGACCTGGATACAGAAGCGCCAGCGGGGATAGTGACCCTCGACGATCGAATTAAACAAGTCCCGCGTGGCATGATCGGGATCTTCCGCTTTGATTTTTGCCGCCTCTTGCTCGGTCAGATTTTCAATCCCTTGCACCGTTTTGAAATGAAACTTCACCCAGGTTCGCTCATTGGCAGCGTTAATAAAGCTATAGGTGTGACTGCCGTAGCCATTCATGTGACGGTTATTTTTAGGGATACCCCGATCGGAGTACAAAATCAGCACTTGATGCAAGGCTTCTGGGCTGAGTGACCAGTAGTCCCAGCGTGGCTCTGCACCCTTAAGGTTGTTGGCGGGACAGCGTTTTTGGGTATGGATAAAGTCAGGAAACTTGATCGCATCCCGCACAAAGAAAACGGGTGTGTTGTTCCCGACCATATCCCAGTTGCCTTCTTCAGTGTAAAACTTCAAAGAAAAGCCTCTAGGGTCACGTTCGGCATCAGCTGAACCTTTTTCACCACCGACAGTCGAGAAACGCGCCAGAATGGGTGTGGTCTTGCCAACTTCGGCAAATAGTTTGGCTTTCGTATATTGCGTAATGTCGTTGGTCACGGTGAATGTCCCAAATGCGCCTGCACCTTTAGCATGAACCACACGTTCGGGGATACGTTCGCGATTGAAGTGACCGAGCTTTTCTTGCAGCACATAGTCGTAGGCAACAACGGGGCCGCGCACGCCAGCAGTTAACGAATTCTGATTGTCGGCAATGGGAACGCCGTCAGCGGTAGTGAGTTGATTAATGATTTTGTCAGTCATTGTTGAGGCTCCGGGGAGAACAGACAAAGGGAAAGGTTTAGAAATTCAATCAGCCTAAGTCCAAGGTTTTTCAAATGAAGGATAAAGCGTCAATCCGCCATCAATAAATAAAGTCTGTCCCGTAATGTAGCTCGCTTCGTTCGATGCCAAAAAAGCCACTGCTGCGGCCATTTCGGCGGTTGTCCCAATGCGACCCATGGGAATATGCGTCGCCAATTGGGCAATTTTGTCAGGCTCATCGTTCCATTCATTAATCGGCGTTTTGGTCGCACCGGGGCCGATCGAATTAACGCGAATCCCACTTTTGGCATATTCCAAAGCCAGCGTTTCGGTCAGGCTGTGGAGTCCGCCTTTGCTAACGGCATAGGAAAGATAATGGGGACGAGGAATCAGCTCATGGACACTCGAAACATTGATGATCACCCCCGGTACCTGCTGCTGGAGAAATCGGCGAATGGCCCGAATTGAGCAAAAGTAAGGCCCACTCAAGTTAATGCCGAGAACCTTTTGAAACGCCTCGACATCCGCTTCGTGGGAGGGCGCTTCCAATTGAATTCCCGCATTGTTGACCAAAATATCGATCACCCCAAACGTCGTCTCAACTTGGTCAAACATGGTCAAAACTTGCTGATAATCGGACACATCCGCTTGGTAAATGACTGCTTTTGCGAGATTATCCGGCATTGCTTGATAAATTTCCTGAATCTCTGACTGGGTTGATTCAGCACCATCGGCATCACCATTATAGTTGATCACCACATTGGCTCCCTCTTGAGCAAGACGTAAGGCGATCGCTTGGCCAATTCCTGAACTTGCGCCGGTGATGAGGGCAGTTTTGCCTGTAATTCCTTGCATGGCTGGTTTTCAAAGATAATGGTGATGAGAATCGGTGACCGATCGCCCGAAATTAACGCCGCAGTCCTAATCGCTCCTGCAACTCCGCCAGCAGCTTAACGCTCACCGAGGTGATTTCTTTGGTGGCATTTAGCTCGATCGTCCAGCCCACGTTGACGGTGAACATCGGCATACACACCTGTCCACTCAGCCGATGTTTGCTGCTGCCATCCGATCGTGATTCGACCGTACCGCTTTCAGGGATTGCTATCATTCTCCTGGCTTCAACCTGAAGATAGTCGTAAATTGCTTGCCGTCCACAAATCCGATTTTGGAAAGGCGCATCAAGGCAACCCTGTTCCGCAAACAGTTGGGATACGCCAGTAAAATTGCCTTGGTTAAGCTCCGCAAAGTAATCGTGAATGATTGGTTCTTGAGTCCACATTGGTTTAACGTCAATCATATTTTGCTAGGAGGTAGCGATTTTGTTCAATCAGTACTTGTGCTTGCCAGTAGTTAACCACAAAAAAAATCGGCCTCCCTCTCTCTTTCGGTAGATCTCTATGTCTCTCTAAAGTGGGTATCGCAATATCTGCACTTGAACTATCGTGACTAGGCTAAAGCATTCACACACAAGCGGAGAAACATGATGACGACTGCTACCCCAACTGTCCACCCTGAAGTGGTTGAACAATTCGCGGCGCTATCGACTGACCAAAAGCTAGCGCTGCTGTGGTATATCTATAAGGAGGTCGGCAAGTCGATTACGCCCGCCGCACCCGGTGCAACTAAGGCTTCCCCAGCGATCGCGGAAGGTTTATTCCAACAAGTTTTGGCTATGAGCCACGACGATCAGCTTCAGGTGCAACGCGATATTATTGAAGGTAAGGACGTGTTAGTCAGCCGTGAGTATAATGCGCTGAGTGATACAACAAAGCTACTCTTTTGGTACCTGTTGGCCCAGGGCATGGATCGAACTGAAATCATCCCAATGCCAACCGAGTACAAGCTGGAGTCTCCAGCCGAGGAATGTATGCATCAATTACAGGCTTTGGAATTCTCCGAGCAAATCACCGTATTGCGCGAACTCATATCGCCCATGGGTAATGAATCCACGGAGGTTTAGCACGGGTGAGCGCTAAAGGATAAAGCCTGATATCTAATTGAGCAACTTAAGGTTGTCGTTTGTTGGCGGTGGGATAAAATCCCACCGCTTTTTATGCCTGATGGGGGATTTATGAAACGATGCCTCGTGTGATTTTCGTCATCGTTGAGTTTTTATCCAAGGCTAGCCCAACGAGTTCCTTCTCATCTTTTCGCTCCAAAAATCCGTGCATTAATAAAATTTCGTGCAAATTCACATCCCGCTCCAGGAGCACCGAATGTCCACCCTCAGGAATAAAATGCAGCGACGATCGAGTAATCTGCTGAGCCAAAAGCCTACCCTCGATCGCTGAGGGTAACAATCGATCGTTGCCGCTGATAATCATCAGAGTGGGTTGCTTGAGCTGTTGGAGTTGCGGAATACTGACCTCGAACTGCTCAAGTAAAGAAATCCGCCACATCGCACTCTCAAACCGCACTGATTGCATTACTTTCAGCAACAAATTGCGATCTTGCACGGCAATTCGATTTAAGTTCGCCAGGAAAGGCAGCAAGGCAATACAGGAAAAGGGGTAGAGATTAGCTGGGAGTAAGCCCTTAAAAGTGGCCAGCGATCGCAGCCAGAGTTGTCGTCTGAAGGCTGAAGCCGGATTGATCAAAATCAAGCGATCGCACAGCTCGGGCATCATTACCGCCAGCTTCAAGGCTAAGCAGCCGCCAAAAGACTCACCGCACAGATAGATTGGGCGCTTGGGAATCTCAGCGCCAAGTTCCGTGTGAATTAGTCCGGCAATCCTCGCCACTAGACCATCCCAGTCAGTCAAATCATCAACCGGAATGGAGAGCCGCCGAATATCGAATGACCGTTCGAGGAAAGCGGTCTGATGCCGAAGCAGCTGCCCCGTCCCATCCATTCCCGGTAGGTAGATCAGCAACGGGGAGTGGGGCTGCGGGTTTTGGGGTGATAGAAAGTGGCTAAATTGTTCGGCTGACATCAGTTTATTTTGCTCACTCACATGATGCTGATTGACAGGGTAGTGATCAAACTCGGCGGCTAGAGGTTTTGCGTCAGCAGTGATTGGATCTCCTGATGGCAAACTGCTGTGACGTTGTTCACCCAGTCCAATGCCTGCCTACCATGATAACGCTGTTTCGCTGTCCCATCAACTGAAATCGGTGTCCCGATCGAGACTTTGACTTGATGATATAGCACTAAGGGATGCCAGTCAGGGCGGTCAAAGAGTGGCTCGGATGGGTCGAATAATTGTAGCCAGCGAACCGGAAACAATCCCGTATTGACCTCGTGCTGTGCCGCGATCGCCACAGGTAGGATTGTCAGGTGCGCCACTGGTGCACGCAGTGCCAAATGGGCAAATCCCCGTTCAAACCGATCAACCGTTTCTGATCCGGTGTCTTGGACCATCGGCGTTGCACCTTCAGGGAAAATGCCAATGGTCTGACGCTGCTTGAGTAATTGGCTAGCCCGATCGAAGAAATTCCTGTAGCTTGCCTTCGGCTCATCTAACGGCAAGAAACCAAGTTGATCGACCAGTTCACTCACCAGCGGCACTTGGCGCATATAGTGATGACAAGCAAAGTGGATCGGGCGATCGAGCGCCGCCATCAAGACGGCAACATCCATAAAACTGCGATGATTGCTGACAATTAAAGTGGAGCCGCTGACAGGAATTCGCTCCTGACCGGTCACGGTAGTCTGCGTTCCCATCGTTGATAGTAACTGTCGGGAAAGCCACAGAGGGTCGATGGGGTGACTCAAAAGTGCTGTGAGCATATTGATCCTCAGTATGGCGATGAAATTAGCATTCTGGGCTACGACAAACCAACCAAGTTATGGCTTAAAGACCCCGCTGTATAGACCGATTAAGAATACTCCGATCGGTAGTAGAACCATGATTCCACTTAGCGTTGTCGCCAGGGATGGGGTGATATTGTCTGGTGGATTCAGCTCAGAAGTCCTAGGAGAGTTAGCTTTCATGGGTTTACCTTAATCTGTGTGCAGCGTGGACAACTCCATAATTGACTAACTCCAGCCAAAAAGCATCTTCATATAGGCGTGTGGTGCATCAACCCGGTGTCTGTCAAAAGTCGTACTCGGAACATCTTCGGCGTCCTCATCGTCATAGTTTTCAAGATTTTGGCCAAGTAAATTCACAGCGAATGCCACGATCGATGCCCGGTTGGAATTGAATCGAACCGCCTCCTCCTTCAATAATTTTCTTCACCAACGCCAAGCCGATGCCTGTGTTAGTTGCGGATTTGCTGCCACTTAAAGTTTGAAAGATGCCAAACATCCGTTCCCGCTGTTGGGGTGGAATGCCAGGGCCATCATCGGCGACTGTAAATAAGTAATAATTATCTTGCTCCGCCCAGTCCACGGCAATCTGCCCAACAGCGCGATCGTGATGCTTAATCGCGTTACTAAACAAGTTTGAAAATACCTGACTCAATAGCAATCGCTGCGTTTGCAGTTGCGGCATCACTTCAGGGAGTTGAATTTGGAAAGTTGCTGGCGGGTCTAAGGAATCCAGGATTTCTAACAACAATTCGCGCGTATCGACCCAACTTGTCGCAAAGTCTTCTCGACCCACCCGCGAATACTGCAACAGGCCGTTAATTAAACTTTCCATCCGTTGCACACGGCTACGCATCAAAGCCAATTGTTCCCGGTTATCCGATGACAATTTTTCGGCCAAATCTTCTTCCAACCATTCCGCCAAATTCGCAATCCCCCGCAACGGAGCCTTTAGATCATGGGAAGCAATATGCACAAACTGGTCTAATTCTTGATTGCGTTCTTCCAATCCTTGTTTGGCCTGTTCCAGTGCCCGACGATTAGCTGCGTCTTGAATTTCCAATTGCTTCCGATCGCTAATATCCTCTACCATGCCAATAAAATATCGGGGTTCGCCTCGCTGATCCGTTGATTCCGCAAGTTGTCTTTGTAGCGAAACGGTGATCCGCACCCAAATAATCGCACCATTGCTGCGAATATAACGTTTTTCTAGAAAATAATGAGAAATGGCTCCGGCCAAGAGTCGTTTCACATAAGCCAAATCCTCTGCTAGATCGTCCGGATGAGTAATCTGTTGAAAAGTTTTTTGTCGAAGTTCTTCATGGGTGTATCCGACGATCGTGCAGAGTTTTTGATTCGTCCGCAGCCAGTATCCATCCAAACCCACATGGGCACAACCGATCGCCGATTGGTCAAACGTGCTACGAAACTGCGCTTCACGCTCAGCCAGTTGCGCTGTTCGTTCTGCCACCTGTGCAACTAACGCGAGCTTCGAGGCCACCAATTCAGCCTCCAGCTGCTTCTGGGCGGTAATATCACGCATCAGAACCACCGCGCCTAACTGCCGCCCCATTGCGTCCACGATTGGGTCAGCGTTAGCGACGATCGAGCGGGACTGACGTCCTTTGGGCTGAATCATCATCTCTGCGGCCCGCACCTTCTCCCCCTTCAGCGCCCGTATTAGTGGCACATCCTGGGTGGCTAAGGGCTGTTCTCCAGTCGCATTGTACAAGTCATAAAACTGTGACCAGCGATCGAGACTGATTGGCTCCGGCGGTAATCCATGAAACTCCTGGGCCGATCGGTTAAACAACACAAGCTGCCCTGCCGCATTACAAGCAACTAATCCTTCCGATACATTTTCACACAGCGCTTCTAGGAATTCCTGCCCGGTCAGCAACTGGGGATCGCTCATCCCACCGGCCAAGCGACTGATCGTACCCAACCAAGGGACATCATCGCTGCCAGCATCACCACTTGTCGCGGCAGCGGCCACTGGCTGCGCTATCACTTCAAACCACTCGTAGGAGCCATCCGCCATTTGGAGCCTGCCGCGTTCCTGCCAGGATTGCTGCCGCGCCACGCCATTTTGCCAAGCCGTTTCCAGGGTAGGACGATCGTCAAAGTGAAAAAATCGCCAAAAGTTCTCGCCCAAAGCCGACGTGGGTGCAATGCCAGTATATCGCTGCCAGATCGAATTAAGTCGCACCAAAACACCACAGTCATCAGCGAACCAGACGATTTGCGGGATCAGCTCCAGTAATCGCTCCGATAGTGGCGACAATGGTGCGTGTGAAGCATATAAGGAAGGATGCTGGCTCATTATTTTGTTGCCATAACGAGTTAAACCGTACCGTCAAACGACAAAAACGATCACCGCAAATAATTTAACACTATTACAAAGAATTTCATATTAACATACGGTTTTGATATGTTCCTCAGGTTGGTGATCATGACAGACATCCGTGTCGCAATTATTGAAGATCATGATTTAACCCGTGCTGGATTGGATGCGGCACTCCAAAGATGCGACGGTCTGGACGTTGTGGGGGATGCGAGAAATGGCATCCAGGGACTGCGATTGCTTGAAACGGCACAGCCGGATGTGGCGATCGTCGATATTGGATTACCCGGTATTGATGGGATTGAGTTAGTGCGCCGATTCAACCAGCAGCAAACCACCGCCAATCAGGGCAAAACCAAGGTGATTATGCTAACCATGCACAAAACCCAAGATTCTGTGCTGGCGGCATTTGCCGCCGGTGCCGATTCCTACTGCATGAAAGACGTCAGCATGGATCGCCTCGAAGAAGCCATCAAAGCGACTCATGCGGGCAATCCTTGGATTGACCCCCAAATCGCCAATATTATTTTGCAGCAAGTTCGCCGGGGGAATGCGCCGATCGGCGACGGTACGACCGAAAAAACCATCGCCATTAAAGCGCTCGATCCAGAGTACGAAGCAATTGTCGGCCAAGCCAGTTTGACCGATCGGGAAATTGAGATTTTGCAGTTAATCGTGCGGGGACGCAGCAATGCCGAGATCGCGGACACGCTGTTTCTCACCGTCGGCACGATTAAGACCCATGTGCGGCACATTTTAAATAAGCTTTGTGTGGACGATCGCACCCATGCAGCGGTGCTGGCACTCCGTGCCGGAATTATCGAGTAGGTTGAAATGCCTGTGGGCAAGGTCTGTGCGCTAGTATCAGTCATGTGACTGCAACGAGATCATCCAAAGGATAGAGAGCCGCGCCGATTAACTGTGTCACGATGATTACTTAGCCCAGTAATAGGCAAAAAATGGTATCGCCCAGAGACGTTCAGTGATGAGGGGACTTGGTATATGCGATCGGATTATCTAATTGTCGGGAGTGGCCTATCCGCATTGACCTTCGGGGCGCTGATGGCAAACACGGGCAAGATCGTTCATGTGCTCGAAGCCCATGAGCATCCCGGCGGGTTTGGGCACACCTTTACAATGGCCCAGAAATATACGTTTAATGCCCAGTTTCACTATGTTTGGGACTGCGGCGAAGGTCAAACCGTCGATCGGGTGCTAAAAAAACTTGGTTTGAACCAAGCCGTGACATTTGAACGTTATGACCCGGAGGGCTTTGACCATATGCGAATGCCTGGTTATGCTGTGGATATCCCGGCTGACCCGGAGACCTTAGTCCAACGCTTGACCGCCTTGTTTCCAGAGCACCATCGGGGCATTCGGCAATTTATTGATGAAGTCGAGAAAACGGGGGCTGGATTGAAGCGGCTGGCTCCCCCGATCGACCCGATCGACCTAGCGAAACATCCCCAGCAAGTCTTCTGCACGATCAAGCATCTCAACCACACGCTTCAGGATGTCTTTGACCAATTCAAGCTGCCCCAGGCGGCACAAACCCTCCTAGCGCTGCAATGGCCGGATTTCCTATTGCCGCCGAATCAGCTTTCGTTTTATGCCTGGGTGGCGTTGTTTCGGGGCTACCAAGCGGGGGCGTTTTACCCGACGCAGCATTTTGAATCGGTGATTAATGCCTTGGTTGGGATGATTGAGTCCCACGGTGGTAAGGTGTGGCTGAATCATGAAGTGACCAGTTTTCGGCTGGCGGGTAAAACGGTTCTGGGCGTTCAGGCAATTGACCACACAACCCACCGCACCCATGAATTTACTGGAGATACCGTAATTTGCAATATCGATCCCCAAAAAGCCGCCAAGATGATTGGGCTAGAGCAGTTTAGCAAAACGGTACGGCGCAAGCTCGACTACGAATATTCGGCCTCGAATTACATGGTGTACTGCGTCGTCAAGGATCTCGATCTGCGCGACTACGGTTTTGGCAACTGGAATCTCTTTCATACCGGACATTCCGATTTGAATGAAACCTTTGCCCAGATGTACGATCGGCATGACTACAGCAATCCCAGTTTTGCGATCACGACGCCAACTTTACTCACGACGGCGAGTCGAGACTGCCCAGAGGACTGTCAGATTGTCGAATTGCTCACGGTGGCGAATTACGGCTATTTCCGGGAACTGTGGCAGACCGATCGCAAAGCCTACCGCCAGAAGAAGCAGGAAATCCTGGATTCGATCCTGGATGTCGTAGAAGCCAACTATGTCCCGAACTTTCGCAAGCATATGGTCTTTCACATTACGGGCAGTCCCACAACCAATGAGCGGTTTTGCTGGTGCCCCAATGGGAATTCCTACGGTTCCAGTCTGACGCCGCGCAACATGGGGCTGGGGCGACTAAATCACGAAACCTCGCTGGAACAGTTCTATTTCTGCAATGCCTCATCGGGCTACCCCGGCTTTGCACCGACGATTTGGACGGGGGCATTGCTCTATCAACGGTTATCCGGCGACCCAATTTTAGGAGATTAACCATGCGAGTTGCGATTATTGGCGGCGGTGCCAGTGGAATGGTTACGGCCTATTTACTCGACAAACAGGGCCATGATGTCACCGTATTTGAACGGCAATCGGCTTTAGGCGGGCATATTCGCACCTTGAATCAAAATGTTCAGCCGAACCAGTCGGATTGTGCCGAGATTCTCGAATGCGGTGTGCTCGAATTTCCCACGGCATTTCATCATTTCATGGCCCTGATGCAAGACCTCGGTGTGGAGCTAGAACCCGTGAGTGTCGGTTCAGCGATGTTTTTTAAGAATGGCAGCAACTTTCTATCGGCGGTGATGATTCAGAAGAATTTTACGGGACTGAAGCGCTTAATTGAATATTTTCGGATCGATACGTTGTATCTCCGATCGGCGGGACTATGGCTGAATATGCGATTTTCTGACCTGAAGGATTTCTACAATCATTCACTCTCGGATTATTTAAAACGCCCTTCGACCCGCAACACCTGGCTCAAACTGCTGATTATGTATAGCTATTCGATGCCGTTAGCGTTGATTGATGACTTTCCCGCTGAGTTGGCGGTGCCCGTGCTGCGCGATGATGTAGCCGTCAATTGGGTCAGAATTAAAGGCGGTGTCTATTCCTACATCGAAAAAATTCTCGCCCGCTTCAAAGGACAGGTCGTGCTAAATGCGACGATTGATCGAATTTTCCGCCATGCCGACACGGTGAAGATTGTCCGATTCGGCATAGCCGACGCTTCACGAACGACGGGTGAAACTCACGAGTTTGATAAAGTGGTGTTCGCCACACCACCGGATCAAGTGATGGCACTATTGGCTGACCCAACCGACGCGGAAACCAGACGGTTTTCAGCCTGGGAGGCAAATCACGCCAAAACCCTGCTGCACAATGATACTTCGATGTACGATCGCTATGGCATTCAAGAACCCTCGGAGTTTGATTTTTTCCAGACGGCAAAACAATGGGGCTATAACAGTTGCTTAAATCAACTGTGTGATATTTCATCGCCCCAACATCATTTTTTGTCGTTCCAATTGGAGGAGATGATTGCGCCCGATCGGGTGATTCACGTTCAGGAACATCACACACCACTGTACACCACTGAATCGTTTCGCTACCGGGATGAAGTCGTCGCGACCAATGGCGAGAACAACACCTACTATGCCGGAGCCTACCTGGGTGACGGATTACATGAAGGTGCGATTAGCTCGGCGGTGCGGGTAGCTCAATTGATTGGGTGAGCCAGGATTCATAATTTTTTTAGGAGAGAAACCGTGTTAGATATCGACGAAATGAGTTCAGCCGAAATGTATAAAATGCTGCACAAGGTGGGATATGGGCATCTGGGTTGTATTCATGAAGGCAAGCCCTATGTGATGCCCATGCAATATTACCTGGATGATTTAGACATCTATCTGTTCTCCACCGTTGGGATGAAGACTCATGATCTAGATGTCGATCCAGATGTTTGTCTTCAAGTGGAAGAAATTAGCAGTCCCGACCATTGGCGTAGCGTGATTGTGAGCGGTCAGGCAAAGCATCTCACCGGGCAATCCGATATCGATCGGGCGATGCAATTGATCAAGGCCCGCAATCCCACCCTATCACCCGCACTCAACCGTACCTGGATTGATTCTGAGGGCCGTCCGGAGGTGATGGCAATTTATCGTATCCACCCGATTGAGATGAGTGGTCGCACAACTGATGGTGTGAGTAGTCATGGGTAGTCGATCGACCGCCTAATTGACCCAGTTAGGCGGGAGCCAACCTTGCTCCTGTGCCATGACAATTGCGTGCGTCCGATCGACCACTGCCAATTTATGCAAAATTGAATGTACGTGCACTCGCACGGTACCAGAAGAGATGTAGAGCATCCGGGCAATTTCGGGATTGGTCTTACCATTGGCGATGAGGGCTAAGACTTCCTGTTCCCGTTGGGTTAATGGATTTTGTGGTGCGTCAGACTTTGGGGCTGAGGTCGTCAGGCTTTGACGGATGCCTTGGGTCGCATTGGCATCCCACCACGAAGCCCCGGCCACCAGCGATCGTACCGCGAGAACTAAGCTCTCCGGGGTAATCCCTTTTAAGCAGTAGCCTTGTACTCCGGCTTTGACTAACCGTGTGACTAATTCTGGATCGTTCCGGGAGGTCAAAATCAAGACGGGCAAATCCGGATGGGCGATTTTGAGTTGCCGACAGGTTTCAATGCCACCGATACCAGGGAGGCCAATATCCAGTAGCACTAGATCCAAGGGCATTTGCTGGGCGATCGTCAGCGCTGTTTCGCCGTCTTCCGCTTCGGTAATCGTTGCAATATCGGCTTCCTGTTGCAGGCGCACCCGCAAACCCAGCCGAAACAATTCATCGTCTTCAACCAAGAGCAAACGCAGCGCAGCGGTAGGCATGGCGTAACCGAGGACAACGTCACGGTGAATAGGCGGGCAACTGGAAACCAAACATGGCCCCCTTGGGCGATCGGTTCTCTGCCCAAATTGTACCGTGATGCGCCGTGATAATTTGGCGGGCTAGATAGAGTCCCAGCCCTGACCCTTTGGCTTGGCGATCGCTGTCCCCTTGGTAAAAGCGTTGGAACAGTTGGGAGAGTTCTTCGGGTTTTAACCCGGCACCGCGATCAAAGACTTTGATACATTGTTGTGCGCCACTGGGTTCGAGCCAAACTTCGACTTGATCACCGCGCCGTGAATGATTAATCGCATTTACTAAAAAATTCATCAAGACCCGTTGAAGCTGTAGGGCATCGGCTTTGACCCAGAGCGATCGGCGAAATTCTGAGTGGGCATGACGAATAATGATTTGCACTTGGCGATCGCGGGCAATGAATGCCACTTGATTCGCCACCGCTTCGGCTAACAGCGTTAAATCCAACGGTTCGATCTGCAATTGCAAGCCTTGCATATCATTCCGATAGACATCGAGCAAGGTATCGAGTAATCGGAGACTGGTTTGGTGGCTCCGCTCCATCGTGGTTAAAACGTACTTTTGAGTGTGAGAAATCCCCCCAAATTCTCCCTGAATGAATGCACCTAAGGTCGAAATCCCCCCTAATAAGGGCGTTCTCAAATCATGCGCGAGGGTGGCGGTGAAGTTTTCCCGCATTCCTTGCAGTTGTTCTTGGGCTTGCAGTTGGGCCTGTTGGTGGGCAATTGCTTGGGCGTAGGTGGCGTTACGATCGCTTAAAATTGCGGCCATCATGAGGGAAACTGCGGCAATCAAGCGATTTAGCAAGACCGGAGCCGTGATGTGCGTCGAATCGGGCACCCATAAATTAAGCAGCATTAATAAAACCACTAATATGGCCAACCCAAAAGTGGCACGGCGGGGTAAACGACCTGTAGCCAAAAGTAAGGGAAAGCTATATAAATAGCCCACCACATATTCTGCGGGTGTGGCGAAATCAAGGGCAATAATAATACTTAAAACTAATCCGATCGTGAACAAATCACGCCGTCGCCAAGTTCGTTGCCATCCAGCGACCGCTGATGGAATAACCACTGGCTTCACTCCTAGTGATGATATTGCCATAAGGATTTATTGATAGCGTTCTAGAAAATCTAGCGCCTGATTCCGGAGTTCATAATATTCCTTTGATTCCCGGAGTTCATGGGGGTTACGGGGACGCGGTAAGGGGATATCGAGAATCTTCCCGATCGTGGCATTCGGGCCATTCGTCATCATCACCACCCGGTCAGACATAAAAATCGCTTCATCGACATCATGGGTAATCATCATCACCGCTTGCGGATGCTGGCTCCAAATTTCGAGGACATCCTGCTGCAACTTGGGTCGGGTTAGGGCATCCAGTGCGCCAAAGGGTTCATCGAGCAGTAGCATCTTAGGCCGCGTCGCGAGGGCGCGGGCCACCCCCACCCGTTGCTTCATGCCACCGGAAAGCTCCTCGGGATATTTGTCGGCTGCGGCTGTGAGCTTCACCATGGCGATATGTTCATTCACAATGGCAATTTTGTCGGCTCGACTGGCTGTTTTGAACACTTCATCCACCGCCATCCGAATATTGTCCCGCACGGTCAGCCAAGGCAATAACGCATAGCTCTGGAAGACCATCATGCGCTCGGCTCCAGGCTTCCGAATAATTTTCCCTTCCAGCGTCACCGAACCAGCAGTGGGTCGCTCTAACCCGGCCACAATTCGCATCAGGGTTGACTTCCCACAACCAGAATGGCCAATCACCGAAACATATTCCTGGGGGCCAATGCTTAAATCAATCCCACCCAACACCACCGATGCTTCACCATTGGGTTTAGGAAATGACTTCACAATATCGGTGATCACCAGGAACGCATCCGGTGGATCAGGTGCAGTCCGATTGGGCTTGAGCGATGGGATGGGATAAGTCATCGGAATGAATGGCTCCAGGATGGTTCAATTATAATTTATGTGAGATAGAAGGGTTGGGGGGCATTCGCCCGAATTTCAAAACTTTTAAGATAGCCTACGGGATCGCTCGGATCAAACCGCTTGCCGTCAATAAAAGCCGCTCCTGATACCACTTTATAATCCTCAGCCGGACATTGAATCCCCATCTCGGCGGCAATTTCTCGATATAAGTCGGTGCGCCAAGCCTGACGGGCGATCGCCTCGGCATTTTGGGGAACTTCCGGCAACTGTCCCCAGCGCGTCGCCTGGGTCATCAACCAGAGGCATTCTGACTGCCAAAGGAAGGTGGAATGGTCGTGGGCGACAGTTGAAACGCCATCGGGCAGGTCAAAAAATAGGGTGGTTTCGGGACTATCGACAATGCGGGCTTGGTTGTCAAAGCCACCATAATTATACTTGCCGATAATGCCAGGTTCCGTATATTTGAGTGCGGCTCCCGTAAATGCCCGTTGGGAAATAATCGTCGCAACTTCCGCCCGATTCTCGGGTTGACTGCAATATTGACAGGCTTCAATCATCGCTTTAACCAACGATCGATAGGTTTTGGGATAGTCCTGAATAAACGATTCACGCACCGCTAACAGCCGATCGGGGTGCCCCCGCCAAATCTCGCGCCCTTGGGCAAAGGTAAACCCGATGCCTTCATTGCCGGAAATCGCGCGGGTATTCCAGGGTTCTGCCACCATGTACGCCTGCATTGCCCCAATTCGCGTATTACTCACCATTTGGGGGGGGGGCGTAATGGTGAGCCGTAATTGTTTTAAGGAGTTGATCCCAGCGGTGGCTAACAAATAGCGGACAAAATATTCATAGATCGAAGAACTCAAAACGACGGCCCAGCTGTGATCATCAGCCGGGGAGTTTTCCCAATAATGGCGCACATCTCGCCCAAACGCATCCAGGTCACCCGCATAGCTATGCCAGGGGCGCACTCCTCCGTCCCAGAGCTGCCGATTCATGGTGATCGCATTCCCGTGGCGGTGAATTGTCATTGCCGCACAAAGTGGGAAGGGCCTTGCACCTTCGGCTCCGGTGCGCGCATTGGTCACCGCACCAGACACGACCGGCGAGGCATCCAAGCGCCCAAAAATAATGCCGTCACGCGAATTCCCCCAACTGGCCTCGCGACTGAGGGTGACATTCAAACCATATTTACGGAAGAAGCCCTTTTCCCTCGCGATCGCAAAGGGGGCGCAATCATTCACGGGCACAAAGCCAATGGTGAGGTGCGATTTTTCTAGCGTCGCGGGGTCAACGATCGGTGCGTCCCCTAACGCCGTTGTCGATTGACCCACGGAATCGCGAGTTGGTTCTTGACGACAAGCAGCAAAGGCGATCGTGCCAGCTGTCATGCCCATACCTTGTAAGAAGGCTCTTCGAGTCGATGGGTGAGTCATGGCAATCATTCCACCTTAAGAGCGGCTAGGACGGTGAGTCATGAACACTTGTAGCTGAGCGAGGGCATAATCCAAAATCAACCCAGTCAATCCAATCACAAAAACCGCCAACAAGACGGCACTGACATTCAATCGATTCCATTCATCCCAAACAAAAAAGCCAATCCCAATCCCCCCAGTCAGCATTTCGACCGCGACGATGACGAGCCAAGCAATGCCTAAACTAATCCGCAGCCCCGTAAAAATATAGGGCATACTCGCTGGCAAAACGACCTTGAGCAGTTGTTTCCAACGCGGCATTTCCAAGACTTGAGCAACTTCTAGGTAGTCCTTAGGCACGTTGCTCACCCCTTCCGCCGTGTTGATAATGGTGGACCAAAGGGAAGTGATAAAAATTACAAAAATGGCCGCTGGTTCAGCGGAATTGAAAATGGCTAGCGCGATCGGCAACCAAACCAGGGGGGAGACTGGCTTAAACACTTGAATAATCGGATTCAACGCTAACCAAGCATTGCGCGATAGCCCAATCCAAATACCCACCGGAATTGCGACCACTGCCCCGAGCAAAAACCCAATACAAACCCGTCGCAAACTTGCTAACAGCAACCATCCTAGGCCAATATCGCCAGGGCCACGATAATAAAATGGATGCAGAATAAAGTGCCAATTCTTGACCAGCGCCTCGAAGGGGGTTGGCATCATCTCATGACGCAAGAGCGCAATGATCCACCACAAAAGTATCACTCCGGCAAAGCCGACAATGGGCAGCAAGACCTTGGCGCTGAATAAATTCTGAAGTAACCGCCGCACTAAACTGGCCGACTGGGCCGCAAGACTCGTAAATACCATAAGTAACCACACACTACATTCAAGCGGGCGAGAGATTACCGAAAGTTTCAAATAGAATTCTAATGCAACAAATTTCGCCACCACAAAATCACGAATTGACTTTAGCTGGCTGAAATTATTGTTATCATAGTCTTCTCCCAATGCTGACGAGGTTAGCTGACGGGCTAGGACTGAAAGTTGTCCTTTTTCAGAAAGTCACACTGAAAATACGCCCCGATGTTCTTGCCGCGTTGCGCTTTAAGAATTTGGTTCCCCCGCTTTTTACTGGCTCGAATGGGCGCAAGTACCCAGTGATCAGAAAAATTAAGCTGATTGACTCAGACACTTTGGAATTTAACACTGTCGCATAAATTTGTCAATATCGCGCCCACATCAGCCGCTGTAAGCACTAGCGGATTTGGCGCGTTTAGAACGATCCTAAACGCCCTAAACGCAATCTAAACAGAAAGATATATGCATCGACACCAGTATCAATGCTAAGGTTTTGCGATAATAAGGCGATTACGGTCAAGTGACTAGATTTTAATATGGTAGGGAGCGAAACTGGCTTATGTTTCAGGGATGGCTGCAAATTGCTTTGACATTGCTCATTGTGATTTTTTTAACACCGCCACTAGGCAAATACATCGCGCATGTCTTTGGTCAGGAGCGCACTTGGCTCGATCCACTACTTAACCCGATCGAACGCTTGATCAGCCAAGCGATCGGCCTCCGTAACACATCCGAGATGACGGCTTGGCATTATATTCAAGCGATTGTTGTGAGTAATCTGGTGATGGGCATTGCGGTCTTCCTCCTGCTGATATTACAGCCGCTGCTGCCCTTCAATCCCACCCACGTCGGCGGCTTGACTTGGGACTTAGCAGTGCATACGACACTTTCGTTTTTAACGAATACTGATCAACAGCATTATTCGGGGGAAACGACCCTGAGCTATGGCTCCCAGGTATTTGCCCTGGGGTTTCTGATGTTTACTTCGGCGGGCACGGGTTTGGCGGTGGGAATTGCCTTCATTCGCGGCTTGACGGGCCGATCGCTCGGTAACTTTTACCAAGATTTGATTAAGGCGATTATCCGAGTTTTATTGCCGATCGCAATACTCGGCAGCTGTTTGCTGGTTGCGGCGGGGGTGCCTGAAACCTGGGCCGGAGTTGCGCAGGTAACGACCTTAGAAGGTGCCACCCAAGCGATCGCCCGTGGCCCGGTGGCGCACTTTGAGATGATTAAGCAGTTGGGCGAAAATGGCGGCGGCTGGTTTGGCATCAATTCGGCCCACCCGTTTGAAAATCCCAATGGGTTCACCAATCTGGTCGAAACCGTGGCCATGGTGGCAATTCCGTCGGCATTAATCTATACATACGGCATCTTCACCCGCAATCTTAAACAAGCCTGGCTGGTCTACGGCATCGTGCTCGCGTTCTTTCTGCCCCTGGTATCGATGACGGCTTGGGGTGAATTCCAGGGCAATCCGGCAGTCAATTCGCTGTTGGGCGCTGTTTCCCCCAATTTGGAAGGTCAAGAGGTTCGCTTCGGCTGGGCTTTGTCGTCACTTTGGGCGGTGCTGACAACGGCGACGATGTGTGGTGCAGTAAATGCGATGCATGATTCATTAATGCCTGCTGGCGGCTTTTCGACGCTGCTGAATCTATTTTTACAAGTCGTCTGGGGGGGGCAGGGTACGGGGACGGCTTACCTCTTTGTCTTCCTAATTTTGGCGGTGTTTTTGACCGGATTAATGGTCGGTCGCACCCCGGAATTTTTGGGGCGGAAGATTGAAAAACCGGAAGTGGTGTTGGCCAGTGTGGTATTACTCGTCCATCCGATCGCGGTACTGATCCCCGCTGCAATCACGTTCTTACTACCGGATAACCTCGTTGCCGCGAGCAATCCGGGCTTTCATGGCCTGTCGCAAGTGGTGTACGAATATGCCTCGGCGGCAGCGAATAATGGGTCGGGCTTTGAGGGCTTGGGCGACAATACGCTCTGGTGGAACTTGAGTGCCAGTATTTCAATGCTGCTGGGGCGCTATATTCCGATCGTCGCACTATTGCTACTGGCTGAAGGATTTGCCCGCAAGCAGCCCGTGCCGCTCACCGATGGGACGCTGAGAACGGATACACCATTGTTTACCAGCATTACGGCTGTGGTGATTTTGATCTTAGGCGTGTTGACATTCTTACCGGTTTTGGCATTGGGACCGATCGCGGAAGCCTTCCAAATTGCGGGGGGGTAGCTGATTCGAATCAAACTTGCATTACCTCAAGATTCACCAAGTATCCGAATTATCCATGAACCCACAAAACTCCAGCGTGCCGACCAAACGCCTGCGTCGATCGGCAAAACCCTCTACCACTGGTCTTTACCAACGGGCCGTTAAACAAGCCTTTCTCAAACTTGACCCGCGTGTTCAATTACGCAATCCGGTCATGTTCTTGGTTTTGATTGGCACGATCGTCACGGCATTGCTGACGATTAACCCAAACCTGTTTGGGCCAGCCACCGACAAAAATCCGGTTTTATTCAATGGCTTAATCACCGTGATTTTGCTGTTTACATTGCTCTTTGCCAATTTTGCCGAAGCCGTGGCCGAAGGCCGAGGAAAAGCCCAGGCGGAATCCCTACGCGCGACCAAATCGGACTCGATCGCCCGCAAACTTTCACCGGATGGCAGCATTCAAGCAGTCAGTTCAACGGCCTTGCGGAAGGATGATTTAGTTAAAGTGATCGCCGGGGACGTGATTCCTGGCGATGGCGAAGTGACCCAAGGGATGGCCTCGGTGGATGAGTCCGCGATTACGGGCGAATCGGCTCCGGTATTAAAACAGCCGGGAACCGATATTGCCAGTTCGGTCACTGGCGGCACCCGGATTCTTTCGGACGAGTTAGTGATTCGGATTACCGCTGATCCGGGGAAAGGCTTTATCGATCGGATGATTGCCCTGGTCGAAGGAGCCGAACGCCGTAAAACCCCGAATGAAATTGCCTTGACGGTATTGCTAGCAGTATTGACCCAAGTGTTTCTGATCGTGATTGCAACGATGTTGCCGATCGCCCAGCATGTCAAAGCACCCGTCAGCATTGCGGTGTTGATTGCTTTATTAGTGGCGCTGATTCCCACGACGATCGGGGGTTTGCTGAGCGCGATCGGCATTGCGGGAATGGATCGCGTCGCGCAGTTTAACGTGATTGCCACATCGGGTCGGGCAGTGGAAGCCTGCGGTGACATCAGTACGCTGATTCTCGATAAAACGGGGACGATCACGTTGGGCAACCGACTCGCTGAAGAATTCTTGCCCGTCAATGGTCATTCACTTCAGGAAATCGCCCAAGTGGCGCTCAATGCCAGCGTCTTTGACGAAACGCCAGAGGGTAAGTCGATCGTGGTGCTGGCGGAGAAACTCGGTGCCACCGTTGGCTTCGATCGATCGGCCTCGACCGGGATCGAATTCTCGGCCCGGACGCGGATGAGTGGCACGGATTTACCGGACAAAACGGCGGCCCGAAAAGGTGCCGTGGATGCCGTGAAGGGGTTTGTGCGATCGCGCAGTGGCCAGATTCCGGCTGAGCTGGATGCCAAATATGAGTCAGTTTCCCGACTGGGTGGGACGCCCCTGGCGGTTTGTCAAGATAACGACATTTACGGCATCATCTACCTCAAAGACATCATCAAACCCGGCATCAAAGAACGCTTTGACCAACTGCGCCGCATGGGCATTCGCACCGTGATGCTGACGGGTGATAACCGGATTACGGCCTCAGTGATTGCCCAAGAAGCAGGCGTTGATGATTTTGTGGCAGAAGCGACGCCGGAGGACAAAATCGCCGTGATTCGGGCGGAGCAGGCGAAGGGCAAGCTGGTCGCGATGACCGGCGATGGCACCAATGACGCTCCCGCCTTGGCCCAAGCCAACGTCGGTGTGGCTATGAATTCCGGCACCCAAGCCGCCAAGGAAGCGGCAAATATGGTGGATTTGGATTCTGACCCCACGAAGCTGATTGACATCGTGACGATCGGCAAGCAATTGCTGATCACTCGTGGCGCATTGACCACCTTCTCGATCGCCAATGATATTGCGAAATACTTTGCGATTATCCCGGCGATTTTTGCGGAGGCGGGTATTGGCCGATTAAACGTGATGGGTCTCGCGAGTACGCAATCTGCCGTGCTGTCAGCGCTAATTTACAATGCGCTAATCATTCCCGCCTTGATTCCCTTAGCCCTGAAGGGTGTGAAGTTTCGGCCGCTGACGGCGGATCAATTGCTGGCCCGCAATATTTTGGTCTATGGACTCGGTGGTGTCATTGCCCCGTTCATTGCGATTAAAATCATCGACATCGCCGTTGCGGCCGTTGGATTAGCCGCTGTTTGATCAACCTCAGTTAAGGAACAAACCATGCAAGAAACATTTGCCCGATTCTGGCACCATCGCCTCCCCAAAGCCCTGCTGCTATCGCTGCTCATGGCCTTAGCGATCGCCACCACCGCCCAAGCCACCACGGGCATCACCCTCGATCGGGGTCAAACCTTTGCCATCGTATTATTGGGATTAACCACCCTGGCATTGAGCATTTATCTATTCGTTGTGATTTTCCAACCGGAGCGTTTCTAACATGAGCTTAGTTCAAGATTTTTTCAAATCAATTCGCTTAGTGCTCGTGCTTTGGCTACTTACAGCGGTGCTGTATCCGCTGATCACATTCGGGTTTGGTCAGGTCTTTTTCCCCAGTCAAGCGAATGGTAGCCTACTGCAAAATGCCCAAGGCCAGACGATCGGTTCGGCGCTGATTGGGCAGCCATTTACGAACGATCGCTACTTCTGGAGTCGGCCCAGCACCGTTAACTATGCCACCGCGCCCGAAGTCGCGACAACGGGGACTTCGGGGGCGAGTAACCTGGCACCGAGTAATCCGGCTTTACTCGATCGCATTAAGCCCGAAGTTCAGCGTTTGCAGCAAGTGCAAGTCAAGCCGACGGCGGATCTCGTCTATACTTCTGGTTCAGGACTTGATCCGCACATCAGTTTAGCCGCTGCTGCGGCCCAGATGCCGCGCGTCGCGCAAGCCCGCAGTTTGAACGTTAGTCAAATCCAATCTTTGATGGATCAAGCGACGGATGGCCGATTTTTGGGTGTATTTGGTGAACCGGGCGTCAATGTACTCAGGCTCAATCAATTGCTCGATCGGGCCTAAACTTGCCACTAGAACTCCCCCCAAAAAGTCATGTTTGACCCGAAGCAAATCGCCATTACACCGGATCAGTCGCTTGCCGCCGCCTTAACCCCAAGACGCGGTAAGCATAAGATTTTCATTGGGATGTCGCCCGGAGTCGGCAAAACTTACAAAATGCTCGAAGAAGCCCATCGCCTCAAATTCGAAGGTGAAGACGTCGTGGTGGGTCTACTCGAAACTCACGGTCGGCGGGAAACGATCGACAAGGCGGTCGGCTTAGAACTAATCGCGCCCCAAGCCATTGATGGTCGATTGGAGATGGATACCAATGCAATTATCGCCCGATCGCCGCAACTGGTGTTGATTGATGAATTGGCCCATACCAATGTCCCTGGTTCGCGGCGCGAAAAGCGCTATCAGGATGTGGAAACGGTTCTGGATGCGGGCATTAATGTCTATTCCACCCTGAATGTGCAGCATATTGAAAGCCTAAATGACGTGGTGGCAAGGATTACCAATGTGGTCGTGCGCGAACGGGTGCCCGATCGGGTGCTGGAAGATGCCGACCAAGTGGTGGTAGTGGATGTGACCCCGGAGACCCTACAGGAACGTCTGCGCGAAGGTAAAATCTACGCTCCCGAAAAGATTGAACAATCCCTCAACAATTTCTTCCAGCGTCATCACCTGATCGCGCTCCGGGAGCTAGCCCTGCGCGAAGTCGCGGATACCGTCGAAAGCGGCAACTATAATCGCCCGCTTGAATCCGTCTGCAATATTCATGAGCGGGTGCTAGTCTGCATCTCGACCTATCCTAATTCAGTTCAACTGATTCGCCGAGGTGCCCGCATTGCCAGCTATATGAATGCCAAATTTTATACATTATTTATCGAACAGCCCGATCGCTTCTTGAACAAAGCGGAGAGTTTACATATTGAGACCTGCGAACGGCTCTGTCGGGAATTTGAGGGTGAATTTTTACGGGTCAAGAGTATTAATGTGGCGGATACGATCGCGCAGGTGGCCCAAGATCAGCGCATTACCCAAATCGTCATCGGCGAAAGCCAGCAATCCCGCTGGAAACACCTGCTCCGAGGCTCATTTACTCAGCGCATCATGCGCCGCATTTGGCAAAAGCGGATTGATTTGCATGTAATTGCCACTGACAAGTAGCGCTTGCGGTAACTAGCGAATTTACAGACAAACTTGATTTGTGAGCCATTACCTCGATCGGTAGAGGCAAAAGCCCTAAATCCAGAGCTACCTTCTATCGATCGGTTGATTTATTGATTCAGCTCGATTCGTATAATTACTGAGTAAAGACGATTCGAGTGAAATCGATAGAATCCGATGCCAATTAAAGCGACTCACCAGCATTCTGCCGGATATGTGGCTCAACCTGTATTAGCTGATGTTTTAACACCAACGGATGACGCCGATCGACGCGCCCGCCGGATCGAGCAGCGCCAACTATTGCGTCAAGTTTGGTTCAGTGGGGCGATCGGCGTCATGCTGGTCGTGGGTTCCTTGCCTGCTATGCTGGGGTTACAATTGCCGTTTGTGCCGATGTGGTTGCATAATTCCTGGTTTCAGCTCGCTTTGACGACACCAGTGTTATGTTGGGCGGGGCGATCGTTCTTTATCAATGCCTGGAAAGCCTGCAAGCGACATACCGCATCAATGGATACGCTGGTGGCGATCGGGACGGGGACGGCCTATCTCTATTCGCTGTTCCCAACGATATTTCCGGATTGGTTTAGCGCCCAAGGCTTGCCGCCGGATGTCTACTACGAAGCGGCGACGGTGATTATTGCGTTGATTCTGCTGGGTCGTCTGTTGGAAAATCAGGCTAAAGGGCAAACTTCTGAGGCGATTCGGAAACTGATTGGATTACAACCCCGAACGGCGCGGGTGATTCGTAACGGCCATGAAATTGATATGGCGATCGCTGAAGTTATGCTGAACGATGTCGTACTGGTGCGTCCCGGTGAAAAAATTCCGGTGGACGGCCAGATCATTGAGGGCAGTTCCACGATCGACGAAGCCATGGTCACGGGTGAAAGCCTGCCTGTACATAAGCAAGTGGGCGATGAAGTGATTGGTGCGACGATTAACCAAACGGGCAGTTTTAAGTTTCAGACGACGCGCATTGGTCAAGATACCTTCCTCGCCCAAATTGTTAAACTAGTGCAACAAGCCCAGGCTTCCAAAGCCCCGATTCAACGCTTGGCGGATCAGGTAATTGGTTGGTTTGTGCCTGTGGTGATGGCGATCGCGATTATGACGTTCATCCTCTGGTACAACCTGATGGGCAACCCAACGATGGCAATAATCACGACCGTTGGTGTCTTGATCATTGCCTGTCCCTGTGCCTTGGGGCTGGCGACGCCGACCTCGATCATGGTGGGTACGGGGAAAGGGGCGGAGCATGGCATTTTAATTCGGGGGGCGGAGAGCCTGGAGCAGGCCCATAAACTGCAAACCATTATTCTGGACAAAACGGGCACGATCACGGCAGGTCGCCCTGTGGTCACGCATTTTGTGCCCGCCAACGGGAGTATCAACGATAACGAACGCCATCTCCTCCACTTCGCGGCCACCATTGAGCGTTACTCCGAGCATCCCTTGGCCTTAGCTGTAGTGCAATATGCCAAAACCCAGGGGGTAGAATTAGCCGATATCAAAAATTTCCAGGCGATCGCGGGTAGTGGTGTCCAAGGCAACGTGGCCGATCGGCTGGTGCAACTCGGCACCCACCGTTGGATGCAGGAACTGAACATCGCCACCGTGGCCTTAGAAACGTTGTGGGAGGAGTTGGAAACCCTAGGGAAGACTGTCGTTTGGCTGGCGATCGACGGGCAAATTGAAGCCATCATGGGCATTGCCGATGCCGTCAAGCCTTCCTCCGTCCAGGCGATTCGGGCTTTGGAGGCAATGGGCTTAGAAGTGGTGATGATGACGGGTGACAATCAGCGGACGGCCCATGTGATTGCCCAGGAAGTGGGTATTGTGCGGGTCTTTGCCGAGGTGCGTCCCGATCAAAAGGCGGCAACGGTGGCCCAGCTCCAAGCCGAGGGCAAAGTGGTGGCAATGGTCGGCGATGGCATTAACGATGCGCCAGCGTTGGCGCAAGCCGATGTGGGCTTGGCGATCGGGACGGGTACCGATGTGGCAATCGCCGCGAGCGACATCACCCTGATTTCCGGCGACTTGAATGGCATTGTCACCGCGATTCAACTTTCCCGCGCCACGATGCGGAATATCCAGCAGAACTTGTTTTTTGCTTTTATCTACAATATTATCGGCATTCCGATCGCGGCCGGTATCCTCTATCCGATCTTCGGCTGGCTGCTGAATCCAATGATTGCGGGTGCGACGATGGCATTTAGTTCGGTGACGGTCGTGACCAATGCATTACGACTAAAAAATTTCCAGCCCAAGGTGCAAGTTGAAGGAGGATGGCGATCATGAAGCGCGCGATTTTTTGGGGCACTGTGGCGGGCTTGGGGTTTTTGCTGGGGGCAATTTCCGGCACGATCGCCGCTGAACCACCGGGTCAAATGGATTCTATGCCGCATCGATCGGGCCAGTTCTCACCGATCGACCAACCACTGAGCCATAAAATTTTGGTGACGATCGGTGGGATGGGCTTGATCGGTTTGGAACTCTGGTGGTTTTTGCTGAACAAACCAAAATCGACTCAGGCGACTGTCCAGGGAGCTGTTCAAGCGATCACGGTGACTGTAGACGGCGGCTATGAACCGCGTCATATCGTCGTGCAAGCAGGGCGCACGGTGCGATTGAACTTCGATCGGCAAGATCCCAGCAGTTGCCTTGAGGAGGTGCGATTGCCGGATTTCCATATTGCCCAAAAACTCGCACTCCATCAAATCACCCCGATCGAATTTACGCCCGACAAGCCTGGACGATACGAATTTTCCTGTGGCATGAATATGTTTCGTGGTGTGGTTGAAGTTCAAGTCTGAGTCATGTGACTGCGACTAGATCAGCCAAAGGGTAGAGAGTCGATTCGATCGATTGTGTGAGGATGTAGTTGAGTGTGGTGAATACGATTTAATAATTTTTAAACAAGCCTAAGAAAAAGCGAGAAAACATCATGAGTATCACAATCGACAACTTCACCAAGCAACTTCACGATAATTTGGAAATGCTCGAAGACCGGGCAATGAAGCTGAGAACCAGTATTCAAGCCGCTCCCCAAAAAACTCAAGCAGAAATTCAACTGAAACTCGACGAAGTGAAGGCGAATCTGGATGCGAAGAAGCATGAATTTGATGGGTATCGCGCCAAGCTGAAAACTCAATTTGAGGAAAGCGAATCGGAGGTGAAAGCGACTGTTGATGAATGGAAGGAAAATCGTCAAGCCAAGAAGCTGGAAGGACGTGCAGGCAGGGCGGAGGACTATGCGACCACGGCGACTTTCTTGGCAATGGCCATGATGGAAGAGGCCGAAAAAGCGACATTGGAAGCGATGTCCGCTCGGCTCGATGCCCAGTCGGCGTTAGAAACAGCCAAGAAGTAAGTCGTAACGTCAGCCCTCGATCGCGCATCGTCTCCCAAATCATCATAAAGGAAACACCCCCATGACAAATACCCATACGATCGTTGTGACCTACCCTTCGCACACAGAAGCGGAACGGATGGTAATCGAGCTGCAAAATAAAGGCTTCGATGTCCAAAAACTCTCGATTATTGGCAAAGACTACCGCACGACTGAGCATGTGCGCGGGTTTCTCACTTGGCAAGATATGGCGACCGATGGTGCGAGAGGAGCAGGTTATTTGGGGAGCTTCTTCGGCGGTTTATTTGGGATCTTAGCGGGAGCGGGGGTGCTGTTTATTCCGGGAGTGGGCCAAGTCGTTGTTGCGGGTCCCATTGTTGGGGTATTGGCCGGGTGGCTTGAAGGAATGCTTGTGGGCGGTGCGAGCGGCGCGGCAGTCGGCGGACTGGTGGGTGCTTTGTCCGGCTTGGGGATTCCGAAGGAGGAAATTGTCAAGTATGAGGCCAAAATTGAGTCTGGCGAATATATGCTGCTGGTGACAGGCAGCGAGCATGATGTAAGCCAAGCACGGATCATGCTGGACAGAATCAGTCACGAAGTCAGTATGTCGATCGCGGTCTAGATCTTTTAATCAAAGTTTAAACCACACAAGAACTTAAGACAATGCTAAGAATCACACGGAATTTTTCAAAACTTTTGCTTGGATCAACGGTGGTCATGATTGGCACGGCGATGTTACTACCCGCGATCGCCACCGCCCCGACGCCACCACAGCTAGTCCGAGCCAAGTTGAATGGTCAACCAGTCTACGTTTTGTATGTAACGCGCAGTAGCGATAATGTCCTCGTGCGTTGTTATCCAGGGGAGCAGCCTAGTGTTGCGGTCAGGGATAAGGCGGATGGGACGAAGGAAGGCACTCTAACTTGTGGAAACTGAGGGAACTATGAGTGATGCAAAAACCACTGCCGCGATCGCTGAACTGACCGATTGGAAAGTTCTCGATGGTAAGCTGAATCGCGCTTTTAAGTTTAAGGATTTTGTCGAGGCGTTCGGCTTTATGACTAAAGTCGCGATCGTCGCCGAAAAAATGGGTCATCATCCAGAGTTATCGAATGTCTACAATCGGGTCGTAATTGACCTGGTAACGCATGATGCGGGTGGGATTGGGCCTTTGGATATTGAATTAGCGAAGAAAATTGATGCGTTCTAGTTGGCCAGTCTGTTTTGTGTTTCCCTTGAGTAGTTTTTTTGTAAGGAGTCATTATGATTAGCCAAACTGAATTGACCAAATCGGTACCGCCAGCACGCTGGGGCGAGTTTTTCGATATGTTCACCAATGGTAATCGTGGACGGTATGTCTCGATCGAATGCGTTGATCCAGAACTCGGTAATTTAGAACTGATTAAAAATGCGCCTTTGCTGTCGATGATCTACGATCGTCCCGGTAAGGGGGACGACTTGATGATTGAACTCGGTCAAAATGAAGTCTTTTACGCCCATACCGTCGATTCACCGACGGAGGTGCTGACTGGGCAGAATTCGATCGGTGAGATGGTCGCAGTCTGGATCAGCGATGCTGCCGGGATAAAAACGATTATTAAACTCCAGACGAGTTGAGTATTGAGTATTGAACGACTCACCAGGAGAAAAAGTATGGCTCATATTATAGGCCGCGAGATTCATCTGGTTTCCCGCCCAAAGGGGACGCCAACCGCCGAAAACTTTCTCCTTGTGCCGATTGAGCTAGAACCGTTGCCTGATCAACAAGTTCTCGTTCGCAATCTTTACCTTTCGGTCGATCCTTACATGCGCGGTCGGATGAATGACGGCAAATCCTATGTGCCATCGTTTGAGCTGAATAAAGCACTGGACGGTGGTGCTGTGGGTGAGGTGATCGAGTCACGGACGGAGGCGTTTAAAGTCGGCGATATTGTCACATCGAACTGCGGCTGGCGGGAATACTTTATGGCCATCCCAGCCGCACTGCATCGGGTTAATGGCGATCGGCAACCCGTCTCGGTTTACCTGGGTGCCCTTGGCATGACGGGTATGACGGCTTGGGCGGGGTTGAATTTAGCCGAGGCGAAGGCAGGGGAGATCATTTTCATTTCGGGGGCGGCAGGAGCCGTGGGCAGCGTGGCTGGACAACTTGCAAAATTGCGGGGATGTCAGGTAATTGGTGCGGCTGGTTCAGCTGAGAAGGTGCGATTTTTAGAGGAAGACTGTGGTTTCGATCGGGCTTTCAATTACAAGAATGGCTCGATCGTCGAACAACTGCACCAGGCCGCGCCCGATGGGATTGATATCTACTTTGATAATGTTGGCGGTGCGATGCTCGAAGCGGCGCTTGAAGCATTGCGCGTGCGGGGCCGCATTATCGCTTGTGGGAGTATCTCTGGCTATAACGACCTACAGCCGCAACCTGGCCCAAATAATCTATTCCAGATAATCGGTAAACGATTAACGATGCAAGGCATGATCGTGAGTGATTGGCTGGGTCAGCGGGTGGAATTTGAACAGACGATCGGCGGCTATTTTGATGCGGGCAAGCTGAAGAGCCAGGAAACAATTGTCGAAGGAATTGACCAAGCAGTAACGG
Organism: Cyanobacteria bacterium VAR_4_metabat_243; assembly: GCA_031415035.1. Taxonomy (GTDB): domain Bacteria; phylum Cyanobacteriota; class Cyanobacteriia; order Leptolyngbyales; family Leptolyngbyaceae; genus Romeriopsis. The sequence goes on from JANOQX010000233.1 coordinate 29,680, forward strand.
CATTCATTGGTCTCTTCGAGGGAAAGAATACTGGCAAGATGATCGTGAAGCTGGGTTAGTAAAGTGCTGCTAAATAATGAGCAGAGTAAGGTGATCGTCGATGTGCGACAAAAAAATTCAGCAGTTACTCGGTTTAGTTGTTTTAGCGATTGGCATGTTCACCAATGCCAGTCTGGTTCAGAGTCAGACTGCTCCGACGGCGATCAGCGACCTGGAAAATGGAAAATATCAGTTTTGTAGTGAACCGAAGCCCAATGACTGGCGTGATGGAGCGGGTGTTTGCCTGAACTTTGCGAAAGTGGGCGATCGGATTGATGGCTATTATGGCTATCCCCACTCGGATGTCTTTATCTGTATTCGCGGCAGTAGTCTGAACGATACGATTACTGGTCAGGCGTTAGGATTTTTGGGGTTCACGAACCAACCGGGTGAGGTTCCTCAGAATCGACTCGAATGGGATGTTGAGAAACGCTTACGTTTGGGGCAAGGGAAAGTTATTCGCAGTATTCGCGATCGCGGCGATCGTACCGATTGGATATTATTTCAAGATGCTTCACTCAACCTCCAGGGATTCTATCAATACCTCAAACCGCAGATGACGCCAGTCTCGAAGCTGTGTAATTGGTCGATCGTCAACGCACCCGGATAGATTAAGCCATCAATTCGCAGGTTAGTAATGCCAACTGCAAAGGATTTCAAGGATTATTACGTCATATTGGGAGTTGGCAAAACCGCGATTCCGGCGGAAATTAAGCGGGCTTATCGCAAACTAGCGCGTAAATATCATCCTGATCTTAATCCTGGAGACAAAGACGCAGCCGCAAAATTTATTGATCTGAACGAAGCGAATGAGGTGCTTTCGGATGACGAGAAGCGGCAGAAGTACGATCAGTTTGGCCAGCATTGGAATCAGCCGATGCCGCCCGAAGCGCCACGATCGAGTGGTCGATCGCCGGGATCGCCGGAGGACTTTGCCGAATATGGTGGCTTTGAAGCATTTATCAATGATTTATTAGGGCGGCAAGGTCGATCGCAACGTAGTACTTCCACTGCTAGCGGTTTTGATGATTTTGGTAGTGGATTTCGCACCTCAGCCCCCGCCGCTGATACGGAAGCCGCGATCGCGTTGACATTCGCTGAAGCCTTCCAAGGTGTCCAAAAACGCCTACAACTCGATGATGAAACGATCAATGTCCGCATTCCCGCTGGGGCAACGCCTGGTAGCCGCATCCGGATCAAAGGGAAAGGTCGTCCGAGTCCATTTTCACAACAGCGGGGTGATTTGTATCTGACGATCGAGCTGCTGCCGCACGCATTCTTCCGGTTTGAGGGCGATCATCTGATTTGCGAAGTCCCAATTCGCCCGGACGAAGCGATTTTAGGGGCACAAATCAACGTGCCGACCCCGGATGGCAGCGTTATGATGAAAGTTCCGGCAGGAGTCAAATCGGGACAATCGCTCCGGTTACGCGGCAAAGGCTGGACGTTACCCAAAGGCGGTCGCGGTGACTTATTCGCCAAACTTCAGATGGTCACGCCACAAGACCTGAACTCGATCGAGCAGGAATGCTACGAAAAAATCCAAGCAAATGCCAGCTTTGACCCGCGTGCTCATTTAGAGGAGATTAAGTTATGAGTTCTCAGCTCTCGGCGATCGTCATCATACCCACCGACACCGACAAAGCCGATCAACTTTACACGTTTGAATATGCGGCATCGGTGACTCAAACTTCGATTACGCTCATCCAAGTTTGGATTCAGCTGGGCGTGATCGAATCGATCGGTGACTTTCTGCATTCCCGTGAGGTTGCTCGAATTAGTCAGATTCAGCGGTTGCGGCGCGATTTAGGGCTGAACTTGGTGGGGGCGGCAATGGTGCTTGATATGGCTCAAGAAATGGCCCAGTTACGGGCACAGCTTGAGGCCCATCGATCCGATCGATCGACTACTGGCTCGACGATGCCATGAGAAATCCTCAGCAAGACTCGCCACCAACACTCGACCAAGAGCGCAGCGAAATCCTGCAACAGTTGGACAATTGGCTAGAAACGCCGATGCTGGTGCTGGGAATAATCTGGCTGGGTCTGTTTGTGGTCGAGCTGGTCTGGGGGCTAACGCCCTTACTAGAAGCGCTGGGGATCACAATCTGGATTGCCTTTATCGTGGACTTTGCGATCAAATTTCTGCTTGCACCACGCCGCATGGCCTATCTTCAACATAACTGGCTACTGGTGCTTTCGCTATTTATCCCCGCCTTGCGAACGCTGTGGATTTTACGAATTGTCCAGCCGTTGCAATCAGTTCATGCAGTTCGCGGGTTACAGCTATTGCAGGTGATGACCCGAACGAATAAAGGAATGCGAATGCTGGCAATCAGTATCGGGCGACGGGGATTTGGTTATGTGATTGGGGCCACGATAATCGTCACCCTGATCGGTGCCGCCGGGATGTATGCCTTTGAACATGAATCCCCGATCGGCAGCGCCGTTTCAAGTGGCAATGGTATTAATGACTATGCGGCGGCATTGTGGTGGACAGGCATGGTGATGACGACGATCGGGTCAGATTATTTTCCCAAGACGGCTGAAGGTCGAGTGCTATGTTTTTTACTTTCACTGTATGCCGTTGGAGTCTGTGGCTACGTAACCGCAACCCTGGCGACATTTTTCGTCAGTCAGGATGCTGAGAGTGAAGCGAATGAGCGAGTGGAGACAAAATCGATTCAAGCTCTACAGGCAGAAATTATGGAATTGCGAGCAGATATTCAAGCCTTATCTCGAAGTAAATTGGATTAATCACAGACGGTATCACCAATGATTGACATAATTGGTCAATTTGCATAGCTAATTAAAAAAATATCAACTACAGTGTTATTAGAAACAAGATTTTAATTCCTGCGGCTGATCGATCGCTACATTCACGCCGTATCAAACCCACTTTAATAAAATATCTTTGGGAGAACACGATGAATTTCAACATCGATCGCTGTTTCATCGCATCCAGTATCATTGTGACAGGGCTGGCCGGGTTTGCTGTGCCTGCCCTGGCGGCAACGACTTCGCTGACCAATCCTTGCCCGCAAATTTACTACGAAGAACCGTATAACAGTTCGCTCATTTTAGCCGCCGCCTGTCCACCGAATGCCGCGACTCGATCGCTCAACGGGCAGAGTCAACGATCAACTCAACTACCCGTATTAGTTCCCGAATCGGCTACTGTCAGTACGATTCAACCGCTCTTACCAACCGTTGAGCCAGCCCCGATCGGGACGGTGAAACTCCAAGCGGGTCGGGTGAATGTGCAACTGAAGAATATGACCAATACCCAAATCACTTACCAAGTGATTGGCGATACACCACAACGGGCTTTAGCGGGTAAAACCGATCTCGTTTTACAAAATCTCTCTACGCCGATAACGATTACATTTTTGCGACCCGACGCTGGGTTCGTTCGTGTGACTATCCCTGCAAGCGGAGAATCAGGCGTTTTGGTGCTAGTGCTGGATGAAGCCGTGAGCTTGAGTGATAGTCAAACTTCGGTGAGGATTCAAAGCAATGGCAACGTGCTGGCCTACTAAATCAGTTCGTTGCGCTGAGGGTGCGTGATGGACAATCCCCAGTCGGATTTATATATCCATTATGAGACAATCTAAATATCGGGTAAAAGGTAAATGATTGATTTAAGCGTCAATCTTAATGCCGAAACTGGCTTGTCGGCACAAGTAGCGATCGCGCAGCTCGAACGCGAGGGCCACAATGAACTGCCCTCAGCGCAATCGCGGAGTCTTTTCGCGATCGCCTGGGGCACGATTCAAGATCCGATCTTTCTCTTGCTGGTCGGTGGCGGGATAATTTATTGGTTTTTGGGCGATCTTCAGGAAGCCTCGATATTGCTGGGTTTTGTGCTTTTCCTGATGGGGATTAGCCTCTATCAAGAAGGCAAAACAGAACATGCGATCGCCGCGCTGCGCGATCTGTCGAGTCCGCGCGCCTTGGTGATTCGCGATGGGCAGCGTCAACGGATTGCGGGGCGCGATGTGGTGCGGGGCGATGTTTGTGTGTTAGCGGAGGGCGATCGGGTGCCAGCGGATGCGATCGTTTTATCTTGCAGCAATCTTTCCACCGATGAATCGCTATTAACGGGAGAGTCGCTACCCGTGCGCAAAATTGCGGCGGTTGGCCCAGTTGAGCTGGCGCGTCCAGGGGGTGATGCGTTGCCGTTTGTTTATTCGGGGACATTGGTGGTGCAGGGTCAGGGAATCATTCAAGTCCAAGCGATCGGTGCTCAGACGGAGATGGGCAAGATTGGCAACGCCTTGCAAACCGTGAAGCCGGAAGCAACGCCCTTGCAGCGGGAAATGAATCGCTTGGTTAGTCGTTTATTTGGCATTGCCTTATCGCTTTGCGTGGCGATCGTGGTGATTTATGGATTTACCACCGGGGATTGGCTCAAGGGCATTCTGGCGGGGATCACCCTGGCGATGGCGATTTTGCCGAATGAATTTCCCGTGGTGGTGACAATCTTCCTAGCGTTGGGGGCTTGGCGGATTTCGCAACATCATGTTTTAGCCCGTCGCGTGGCGGCGGTTGAAACGGTCGGTGCCGCAACAGTGTTATGTGTGGATAAAACCGGGACGCTGACCCTGAACCAGATGGCCGTGCAACAACTCTGGGCCTCGGAGCATTTCGCGGCAGCCGCGCCCTATGATTTGGGATTACAGGCATCCGCGCCCCTACCCGAAGCCTTGCATCAATTAGTCGAGTTTTGCATTTTGGCCAGTCAACGCGATCCCTTTGACCCGATGGAAAAGGCATTTAAGCAGTTGGGGGATCAGTATTTGGCTAACACCGAGCATTTACACCACGACTGGAAACTATTACGCGAATATCCGCTGTCGCCGGATTTGCTGGCCATGTCCCATGTGTGGCAATCGGCGGATGGTAAACAGTATGAAATCGCCGCTAAAGGTGCGCCGGAGGCGATCGCGGATCTCTGTCATTTTACGCCTGAGCAACAGCGGATTCTAGCGGCTCAAGTCAGCGCCATGGCCGCCGCTGGATTGCGGGTCTTAGGCGTGGCTAAAGTGTCACTACTGGATGCGCCACCCGCTTTTTTGCCACCCCATCCGTCGATCGATCCGGGGCATCTACCGGATCAACAACATGATTTCCCATTCCAATTCCTGGGCTTGGTGGGACTGTCCGATCCCGTGCGGCCCACCGTCGCCGCCGCGATTCAAGAATGTTATACCGCCGGGATTCGCGTGGTGATGATTACGGGGGATTATCCCGTGACGGCGCAGGCGATCGCGCGGCAGATTGGCTTGACACAAGCGGGGGAAATTCTCACTGGAGCGCAATTGGATCAGATGAGTGACGCTGAACTGAATCAGCAGATCCAAAACACGAATATCTTTGCCCGCGCCGTGCCGGAACAAAAGCTCCGAATTGTCAATGCGCTCAAAGACAAGGGTGAAGTGGTGGCGATGACGGGCGATGGGGTGAATGATGCGCCTGCCCTCAAAGCGGCGCAGATTGGCATTGCCATGGGGCAACGCGGGACGGATGTAGCGCGGGAGTCGGCGGCGTTGGTGCTATTGGACGATGATTTTGCCTCAATCGTCCAAGCGGTAAAATTGGGCCGCCGCATTTTTGATAATCTTCGCAAAGCGATGGCCTATCTGCTGGCGATTCATATTCCGATCGCCGGGATGTCCTTGATTCCGGTGTTGTTTAAGTTGCCCTTAGTGCTGCTGCCGATTCATGTCGCCTTTTTGCATTTGATTATCGACCCGGCTTGCTCGATCGTGCTCGAAGCCGAACCAGCTGAAGTGACGGTGATGCAGCGTCCCCCACGAAACCCCAAAGAACCTTTGTTTGGCCGCAAAACCGTGGGGTTGGCATTGTTGCAGGGCATGGGAATTTTAGTGATCGTGCTGACGGTTTTTATCATTGCGCTGGCGCGGGGGCAAGGCGAACTGGATGCCCGCGCTTTAACGTTTACGACGCTAATTTTGGCGAATTTGGGGTTGATCTTGAGTGAAGGTTCAACCGCGCGGCTCAGCCTAAAAATCCTCCGATCGCCCAATCCAGCGCTGTGGTGGGTGCTGGGTGGAGGACTATTTTTCTTGGCGATCGTTTTGTATGTACCCATTGCGCGCCAGTTGTTTAGCTTTTCATTTTTACACCCGATTGACTTGGCGATCTGCCTACTGGGTGGGGCGATCGGTCTGCTGTGGTTTGAGTTGTTGAAGGTATTCAAGTAGGGTGGGCACTGCCCACCTGCCCACCGCAATTTGAATAATTTCAATTAATCACCCCAAACCCGTCAATGGAAATCGTGGGCAATGCCCACCCTACTTGGAAAAACTCATGTATTACTTACCGTTACTTTACACCTTTTTGCTGGTTGGCCCAGCGATCGCTGGAATCGCCTTCTTCCGACGCCCTTCGGCGGGTTGGCACTGGTTTTTATTGAGCCTTTGCGTTATCTACGCCGCTTTGCCGTTTCTGATGACTTGGAGCGCCTATGGTTTGGCTCAACGCTTCAGTTGTGTGGCGGAAGCCGTCCGATTTCGCTGTCCTTCCCCAGTTTGGCTTGGAGACGCCATTTCGGGGTTAGCGATGTCGCACTGGCTGGCAATTTTCGCCATTCCATCGGCGGTCTTAGGGGCGATCGGGCTGCTGATTTCCGCGATTTTGCAGCAGCGGCGCTCCCGAAACACAAACGCTACTTCCGGGCCAGCTTTTTATCGAAGTCGTCGCCACAAAGTTCTTGCTGGTGTATGTTCGGCCCTGGCTGAGCGATTCCATCAGCCGACTCAAGTGGTCCGGATTGTCACGGTTGTTTTGGCGATCGTTATTCCCGGATTCGTTTTTCTATACTTTTGGTGTTGGTTGGCCTTCCCAATCGAGCCACGATCGCCACAACTACAACCTTTAGGAGAACAATCATGACACTACACAACGATCGTCCAATTTTGCACCACTCCAAAAACACCTCGGTAGGAGAGTTAGTTTGTCCCCATTGCCAGGCTTCTTTCCCCTTAACTTGGCGTCGATACTTGATATCACAGTGGGGAATTCACCGCTGCCCCCAATGCCGACAGATATCCCAGCTCAAAGATGATTCTTCTTGGTTGTGGCCAATCCGAATCGTCGGGATCATGGTCTATGTCATCCTATCCATCAATGTATTCTCGTATGTTTTCAATAATTTAGGAGTAGTAGGAACATTGGTACCAGCACGGCTCGTTGTGCTTTTCGTTAGTGTAGTGGTGGGATTACTCATTGATAAATGGGTCGATGGACATATGAGACACCTGAAAGTTTAATCGTTGTAATAGAGGTCATCCCATGAGCAAATTATCCCGCCGCAAATCGCTGTTATATAGCTTGATAGCAGTCTTGTTGGCTTTATTTACAGGCTGTGTTTTCAATCTCGGCGGCAGTGGCGTTCGGGGGTCAGGCATTATCAAAACCGAATCCCGATCGGTGATTGGATTTTCATCGATCGCCTTTAACTCCGAGGGCAAAGTCACGGTGCAGCAAACTGGAAAAGAATCTCTCACAATTAGCGCTGAAGATAATCTTCTGCCACTCTTAGAGACGCGTGTGACTGACCGTATCCTGTCGATCGGCACGGTGAATAACACTGACATTAACCCGACGAAGCCCATTGAGTTTGTAATGGAAGTCAAAAGCTTAGAGGGTTTCACGATGACCGGAGTGGGCAGCATTGAGGCTAAGGGGATTCAGGCAAAACAGATGACGATCGCGCTGACGGGCGTAGGAGCGATGACGATCGAAGGTGCGGCTGATTCACTTGATCTCCGGCTTGAAGGCGTCGGCAGCTACGAAGGTAAAGACTTTAAGACAAAGCAGGCAAAGGTTTACAGCGAAGGCGTAGGAAGTGCTGTGCTGAATGTGAGCGATCGGTTAGATGCAGTAGTATCGGGCGTTGGGACGGTCGAGTACATCGGCTCTCCCAAGGTTCAGAAATCAGGACAGGGCTTGGGCGAAGTCAAACAGCGAGTGAATACAAAAAATTAGAGGAGACTCCTGATGAAGAAGCGAAAATTTATTGGCATCACCGTTGGCAGTACCTTTGCTACCGGAGCGATTGCTTACCTCTTCAGTGACAAACGTAATTTTTCAAGGGCTGACATAAAACTGACAGACGACCGCGACTTAACGCTCAAGCCCGACGAACAGGCAATCTTGTATCTCGCTTCGCTTGCGCCGAGCGGCCACAATACGCAGCCGTGGTTTGTGCAATATCTTGAACCTTATCACTGGATCATCGGCAACGATCGGGCCAAATGGCTACCAGCTGTTGATCCCACCCAACGCGAAACCATGTTGTCGATCGGGGCATTTATCCAAAACCTCGAATATGCGGCGGGTGATTTGGGCTATATCTGTGATTGGACTTTGCTCGCTGCGACCAATCAGGACGATCGGGTGATGGCCGTAAAACTCAGCAAAGCTCTCTCGGCAAAGGCATTCGACACCGCAAAAATTAAAAATCGTCGTACCGTTCGTTCCGGTTTTTTAAGTGATGTGCTGAAACCAGAAGATATCAAGGATCTGACTGATTCCGAACCAGAATTGATTCATTACCTGCCTGCTACCAGTAAAGAAAGTCAATTTATCAACCAGCAAACCATTGAAGCAAATCGGTTGCAAGCCGATCGTGACCCAGCGCAACAAGAGTTGGCTGACTGGATTCGGTTTTCCAGTCGTGATGCAGAGAAGTATCGTGATGGTCTCACAACGGCAAGCATGGAAATCGAAGGGGCGGCTGGATGGGTGGTGCGGAATTTTTATGGTCGCAATAATGTGATGCAGTCGGACTTTCGATCGCGCGGCATTGATCAGATCAAACAGGAGGTGGCAACATCCGCTGGCTGGATTCTGATTACGAGCAAGGAAAACTCAGTCACCGCACTGCTCGAAACCGGCAGGCGAATGCAACGACTTTTCCTGAAAGTGCGAGAGAAGGGAATCGCCATCCATCCGATGACCCAAATACTGGAGGAAGCCTCAACCCAAAACATACTGAACCAATCCATTGGCATCAGTGAACCGATCCAATTTATCTTACGCACTGGTTACGTAAAAAACTATCCACCACCCGTTTCCTTACGTCGCCCCGTTGAGGGCTTTATGCGGGTGTAATTCAATTTTAGTAAACCATACTGGAGGAAATCATGTTCACAAATGCCCTGTCAGGACTTCTACTTGCAGTGATGCTATCGATCAGTCTCTGGCTGGGCCTTGGCCAACGCTCGATCGACGCTGCAACACTCATGGACACTGACCTTATATCGCAGGGAAGGATACAAATTATGTCTACAGAATCGCTCAATCTCAAATCGGAAGTTGATCGCTTTCTCACATCGATCCCCTCAGACTACTATACGATCGGCAGTGTTGAAGGTTTGAAAAATCTGTTGAAGGACACTCAAACTGTCTTAGTCGATGTGCGAGAATCCTCTGAATATCAAGTGGGATACATTCCTAATGCGATCAATATTCCGCTCCGAACCCTAGTGCAAAGTCTGGATCAGATACCGCGAGATCGACCTGTGGTGGTATATTGCGCATCGGGTTATCGATCGGCAATGGGCGTGATGACATTGCATCTATTAGGCTACGAAAAGGTGCAGGGTTTTCCACCCAGTTTTTCAGGCTGGAAAGCGGCAGGGGAAGCGACGGCCAAATCAATTTAATTCTAATTGTGCTACTCACATACACCTTGGAGATAACCATTGTAAAAGATTGTTAGCCAGATGATGACGAATGGCAGGTGATTCTGCTCCTCTTCTGCTCAAATTACTAACAACTGGAGTAACCATGAAGCCTATTCATATCTTTTACTTTTCTGACGTTCTTTGCATTTGGGCCTATGTTGCTCAAATTCGTCTGAACAAATTAAAAGAAACTTTTCAAGACCAAATTTTCATCGAATCCCATTTTGTTTCGGTTTTTGGGGATGTCCATGGCAAGCTGAAGCATCGCTGGAGCGACAAGGGTGGCTTCAAAGGATACAGTGATCACATTCACGAAGTCACAAAAAAGTTCGATCACATTACCGTTCATCCTGATATTTGGACAAACGTTGTGCCCGCTTCGTCCACATCCTGTCATTTGTTTCTCCATGCCATTCGAGTACTGGAGGGAAGAGGAATTTTTGAGCCATCGGAAATGGTATTTGAAAAAGCAATCTGGGCATTTCGAGAAGCATTTTTTGCTCGACTAGCAAACGTTTCTGAACGCAAGGTGCAATTTGAAATTGCGGAGGAATTAGGACTTCCGATCGCGGCTATCCAAGCTCAGATCGATAGTGGTGAGGCATACGCTCAGCTATTCAAAGATTTTGATTTGGTGAAAGAGCATACCGTTACGGTTAGCCCTACCCTAATTTTCAATGAAGGACGGCAGAGACTCAACGGTAATGTGGGGTACCGGGTGATCGAAGCCAATATTCGGGAGTTATTGCACAATCCTCCGGGAGAACTATCCTGGTGTTAAAGATGTTTAATTCGTTTTAGGAAAAATCTATGCTGTTTAACTTTGTGAGAAATTTTGTAATGAACCCTATTTGCTTTAACCGTTCCAAAATGCTTTCTATGCGTTGGCTGCTGGCCATATTTGTCTGCGGTTTGCTGGTTGTCTGTACTCCCTTCCCTGCTCTTGCGACCATCACTCAACTCGAAGAATATCCCGGCCAAATGCTCTACCAATCCCGGCAAAACCTCCAAGATCAAACCGGACAGTCCTGGCAGGCGATTGCCTTTACCCGCATCTATCCCGAAGGGAGTTCGACTGTTTCTCTGCGGCTAGTGGGCTTTCCGGGGTCGGTGGAACTCGATCACAAGCAACCACTGATCCTGACGACATCTTTGGGCAGAAGTCTGACGGCTCAGGATATTTCTGGTGAAATTTCTCAGGATAGTCCGACGCTCGCGAATGTCGCCGAATATGATATTAAGTCTGTGCTACCGCAGCTAAAGTCTGAAATCCCTCTCCAGATAACGTTATCAGTCGTTACTGGCGCAGCAATCGAGTTGAAAATCCCATCTGTCGCGATCGAAGAGTGGCAAACGATTTCTAACCATCATGAATAATCTTAGCCATCGCCAGAATCATCAGCAAAATAAACGATTAAGCGTCAAAACGATCGGCTTCGTATTGCTGAGAATTCTCGTCGCCATGACGATCGCGCTAGTAATTTTTCCAGTCTTGCTACTACCCACTACCACTACCGTTCCCCCGTCGATTCAAATTCTATTTGCAATGGCAGTGGTCGCTTGGCTGGTGACGATTTCTCGGTTTCGCTTTACGGTGCTTGTCGCTCTGGTCGAGGTTGCAGGCTTTGTGGCGATCACCCTCCTGGCAATTTTTGCCTCCCAAATATTTGCATCCACACCCCCCATTCTTGATGCAAAGGGTCACGCTATCCCAAACAGCATTGCGGTCATGGAAAAAGTTAAACTCGGCGGTGCTGAAGAATGGGTGACGATTCGGGGTAAAGATTCACGCAATCCCGTACTGCTTTTTCTGGCTGGTGGTCCCGGCGGGAGCCAACTCGTGACGGCGCGACGGGCACTAACGGGGCTGGAAGATCACTTTGTCGTGGTTAATTGGGATCAACCCGGCGCAGGGAAATCCTTCGATGCGGTCGATCGGTCGAAGTTAACCCCCGATCGTTACATTACCGATGCCCACGAATTGGTGCTGAACCTGCGAAAACGTTTTGGCAAGGAAAAAGTCTATGTATTGGGGGAGTCATGGGGGAGTGCCCTTGGCATCATGGTCGTGCAACGTTACCCAGAATTGTTTCAGGCGTTTATCGGCACGGGGCAAATGGTGGCGTTTCTGGAAAACGATCGGATTTGCTACGATTTCGCGCTGCGTGTGGTACAGGAACGAGGCGACACAAAACAAGTGGAAAAACTCAAGAAGCAAGGCCCACCGCCTTATTACGGCAATGATGTCGCATTAAAGAGCGCGACCTACTTGACGGGTACCCGTTCACAGGGGCTGGCGCGAGGCGTGGAGAACTGATAGTGTAAGGAAATGGAAACGCCATCATCGATTCGCGCGGAATTGAATGCTATCAGTGCCATGGACTGGGCCGCGACACCAGTAAGTGTGCAGCGTTTG
>JANOQX010000234.1:0-26317 GCA_031415035.1 Cyanobacteria bacterium VAR_4_metabat_243
CTCTTTTGAATAATCGTTTACTTTTTGTCGTTCTTCTGGGGTCATCACAATTTCGTCCGCGATATAACTTCTCCATTCTCTGACTTTTTATCGCAAACCGCGATGAGTAATTATACTCATTGCAAAAGTGGGATGCTCCCAATGAGCTTTTTGGGCTGATCGACGCTAACCGTGCATATCTGCGAACCTGGCTGCCGTGGCTCGACGGTACAATTTCAGCGGCCAATACAGAAGATTTTATTCGATCGACGCTCCAGCAATTTGCGGACAATCGCGGTTTTGTCGCGGCAATCTGTCACGAAACATCGATCGTCGGTGTGGTCGGCTATAACCAGATTGATTGGCAAAATCGAATTGGCTATATCGGCTATTGGCTGGCACAGGATTCTCAGGGGAAAGGATTAATGACGACTTCTTGCAAAGCCGTGGTTGACTATGGATTTGGCGGACTTAATCTCAATCGTTTAGTCATTACCTGTGCCGCTGAGAATAAACGTAGTAGGGCAATTCCTGAGCGTCTGGGTTTTGTCCATGAAGGCACTACTCGTGATGCAGAGTGGCTATATGATCACTTTGTCGATCATGAAGTCTATGTACAATTTTATCGTGACTGGAATCGTCAAAATACGTGACAACCGTGCTACACGGGAATCCACAAAAATTAGCGTTCAGGATTCCGATCGGACTTCCTCGTTCAGTTTGCTCAGTTTTGTGACGAGGTAGGTTTCGATCGTGTCGAGTTTTTCCCTTTTTTCAATAATTTCTTCAATCTTGCGCTCAATCACCTTGATTTGATCGCGCTTAGACAACGCACCGCTGCCCCAATCATCGAGCAACTGTTTAATTTCACTGAGCGTAAATCCCAGTCCTTTACCTTGAGTGATCATGGCAAGACGTTCCACTGTTTCTGGGCCGTATTCCTTGTAGAGCCTTGTTCCCGCTTCCCGATCGGAGCCGACAATGAGTGCCAATTTTTCGTAAAAACGAATCGTATCCTTGGATACGCCTGTTTTCTTCGACAGTTCACCAATCAGCATGGCCACAACCTAAAATTTCTAAAACCCACTTGACTGTGGAGTATACTCCATAGTTTACGCTACTTGATATCAACATCTCGATCGCTGGAGATCATATCAAGCATGAGCAAAACCGTTTTGATTACGGGTGCCTCCAGTGGCATTGGCGAGGTAACTACGAAGTATTTCCTTGAGAAAGGCTGGAATGTCGCGGCTACGATGCGTTCGCCGATCGACACGAGCAATTGGCCCATGGCGAAGCATGTCATCTGTCCGCGTCTCGACGTTACCTTGCCTGAGACGATCGAGAGTGCTGTTCGTCAGACCGTAGAACGTTTTGGGCGGATTGATGTCCTGGTAAATAATGCCGGATATGCGCTCATGGGGCCGATCGAAGGCGTCACACCGGAACAGTTAGAGCATCAGTTTAAAACCAATGTCTTTGGCTTGGTGTCCACGATTCAAACTGTTCTGCCAATCATGCGCCAACAAGGTAGCGGCACAATTATCAATGTCGCTTCAATGGGCGGTCGCCTTGCCTTTCCCCTAACTTCCGCTTACCATGCGACCAAATGGGCTGTGGAAGGGCTTTCCGAGTCCATCCGCTATGAGCTGCATCCGTTCAATATTCAAGTCAAGATTATTGAGCCAGGTGGGATTAAGACAAATTTCATCGAGCATGGTTCTGCCTGGGCCAGTCATCCCGATTACACCGATCTAGCTAAGCGCATGAGACAGTTTAGTGAGGGATTGAACGATTCGCTACCTGGCCCTGAAGGTGTCGCTAAAGACATTTATCGGGCGGCCACCGATCGCTCAGGCCGGTTGCGCTATTCTCCACATGCCAAGGTATTTCTGTTTATGCACGCGATTCTGCCTGATTTGCTATGGCGATCGCTCATTCGACGTGTGATGTTTGGAGGCAAGAAGTAAGCCGTTATAGCTTCAGCCGAGCATCCTATACTGCCTGATTGAATCCTGCAGTTAATCGGTTGATCACAGCGATCGCTTGTTCGATTTCCGCCCGATTAAGTCCATCGAATTGACTCGCTAATGATTGTCCCAGTCGGGCATAAATTGCATCAGCTTGCTGATAAAAAATGGGTTGGAGCTGCACCTCAATCTGTCGCGCATCATCCACCGATCGGGTCTTGACGACAAACCCCGCTTTTTCGAGCCGACCAATTAAAGCAGTCACAGAACCACTGGTTAGACCTAACCGCTCACCGATCGCCCCCGCCCCCAGCGGCCCCTTTTCCAAGGCATTGACACATCTGAGGTCACTAAGATGGATCCCCAGTTCAGCAGCGGCGATCGCATCAAATCGATAGATCGCTTCATACAGCGCGCGCGTTTCAAGCAAAAGTGATTCGACTGGCTTGACCATAATCCCTCAATCATTTATCTTGATGGTCAAGATAATATTCTTCGTCAAATTAGGACATTGCGCCATCATGTGGACTCACCGTTACCAACAAACAACCAACCTCCCGACGACCGTGCTATGGCCCGTACTGGCAAACATCGCCGGGTGGGCGGAGATTGACGAAAACATTGAGCTGATCCGCGTTGAGGGCATTCCCGCTAAGGATACCAAATTTGTCCTCAAACCCAAAGGCGGGCCAACTTTGACCTTTACAATCGGGGATTTTGAGCCGCCCACGACTTATTCGGATATTTGCCACATGCCCCTTGCCACGATGAAAACCACACATCAGCTTGTGGCCGGAGATGTGACGACGATCAATATTCAAATCGTAATTGAAGGAATTCTGGCACCACTTTGGGGCTTCTTGGTGGGGCAAAAGCATGCTGATGGCCTGCCTGCCCAGACGCAACGATTCATTGCAGCGGCAAAATTGACAAGATAACAGCAGCAATTGCTGCCGCTGGTGGCTATTGCTGAGCGGTAGAAAATCCTTCTAAAACAATTTTTCCCCGCGTTGTACCAGTTTCAATCAGCTGATGAACCCGCTTTAGGTTAGCCGCATCGATCGGTGAATATCGTTCAGTCATCGTGGTTTGCAATATGCCCGCATCGATCAGTCGCGCAACTTCGTTCAGGAGTTTACCCTGCTCGGCCATATCGGCAGTCTCAAAGTGCGATCGGGTGAACATAAATTCCCACTGAATCGATACCGACTTACGCTTGAACTGACTGATGTCAAGCATTGCTGGGTCGTCGATTAAGCCAAAGCGACCTTGGGGCGCAATCAATTTGGCGATCGCGTCAATATGCCGATCGGTCTGAGTCGTCGAAAAGACAAATGCGGGTGCGCCTAATCCTAGCTTGCTGATTTCTTCATCTAAGGGCAGGCTGTGATCAATCACATGATGTGCACCCATTTTGTTGACCCAGGCCACAGTCTCCGGTCTTGATGCGGTGGCGATGACTGTCAAATCAGTCAGTTGACGGACGATTTGAATCGCGATCGAACCTACGCCACCCGCGCCGCCAGTAATTAGAATTGCATTCGCGGCACCGTGCACCGATCGCTTCACATCTAGTCGATCGAATAGCATTTCCCAAGCAGTAATCGCGGTCAGTGGCAACGCTGCGGCAGACGCCCAATCCAGTGTTTTCGGTTTCACACCGACAATCCGCTCATCAACCAAGTGATATTCCGCATTGGTGCGCGATCGACCGATCGCGCCTGCATAAAACACTTCATCACCGGGCTGGAAGAGCGTCACATCCGGCCCGATCGCCGTCACAATTCCCGCCGCATCCCAACCGAGGACTTTCCAAGCGCCAGAATCGGGCTGGGTGCTCTGCCTAACTTTGCAGTCCACCGGATTGACCGACACTGCTTTGATTTGAACCAGCAAATCACGACCCGTTGGCGTCGGTGTGGGTTGTTCGATATTGATAAGGGCATCATCACGATCAATGCTGCCAGACTGCTGATAACCGATCGCTTGCATGGGCTTGACCTGGTGAGTGGGTATAGCGCTATATTAGGGGCGACGACAATACTTGCAAAGTACGCACATCTTTTGCAAGGTTAATACGCGTTAGCAAACTTAATCGACTATCGATTGACGCTACTCATGTCGGGATAGCGATCGCCCACAGCAATGCCTTGAGGGGAAACGGCTTCAATTCGGCTCAAGTCTTCAGCCGTCAGAACGATCGCGGCGGCGGCGATATTTTCTTCCAGGTAAGTCCGACGCTTTGTCCCCGGAATCGGCACAATATCCTCCCCTTGGGCAAGCAACCACGCTAAAGCCAACTGACTTGGCGTCACCTGCTTTTCGGTGGCAATTTGTTTAATTTGCTCAACAAGTTGCAGATTTTTCGCAAAATTTTCGCCTTGGAATCGTGGTGCATGACGGCGATAGTCATCTGCTGCAAAATCTTCAATCCGGGTAAAATTTCCCGACAAAAAGCCGCGACCAAGGGGACTATAGGCCACAAACCCAATCCCCAATTCACGAATAGTTGGCAAAATTTGATCCTCTGGGTCGCGACTCCACAGTGAATACTCCGTTTGCAGCGCCGTGATCGGATGCACCGCATGGGCACGGCGAATCGTTTCCGGCGCGGCTTCCGACAGCCCCAGATAGCGCACCTTCCCCTGCTGCACCAGCGCGGCCATGGCCCCGATCGTCTCCTCGATCGGCACCGCCGGATCGACGCGATGCTGATAGTAAAGATCAATGGTGTCAACGCCTAATCGCTGCAATGACGCATCACAGGACTGCTGCACATAGTCTGGCTGACCATTGATGCCCAGCCAGCCGCCCTCAGCCGTCCGCATATTGCCAAATTTGGTGGCAATAATCACTTTGTCGCGGCGGTCTTGAATCGCCTTTCCCACCATGATTTCATTCGTGAATGGGCCATACATATCGGCGGTATCGAGAACGGTAACGCCGAGGTCGATCGCCCGGTGCAGCGTGGCCATGGATTCGGTATCATCGCGTCCACTATAAAACTCCGACATCCCCATGCAGCCGAGTCCAAGTTCGGAAACAATTAATCCTTGACTGCCCAGTTTGCGCGTTTTCATGATGTGTTCTCCGTGAAAGTAATGTTTTAGATTAAATCGACTGACCGCCGGAGACTTCGATGCGCTGGGCGTTGACCCATTGGTTGTCGGCGGATAGGAGGCATGCGATCGCACCGCCAATATCGTCAGGCAGACCCACGCGCCCCAGTGCTGTCTGTGAAGCGAGGTATTGATTCACCTCGGGATTGTCGCGCACGCCGCCACCGCCGAAATCCGTTTCGATCGCGCCTGGAGCGACGATATTAACCGCGATTTTTCGGGCACCTAATTCCTTGGCCATGTATTTAGTTAAGGTCTCCATCGCGCCTTTCATGCTGGCATAGGCCGCATATCCCGGCAGAATAATCCGCGTCAATCCCGACGAAAGATTGACGATTCTGCCACCATCATTGATCAGCGGTAGCATTTTCTGGGTGAGAAAGAAAACGCCCTTGACGTGGATATTCATCAAGTGATCAAAATCTTCCTCGGTCGTCTCGGCAAAAGAGGCATAAACGCCTGTCCCAGCATTATTTACCAGGAAATCAAACCGATCGACCTGCCATGTGTTTTTAAGCACCTGCTGAACTTGAGCGGCAAAATCATCAAAGGTTTTGATGTTTGCCGTATCCAATTGCAGTGCCACGGCCTTGGCCCCAAGCTGTTCAATTTCAGCGATGACATTTTTTGCTTCTTCAGCATTAGTGTGATAAGTGACGATCACATCGACCCCTTTCTTAGCCAGATTCAACGCGGTACTTTTGCCCAGTCCTCGGCTCGATCCAGTGACTAATGCGATTTTGGTCATTGCCTTATTCTCTCACTGCTTGATTTGGATGTATTCATCGTAGGGTGGCTGCCCGGAATCTTCAATACACAGAACTCGCTATTCATTGCCTAATCCTCCAGATCCAGTCTATGATATACAAAAGAAGCTCAGAGCTGAAAATAATGATCGATGCAACAATTACCGATCGGTGTGCGGAACTTGCGACTCTGATTACCCGCCATACGGACGGCAAAGGGGATGGGTTTCATGACACGACTATCGAACAACTCGGATTTAGTCGCGAATCGGCGATTGGGGCCGTGATGCATGGTATCAGTGCGCCGATGTTGGCAATTATTGTTCAAGGCAAGAAACAACCTTGATGGGTGAGGAAACCTACCACTACGGCGCGGCACAGTATTTAGTGGTTTCGATCGATGTGGCGATTAGCGCAGTCATCGGTATAAAACTGAGTGATGCCAAACGGTGCCAGCAACGTCTTCAATTCGAGAAATGCCGCATCTTTGTGCGGTGGGGACGTCGCAAAGGGGGTAGGTGCGATCGAGCACAGGTTCAATCTTACCAGCCTCCAGCAAGTCGCTCAGAATCACCAAGTCAGCTCAAGTCAGCTTGATTCGGTTTGACAGAAAGAACTTTGATGGTTTGGGAACGGCGGCGGGAAATCCAAGCATTGAAGAGCATCAATTGGAGAAATCGTCCGATCGCCCCCCCACCACCAACACATAGGTGCCCTGGGGGTTCAGAATCGGTAGATATTGGTAGACCTAACTTTCCTGTTTAGTCCACTTCCATGCATTCCAAACGATCAGTAAAGTACACCCAATTTCGACAATGCCAAAGAATATATAGAAAGCCCAAGTCTCCCCAATCAAATTAGCAATATTCACAGCAGTATAAAGTACGCCTAATGTGATATTTGCCCAGCGATTCACTTTAAACTTTAACGTTAAGGATAGGAAGAGCATAACAGCCGGAATTGTCACCAATATTGAGGCTGCTAACAACGCTCCTTGTGTTGCTGGAAGAGGTCCCATGCGTCCGCTTATCATTTCCTCTAGCTGACCTGGCTTATATAAATAAAGTATGTCAGCGTATATGTACAACAACATCATAGCTGCCCATAATGCTGAAAGCTTCATCTTTACACTTATTTTCATGTCTTCCATCTTAGTGGTCTTATTGATTGAATTCATTTTTATTGCTCCTTTTTTGAATGATATGAATGAGTTTCATGGAACCCGATCCTATTACCTGTATTAGACGAGTTAGACAACAGTTCCAGCTAACATCCTAGGGTAGCTGGCCCGTGAGAGGGTTTGTGGCCGAACGATTGATATAGGAAACAACACGAAATCCAAGCCGGATGACGCGCTTTCTATCAGATCGCGATCGCGATTTTCCCTGTGACCTGGCGTTGTTCGAGTTGGTGAATGGCGGCGGGGACTTCGCTGAGGGGATAGGTACGATCGAGCACGGGCGAAATTTTGCCCACTTCCAGCATTTCCTTTAAAATGATCAAATCCGCTTGATTCGGTTTGGAGGCAAGGCATTTGACGTTTTTGGCGCGGGTTTTGGTGATCAAAGGGCCGAGGAGCATGGTTTTGAAAAAGCGATCGGTGGCTCCACCGACCAGAACATAGGTGCCTTTAGCGGTCAAAATGGGTAGATAGTCAAAGACGGAACGGTAAGCCGCTGCATCGAGAATCAGGTCAAACTGCTGGCCCGATTGGGTGATGTCGGTTTGGGTGTAATCGATCATGTGGTCGGCTCCCAGTGAACGCACCATGTCCATTTTTGCAGTGCTGCATACGGCGGTGACTTCAGCCCCGAAAGCCTTAGCAATCTGTACCGCAAAGGAACCCACGCCACCGGAAGCCCCATTGATTAAGACCTTTTGTCCTGCCTTAATCTGTCCATAGTCGCGCAGTCCCTGGAGCGCCGCCAGGGCCGCCACGGAAACGCTGGCCGCCGCTTCAAACGAGACATGATCCGGTTTATGCACAAATGCGGATTCGGGGGCGCAGACATATTCGGCAAAACTGCCAAAGCCAGCTTCGGAAGTATCACCAAAGATGGCATCACCGGGCTTAAATTGCGTCACCGATCGGCCGACTGCTTCCACAATCCCGGCCACATCCATACCCAGGGTTTTGATCTTCGGCTTCCGCAATCCCCCAAACATGAGGCGAATCAGAAAAGGGTCGCCGCGCATCAAATGCCAGTCCCCCGCATTGATTGAACTGGCTTTAACCCGCACGAGGACGCCATCATCAGGCACGATCGGGCGCGTAACTTCCGCCAATTGCAGAACATCCGGTGAGCCGTAAACCGTTTGCACGATCGCTTTCATGATTGCGTCCTCTGGAGACTTACACTGTAAGTTTAACTTACGCCGTAAGTTTGTCAAGATAGAGGTAATGATTTTTGATACGGGATGAGTTCATGGTGAAGAAACGGGATATTCAGGTGCTGGCATTGAGTCGGACGAGGATTTTACGATCGGCGTTGGCGCTGGCCGACAAAGAGGGGTTGGAGGGATTGTCGATGCGGAAAGTGGCGCAGGGGTTGGGGGTGCAGGCGATGTCGCTGTACAACTATGTGGCGAATAAGGAGGATTTGATTGATGGAATGGTGGAGCTAGTGGTGGGGGAGATGGCGGTGCCGGAGGTGGGGCAGGACTGGCAGGGAGAGATGCGGCGGCGGGCGATGGTGGCTCATGCGGTGCTGTTGCGGCATCCTTGGGCGGCGATGGCGTTGATGTCGCGGGTGAATGTGGGGCCGGTGATGTTGCGGTTTATTGACGCGACTTTGGGCTGTTTACATGCGGGGGGATTTCCGCTCCGGCTAGCTGATCATGCTTGGAATGCGATGGATAGTCACATTTACGGGTTTACGTTGCAGGAATTGAAGTTTCCGTTTGCACCGGAGGAATATCCGGCGGCGGCTGAGATGGGGCTACCGTTGATTCCGGCGGAGTTGTATCCGAATATGTATGCGTTGGCGATCGACATTATCGATCGGCGGTATGACGGGTTATATGATTTCGAGTTTGGGCTGGAGATGATTTTGGCGGGGTTGGAGCGGGTGTTGGGGGAGGGTTTATAATGGTGGGGAGCAACGGTCGATCGAGGGAGCGGTTTCCATGATGATTGCCACGACGGAACGAATCAGCCTTCAAGCGTATCTGACCTATGACGACGGTACGGACGATCGCTTTGAGCTAGTGGATGGAGAATTGGTACGGATGACACAGGGAACTGGTGAACATCACGATATTAGTCAATTTCTGCAAGGTGAATTCAGTGGCGCGATTCGGGTTTTAGGGTTGCCTTGGGTGGCCAAGATGATGGCGATCGCGATTCAGTCGCCCAGAGGCACCCGTTGGGAGACGGCGAGAGTGCCGGATGTGGTTGTGTTACCCATTGAGCAGTGGCAGGACTACAAGAAACGGGAGGCGTTTATTCCGCTGAATGAGTCGCCGCCTTTGTTGGTGGTGGAGGTGGTGAGTCCTTCGACGATCGCGACGGATTACCGCACGAAGCATAGTGAGTATGCGGTGTTGGATATTGTGGAATATTGGATTGTTGACCCGATCGAGGGGAAGGTGACGGTTTGTACGTTGGTGGATGGGGCTTATAGCGATCGGGTGTTTGTGGGGGAGGCACGGATTGAGTCGCCGACGTTTGCGAATTTGGATTTGACGGTGGTTGGGGTTTTGGCGGCTGAAGGTTAGTGAGGAGAGGTCGATCACGATTTTTTCCCATGCTGCCGATAATTTTGGCGGGGTTGGCGCGGGTGTTGATAATGGCCGGTAGCAACAGTCGGTCGAGTGAGTGAGCTGTTTTCATGACGATTGCCACGATGGAACGAATACACAACCATTAGCTAAATCCCATACAGATCCGCATACTTGTGGTGAATGTAATCTATTAACGGTTGCGTACTCATGGTTGTTCCAACGACTCGTTCGAGCGTTTCAGCCGCAGTAAATTTACGCCCGTGGCGATAGATGTTGGTTTGTAGCCAGTCATGTAAGACTGTAAAGTTGCCTGTTTCGATTTGATTGGGAATCTCAGGATGTGCGGCCACAGCAGCGTCAAAAAACTGGGCACTCATCAAGTTACCCAGAGTGTAGCCCTGAAACATTCCGCCAATCTGTCCCGTGTACCAATGAACATCTTGCAATATGCCATTCTTGTCGCTAGTCGGGGTTATGCCTAAATCGCTGCGGTAACGATCGTTCCAAGCAGCAGGTAAATCTTTTACCGCCAGTTTTCCTTCAAGCAAATCGAGTTCTAGATCGAACCGAATCATCACATGCAGGTTGTAGGTGATTTCATCAGCATCAGTACGGATTGGCGATCGCGACACCTGATTAATTGCTCGATAAAAAGTTTCTAGCGTTACTGTCCCTAGTTGACTGGGGAAATGGGCTTGTAGCTGGGGATAGAAATATTGCCAGAAAGAACGCGATCGACCGACCAGATTCTCCCACAGGCGGGACTGGCTCTCATGTACCCCTGAGGAAACACCACCAAATAGAAGTGTGCCTTCTAGCTCTGGAGCATTACCCATTTCATAAAAGGCATGTCCCATTTCATGAATGGTACTGAATAAACCCTGACTCAAATCGTTTTCATAAACACGAGTGGTAATTCGCACGTCATCGATCGAGAATTTGGTCATGAAGGGGTGTAGAGTCTTATCTTGCCGCCCGCGCTCTAAGTCATAACCCATTTGCTTGAGGAGGTTGTGGCAAAAGGCGAACTGTTCGGCTTCAGGATAGTGCTGATGCAGACAAGAATTATCCACTGGTGGCTGGCTGATAATTGCTGCCACCACAGGTACCAATTGAGTGCGGAGTTCGGCAAACACAGCCTGAATCGACACCGCAGACATGCCGTAGTCCGATCCGGCAATATGAGGGTCAGCAATATGTCGGGCCTCTGGAAAGAAGCTAGAGTATTCGCGGCTCATGTCCAGCATTCGTTCCAGCGTCGGTTCTACCAAGGCAAAGTTATTTTCGGAGCGCGCAGTTGCCCAAGCCTGATAACATTCCGTTTGTAAAAGAGATAAGCGCACTTCATATTCTGTCGGCACTTTAGATGCGAGATTGCAGTTGCGGCGCGTTAGGCGAATGAGACTTGCTTCATCTGAATCGTAAGGTGAATCTCGCTCGTAAGTTCTCAGATCCTCAATCAGTTGAGCGATGGTGCCATCAGTAAACTTTTCGTGAGCAATCCGTTCTAGGGTCGCTATCTGTCTCCCTCGCGCCCCAATACCCTTAGATGGCATATAAGTTTTCTGATCCCAGTGGAGTAGTGCCGCAGCCCCATAGAGATCTTCAATTTCAGTTAAGAGTGATCTGAGTTTTGAGAATTTTGGATGAGTCTGCATAGTCATTAACGAAAAATGATGAGGAAGAGGAAAATGTGATTTCTGGTTCCAATTTTGATGAGGACGAGGAAGCATAGCAACCAATTAGGCCAAAACTTTCTTCCTTTCCAAATAAGGTGAATAGGTGGAAGATTTTCACAAATCCCCTGAAAGGCAAAGCCTTTCAGCCCCTATCTTGATTATAGACCAATCGACTAAAATCCGTCAGCCCCGATCGCGCCCTTCACATAAATCAATCAAAATTCACAAGGCTTCAATTTTCACCAGACCATCTTTGATCGACAATCCCTTGTAGCCATCCAGTCATCCCGGTCGGCCACTCAAGGGGAACGATCGCGCCTCACCCATGAGACTCTAGCGCACTACGTAAGCGTTGGGTGAGATGATTTGGGTGGGCGTTCGTCAAAGATACTGAATCGCAATTTTGAAAATGACAGAATTGTGTGATGGCTTCGACAAAGGCAGCAATGACCAAATCTTCATCAAAATCACTTTGTTCCAAATAAAGGAATTTAATCTCTAACTGGCTAATTTTACGATGGGCTTTGCAATCCATCCGCCCGATAAATTCATCACGATAAAGTAACGGTAGACAAAAGTAACCATACTGCCGCTTCGCTTCCGGCAAATAACATTCCAACTGATAGTCAAATTGGAACAGGGCTTTGAGCCGATCGCGCTGAATCACACTGTTGTCGAATGGCGAAAGAATTAACAGGCGATTGTTCATCGGGGGAAAGGGCCGATCGAGTGCCCCTGTTTCCAAGATAAATACTTCGCCACTACTCACTTGTACTTGCGCTAAAGTGCCCTCCGCCAACCGATCGTCAACCAAGGATTTTACTGCTTTACGGAGTTCCGCATTGCGGCGCTGGTAGGTTAGCCCTTTGAGTGAAACCAACCCATGGCAGCGCAACTGCTGCTCGATCATGTGTGCTGCAAATTCTGTCATGCTCGGTATTTGGGTATTGACGTGTGATGGCAGCACCCGATCGGTCAAATCATAGGTTTTTTGGAAACCTTCGCGATCGCTGACCATGAGATCGCCTTCCATATACATCTGTTCCAGTGCCTTTTTCGCAGGTTTCCAGTCCCACCAGCCGGTACGTTTTGTGGTATTGGTTTCGACATCGCGCGATCGGATGGGGCCATCGGCCCGGATGCGGGCCAACAGTTCATCCATCAGCGGCTGATCACGGGTTTTATACCAATGGGTTTGGCCGCTTTTAATCGCGTGTTTGTAGGGCAAGGAGAAGCGAAAATCGGCCATGGGGAGAAAAGCTGCCGCATGTGCCCAATACTCAAAAATATCCCGATCGAGCAACATTTGATTTGTCATGGCTGGCTTGAAGTCCGGGACTCTAGAGTAAAGAATATGATGATGTGCGCGTTCCACTACCGATATGGTGTCAATCTGGACATAACCGATGTGGTTAATGGCTTTACGTGCCCCCGCCAACCCCCGCCCATCGGTCTGAGCTTGCAGCAAACCCTGTGCGGACAGAGCAAGGCGGCGTAAACGAGCCAGCTCTTGTGGATGTTTAATTTCAATCATGTTTATTTGAACCATAGTGTCAAGAAAAATAGGTCACTCGCCAAAATCAAACAGCTTGCCTATTAGGATACGGAAACTTTCCGCCGATCCATCCAATATCGCGTGATCGGCCAAATCCATCAGCTTCGATTCCGATCCCCCAAATCCCAATCGACCCTTCACTCAACTTACAACTTCTTAAAATACCGCGCCACTGGCCACAACCCAAAGCCCGCCTGCTCATAGGCCCGACGCGCTGGTTCATGCCCCGGATCACCCCCCGTCTCCACCATCGCGATCGACATCCCCGCCGCCCTCATCCAATCCACCGCAAACTCAATCAATCCCGCCCCAATCCCCCGCCCTTGAAAATCTGGATCAACCCCCACCATCTCGATTTCCCCCATCTTGTCATCCCCATGCAGCTTCACCACCACAAAGCCCGCCACTGCATCGGCCTCAAAGGCCACCCAAACCGGTTTATCCTCAGCCGCACAGACATCCACCACCGCTTTTTGCTGACTCACCTGCCACTGCTGCGGATAAAATGCCTGATAAACATCCGCATCGAGAACTTGCTCGATCGACGCAAACACCGGCTCCCAAGCCCGCAGCGTCAGCCCAATCAACGCATCCAAATGCGCCGCATCATAAGGTTCAATCCGCATCCTGACCCAAACTCCCCGCTGTAAACTTCGCCGATTATACTACAACATGTTACAGATTGAATTTTGGCGCGCTTTTTCGTCACCAAAGCCCTGAACTTGGCCACTCGATCGTCCCTGCTCTAATTGTTACGATATTTGGCGTTCAATTCCAGTGCCGCGCAAAAGCTGTTGAGGCTATTTAATAAAGCATTGTAGTAAGCATAAGCATCATCCCGATCGGTCTGAAGATGAGCGTACAGAGCTAATTCTGGTTCTGAGGCGAGTCGCTGGTTGGGAATCTCTAAGCCCGCTTCAGCCAAACGGATGGAGGCGATCGCGATTAGAAGTGCGCCGATCGTCTGATTTCTGCCATGACGCAGATCTTCCAATCCTGGTAAAATCAACTCC
Organism: Cyanobacteria bacterium VAR_4_metabat_243; assembly: GCA_031415035.1. Classification (GTDB taxonomy): domain Bacteria; phylum Cyanobacteriota; class Cyanobacteriia; order Leptolyngbyales; family Leptolyngbyaceae; genus Romeriopsis. Next base: position 13,785 of record JANOQX010000234.1, read on the forward strand.
GATCCCGGTAACTCATTTAGTTCCACGATTAGTCCCTCTCTGATTCGTGCTCACAACGATCGATGAATTGCTCAACCTTATTTCGTAGCAATTCAGGGTCAAGCGCAGGAAATCGAATTAATTCCGGTTCGATCGCCTCAAAGCCACAACGCAGATCTTCTAGCGTAAATAATTTTTGTTCATACATCGCTTGAACGTCGCCCTAAGGCTTTCATAAGTTGTTCAATTTTCTCAGGATCAACATTTGAGCGCATATTTTTGCATCAGCCCAGGATAGAGCTTTTAGTCTACCAAAAATCTGGTAGCCCGATCGGGGGTGGCGACGATACACTGGTTGGATGAACTGCCATCTCACGGCTCACCGTCCCAGTAGTCAAGGCTCGGTTCGCTGCGTCCGATGACGGCGAATGGTGTGGCCCGATCGAGACCTCCTTCAGCCATGAATTTGCCCGAATCAGGATACTCGCAAATATCGGTTGGCTCCATCGTACTAATGCTGAGGTATTTCAGCGGTGCGTCTGACGTGTTGATGATTTGGTGAGGATACTCCGAGCCAGTTGGGGTAAAGATCACATCACCCGCCTTCAGCGGCAACATTTCGTCCGCCACCCGCAAGGTACCACTGCCCTCAATGATGACAAACATCTCCTCCTGCGCGTAATGCCGATGATACGGACACCCCCGTTTTCCGGGCGCGAGAATACTGAACGAAGCCCCCAGCTTCTGTGCCGCCGTGCCCTCGGCCAGCCGTGCGAACTGAACGTCATACAGCGGCGCACGTAACAGATGCTCCAGCGGTACCTCATTGAAATTGCGAATGAGCGCGGCGGCGAGGGCTGTAGTGTTTTCAGACATGGCGGTGAGGGGTTAGTTGAACGATAAAATCTTGCAGTCAATCCATCCATTATAAAGAGAAGAGCGGAATTCCTAAACCCGATCGCATCGAGTGCTACTTCGCCGGGAGAGTAAACAATGATCAGAAATCACCGCTACAATTGCTCCAACTTCTGTAAGGTTTTTTCCAATTCCTGCTGTTGCCGTCCATACTCGGCCCAATCGCCCTGACGCATCGCTGCTTGGGCTTTACGATATGTCGCCAAGGCGACCTTGGCTAATTGTGCTTTCTGTGGATTAGAGACTTTTTGGGGGGTGCCTTTGACCGTTGACTCAGGATTTGCCGTGGTCTCGACTGTCTTGTCGCCAAAAATCCGAGCCAATGCCTCATCCAGTGTTTTTTCCATGACGACTGATTTGTCGTAGGCCACAATCACTCTCTTTAGTTCCGGCAGTTCACTTTGTTCAGCACGCAAGTATATCGGCTCGACGTAGAGCAGTGATTGATCGATCGGAATTACCAGTAAGTCGCCGCGAATCACCTTCGAACCCGATTGATTCCAAAGGGTAAACTGCTGGGAGATCTCCGGTTCTTGGTCAATGCGGGCTTCAATCTGCCGAGGCCCATAAACGAGCGATTGTTTAGGAAATTCATACAGCAACAATTTGCCGTAGTCATCACTATTCGATCGGGCGGCCACCCAGGAAATCATATTTTCCTTATTCGCCGGAGTAAAGGGCTGAATCATCAGAAATTCCAGCTTGCTTTCTCCCGGCAGACGCATGATCACATAGTAGGGTTCAAGCAGTACAGCCTTGTCTTCATAAATCTGCTGAGGAAATTGCCATTGGTCTTCACGATTATAAAACACCTCTGGATCGCTCATATGGTAATTCAGATACATTTGCATCTGAATTTTGAAGAGATCTTGGGGGTAGCGAAAATGCTGCTGAATTGTTTCAGGAACCGCCGTTACAGGCTCAAACAGCGTTGGGAAAATTTTGCGATAGGTCGCCAAAACTGGATCGTTAGGATCAACTGCAAAGAATCGCATGGAGCCATCATAGGCATCGACGACAATCTTTACAGAATTGCGAATATAGTTGAGATTATTGTCACTTAACGATCGGGTAGAGTCCTTTTGTAAAATATTATCGGCGTCTTTAGAGGCGCTGACTGGCTGGGAATAGGGATAGTGATCGCTGGTTGTGTAGGCATCGATAATCCACTGTAATCGCCCATCCGCGACAACTAGGTAGGGATCATGGTCAAACTTCAAGAACGGCGCAATCCGACTGACTCGATCGCGGATTTGACGGTGATAGTGAATTCGTGAGGTGGGGGCAAAGTAGTTGGAGATCAGTGCCTGTAAGCTGTTCAAATCATAGGCATAAACCAAGCGCCGCCCAAACGAGCCGATCGCGACGCCACCTTTGCCTTGATAGCGGACGCTGGCATTCGTGGCTCCGACGGGATAGTCGAATTCGTCGGTGGTCATCCCTGTGAAGACATAGTTGTGCGATTCCTCACCGTAATAAATTGCCGTTTGCTGCATCGGCAGGTCCACCGTCGAGGCTGGTGGAATATCTTTGACATAGAATTCCGGCAGCCCATCGGCGGTGATTTGATTCACGGGACTCATGACGAAGCCGTATCCATGGGTATATTTCAGCCGTTTGTTTACCCAGTTTTGGGCTTCGATCGGCAGTTGCTCATGGGACATTTCCCGCGCTGAGAGCATCACTTGTTGGTAGTCGCCATTGAGGGTGTAACGATCGATGTCAACATCGCTAAATTTATAGTACGATCGAATTTCCTGCAATTGACGATAGGTACTCAGGAGTGGCCGATAGTCCCACAGCCGAATGTTATGAATTGTCGGCTGATTATTTTGGAGCGATTGGCGGGTGAGTTTGGCGGTGGCTTGGTATTTTTCCTGTTGGATGCCGTTGAGTCGATAAGCCGCTTGGGTGAATTTGATGTTATGGGCCAGGTATTCCTTCTCTTTGGTCAATTCATTCGGCGCAACCAAAAACTGCTGCACAAACCACGGATAGACACCCTGCAAGAGAATAACTGCCACAATCACTATCCCCAAACCCTTCAGCTCTAAACCAAAATTGCGGCGGCGGATCAATAGTAAGCAGAGAATGCCTAACGCGACAGCCAGGAGACTAGTGACTTGGTAGCCTAATAGTTTGGCAAAGTGATCGGCGTAACCAATCCCAAATACTGTGCCGCCACCGCCATAAAGCAATTGGTACCGCGCCAACCAAAAGCGCCAACCAACCAGCATCAAGAGCAAGCATAGGAGTAGACTGAGATGCTGCTTGGCGGGTTGTTGGATTTGCAACCGTCCGCGTTGATCGCTTTCCAGTACACCTTTCAGTCGATAAATCACAACGGTTACGACCAGCGCGATCCCAACCGGAAATATCAACCAGGCATAAAAGCCTTCGTATAGCGGCAATCGAAACAGATAGAAGGATAAATCTTGATGGAGAATCGGATCGGTTTCACCGATTAAGGGGGCATTAAAAAACTTGAGAATTGTCTCCCAGTGCGCCATAGTACTGATCGCCGCCATGATCGCCCAAATCACCGTCAAGCCAATTGCCGCAGCGTGAATTCCCCTTTCAGACAAAATTTCCAGATCGCGATGACCTTCGGTCGGTCGGAGACCATCACCCAATGCCCGAAAGGACTGTTGGCGTGTGTTGTGGATTGCAATCCGGTAGTTTCCTAGCAGTAAGCATCCATAGGTGATAAAAGTCACCAAACCAATTAAGACCTGCCAGCCAAGTTTTGTCCAGAAGACTGATGCAAACCCCACCGAGTCAAACCACCAGATTTCGGTCAATAGATGAGCTAGCGGCTTGGAAGCAATCACGAGCACCGCAAGAATCACGAGCATCGCGAACAATAAGTTAGAGCGGTTCTCCGTAAAAACAAGGATTTTTCTTGGATTTTTCATCATCTTCTAACCCGATCGATGGCAGTTCTAGCAATCGCCTAGCCCAAAAAGCCAACAATCAGCAATGGCAGTAGTAGTGCGGCTACGGCCAAAACCGTCAACGTACTGGCATCGACTTTAACCGCTAGTGTTTTTGGTGGTTGATATTCCCGCTGTGGGGTGGCGTCCATTGCCATGTTTTTTTCCCCGTTTTGCATTTCCATATCGTGCTACTCCCGTTTTTCAATGACTAGCGTCAGGTGAGCCACCACGGCACCGATCGCGCCCAATGCCGCGAGCACCGGGAAGAATGCCGCACTCAACACACCACCGACGACACCCACCGTTAATGGAATCTCAATCAAGGTATGACCCGCTTCATTTTTGACGATAATGCGCCGGATATTTCCTTCGTGGACTAATTCCTTGATTTTCGTCACCAGCTCATCGCCTTTGACGCGGAATTCCTCTGTGTTCACTGTTTCGGTGCTTGTTTCGGGTGACTCAAGCGCGACTTCGACCGATTTCACCTCAATTACCCGATCGGTATCAACTGTTGCTTCAGGTTTAACTTCTGTACTGACAGTCATATATGCTACCTCGTTCGATCGTGACAATCCCAAGATAAACCTAAAGTTTGAGGAACTTATGAGGATGCGGCGATCGGCTTGCCCTCGACCCTCTAGAGCATATCGATCGGCCATCAGTTCTTTGCAAATCGTCAGCAAAAGATTACAGCGGTCAAAGCGATGCTCCACCCTTAACGGTAACGTGTAAAGATGGGGAGCGTGTGAGGAATCCTGTTGAAAATCGGAATGCTGGATTGTTTGTGAAAAGACTACCGTCAGCCAGTCTAATGGCGTTGCATCGCGCTCACAAAATCCTCATATTCAAGTTCTACTGTTAAAACTGAAAAGCCAATTGAGCAAGAGGTGGAACATGAGCTTTGTGAGGAGTCTGGTGGTTTGGTTGCTGTTTATCGTTGCCGAAAGCCTCAATGGGACGATTCGTAACCTTTGGCTGATACCAACCTTAGGCGATCGTCCGGCTCATCTGATTTCATTTGTGACGGGGTCGATTTTGATATTAACGATCGCCACGCTCTGCATCCGCTGGCTCAATGCCCGATCGGCGATTCAACTGCTCCGCCACTCAACTGCGCCAAGGGGTGCTCAGTCGCAGTCAACATAATTTGAACCATCACCGATGAAATTTATCCTGCGATGTTGAATGCAGGGAGGACATGATGAACTATCAAACAACATTGGCTCCGATTTTAGCTGGATTGGGCGGGGTATGGATGTTGGCCTCTGGTGCAATGATGCATCGTCGCTGGGGACTGATGCCGATGCATGGGCGTTGGGAAATGGGGCATATGATGTGGGGACAAGAAATAGTCGGGCCGCTTGGTGGCTGGTGGCAGTGGATCGGGATCGTCGCTGGCGCGATCGTCTTGATTAGTGCGATCATCCTCTCCCTTGCGCCACAATATCGCCGATCGCTGGGAATTACCATTGTGATCGTGGCGATTTTGAATCTAATTTTTGGTATTGGCGGTCTCTTTCCTGGTATCCTCGCGATCGCTGGCGGCTGGCTGGCGCTATCACCGCAGCCCTTGCCGGAGAAATAACCTTTCAGTGATTGACTCACATTCACGGCGATTTTGGATAATCAATCGTTTCGCCATAATCGCCTTCCGCGACGATCACTTCGGTCGGCTCCCAACCATTCGCCTGAACAACAAAATCAAACTGTTTCTTTAACTCTTCCGGCGATAACCGCTCCATACTCTTACCCCAAGGCATCCCAAAGTTGAACGGCAAACCGACCTCCGATTGAACCTGCCGATCGCGATTGATAAAGCGGTAGTACTGTCCCATAATTTTCACTTCCTAACTGATGTTGCACCACAACCCATTCTACAACCATTTTTCATGAAGCAAAACCCACTTCAATTGTGCCTGTCATGCCTGCCTCTGTATGTCCAGGAATAGTACACCGCAACGTATAACTACCTGGTTTCATTGGCACTAACACCCATTCAGCAGTACTACCTGGGCGTAATTCCAATTCTTGAATTGCGCCTTTGATTTCAACATTACCAGCATCAATCTTTTGTGTCCAACTACTGCCAGAAAAGTTCTTTGCCGTAAAATAATGTTTCTGAGCGCTCGGATTAGACAAAAGCAGTTTGTATTTTTTGCCTGCGACTAATTGCAACTTGTCAGGGAAAAATTTGAGTTGATTAGCCGTATTGCCTAAACTGATTTTTATTTCGATCGGGGTGTCAGCTACCGCTTGATTTGCAAAAACAGGCAATACTGGGTAAATCCAAATTGCCATTGATGCAATTAGACAACAACACCAAAACTTGAGACGATCGATCGGAAATTGCATAATTATGATCCTGATTCTTGAACCCTACGGCGGCGTGAGATCAGCCGCCAACTGCTGCCGTGTCAATGGTGATGGCAAGAGCAAGCCTTCACCACCGAGTGGATGCGCTTCATCGATCGGTTGACCTTCGATCGAGAGATAGACCTGTGCGTCAGGTGTAATACTGGTTGCCGTGTAGAGAATTTGCGCCACTCGGTAGACCATACTACTACTGCCACCACCGCGAGCAAACTCCGCCGATAGATCAACATAAATTGTCTTCCCATCCTGCTTCAAATTCAGCAAGCGGGTATTCGCCGGTATTGTACTGCTAGTCTTACCGGAATTGGCGGATGCACTCAAGAGCAACTCGATCGCATAGCGCAGTCGTTCGATCGGTGTCGCATTCGGGGCGAATGTCAGGGTTTGGGGCTGAAGTTGAATGGTGTTCTGGTTCGCCTGTAGCCAGTAAACTTGCGCAATGGGTTGTTGCGGCACTGGCAAGGGCGATTCAAGCCGCGTGATCGGAGCGGGTACTGGTTGACTCAGCGTTGCTTCTGGGACACCCCGATATGGTTGAAGACGTCTGGGGAGTAGCAAGAAGCCTAACCAACCGAAAGCCACTGCGGCTGTGCAGAATAAGATTGCCGATCGCCAGAAAATCCCACTTTGTAAGGATTGATGGGAATGCAGTTTCATCGCTCACCTCCTGTTTTGCGTCACGATTGATGTGATCGCGCCCCGTCGATTTACACCTTAGGTAAATAAGGTGAGGAAATTGTGAGGGAGCTAGGCACGACAACGGCGGTGATTACCCACAATGCCGGAATTGCGGGGATGGCCGATCGGGTTATTACGATGCATAGCGGTGAAATTAAACAGTTAAAGAAAAACGATCACAAACTTTCACCCAGTGAATTGGAATGGTAGTTGGCTAATATGCACGGTGATCACAAAATTTTCATAGATTCAGTCTATAACCAGTGATATTCGCATTCTTGTAGTAAGTAGGAGGAGAAACTCATGTTTGACAAAATTCTCGTTGCAGTAGACGGCTGATCAGCCGCATCAACACCATATGGAGCAAAAATGCGCCAATGCCCAAAAAGATTGTGGGTAGCAGCACGGCATTGCCTTGTAATTGGCTAATCTCATCACTCACGAAGCGGTGAGAAATCTGATCTTTTCGGGCGATCGCCCCAATGCCACCATAGCGGGCCAAGACCTGATCCAGTCGAAAGATCACATCTTCAACGCTCGCTTCTGGCCTCAGGGTTAGCGTCACATCATTAAACGCCCCATCCAGATTAAAGGCTTGGCTCAACGCCTTGGCTCATGGAGACAAAACTGGCCAATCCACAGGCAACAATAAGGGCGATCGCGATGATTTGGCCGCGCAAGCGCCACAGATCCCGCATGAGTTTCCGATCGAGGGTATTCATCGGCAATTTCCCGACTTTTCCTTGACGTTACACCGTAAATTTGAGCATGTTGTGAGGGTTTGCCTTACCCATCGATCGGGCAGTCGGCAATCGCTCTGGCGAAGCCAGCACCCTCAGCAGCATTGGTGGGATTTACCTGTCGGGGTGATAAAGTGTAACGAAAGGGTTGCGTAGTCGAGGCTTGAAGGAGTAAGGGTAGAACAGGAAATCGCGCACCACCGTCGTCAATTGGGCCAGCAATATCACCTGGCAGGGACTTAATCCGATTGTCCATCGCGTCGAAGCCCTCTATGCGAAGGGTATTAAGCGCTCAAAGCCGGAACTCGAACCGTTTCTCCCGTTCTGGCAACGCTCGAAAATCCTACCAAAGTGGATGTCACAATTATCCCAACTTGAATGGTATCTTATTTGCGCGCCAGCCCCTAACCACCCATCCGCCACTACTTTACCAACTGAACACCAACGGTAACGCCGATGACCGACCGTCGGTCGTAGACCATCGGCAATCCAACCGTTGCCCTTGCACTTCCCCGTCAAACCCCAACTCCATATAATACTGCGCCCCAAACACCAGTTGAACTTGTTGAGTATCCAATACCGCTTGCCAGGCGGGTGAAGGCCGATCGGTCACAGGACTCACGAACGTTACCCGCGTAATTTCCCGCCAGCCGATCGGGTGCCTCAAGGGTTGTCTTTTCTCCGGTGGAAATTGATCCGGGCGTTGACCAAACGGCGTCTGAAACACCATCGGCTCCGTTAACACCGCACTATTATTGCCGACTGCAATGCTGAGACTATCCGGTAAATAGGGCGGACGAAAATCCCAATGGGGAAACGCGATCGGATCGTTTGACTGATCGGTCGATCGTAAACAAATCCCGAATGGCGCAACCCCCGCATTTCGCTGCGCCCAACGCTCCCACAAATGCGTCCCCCGAATCCGTTCCGACTGCGCCTCTTCTGAGTTGTGAACCCATAACAATTCCACCATCGCATTGTGGAAGAAAAACCGCCGATTCGCCGTCCCTTGACCCGGATGGACATTCGATGAGCCTTCGAGTAAACCCAAAGCCACAAGCCGATCGGCTACGATAGCCCCAACATCGGTACAAATAAACAGATGGTCAAATTCAAACAACATCGATTTGAGAATAGATATTAGAACATGCTGTAAGTGTATCAAAACGCATCCAAATCCGCTGGGTCAACCTGAGCCGCCCACCGATCGCGCTCCCGCCGCAGATCATCCAACCCCGCCGTCAAACCCAACTGCTCCCGCCGCCAAATCTCCATGTCATACCAACCCACCTTCAGCCGCGCATAATAACAGTCATACTCATCCTCAAACCCATGCCGATGATGCCACCGCCGACTGGGTTCATTGCAGATATGATAGCGACTCGATAATGTCGGAAAACCAGATTCGACCAGCTGCGCGATCGCCCAATTCAGCATCGCCGTTCCCACCCCTTGCCGCTGAAACTCCGGACGGACATAGAGTAAATCCATGTATGCCCCGTAATTCGGTCGGTGAATCACTAATGCCAAACCCGCTAACACCTGATCACCCGGAGCCAACGCCAGCACCGATGCGGACAACGGTTCGCCCCGTTTCCCCGAAAAGTAATTGCCAATATCCTTCGCGGCACTCTCGGCGATCGACTCGGATGGCCAGCCGCAGAATTCTACTGACTCCGAAAATGTCTCAAGATATCCCGCCATCATCCGATCGCGGTAATCTGGACTAACCGGAACGAGATTGTGGTTATAGGACAAATTACGAAGGTTTAAATTGAGTTTGGTTGTGACCCCGATCGAACGCGGTGACAGACGCGCATGACCATCCCAATACTCCACCTTCCAGCCAAAAGGCCGCTCCATGACCGCATAGGCTTCAAATGACATGGGAATCACAGGCCGTTCCATAAGCTGTCTGGCATTGGCTCAAGTAGAATTTGCATCCACCTTAACATAGCCGCCGCTAATCGACCCCTTCTATCGGCGCAAACCCCTGCCGCTGCACATTCTCCGTCACCACACGCGGCTCTAAAAATTGCAACAAATAATCCGGCCCGCCCGCCTTTGAGCCGACCCCCGACAACTTAAATCCACCAAACGGCTGCCGTGCCACGATCGCGCCCGTAATCGTCCGATTGATGTACAAATTCCCGACTTCAAACTCCGACTGCGCCCGTTGAATATGCGATGGTGTGCGGGAATAAAGGCCACCCGTCAGCGCAAAATCCGTCCCATTCGCGATCGTCAACGCCTGCGCAAAATCCGTCGCCCGCAACACCGCCAACACAGGCCCAAAGATTTCCTGCTGGGCGATCGGGGATTGCGAGTCAACGTCCGTAAAAATCACGGGTCCCACAAATGTTCCGTCTGCGGGCGATGGCATTTCCAGCGCTAAGGTCGCAGTCGCTTTGCCTTGGGCAATATGAGCCTGAATCCGCTGTTGGGCTGCCGCATCGATCACCGGGCCGATCACCGTCGCCGGATCAGCGGCATCCCCGATCGTCAGCGACTGCGTGGCCGCCACTAACCGCGCCACAAATGCCTCATAAATCGCCGCCAGCACAATCACCCGCGAACAAGCCGAACATTTCTGCCCACTGTAGCCAAAGGCCGAATCCACCACGCCTTGCACCGCCTGATCCAAATCCGCGCTTTCATCAATGATGATCGCATTCTTGCCGCCCATCTCCGCCACCACCCGCTTCAGGTGCTTTTGTCCGGGCCGGACGATCGCGGCATCGGCATAGATCTGACAACCCACTTCCTGGGAACCCGTGAAGACAATCATCTGGACATCGGGATGTTTGACCATATGGTTACCCACGATCGCGCCACTACCCGGAACGTATTGAAAAACACCCGGAGGAATACCTGCTTCAACGATAATTTCCGCAATCTTCGCCGCAATGACGGATGTTGTCGCGGCGGGTTTGAGTAGGGCGCAATTACCCGTGACTAAAGCCGCGATCGTCATACCCACCGGAATCGCCAGCGGAAAATTCCAGGGCGAAATTACGAGGACGATGCCTTTGGGATGGTAGCGATAACGATCGGTCTCTCCCGCCACGTCATAGACAATCGTCCGATCGAGCCGTTCCATCGCCGCCGCATAATAGCGACAAAAATCCGCCGCTTCGGAAACCTCGGCATCGGCCTGTTGCAGGGGCTTTCCCCCTTCTAAAACCATCCAGGCATTCAATTCATGACGGTCTTGCTCTAACCGATCGGCAATCCGCCGGATTATCACTGTGCGTTCCCATACAGGCATTGCTCGCCAACTGACAAATGCCGCTTTGGCTGCCGCGATCGCCGTATCGGCCTGAGCCAAATTAATTTGCCCAACATGACCAACAACTTCATCGGTTTTCGATGGATTTAGCGATGTGATTTTTGTTTCAGTGGTGATCGACTCACCGTTAATCAATGGCCAATAACTTTTGCCTAATTGTGATTGCACCGATTGCATTGCCGCTTTTGCCGCTTGTCTTGCTGCCGCGATCGCATAATCGGTGTCCGGCGATGGATTAATTCGGGTCATCGCATCTTGCACCGTCGCGATCGGCCAGGGCAACACCGCACTTCCATCGGCATCATCCGTCGCCCAAACGGGTGGTGCAATCAGTGCCGCGACCGGATGCGCCGCGAGGCTTTGCCGCAGGAACGAGCTATTCGCCGTATTTTCCAACAGCCGCCGAATCAGGTAGGACATCCCCGGAATCAAGTCGCCATAGGGACAATAGACGCGCACTCGATAGCCGCGTTGGGCCAATGCCGTGGCCAGATTATCGGCCATGCCATACAGCACTTGAAATTCAATTTGTTGTGGGGGAATGTTCAACGCTTCCGCAATGGCGATCGCGTGGGCTTGCGATCGGACATTGTGACTGCCGATCGCGGCGGCTAAATATTGATAATTTTCCAGCAGCAACTGGGTCATCCGTTCAAAATTCGCATCGGTGGAGGATTTGTGGTTGTAAACCGGAGTCGGCCAGTGATGTTGCCGCACACGAATCGTTTCCTGATCCCAGTAGGCTCCTTTCACCAACCGCACGGTAATTGGTTGGGCACGCTGCTTTGCCCAGGCGATCAAGTCCTGCAAATCGGTATAACTATCGCGCAGATAGGCTTGCAACGTCAGACCAATATCCCGCTGATCGCGAAACTCTGGCTCCATCAATAAATCTTTCAGCGTCGTGAGGGTGGCCGATTTATAACGATATTGCTCCATATCAAAATGCACAGCGGCCCCCAATTCCTGCGCACGACGCAGCAACTGCCGAATCCGATCGCTGACCTGCGCCTGACTGCCCGCAATGTCCAAGGGATCAAACTGCGAATAAAATGCGGTGAGTTTGACCGTCACTTGCACCGGAGGAAGTGCCACCCCATCAGCTCGATCGACTTGGGCCACCGTTGACCAGTTTTTCGCAGCCGTTGTCAGTTGCGTCATCAGATCCAAATACCGATCCAAATACCCCGCTGCTTCCGGTTCCGTAATCACTGATTCGCCTAACAGATCAACGGTGAAAGTAATTGACTGTTGCCGTAAGCGTTCGATCGTTTTGAGTACTTGGCTAAAATTCTCACCCGCAATATATTTGCGGGCCAGGGTTTCAACTGCCGTTGAGAGCGTCGTGGCGGCGACTTGACCCGGCACAGAATCGGGATTCGTAAAGTTCAGCAGGCTTTTCAGGGCGGTGGGCAATTCTACCGATGGATCGCCTAGGTATTCCTGGAGGTGGCGGGCGATTTCGGTTTTTGTGGTCAAGGCAGGCAAGCAATCGATCAGCCGAAACAATTGCACCCGCAAACCGGGATTTTCCATCGTCCAATTGAGCAATTTGTCATCCCAACGCAATTGGTCACGCACCTTCGCGAGGAGCGATCGCTTCTCCGTGGTTTCGGCCAA
>JANOQX010000235.1:0-7497 GCA_031415035.1 Cyanobacteria bacterium VAR_4_metabat_243
GGTAGAACCCGTTTAATCAAGCGCCAATCATGCCTGGATACCGCCTGCGGCGCATCCGCAGACGGTCATTTCGTGGCGACCATGTACCGTCAAGGAAAATCTCACTTTCTCACTTGACTTTCAACACAGTCGCTACGGTTGGATGGTTTTGTCTTGGATGACTTTACCTTGGATGCAATGTTGTTGGACGATCGCCATTGCATCGGCGGGGGTGAGTGGGCCGTAATAAACCCGGTCGCGGGCAATCTTCTTCTGGATTTTGGTTTGGATGCGATCGCGCAGGGCTTTGGGCAGCCAGGGCCAGTCGAACAGTCTTGTCCGTTCGGTGGGCTGGAATACCATTGCCACTGGGCCAGCTGTGCAATGATCAAGGCAGCCTGCGGCTTTGAGTTGGACTTGTTGGCCCACGTTGGCTTGGGCGATCGCCGTTTCAAAGGCGGTGTAGATTGCCGCGCCGTCGCAATTTCCGCAACCCCTGCCATTGGGATCGCTGGCCGATCGGGTTTTGGTGCAGACAAAAATGCGGTATTGGCGGGATGGCATGGTGTGTGGGCGGGATACGCGGAAGTTGGCCTTAGGATGCCCAAATCGGGGGCAATAATGGGTCTTAGGGGGCTTGCCAAAAATCCCGATTTAGCCGTTTGGGTCGTTCTGGACTACACTGATGAACATATGTTGCTGACTGCCGAGATGCTCCTGAATTATCAGCGATGTAATCGTCGCTTGTTCCTCGATATCCATGGTGATTCGAGTCAGAAGGATGCGCCCAGCGATTATCTCCAAAAATTGTTCCAAGATAGTGCGGGCAACCAACGATCGCTCCTCGCCGACACTGAATATCAACGCCCGATTTTCTCTTCCGGTGACTGGGCCGAGGGCGCAGCGCAGACTCTAGAACTGATGCGTCAGGGGGTCGAAACAATTTATCAGCCGATTTTGATGACGATCGTCGATGGGCTGACTTGGCTGGCGATCCCGGATTTGTTGATCAAGCAGCCGGGGCAATCGGATTTTGGCGATTGGCTGTATTTGCCCCACGAAATTAAGCTGAGTAAACGGGCCAAGACGGAATATCAAGTGGTGTTGGCCTACCAAACGCGGGTTTTAGCCGCCGTCCAGGGGGCGTGGCCAGAAGTGGCGTTTCTGAATTTGAAAGATAAGGGACTGTATGCGGTGGATTTGTGGGAGATGTTGCCGCGATTGGAGGAAGTGATCCAGGGGTGTTTGGGCGTATTGTCTGGGGATGCCGCGCCGGAGGTATTTATTTCGCGTAATCGCTGTGCGCTGTGTCATTGGTATAGTCACTGCTACGGCGTTGCCAGTACGTCCCAACATCTGTCGCTGTTGCCAGGGGTGACCCAAGTCCGCTACACCGAACTCCAAAAACTCCAAATCACCAACCTCGAAACCCTGGCATCCACGCCGCCGAGGCGACTGGAAACATTGCCAGGGTTTGGGTTTGAGGCGGCGGTGCGACTGGCCCGCCAAGCCCAGGTGACGTTAAATAATCAGGCATTGCCCTCCGAGGGCTTTCCGCCCGTGTCGCAGTACGGGCGATTTTTGCAGGAGGAATTGCCGACCGCACCGATCGAGTTGTATTTCGACATTGAATCCGAGCCGTCGCTGGACTTGATCTATCTCCATGGCGTGCTGGTGGTCGATCGGGCGGCGGGCACCGAGCAATTCCATTCACTCTTGGCCGACCATCCCGACGACGAGCAAAAAGTGTGGGAGGAATTTTTGGATTTGGTGTGGCAATATCCGACTGCGCCGATTTTCCACTTCTGTCCCTATGAAGTCCAGACGGTGATGAAGTTAGCCAAACAATATGGCACACCGATGGAACGCATCCGGCCCTTACTGCCGCGATTTTTTGACCTGCACGAAATTGTGACGCGAGTGGCCACGCTCCCCGTCGAAAGTTATGCGTTAAAGAATATTGCCCGCTGGATGGGCTTCGACTGGCGCGATGCCAATGCAAACGGGGCGCAATCGATTTTTTGGTATGCCCAATGGCTCTCGACCCAAGAGCGATCGTACTTAGATTCGATCGCGGTTTACAACGAAGATGACTGTCGGGCGACGTATCACATCAAGGAATGGCTCGTGGAATTTGTGGTCGCAGCAGGCGATCGGGTGTTGGTGGCGTAGGGTGGGCACGGCCCACGAAACTACCCACGAAACAAACCCATCATCCCCTGACAAACCCGATCGTGCTTCCATTCCTGGAATGTGGGCCGTGCCCACCCTACTCTTCTTCCACGCGATATCCCAATTCGGCCAATCGGGTGCGCGATTGTCGCCATTGGGGCTGGACTTTGACGAACAATTGCAAATTGACTTTCCCGGCGATTAATTTCTGGATCTGCTGCCGCGATTCGGTGCCGATTTCTTTCAGCATTGCGCCGCCTTTGCCGATCACGATGCCTTTTTGCGAATCCCGTTCGACGTTGATTACGGCGAAGACGTTGGTGATATTCGGTTGCTCATCGACTTGCTCGATCGCGATCGCGACGGAATGCGGAATCTCTTCGCGGGTGAGGCGGAGAATCTGTTCGCGGATCAATTCGCCCATGATGAAGCGTTCGGGTTGGTCGGTGACGAGATCGGGGGGGTAGTAGTAGGGGCCGGGGGTGAGGCTGGCAATTAGTTGGGTTTGGAGATCGGGGAGTCCGGTGCTGGTGACGGCGGAGAATTTGCTGATTTGCCAGTTGTTTTCGGTGGCGAGGTTGACGTAGGCGGCGTCGAGGGGATGGCCGTTGAGCAATTGTTCGGTGTCGCTGGCGGTTTGTTCGTCGCATTTGTTGATGCCGAGGACGATCGGGCATGCGGCGCGTTGCAGCAGTTCGGCGATGTAGCGATCGCCGCCGCCCATTTCCGAGGAGCCATCGACGACAAACAGCAGCACATCAACGGAGTTAATGGCGATGCGGGCGTTTTGGACGATGACTTTGCCGAGCTGGTGGTGCGGTTTGTGGATGCCGGGGGTATCGACGAAGATGATTTGGGCTTGGTCGGTGGTGAGGATGCCGCGCAAGCGGTTGCGGGTAGTCTGGGCGATCGGTGAGGTAATGGCGATTTTCTGACCGACGAGGGTATTCATCAGGGTCGATTTGCCCACGTTGGGACGGCCAATGATGCCGATGAAGCCCGATCGAAAACCCGTGGGGGCAGTGGGAATGAGGCTATAGCCAGCGGCCAAGTCATCTGTCATAAAAGTGGGGGGGTAATGGCGGTATATCCGCCGGAGGTGATCAGTGGAACCAATGGGAAAAATCGGGTGGGCTTAAAATTCTTGCACAATCTTACCGACTGCGGTGGTTGGATAATAGTTTGACAGGATTTGGTCATACTTGTAGCCCTGACTTGCGAGGGCCTTGGCTCCAAGTTGGCTCATGCCTTTGCCCTGGAAGGCTTCGATCACGATGTCGTCCGAGGCGGCGTAGAGCGATTCAACGATCCCGCCTTTGTGGCTGACGTATTCACCGGAAGTTTCATCGACGGCGGCGTTGGTGGTGGCGGCTTCCCGTTCGATGCCGCTGTACACTTGGAAGTACTCGTCGCTGCCGAGGTGGTAGAGCGGATTGGCGGGTTTGAAATAGTAGGTGAGGGCGTAGGAACGGGCGGCAACGGCTTGGGCTTTGAGGGCTTCCTTGCCCCAGTCGGGGGAGACTTCGCTGGCGACGACGCTTTGGAGGTAGTTGCGCATGTTGACGTGGCTGATGGCCCAGAGTTGGCCGCCCTGGGAGACGATCCGCAATCGCCCGCGATAGGGCCGACCGCTGACAATCAGGACACCCGTTTGGGGGGCATTGAGGAAGACGACGGGGGGCAGGGACTGGTTGCCGATCGTCAGGCCTTGACTGTCGGGTTGGGCGGTGTAGATTTCGTTGGCGGCGAGGTTGTAGAGGACTTTTCCGGTGGCGTCGCTGACTTCGACGGGGCTGGCTCCGCCCACGGCGATCGCGGGGGCTTTGGTGGCGATCGCGACGTGCATTTCGATGCCGGAATCGACTAGGGCACCCGCACCGAGCAGCGCGGCTTTGGCCTTGGCGTTCATCGCCTTTTGTTCGGGGGTGAGTTTGGTCAGGTCAACGGGTTGGAGGGCGGGACTGGCGGTGGGATTTGGTGTCGCGGCGGTTTGGCCGGGGAGCGGTTGGCCAGGGACGGGGAGCGTTTGCCCCGAGGTGACGGGTTGCATCAGGGAGCCGAGGGGCGTCACGTTGCCGGGGGCAATGGCGGCGGGGTTATTGGTTTCGGGTTCGGGGGGACGGGTGCGATCGAGCTGCCAAGCGATCGCGGGAAAAATTGCCAGGAGGGGCAGGCCGAGCCAAGGACGATGAGTAATCCAGCGGAACGTAGCACCGGGGCGTTGTTTCAGCCAGTTGATTGTCGCCGCCCGATGGTCTGCGACCGACGGTCGGTCATCGCGCTTGGCTGGAACGTCAGTGAGCGTCGCGATCTCAACATCCATGGCCTGTTCAGCCTGGTCGGGGGGTGCGCTGGTTGCTGGTTCTAATGCCCGATCGTCCATGTGCCTCCAAAAAATCCGCAAATCAAATCCCTGTCTAATTTAGCGCGCCCGGTGACCTTGTTGGGGGAATTGGGTGGAGAAAATTGGGCGATGTGTTAAATTTTGGCGATGCGTTTTGCTGCGCAGAAACGCATCCTACGCGAAATCCCCATCCACAACGAGTCAAATCCCTTGTCCCAATTCGACATCAATCCCCATGACGGCGTTGACCCGGTCAAACTTGGAATGACCCGATCGGCGGTCAAGCTAGCGTTATCCACTGAGGAAAACCATCGACTCGATCAAACCGCTTCGGAAACATCCGACTACGCTTTCGGCAATAGTTTACAGATTGAATACGACAATGCTGGGCATGTCCAATTCATTGGGGTGGGATTCTACGATGACTGCGGCTGTGACTACTGGTTCGCCGATCGACATATTGCGGAATACGAGGCGTCAGAATTGTTTGCATTACTGTCGAAGTTGGATCAAACCAATCCAGAATTTAGCCGATCGGAGCATTGTTTTAAGTCGATCGGCATTGTTGTGTCGGTTGCTGATCCGCAGTATGACTATTTGGGCGATCACCAACGTCCGGTCTATGGGCAGGTGAGTGTGATCAATCAGCAATATCTGGATGCGGTAGCCGCGATCGATGCGGGTTGATCGGCAATGTCAAATTTAACCGACTCCGCCGTTGACCCGCCCCGCGCGTCAACGGCGGGCTAGTAAGGAAAGATCCCTAAAGGGGCCTCAAACCAATTTTTAGCCGGGTTTAGCCGGGTTCCCTTACTAGCCCTGCCGTTCACGCGCGGGGCGGGCAAACGGCGTAGTCAATCAATCGCAATTTAGAATCGATGCGGGTTGATCAATCGACGATCGCGCCATCTTGGATGCGGATTTTCCGGTGCGTCTGGGCCGCAACTTCAGCTTCGTGGGTGATGATGACGATCGTGATGCCTTGCGTGTTCAGCTCCGAAAATAAATGCATTACATCCTGCGAAGTTTGGGTATCCAATGCGCCTGTGGGTTCGTCGGCGAGGAGTAATGCGGGTTGATTCACCAAGGCACGGGCGATCGCGACCCTTTGCTGCTGTCCGCCGGAAAGTTGGTTAGGGCGATTGGTGAGTCGATCGGCAAGTCCGACTTTAACTAAAGCGGCTTCGGCCCGGATCGCCCGATCGGCTTTCGGAATGCCCGCATAAACCATCGGCAGCAGGACATTTTCGAGGGCGGTGGAACGCGAGAGTAAGTTGAATTGCTGGAAGACGAAGCCGAGGCGTTGGTTGCGGATGTAGGCAAGTTCGTCTTTGTCGAGGGTCGTGAGGTCGCGATCTTCGAGGCTGTAGGTGCCGCTAGTGGGCCGATCGAGGCAGCCGAGAATATTCATCAAAGTGGATTTGCCGGAGCCGGATGCGCCCATGATTGAGACATATTCGCCCGCGTCAATGTGGAGGTTAATCCCTTTGAGAATCGGCACATCGGTGTCGGCGAGGCGATAGGTTTTGGTGATATTTTCCATCGTGATCATGATTAGTCGCTCCGTAATGCGGTGATGGGATCAAGTTTGGCGGCGTTCTGGGCGGGGATGACACCCGCGAGTAAACCGACAGTGGTGGATAATCCGAAGCCTACGGCAACGGCGCTGTTCGAGATGATGAATGGAAACTTAAATGCTGTGGCTGCGCCGAAAGTGATCAAAATCCCAACCGTGATGCCAATCGCCCCACCCACGACGGAAATTACGACAGATTCGGTGAGGAACTGACTCAGCACGGCCCGATCGGTGGCTCCTAGAGCTTTGCGAATGCCGATTTCGCGGGTGCGTTCGACGACGGACACCAGCATGATATTGGCGATGCCGATGCCGCCCACGACTAGGGAAATCCCGGCGATCGCCACAATCATTACGGTGAACATGCTCAAAATCGATGTGAGGGTTTTGAGGATATCGGCTTGGTTGGTGATGCGGAAATCATCGTTGGCGGGGAGGTCGATGTTGTGGCGCAGACGCAGGATATTTTCAACTTGGAATTTGATGATTTCTAGTTGGGATTCATCGCGGCCTTTGATGAAAATCCCATTGACGGCAATGCCCATGAGCGAGTTGTTGCCGATGATCCGGGCCGACATACTGGTGAGCGGAATGAACACCATGTCATCACGATCCTGCGGCCCTTGGGCACCTTTCGGTTCCATCACGCCAATCACGTCATAGATTTCACCTTGAATCCGAATCTTTTGGCCGATCGGGTTGACGTTGGCGGGAAATAAATTCTTTTGTACCGTTGGCGCAATCACCGCCACTGATGCCGCCCCAGCTAATTCTTCAGCATTAAAAAATCGTCCCGTTTGGGGATAGGTATTACGGGCGGCGGAGTAGCTTAAATCGGCTCCATAAACCATTGTGGCCGTGTTTTTTTCACCATAGACGACTTGGGTATTGCGTTGGAGGTAGGCGGAGACGATCGTGGCGGCGGGCGATTCGGCGGCGATCGCTTGGGCATCTTCCCTGGTGAGCGTCGTGACGGAACCCGCCGCTTGGCTGATGCCGCCGCTTTGGGCCGCGCCCGCGTTGACTTGGAGGACATCGGTGCCGAGTCCCCGAATGCTATTTTCAGTGGATTTTTGGACGCCTTGGCCGATCGAGGAAATGGCGATCACGGAGCCAATGCCGATGATCACGCCGAGCATGGTGAGGGCGCTGCGGAGTTTGTTGTTCCAGAGGGCTTCGATCGCCATTGCGCCGACTTCGAGGGGGGAGACTTGGTGGGGTCGATGTTTGAGTGCGGTCATAATGCGGGTGGTGGGGTGGGATTGGACTGTTGGTGGCGAACATCACGATCCCCCCTAACCCCCCTTAAGAAGGCTACGGTGTACACACAAGTTGGGTCTGAGTCAGTTTCCAGCCGAGGAAGATCGCCTCAAACAGCTTCAGGCCATGGACGAGAGTGGGCATACCGGGTGGCCGCTGCGAGCGA
>JANOQX010000236.1:0-40789 GCA_031415035.1 Cyanobacteria bacterium VAR_4_metabat_243
CGCCATGACCTAATCCCGACCGTCCCAATTTAATCCCTCCACCCACGGACATTTGCTGCGACAACTGTCCGACAAGCCGTTTGCCAAAAAATACTGGCAAAAATTAGCGCTTGCATTCTAGGATTTAATACAGTATCTACACCTACTCGCCACCCAAATCCCTAACCCTGCACCTTCCGCGCCACCTTCTTCCGTGGGGGTTGCTGCGTCGGTGGTACATAAGCCGGAACCTGCCGATCGCTGCGACGACGATAGAGCAATTCCAACTGACCGCCATATTCCTGAATCAACGCCATCTGCCGCAGATACAAGCCGCGAAAGGAGTTGGCAAATAACAGCACGAAGATTGCGACGGCCAATCCCGTGGCGGTGGAGACCAGGGCTTCACTCACCCCGCCCGTCACCCCGGAAGCATTGGTGCTGGCAATATCGCCGATCGTCTTAATCGAGGCAAATGACTTAATCAAACCCAGTACGGTGCCGAGCAAACCGAGTAGTGGGGATAGATTGATGATCGTTTCAAATATCGTGTTGAATCGCTTTAGATCGGGGATTTCGGCTTGGGCGGCGCTTTCTAGGGCAAGGCGAAATTCTTCGGCATTGGGTTGGTCGAGTTGTAGACCAGCGGCAAAAATCCGCCCGATCGGCAGGTCTAAATTTTTGTCGAGCAACTTATAAGCATTGGGTTGACTACGGCGATAGGTCGCCACAAATTCGCGCACAAAGCGATCGGTTCGGCGCAGTACGTTCCACCAAAAGCGGCCCCGCTCAAAGATTAATGTGACGGACAATATGGAGAACCCAATTAAGGGAAACATCACTATGCCGCCCGCTGTGAACCAATCAGTGGTTGGTGTGGTCATCGTTTTCTTACTGCCGCAACTAACCCTTAAATAATTCTTACATAGCTTACCAGCGTGTGGCCAAAATCGGCGCGCATTTTGGATCAAATTGGTTAATAAAATCCATATTAGCGGATTTTTTTGGCCCAATTTTGGCCGTGCCGCACTGAATGAGTGCATCGATGCTGACAAAAATGGCTAAAATAGGATTTTCCTGACCATCAAATCAAAATCTCACATTCCCGAATGTTGAGCCAATTGATCGGATCGGGGGCGTAATTTAAGTTTTGGTGTGGGGCGATCGGGCGATGCGAAAGACTTTCTGGCAGGCGTTAGCGATTTTGTTACTGGGCCTATGTGCCCTGGTGTTGAGTGTGACGGTGGGTCAGGCGGAATATGTCGAAGGCAATCGCTTGCCCCGATCGCCCATGCCCTTTGGTCAACGCTTGGCCCAGGTGATCACCAATCCCCTCGCCGCGACCCCCGCCCAAGCCCAAACAGCGGATCCGCATCAGTTGTTGACGCTGGCCTGTGCGGTGCGGCCGTCGGCCCCGCGTCGGCCGACGGCGGATGAACTCGGGCCGACGCGGGTGCAGCTGGGCCTCGATCGGTTCCGGGCGGTGAATGCGTCGGTGGCCGATCCGGGTCAGCCGAAGGAAGTGATTGCCCTGGCCCATCCGACGAACTTTGGCTGGCGCTATCAGCAGGACGCCACGGGTCAGATCGCGAATCAAGCCCCGGTGGTCGTGCTGCATGAGACCGTCTCCTCGGCCCAGTCCACCATCAACTTTTTCCAAACGCCTCACCCGAATGACGATGATCAGGTCAGCTATCACAGCTTGATCGACCTCGACGGCAAGGTGATCTACATGGTGCCGCCCGATCGGCGGGCCTTTGGCGCAGGCAATTCGCAATTCAACGGGATCGCCGTCAAGACCAACGCGAAGCTCTCGGCCTCGGTGAACAATTTTGCCTATCATATTTCCCTCGTCACCCCCACCGACGGGCGCAACAACGGCTCCAGCCACAGCGGCTACACCGCCGCCCAGTACAACTCCCTGGCCTGGCTGCTCTCGAAAACGGGCATCCCCGAAACCCACATCACTGCCCATAAGCTGGTGGATCGATCGGGTCAGCGCCAAGATCCCCGCAGCTTTGATGGGCCAAAGTTACTCAGTTTGTTGAAACAATATCCCCAAACCGCCGACATCCTGCTCGGCTGTGGTTAAGGAGTCGAGTCCGATGATTGTGTTATTTGATATTGATGGGGTGATCCGCGATGTGGGTGGCTCCTATCGCCGCGCTTTGGCGGATACGGTGGAGCAGTTTACCCAGGGTCAGTCCCGGCCCACGGACAGCGCAATCGATGAACTCAAGGGCGAAGGCTGTTGGAACAACGACTGGGAAGCCTCCCAGGAATTGATCTACCGTTATTTTGAAACTCAGGGGCAATCGCGGGACGTCACGGCCTTGGACTACGCGCAAATCGTCGAATACTTCCAAACCAAATATCGCGGCGCAGTCGTCCAGCCTGACGGGACGACCGAATGGACGGGCTACATTGTCCAGGAGCCTTTGCTGGTGGAGGCCGCCTACTTCGATCGGCTGACGGCGGCAGATATTGCTTGGGGATTCTTTAGTGGGGCGACGCGGGCTTCGGCGGATTTTGTGTTGCGATCGCGCCTAGGCTTAGTGGATCCATTGTTGTTGGCGATGGAAGATGCGCCAGGAAAGCCTGATCCGAGTGGGATGTTTATGGCGTTGGATCAATTGGCGTTGGCACCGGATCGACCCGTGATTTACGTCGGGGATACCGTGGCGGATATGTACACGATCGTCAAAGCCAGGGAATTGCGGCCCGATCGGGAGTGGATTGCGGTGGGCGTGTTGCCGCCCCATGTGCAGGATGGGGGCGATCTGCAGGCGCAGTATACCGAAACATTGCAACAAGCCGGGGCATCGATCGTCTTGGCCAATGTCGAGCATTTGACGCCAGAGACGATCGATGCGATTTAGACTTACTTGATTCCGAGCAGCTCGACATCAAAGATCAACGTGGCATTGGGTGGAATCGCTCCACCGGCACCCCGCGATCCATAACCCAACTCGGGCGGCAAGATCAGATTGCGTCGATCGCCGACCTTCATCGTCGCCAAGCCTTCATCCCAACCTTTGATCACTTGGCCCGCGCCCAACTTGAACTGGAATGGCTCATTGCGATCGCGGGAGCTATCGAATTTGGTGCCGTCATCCAGGGTGCCGGTGTAGTGGACGACCACGGTTTGGCCCGCTTTGGGGATCGCGCCCGTTCCGGCGGTGATCACTTCATACTTCAGACCCGATGGGGTCGTGACAATTTCGCTCATGGTTTTTGACTCACTGGTTGGGGGGGTTAATTTGGCGGCTTCGGCGATCACGACATCGGCCACCATATCGACCATCGATTGTTTGGGCAGACTGTCCGCATCGGCGGTGGCGTTGCTGCTGGTAAATTGCGCAACGACCAATACCAGCACGCAGGCTAGCATGATGCCAAAGCTAATTAGCACTTCTCTCATGGGGTTTAACCTCCCTAGACGATGGATTCCGCGCCTTGATTGTCAGCGGGAATGGCTTTAGCTATTGTAAGAGGCTTTGGAAAAATCGCAAATTGGACTATTCAATCGCCCGCGTCGTTATGCTATTATTGTGAGTGTCTGTATGGCGAGCGTAGCCAAGTGGTTAAGGCACTGGTTTGTGGTACCGGCATCCGGGGGTTCGAGTCCCCTCGTTCGCCCTTATAAGTCATCGAAAAGCCCTGGAAAAATGTATGTTTTTCCAGGGCTTTTGGTTTGGCGCTGTGGCTTAAAGGCCGCTGAGGACTTCACCCACCGCATGGCCGATCGCTTCTGCGCCATGGGCGAGGAAATGCTGGCTGGATTCAACGATGGGTGCGATCGCTTCGCCAATGGCTGCCGTTTCCCCGGCCATTTCCGTGGCGATCGCTTCGCTGATGCCGATGCCAACAGTGTCCATCGGCATTCCCGTGACGCCGTAAGCCAGTGCATCAACCACGGGTACATCTTTTGCATCGATTTTGTGGTCGATCGGGGTTTGACCGAGGGCCGAATTGGGTCGCCACCGCCGCCAGGCGGTTTCACTGAGTTGCAGCAGGCCATAGAGCAAGGCCAGCGATACCACGATCAAGAGAATCGTCACCATACATATCCCTCTAATTGCCATAGTTAGGGGCGATTGCTTTGATTCTAGCGATCGCCCCCAAACATTGCCACGGGCGGATTGCCACCCCCGAAATTGGCCCAATCTGGCGGCCTAATCTTCCGCAAAGACGTACTTGTACAAGTCAGCGGGATCCGGTTCGGGGCT
Organism: Cyanobacteria bacterium VAR_4_metabat_243; assembly: GCA_031415035.1. Lineage (GTDB taxonomy): Bacteria > Cyanobacteriota > Cyanobacteriia > Leptolyngbyales > Leptolyngbyaceae > Romeriopsis. Next base: position 4,209 of record JANOQX010000236.1, read on the forward strand.
GGCGATCGCGAATTCGACCGCATCCTCGACATGGGCCTGGATCTGCTGCTCGATCGCCTTGAGGTCGGCGGCATCGGCCAGCTTGTGCTCGGCCATATAACGGGCGAGCTGCTTGATCGGATCGCGGGCTTGCCAGAGTTCTTTCTCTTCCTTCGATCGCAGTTCGTCCGGATCCGCGAGGGAGTGACCCCGGAAGCGATAGGTCAGGGCTTCGATTAGGGTCGGGCCTTCCCCGGCGCGGGCGCGGCGGACGGCTTCCTCGGCGACGCCGCGCACGGCCAGGACGTCCATCCCATCGACTTCATAGCCCGGCATCCCGAAGACGCTGGCTTTCTTGTAGATTTCGGTTTGGGAGCTGGCCCGATCGTGGGCCATGCCGATCGCCCACTTGTTGTTCTCAACCACAAAAATAATCGGCAACTTCCACAGGGCCGCCATGTTGAGGCATTCAAAGAACTGGCCGTTGTTGCTGGTGCCGTCACCGAAGAAACAGGCCGTGACTTGGTCGGCGCTGGCGTCCCCCGCTTCGCGGCGGTACTTGGTTTGGAATGCGGCCCCCGTGGCGATCGGGATGCCTTCACCGATGAAGGCGAAGCCCCCGAGCAAGCCATGGGCGGCGGAGAACATGTGCATCGAGCCACCCCGGCCCTTGCTACAGCCCGTCACCTTACCAAATAGCTCGGCCATCACTTCGCGGGCCGGAACGCCGCAGCTAAGCGCGTGGACGTGGTCGCGGTAGGTGCTACAGGTGTAGTCGGTGCTTTGGCGCATGGCCCGCAACACCCCGGTGGAAACGGCTTCTTGGCCATTGTAGAGGTGGACAAAGCCGAACATTTTGCCGCGATAGTACATCTCGGCGCATTTGTCTTCGAAGAACCGACCCAAGATCATATCTTCGTACAGCATCAGGCCCGTGGCCCGATCGACTTTGGCGGGCGGCATTGGCTGCGAAGGGAACGCTCTGTCCTGAACCATTGGGGATGTCATGGGCGGCTGCTGGGTAATATACGAATTCGGTGCGGTGTCGCTTCAATAAAATATCGCCCCACCGTGGCAAAGGTCAAATCCTCACCGGACAAAATCCGGGTCGGGCAAAATCCTGCTACAGTCGATCATCGGCAATTACGGGCACATTCTTCGACATTCTAAACGAATGAACTTGTGTAATGGGGTATGATCGCGCTAATTTATACTCTGACGGGCGTTGTTGTGTCGTCCGTTCTCAATCTACTTGGACCGCTGGGGAATTCAAACGTGCGTATTCCGCTCGACTATTATCGAATTTTGGGATTACCCATTCTCGCGACGGCTGATCAGATTCGGCAGGCGTATCGCGATCGCACGTTGCAATTGCCACGGCAAGAATTTTCGACCCAGGCCGTGGCCAGTCGGAAGGCTTTGCTGAAGCAGGCCTACGACTTGCTGACGGCGGATGACAAACGGCGCGACTACGACGCCCGTTTTCTGGCGACGACCTACGAACCCACCGCCGAATCCCCCACCCCCGTTCCGCCCCAAACCTCCGACATCGAAGTTGAAGAATCCCAGTTTGTCGGGGGATTGGTGCTGCTTCAGGAATTGGGTGAGTATGAATCGGTGTTGCGGCTGGGGCGACCCTATCTGAGTCCCACAAACACGGCGATCAAAGAAGCCCGCCTCGGCGAACCCCAAGCGGCGCTCTCCGACATTGTGCTGGGGATTGCCCTGGCCTGTCTGGAGCTGGGGCGCGAGGAATGGCAGCAGGGCCACTATGACAATGCCGCCGAGGCGCTGGAAACGGGGCAGGAATTGTTGATGCGGGAGGGGCTGTTCCCGGCGGTGCGGGCCGAAGTCCAGGCGGATTTGTATAAGTTGCGGCCCTACCGGATTTTGGCGATGCTGTCCGATCCCGATGAGGATGCGCCGATTCGCCAACGGGGCCTGGAAATGCTGCGATCGATGCTCAACGATCGGCAGGGCATTGATGGCAATGGCATTGACCAGTCGGGCTTGGGCGTGGATGACTTTTTGCGGTTTATTCAGCAGTTGCGCGACTACATGACCGTGGATGAGCAGCAGGCGCTGTTTGAAGCGGAGGCCCGCCGCCCGTCGGCAGTGGCCACTTATCTGTCGGTCTATGCGCTGATGGCCAAGGGCTTTGCGCGCCAGGAACCCGCCTTGATTCGGCGAGCCAAGGCGATGCTGGCGCGGCTGGGCAGCCGCCAGGATGTCTACCTGGAGCAGTCGATTTGTTCGCTGCTATTGGGCCAGCCGGATGCGGCGGCGAAAGCCTTGGAGCGCAGTCAGGAATATGAGCCGTTGGCGTTTATTCGCGATCACTCCCAGGATGCGACGGACTTGCTGCCGGGGCTATGTCTGTACACCGAGCGTTGGATGCAGGAGGAAGTGTTTCCGCATTTCCGCGATCTAACCCAGCATACGGCCTCACTGAAGGACTATTTTGCCAATCCGCAGGTGCAGGAATACCTCGAAGAGCTGCCCCTGGAAACCGAAGCGCCAGTTATGGCGGGGGCTTGGGAGCCAGGAATGCGCGATCACGATGCCAATCGGCTGACCTCCGGTGCCACCTGGTCGAGTCATCCAGTCACCGCCAACCCGATCACCTCAACCAATGGAGTCACCCCGATGTCAGAGCATGACAGTGTCGCTGGGGCGGCCGCAGCCAATGACAATGGCGCGATGCCCGCTGGCCGATCGGCGCCGATCGGCGCTTTAGGTGCCGCCGGACTCGGAGCCGCTGCTCTGGGCGGTACCGTCGCCGCCAGTTGGAAAACCGATAGCGAGGCGGTCGAACTCGCAGAACCCAATCCCAGTGCCGCCCGCAAAGGTCGTCGTCGTCGGGCAATCCAGCCGCTCGATGCGCCCCAGGATGCCGTGGCTGGGAGTGTGGCCGTGGCCCCGCGACCCCAGAAATTGTCCGCCGCCGCCGAACGGGAGGCGGATAAACCCGCTTGGTTGGTGCCTTTGCTGGGGGTCTTGTTGTTGGGGTTGTTGGGCTATGGGTTGACGCAGTGGTTTAAGTCGCGCGCCGCTTCGATCGGGGCCAATCCCAATCCGCCTGTGGCCACCTTGCCCGTGGCCACCCCGATCGCGCCGCCGCAAGCGGGGGTGCGCGGTGAGATGAATGATGCGACGGCCAAACAATTGCTGCAATTCTGGTTTGATGCCAAGAAGGCGGCGTTTGGCCCCAGCCACGATGCGACCAAACTCACCGAAATCCTCACCGAGCCGCGTCTATCGAAATGGCGCACCGAATCGATCGAGGCCAAGTCGGAGAACCTGACGATCGCCTATGATCACACCATGGAAGTGAAGGCGGTTGAGGTGAGTCCGACTAGTCCCGACGAAGCGACCGTGACGGCGGCGGTGCGGGAACAGCGCACCTACACCAAAGGCGGCGCGCCCCTGGATGAAAGCATCGATGACTTGGTGCTGAACTACAGTTTGGTGCGGCAAGCGGGGCAGTGGAAGATCAAAGACTGGTAGGGCCAAGATGATTTGCACAAGCTTGGGGTAACGGTTCGGACTGATGGTTGAAACCTTATTTCAAGCCTATTCGCCCTTGATTTTTTGGGTGGGGCTGGGTATTTTATCGCTGCGTTGGTTGCCGTTGCAATTGCCGCGTTTTTTGGCGCGAAGTTTGTATTGGGTGGGTGTGCCGTGGCAGATCTTTTCCCTGGCGCGCTATACCGATTTGTCCGGGGGCGTCGATCTCGTGCCCGTGATTACGCTGTCCACGCTACTGTTTGGGATTGTGCTGGCCTGGTCAACGGCGGTGGGCTTGAATCGCTTCGCGAATCAAACCGCACTGTTACCACTGGCCGTGGCGGATACGGCGGCGACGGTACTCGTGCCGTCGGCGGCACCGCTGATGACCGACCGTCGGTCGGAGACCAACGCCGATGCAACGCCCCAAACTCTCTGGCAACGCTGCCAACGCAGCTTGCCGTTCTACGATCGCAATGAGCAGGGCAGCTTCATCCTGGCCGGAATGCTGGGCAATACCGGGTTTGTCGGTTTAGGTCTCTTGCCGGATTTGATTAGTCCCGAGAATATGCGCTGGGCGGTGTTCTTTAGCTTGACCCAGAACTTGATTGGGACGTACACGATCGGGGTGTTGGTCGCGAGTTATTTCGGGGGGGCAACGCCGCAGTCGCGTTGGTGGGCCTTGGTGCGGAATGTGCTGCTGGTGCCGTCGCTCTGGGCCTTTTGTTTGGGTTACTTTACGCGATCGTTCCCCGTGCCTGTTTGGGCCGATCATCTGGCCCAGGGCTGGTATTACTGGGTGATTCCGGCGTCGTTTTTGTTGATGGGGATGCGACTGGGCCAAATGCAGGGTTGGCGCAGTATTCAGCGGGCGATTCCGCCTGTGGTGTTGAAATTGATTTTGTTGCCGCTGTGCGTCACGGTGGGGGTCACGCTACTCGGTTTTCGTGGCGAGCCGCGTCTGGCGTTGGTGATGATGTCCGGGATGCCCTGCGCCTTTGCGGGACTGATCCTGGCGGAGGAATACGAACTCGATCGGGATTTGGCGGCCAGTACGATCGCCCTGAGTACGATCGGCTTACTGGTGATGATTCCGATTTGGCTCATGGTGTTGGCCTAGGCGATCGGGCGACAATTCCGAGCATACCGATCGGGTTTTGGACAAGTTCGATTCGCCAAATCTTCATATTGTGAGAATTTACACAAACTTTTTGTAGACTCTCCTGGTTCCGCAAATTCACTGCGTAATCTGGAAGGAGACATGTGTAAATTTATATAGTACTGACACTAATGCATCAGCTTTCCTTTCAAACCAGCCCTTTGATTCCCACGGGCACCGGGCCATTGGCGGTTATTTTAGTTGACTTGAACGGTGACAATAAGCGGGATTTGGTGTCGGCCAATAGTACGGCATCCAGCGTGTCAGTCAGTTTTGGCGATGGCACCGGTGGTTTTGGGGCCAAGGCGGACTATGCGGTGGGCGACAAGCCCACGGCGATCGTGGCCCGCGATTTCGATCGGGATGGCCGGATCGACTTGGCCGTGACCAACTTCGATTCGGACACCGTGTCGATCCTGAAAAACGATGGAGCCGGGATCTTTACCCTGCGATCGACCTTCAGCCTCGCGGCCAATTCGAAACCCACAGACATCGTGGCGGGTAACTTCAACGGCGACGCGAACGTGGATATTGCTGTCGTCAACTCGATCGGGGCGACGGTCTCGGTGGCGACGGGGGATGGTCTCGGCACCTTCACCTTGAGTAATATCATCCAAACCTTGGCCAACCCCGTATCCCTGGCCGTCGGTCGGTTTAATGGGGATGTGCTCGATGACTTGGTGATTGCCAACCTGCTCACACCCGACGGGCAGCCGAGCCAGATCACCATTGCGCTGGGGGCGGCCACTGGCCCATTTGTGCTCCCGCCTTCCGTCAACCTGGGCCTGAATTTCCGGCCCAACTCCGTCGCCACCGGGGACTTCAACAAAGATGGCAAGACGGATTTTGTCACGGCAAATGAAGGCAATAACACGATTTCCGTGGCCTTCGGTGATGATGCGGGAGGCTTTACTGTGGCGGCGCCGATCGCCGTGGGCGACAAGCCCGGTTTTGTCAAAGTCGGTGACTACAACGCCGATAACAACCTCGATATCGTCACGGCCAACTTCACCAGCAACAATCTCTCGATCGCCCTCGGCAATGGCCTCGGCAGCTTCACCCACAACACCACCATTGCGGTCGCAGGGCCAGTTGGTCTGGCCACGGGCGATCTGAATGGCGACGGTAAGTTGGACTTCGTCACCGCGAACAAGACCGGAAATACCGCAACGGCTTTGCTCAGTGTGCCGGATCGATCGACGATCTACTGGCGCAGTGATGTCGATCAGACGGGCGTGATCTGGAATCAGGACAATCCGAATCAGTTGGTCGATGCCCGCTACCTCACCTATGGCAAAGGCATTGGTGATGCGCGGGTGGGCACGAACGTGCGCTATGATCCAGCGGTTTGGCGCTTGGTGGCCACGGTGGATATGAATGGCGACAGCGTCAATGACATCATCTATACCCGTGATGCGACCGCCACTCAATCGGGTGAAATCCGGGTGCTGACGATCGGGCAATTCAATGGCCAAACTTCGACGGTGGAAGCCGATCGGGAATTCACTTTTGGGGCCGCATTTGGGGCGGCGCTCAGTGGTCAGCTGGCAAAACAGGGGCCGAGTTGGGTGTTAGCGGGTGTGGCCGACATGAATGGCGATGGCCAGGGTGATTTGGTCTTTTACAATCGGCCCGATGATCGGACGGTGATCTGGACAACGAATAAATCCGGTGGATTGACGGTTGGCCTCTCGGTGACCAGTGATGGTGCGTTCAGTGCGGCCAACGGCTTCCAGCCCACGGGCGATCGCAATGCCTGGAACGTCCAAGCCCTGGGCGACTTCACGGGTGACGGCAAAACTGACATTCTGTGGCGGCGGGATACTCAAGAAGTCGTGCTCTGGGAACTCGATGGCACCGTGATTAAGAGCGGGCCGACGGGCAAAAGTGCACAATTGCAGAATCTGGGACTTAACTTCAAAGTGCGTGGCATCGGCGACTTCAATGGGGATGGCCGCAAGGACGTCCTCTGGCGCGATCAGAGCGGCAATGTCAGCCGGATCTGGACGTTTGGGGCCGATGGTAAACCGACGGACGTGACGCTGTTGGCCGCGACCGATAGCCGCTGGCAGATTGATGGCGTGGCGGATATGAACCGTGACGGCACATCGGACGTCATCTGGCGCAATAACACCACGAATACCTTGGTGATTTGGGGCATCCGGGATGCGGCCTTCAGCCCGATCGGTTCGGGTGAAGTGTTGAATTACTTCCCCGGTGGCAATCGCCAGGCGATCAGTCCGGGCTTGGATTACAAGATTGACAAGGTGACTGGTTTACCAACAGCGGGACTTCCGATTTAGTCACGTCGAATGGATTTTGCGGACATCGCAAAATCCATCGTGATCAATTCATCATCGCAAAACTGCCCCGATCGATCCACCGATCGAGGCAGTTTTGCGATCACCGAGAAAAAATCTGTGATTTAAATCCGGCAGCGATCGCTTTGCGTATGGTTCTTCAGGTCGTGTAAATTCCGATACCGTCAATCTTGTCCACCCAACTACTGGATGAATCACGTCAATGTCGCAAATTTTGTTTGAGATTGCTCCGCTCATCGCAACTGGAGCCGGGCCGAGTGCGATCGCCATCGCGGATTTTAATGGCGATAATCAGCTCGATATCGTCACGGCAAATCGGTCTGCCGCAAGTATTTCCTTGAGCCTGGGCGACGGCACAGGGAAAACCTTCGCCGCTGCGACGACATTTGCGGTGGGGGCTGGCCCGATGGCGATCGTGGCGGGCGATTGGAATGGCGATGGTCTGATGGATCTGGCCACGGCAAATTTTGGCACGGCAGCGGTGGCAGGCACCGTCTCGATCGGCTTGAATGATGGCGCGGGTAACTTCACGTTCCAGACGTTGAACGCGGGGACGAACCCAAGTGCGATCGCCGTCGGTAACTTTAATGCCGATGAAAATTTGGATCTAGCGATCGCCAATAGCGGCTCGAATAATGTGACGATCGCCTTCGGGAATGCCGATGGCAGCTTTGGATTAGGGCCGAATTTGGCTGTTGGGGCTGGCCCGGTGGCGATCGCCGTGGGCGACCTGAATGACGACGGGACTGACGATCTGGCGATCGCCAATGCGCGATCGAATAATGTCACGACATTTGTGGGCGACGGCCAGGGTGGATTGACCTTGGGCACGACCGTTGCCGTGGGGACGCAGCCGAGTGCGATCGGCCTCGGTGACTTCAATGATGACAATCAACTTGACATCGTCACGAGTCATCAAACAGCCAATACGATTGCCATCGCCTTCAACAATGGCGCGGGTGGCTTTGCCGTCGGGACGACGGTGGCCGTGGGCAATCAGCCGACCGCTTTGACCGTGGAGGATTTTAATAATGATGGCAAGCTCGATATTGCCACGGCCAACCTGGGGAGCAATAATCTCTCGATCGCCCTGGGGAATAATCGCGGTGGCCTGACGGTGGGGACTTCGCTGACTGTGACCTCCCCCGGTGCGATCGCCACAGCGGATCTGAACGGGGATGAGCGATTCGACATCGTGGCTGCGAGTGTCACGCCCAACCAGGCGACGGTGTTGCTCAGTGCACCGGAACGCACCGAAATCTACTGGCGCAGTAACGTCGATCAAACGGGCGTGATCTGGAATCAGGACAAGCCCAATCAGTTGGTGGATGCGCGCTACCTCACCTATGGTCAGGGCATTGGCGATGCTCGCGTCGGGACGAATGTGCGCTACGATCCAGCGATTTGGCGCTTGGTGGATACGGTGGATATGAATGGCGATGGTGTGCGCGACATCATCTATACCCGCGATGCGACCACGACCACCAGCGGCGAGATTCGCGTGCTGACGATCGGTCAGTTCAATGGTCAAACTTCGACGGTGGAAGCCGATCGGGAATACACCTTCGGGTCCGCATTTGGTGCGCTCAATGGTCAAGTGGCAAAACCGGGACTGGGTTGGGTCTTGGTGGGTGTGGCCGATATGAATGGCGATGGCCAGGGGGATTTGGTCTTCTACAATCGGCCCGACGATCGCACCGTCATCTGGACGACGGATGAATCGAATGTGCTGGCGCGGGGTCTCTCGGTGACCAGTGATGGGGCCTTCAGTGTGGCGAATGGCTACCAGCCGACGGGCGATCGCAATGCCTGGAATATCCAAGCCCTGGGCGACTTCACGGGCGACGGCCAGACCGACATTCTGTGGCGACGGGACACCCAAGAGGTGGTGCTTTGGGAACTGGATGGCACCATGATTAAGAGCGGGCCGACGGGCAAGAGTGCACAACTACAGAACTTCGGCCTCAACTTCAAAGTGAGTGGGGTGGGCGACTTCAATAATGATGGCCGTAAGGATGTGCTCTGGCGGGATCAGACGGGCAATGTCAGTCGAATCTGGACATTTGGCGCGGATGGTAAACCCACGGACGTCACCTTGCTAGCGGCGAGTGATAACCGTTGGCAAATTGACGGGGTGGCGGATATGAACCAGGACGGCACATCGGATGTGATTTGGCGCAACAATAATACGAATACCTTGGTGATTTTTGGGATCAAGGATGCGGCCTTCACGCCGGTTGGTTCGGGTGAAGTGCTGAACTTTTTCCCCGGTGGTAATCGTCTGGCGATCAGTCCGGGCCGGGATTATCAGATCGATAAGGTAGCGGGGTTAGACCTGGTGACTTAATCCGCCGATCGGACGATCGTCACGGCACATTGCTCGAATTGGAGATATTGCTGGGCGATCGATTGCAATTCGGCGGCATCGATCGTCGCGATCGTCTCCAGATAAGTGCCCGCCCCGGCCCAATCCCCCACCATGTCGTAATAGCCATAGAGTCCGGCCCGTTGCTCAGGCAATTCGGTGGCGTAGGCCGCTTCGTTGCGGAGGAACCGTTGGTATTGCTGGAGTTCGGCGGGGGTGATGGGGGTTTGGCTCAGGGCGGCGACCCGATCGTGGAGAATTGCGGTCACAGCGGCGATGTCCGCCTCCGGCAGCCAAGCCGTGATGCCAAATAGCCCCGAATCCCGCTGCAACGCAAAATTCGCATCAATCCCATAGACCAATCCCCGCGTTTCGAGTAGTTCTTGCACCAAGCGCGAGGTGCGGCCACTGGCCAACACCAATGACAACAGATCAAAGCCATAGCCCAGGCGCAGGTGGGCCGCAGTGGATTCGCCCCAGCCCGGCGTCAGCCAGGACAGGATCAGCCGCGCTTCTTCCAGTTGGGGCAGGGCCAATTCCTGTTGTTGATGTTGGGTGAGTGGGGCGGCGGCGACGATCGGGACGGGGGGACGCGGCGTGGCGGCGGCAAAGTCGGAGAAATGTTGGCTAATTAAATCGATCGTCGTGGCTTGATCGACATCGCCGACGACGACGACCGTCATATTCTCCGGTTGGTAGAAGGCGCGATGGAACTGGCGCATCGTCTCTGGGGTCAATGCAGCCAGGGTTTCCGGGGTGCCGAGGATGGGCCGTTGATAGCCATGGCCGGGATAAATCAATTCACCGACGCGTTGATAGGCCAGGTAATCCGGGTTATCCCAGCATTGCCGCATTTCCTCCAAGACCACTTGCCGTTCAGCGTCAAATGTCGCGTCGGGAATCGTCGCATGGACGAGGATTTCGGCCAGGTCGGGTAGGGTGGAGGCAAAGTGGGCTTGGGCCATCACCATGTAGTAATGGGCGTAGTCGTAGCCCGTGGCCGCATTGGCGGTGCCGCCGTAGCGCTCGATCGATTGGTCGAACATCCCCGGCAACAGCCGATCGCTGCCTTTGAAAATCATATGTTCGAGAAAATGTGCCATGCCCGACCAGGCATCGGGTTCGAAGATTGACCCGGCTTTGATCCAGACATCGATCGCGACGACGCCCGTGCCGGGGGTGGCTTGGTGAATCAGGGTGAGGCCACGATCGAGGGTGAGGCGCGCGGGCGGGGTGAGGTTAGAGGACATCGGCAAACCCCCGGCGCAGTCGTTGATAGACCCCAAATCCGAGCGCGAATATGCTCAGGCTAATCACCGTCGCGATCGCTAATTCGCCCCAATGAATCGGCGTCTTCAGGGTGATCTGGGTGACGAGGTCGGTTTGGCAAATCGGTTGATTCTGCGGGTTCAGCACCGTCAGACAGCGGTGAAAGCAGAGATCGCGGTAGAGCTGGACGATCGCGGCCATGGGATTGAGCCAGAAGATCAAGCTTTGCCAATTGCCGGGTAAAACGCTGACCGAATAGACGATCGGCGTCAAATAAAACATCAAATTCGTCACCACCATCAGGGTTTGGGGAATGTCGCGCAGGTAGACCGTCAGGCCCGCCGTCAAGTAGGACAGCCCAGCGGTCAACAAGAACTGGGGTATCCAGACGAGCGGCAACAGGACGATCGTCCAAGGTAAGGTGTGGGCCGCCAGAACGATCGCACTTAACAACAGCATCAGGCCCATCGAACTTTCGATCAACGCCGATCCAACGGGCACCAACGGTAGCAACGCCAACGGGAAAATCACCTTCTTGACCAAATTGGGCTGAGCCAGCACCGAGGTCGCGCCCTGGGTGACGCCGACGGTAAAGGCCATCCAGGGCACCAAGCCGGAAAACAGCCATAGCCCATAGGCGACACTTTCATCCTGAATCCCGAGGGACTGGAGATCGGCGGATTTGGCCTTGAGGACGATCGAGAAGGCGAAGGTGTAGACCAATAGCTGCGCCACCTGATTCAGCACCACCCAAAACCGCCCCAGCAATGACCCCTTGTAGCGCGCTTCGAGATCGCGCTGGATCAAAGTTTTGAGCAAATCGGCTTGTTCCCACCAACGATCGAGGTGGGAGCGGGTGAGGCGATAGCGGTGACGACGGGTGGTCAAGGGCGGATGGGTCAAAGGTCAATTAGGGGACAGAAAGGATCGCGGCGACGACTTGCTGAATTGCTTGGCGCTGTTCTGCATCATAGCCCCAACGGGTGAGGAATTCCGCGTATTCTCCGGTGGCGGTAGTCGCGCTATCGAGGAGGCGTTGCAACTCGGTTTGGAGGGCGGGCAGTTGGAGGGCGGTAATCAGGGTGCGCGATCGGGCCTGTACCCGCGCTGATCCGGCGGCTTGGTCGGCGTCGCCATTGGCTTGGTGGGTGAGTTCCATCGCCGTGGACATGGCGAGATTTTTGGTCATCAGGTCGGCGACGATCGCGGGAGCTGATTTGAGCGCACGAATAATCCCCGCCGTCGGTGCATCGGCCAGAGGCGACTCCCCCGTGAGGAACGTGACAAAGAAACCCCTTGCGCCATTGCTGGTTTGGAGCAAGGCGGCGATCGCCTGGGTTTGTACCCCATCATCGGGGTCGGCGGGCAACGCGAGAATTTCTTCCGCGAGGGCGATCGCCTGGGGGAAACTGACATCAGCGGGCACGTGAAACTGTAATTCCATAATTTTTAAGTAGCAGGGGACTTTTTCAGAAAGGCTTTGAGGGAATAACCGTCGATGATGATGCGATCGGGGACTAATCCCGCATCCTGGAAAATCGCGGCATATTCGGGCAGGGAGAAACTTTGTTCGTTCACGCCTTTGAGTAGCTCTTCGCGGAATGACGGGTCGATTTCGGTGCCGTAGAAATGGCCGACGGGTTCACAGAGCATGGCGAGAAATCCGTCGGGCTGGATTTTTTGGGCGAGCGATCGCAAGGTTGTCCGCAAATTCGGGAAATGGTGCAGGGACGCAAACATCGTGATGCAATCAAAATACCCATCGGGAAACGGAATGGCATTGGCATCGGCGCAGATAAAGGTGATGCCGTCGGGATTTTGTTTGATCGTCTCATCCATCAAATTGCCGATTTGCAGCCCATGAACATCCACATCCAGGTTGTACAGCTCCCCCGGAATCCCGCAAAACAACATGGGACGGGCATTGCCGCCGATTTCGAGGATCTTGGGCCGATCGGTGCCGAGGGTTTGGAGTTGGGATCTTAGGTGGTCGAGCGCCTTCACATGATCATCGTGATAGCTCGGAATGACTTCGCCCACATGCCAGATGGCGCTGCGATCGACGGGTGGCTCGGTGGTAATGGTGATGCTGATCGTCTGTCCATTGCCTTCATGCCAGCAGACATGTTCCTGCACGAGGCAGAGCTGAAGCTGATATTTTCCAGGGGTGTTGGGGGTTTCGATCAGCATCGGGAGGGTGATCGATTGATCGGGCTGAAGCGCGATCGGGAGCGGCGTGCGATGTTCGGGGATGTCGCTCAGTCGTTCACCGTGGGCTGTTTGCCAATGGTAAGCCAGTCGCACGGGGTATTTGCCCTCGGAGACGATCGGCTGATTACCGCGATTCTGCAACCGGACATTGCCCGTAAAGCAGTGATTGGAGCGCATTGTCCGGGGGAGATAGTCGCCGAGCCATTCGTACTTGAGGGGTGCGGGCGGTACGGAAACTGGATCGGGATCGGGCGGTTGAAGTTTGGATCGGAGTTGGCGGAGTTTTTGGCGGAGGGGGGTGGGGACGAAGGATTTGATGGTGGCTTTCAGACTCACCGCATGATCGGGGTCGGGGGGAGCGATCGTGGTTGTGACTTGGCTGGAGGCAATCCGATCGAGGTATTGCTGACTTTCCACATCGATCAAAAAATCGGAAAACCCATATTTCTTTGAAAAGATTGCGCTGAGGGTGTCCTGGATCGCTTGATCCGGTGGCAGTCCCTGGTAGGTGATGACGGTGGTGACGATCGTTTCGAGTTGGGGCGGCGCAGTCGGTTCGATCACCACATCGGCGAAGAGAATCGGCACGCCATGGACGATCGGATAGGTGGTGTTACAGGTATGGCAGCGCAACGTCTGTGGCTCGGCCTTGACCAGCGTGGGCGTCTGACAGCGGACACAGCATAGGTTCGTGGCGATTGCAGGAGCCATGGGCGATCGGGGTAAGACTAATGGTGTCTAGCCTATCAGATGCGGGCCAAAGTCTGGTGTGAATTGTGGGGGCGTGAATTGTGTGGACAGCTTGCTATAGAGTAGTGGGTGGCAAATGGACTAGACAATAACATTGCAACTTATCGAAATTTTGTTATGGCGAAAAAAGCGCTGATCACGGGATTGACGGGCCAAGATGGCTCCTACTTGGCGGAACTGCTGGTGGCTAAGGGCTATGAAGTCTATGGCTTGGTGCGGCGATCGAGTTCGGGGAATCTCGATCGGATTCAGCACCTCGGCGGCAAGGTGCAAATCCTCTCCGGTGATTTGCTCGATCAGTCGTCGTTGATGGATGTGATCACGGAATCGCAGCCCGATGAGATTTATAACCTGGCGTCTCAGAGCTATGTGCCGCTGTCCTGGACGCAGCCCGCGTTGACGGCGGAATATACGGCGTTGGGGGTGTCGCGCTTGCTGGAATCGATTCGGCGCTGTAAGCCGGATGCGAAGTTTTATCAGGCGTCGAGTAGTGAGGTGTTTGGGCAGCCGGATGAGTCGCCGCAGACGGAGCGCACGGCGTTTCGGCCCCGCAATCCCTATGGGGTGGCGAAGGCCTATGCCCATTGGATGACGATTAATTATCGCAATCAATACAAGCTCTACGCCTGTTGTGGGATTACCTATACGCACGAATCGCCTCGTCGGGGCGCGGAGTTTGTGTTTCGCAAGATTACTCAGGCGGCGGCGAAGGTGAAGTTGGGGCTAATTAAGGAAGTGAAGTTGGGGAATTTGGATGCCCAGCGGGATTGGTGTTTTGCCAAAGATGTGGTGGAGGCGATTTGGCTGATGCTGCAACAGGAGGTGGCGGATGATTTCTTAATCGCCAGTGGGGAAGTGCATTCGGTGCGGGAGTTGGTGCAGTATGCGTTTGGTCATGTGGGGTTGAATTGGCAGGATTATGTGTCGGTTGATCCGGCGTTTTATCGGCCCGATGAGGCGGTGTTGTTGGCGGGGTCGATCGATAAGATTCACTCCCAGCTCGGTTGGCAACCGCGTCATTCGTTTAAGGAATTGGTGGAGTTGATGGTGGAGCATGATTTGCAGGAGTTGACGGACGATCGAGCGTCATGACGCGAGTTCGATGGTTTTGTTAGCGAACTGATTGACTGCGGCATGACCCACCCGCGCGTCAAGGTTGGGCTAGTAAGTCAACCCCGCTAAAGCGGGCTGGCATTGGGGTTAGCCCACTTTAGTGGGGTTTTCCCGATAGCCCGCCGTTGACGCGCGGGGCGATGGTTGAGCGGAGTCAGTCAAATTTCGAGTTGATCAACCGATTCCGATTGAGTTTTAAGGTTTTTCCAGTTGGAGTCGATCGACCAGTTCAACCGATCGACCGTTGGGTTCATAGGGCCAGATAATCGGTTTCGATTGATTCGCGGCGGTGGCGAAAATGAAATTACCATCAATGTGCAACTTCTCCCCATTCAGAACAGCTTCATCGACGGACTGTGCGATGACTTGGCACATCTGCCATTGGTTGCATCGGGTGAGGCGATAGTTGTGATCGATGCTTTTCACTAAATCCAAATGATAAACCGCTGTTGGGGTTTGGATTGTAGCGCAGTGTCGGTAGCCGATCATCGGCATTGCCACAGTGATTAGGATTAAGCCCATGTAGCACAACAGCAGCAGGCTCAGAACTGGAACCGCCAAATATCGTCCATATGCCAACAGCCGTATTTTGTGGGGTGTGGATGTATTTTTGGGAAATTTATCGTTGAAGAGCAGATAGGTCGTGCCACACCAGACGCCGAGCATGACGATCGGATAGTATAGTATTTCTGATGGGAGACGGTTGTTAGCCAATAGAACCCGCCGACATTGACGGTGATGATCACCATTAGACCCAGCAACGCGAAGCCCAATAAGATATTCTGAATTTGCCGTCGAAAGTTGGGTTTACGGGTCATGGCGATTGGATTCTGCTGTGCCGATCGTCCTTGAATTCTATGGCAAAATTTGGGGTCTGATAACGATCGCGGGTTTTTGCGTAAACCCAAGTTCTGCGGGATCTTCGTCTTCGAGGTAAAGTTCTACCGCTTCACGCAGGTTAAGGGTGGTCTCATCCAATGTTTCACCTTGGGTGATGACGGCAATTTCCTGGCATTCGGCAATGTAACCGCTGGCTTCGCCCAGGGAAATCGTGGCATGGATTTGGTCGAGTAACGGCATATTGGGCCTTGGCACAGGACGGATATGGATTGATTCTAACAATAAATCTTTGCAGGCAACCCCAGAATTCTAGGGCAAAATGAGTGTAGAACCGCTATTACCCCGCGATCGTCTATGCTGCTAACGACCCAAAATCTGGGCAAACAATTCGATCGGCATCTTGCCCTCGATGATGTGAGTCTCGAAATCCGCCGAGGCGATGTCTACGGCCTAATTGGCCCAAACGGCGCGGGCAAAACCACGTTGCTACGGCTATTAGCCTTGGCCGATGAGCCAACTTTGGGCAAAGTCTTTCTCGATGGCCAACGGCTGGTCTACGGTGAACATTTGCCCGACCAAAAGCGCCGCATCGGCTTCCTGCCGGACAACTATCCGCTCTACGACGATATGCTGGTCTGGCAATATTTGGATTATATGGCGCGGCTATATTTCCAAGTGGAACCGCAGCGATCGGCCCGAATTTCCGAAGTTCTAGGCATTGTCGAACTGGAAAGTAAGCGGAATGCGGTGATTGGCACATTATCGCGGGGGATGAAGCAGCGGCTGAGTTTGGCTCAGTCGATCGTGCACAAACCCGATTTATTGCTGATGGACGAACCCGTTTCGGGGCTTGATCCCTTGGCCCGATCGCAGTTCCGCCAAATTGTGAAACGGCTTCAGGCGGATGGGATGACGATCATTATTTCGTCGCATATTTTGAGTGATTTGGAGAATTTTTGCACGGCGATCGGGGTGATGGAGCAGGGGCGGTTAGTCGAAAGTGCGGTGTTGGCAGATTTGTACGATCGGCTCAGTGTGCAGCATTTGACGATTTCGGTGTTGGACCAGTGCGATCGATTGCAATCGCTGTTGGCGGAACAACCGCAAATTACCGATATTGTCGTGGTGAACGATCGAACGGTGAAAGCCACGTTTGCTGGGGGCGATGGCGATCGGGCACAATTGTTGCAAACATTGTTGGCGGCGGAATTGGCGGTGACGGATTTCCATGTGGTGCAGGAGGATTTGGAATCGATTTTCCTGAAGATGGATTACCAACGCACGTCGTGATGGTTTCGGTTTGGGTTGATTTTTGAGGGTTTTAAGATGACGGCGAATTGGTTAAATGAATTGGGCGATCGGAATCCGCAATTGTTGCGGGAACTGCGTGGACGGTTTCAACCGCGCAGTGTGCTGGTGACGATCGGCATTGTGGTGGTCGCCCAACTGTTGTTGCTGTCGTTCTTTGCCGCGATGCTGCCGGGAGCGGACAAGCACAGTGACTATTGTCTCGGCGCAGCGCGGGCGGGTTGTCGGACGGATTGGCGGAGCTGGTGGGCGGCAATCTTTGCGGTGTTGACGGGGATTCTGCCCTATGCGCTGTATGTTCCAGGGGCCTATGCGTTGGTGAACGATATCGCCCAGGAAACGCAAAAGGGAACGCTAAATTTTCTCCGCTTGAGTCCACGATCGAGCCAAAATATTCTGTTAGGCAAATTGCTGGGTGTGCCAATTCTCGGCTATTTCAGCTTTTTATTGCTGTTGCCGTTGCATTTGATTTCGGGGTTGTTGGGGGGCGTGTCGATCGGGACTTCGATCAGCCTTTATTTGACGACGTTGATTTGGGCGGCGTTGTTGTTTACGGCGAGTATGTTTGCGGGATTTAGTGGCGGGGCGCAAACGCGGACGCTAGGGATTAGTGGGGCGTCGGGTATCGGCGCGGTGGCGCTGATTGTATTCGCTGGGGTGCCGGGGATTGGGCTGCTGAATCTGTTGTTTTTTGGGCGATCGGGCGATGCTCAAGCGGCTTCAGCGGCGGCGGGGGCGAATACTTTATTGATTCGCTGGTTTGGGGTACTGGTGAATCAGGATTGGTTGCTGGCGCATATTTTTGTGTATGGCAATATTGCTTTGCTGACCTACTGGCTGTGGCGGGTGCTGCAACGGACGTTCCGCAAACCCACGGCGACGGTGTTGAGTAAGCGCCAAGGCTACGCGATCGTCACCTATACGCTGCTGCTGGTCATGGGTTTCATGGTGCCGGGTCAGATGATGTCGGGCGGGAATCCTGGGACGTATGGATTTACCCAACTGTCGATCGTCGCGTCGATCGCGGTTTATGGGTCGTTGCCGTTAATCTTTATGCTTTCGACGCCGCGCCAAACCTTGCTAGATTGGTTTCGCGGGCGGCAGGAAATCGCGATCGCCCAACGGGCCGCGAATACATCTCCTGGCAAACGCCGATCGGAGCAGATCCGCGATCGGTTGTTTGGCGATAAGAGTCCCGGCGTGACGGCGATTTTGATTTGTGCGTTGATTGCCTATTCGTTGATTTCCCTGCTGTTGCCAGCGACGGGCAAGTCCTTTGGGGCGGCGGTGCTGGGCTTGGCGTTGAGTGTGACGCTGGTGGCGAATTACGCGGTGTTGGTGCAGTTGATGTTGCTGATCGAAACGCCGAAACCTTATGTTTGGGCTGCTGGGAGTCTGATTTTCGCGATCGTGTTGCCGGGGTTCTGTATGGCGATTCCGGGGTTGAATTTGTTGGCGGGTTATTTTACGCCGGGGTTGTGGTTTCTGTTGTATGAGGCCTCGTTCCAGCGCGGCCTTGACCCGTCGATGGTGTTGGCGTTTGTGGCTTGGGGCGTGATGATGGTTTTGCTGATGGTGCAGGGGTTGATCCTGCGCGATCGGTTGCGGCGGCTGTCCCGATCGATGTGAGGCTATATCCAAGATTCGACAACTAAAGTCTGTGCTTCCTGCATTCGTTGAAAATCACTGTCCGAGGAAACGATCGTCAAATCATGTTGCAGCGCGATCGCGGCAATCCATAAATCATTATCGCCGAACCCCAGTGAGGCAATTGTGGCTTTGCGGCGTTGATTGAGCGCTTTGGGCGCGAAGTGCTTGAAAATGCGGGCTTTGAGTTGTCCGTAAATCTGGGCCGTTTGTTCATCAATGCGATAAATGGCAATATCTTCCAGAAAATCGGCCAGGATGGCAAGATTCGCCTCGCGCTGTTGGGATTTCTCCATCATGTAAACCAGCTCACCCTGCACGATCGTACAAATCAGGAGGTTGCCTTCCTCGACTTGACTTGCCCGATCGATCACGTT
Organism: Cyanobacteria bacterium VAR_4_metabat_243; assembly: GCA_031415035.1. Lineage (GTDB taxonomy): Bacteria > Cyanobacteriota > Cyanobacteriia > Leptolyngbyales > Leptolyngbyaceae > Romeriopsis. Next base: position 23,055 of record JANOQX010000236.1, read on the forward strand.
GGTATCGCCCAAAATAATCCGACTACAGTGGTTCGTATCCAAAAGGTACATGGCGGTTTAGAACTTTGCTTCACTGCGACTGTCGTAAACCGCTTGAAGGCATTCCTCAAAATCATCGCCTCGCCACTTGCCCGCGTGGCGCAGGAGCGATCGGCCAGAGGCAGGCCGCAGGGCTGCCGACTGGATCGAGGCTTTCAGTTGGTGGAGAATCGGCGCGAGGGATGCATCGGATGCGGTTTCGATGACCGCAAGGAGTTCTTGGCGAATGGGTGACATGCTGGTTGCCCGATCGATGATTATGCCAATTCTAACGCTTCCACCTTTCCAGCGCCCTGCCAAAAATGTAACGGGATGTAACGTATAATCAGAGCCAGTTAAGTTAAACCGTTTGAAGTGAACTAGAGAAGCTCATGCGCGTTGCAATCGCTGGTGGCGGATTGGCCGGGTTGGCCTGTGCGAAATATTTGGTCGATGCGGGTCATCAACCGATCGTCTATGAAAGCCGGGATGTCCTGGGTGGCTTGGTGGCCGCCTGGAAGGATGACGATGGTGATTGGGTCGAGACGGGCCTGCATAACTTTTTTGGTGCTTACCCGAATATGCTCCAACTGATGGGCGAGCTAAAGATCCTCGATCGAATTCAGTGGAAGCGTCATGCCCTGATTTTCAACCAGCCCGATAAGCCGGGCGTGCTGTCCTGGTTTGATGTGCCGAATTTGCCCGCGCCGTTCAATGTGATTGCCTCGATCGTCCGGAACAATGACATGCTGACCTGGAGCCAGAAGGTACGACTGGCCGTGGGTTTGATTCCAGCGATCGTCATGGGCGACAAATATGTCGAGTCCCAGGATCAGTACACCTTCTCCGAATGGCTGGTGTCACGCGGGATTGACCAAGAAGTGGATCAGGAAATCTTCATTGCCGCTTGTAAGGCGCTGAAGTTCATTGACCCCGACAAAATCTCTGCCACGATTCCCCTGCGGGCTTTGAACAAATTTCTTCAGCAGAAGGATGGTTCGTTGATTGGCTATCTCGATGGGGCACCACCGGAGCGGCTCTGCCAGCCGATGGTGGATTATGTTACCGATCGGGGCGGCGAAGTCCATACCAGTGCGCCGTTAAAGCAGATTGTGCTGAAGGCCGATGGCACCGTGGAGAAGTTTATTCTGCGGGGTTTAAATGGGGCAGCGGATCAGGATGTGGTGGCTGATGTCTACGTTTCCGCCATGTCCGTGGATGTGATCAAAACCTTGCTGCCCCAATCCTGGCGCGAAATCGCCTACTTCCAGAAGTTGGATGAGTTGGAAGGGGTGCCCGTGATTAATGTGCAGATTTGGTTCGATCGGAAGCTGACCAATATCGACCACACCTTGTTTTCCCGATCGCCGATTCTCAGCGTCTACGCCGACATGACTAATACCTGTCGGGAATACGAGGATCCAGATAAGTCGATGTTGGAACTGGTGGTGGCTCCGGCGGCGGACTGGATCAGCAAGTCCGATGCGGAAATTGTCGCCGCGACCCTCAAGGAACTCGAAAAGCTCTTCCCTGACCATCTTCCGACTCCGGCTAAGGTGCTGAAGACCCATGTGGTGAAGACGCCCCGATCGATTTATACCGCGACGCCGGGGCGGGAAGCTTTCCGCCCGGCCCAAACCAGTCCGATCGCCAATTTCTTCCTGGCGGGGAGCTATACGGCGCAGCCATTCTTTGGCAGTATGGAGGGAGCGGTATTATCGGGAAAGCTGGCGGCACAGGCAATTGCGGTGAGTCAGACGATTACCCCAGTGGCGACCCCGCCGGAACTGGTGGTGGCCGGTTAATCACGAGACAGGACAAAAAGCGGTGGGTAATCGACGATCGCCTGCCGCTGTAGCGAACGATCATGAGATGATGAATTATCCTACTGCCAACTTCGCAACCTGCATCGGAATGCTGCAATTGCCCGAAACTCCCCGTGTGAAATCCCTGGCGTCGATTCCCGTCGCCTACGAATCGTGCCGACAGGTGACGGCGGATTTTGCCAAAAGTTTTTACCTTTCGACGTTGCTGATGCCGATCGAGAAGCGTCAGGCCATCTGGGCGATCTATGTCTGGTGTCGCCGCACCGATGAGTTGGTGGACAGTGATGCCGCCGCCAAGCTCGATAGCGACACGCTGGGTCGTCACCTTGATGCCTGGGAAGAACGGCTGGAGGGATTGTTTAAGCACCATCCCCAAGATGATTTTGATGTGGCGTTGGTGGATACGATCGCGCGGTACCCCGATCTGGACATCCAGCCGTTCCGCGACATGATTGAAGGCCAGCGGATGGACTTGTATCGCAGTCGGTATGAGACGTTTGAAGAGCTTGACCTGTATTGCTATCGGGTGGCGGGCACAGTGGGCTTGATGTCCACTGTGATCATGGGGATTAATGAAACCTTGCGGGACAGTTCGCCCTGGAATGTCGGCCGATCGCCCTATCTGCCGATCAAAGAAGCCGTGGCCCTGGGTGTGGCGAACCAATTGACGAATATTTTGCGGGATGTGGGCGAAGATGCGCGGCGGGGGCGGATTTATCTACCGCTGGAAGACCTGCGGCGATTCAACTACACCGAGGCGGATTTGCTTAAAGGCGTGGTGGACGATCGCTGGGAGCGACTGATGCAGTTCCAGATCGATCGGGCGCGGCAGTATTTTGTCGAAGCGGAGCGGGGCATTGGCTTCCTGAGCGAAGATGCGAAATGGCCCGTGTGGGCGGCTTCCATGACCTATAGCTGGATTTTGAACGCGATCGAGCGGAATCGTTACGACGTGTTTACCCAGCGGGCCTACGTTTCGACCCAGCGGAAATTGTCGGCCTTGCCTGTGGCCCTATTGCGCGCGAAGGTGTTATGAACGATCCCTACGACCCCTACGTGGATAAGGCCTTGGGACTGATTTCGGTTCAGAGCTTCCCCGCGATCGTCGGAGTGGCCGATATGATGCTGAAGTCTTCGAGCGTGGATTTGGTGGGTTATGAGCAGATTGGCGGCGGGCATTGTACGGCAGTCGTGCGGGGCGGGATTTCTGACGTGCGGTTGGCGATCGAGACGGGTGAACAAGTCGCTGCGCAGTTTGGTCAGAAATTTTCGTCACTAATTACCGCCCGACCGATGGAGAACTTGGATCAGATTTTGCCGATCGGGTCGAAGCTGGCGAATTTGATTACGGGGCGCGAGCAGAATCGGTTTCGCGATCATGCCGTGGGATTGGTGGAAACCGTGGGCTTTCCGCCGATGGTTGCGGCTGCCGATGCGATGCTGAAGGCAGCGGATGTGTCGCTCTCCGCCTATCACAAAATCGGGGCGGGACTTTGCACGGCGATTATTCGCGGTTCGGTGTCGAACGTGGCCCATGCGCTCGAAGCTGGCATGGCCGAAGCGGAGCGGGTGGGTGAGCTGCATTCGGTGATGATGATTCCGCGTCCGTTGGATGATCTGGAGCGGGCGATGCCCTTGGCGGAGTGTTGGCTGCAAGAGTTACAGCCGATTCGGATGCCGATTAACTTGGATAATGTGGTGGCCGATCGCGAATTGCAGCCGTTGGAGATGCCCGAAGTGGTGCCTGTGGAGATTCCGGCGGCGGCGCAAGTGCCGCCGCCGATGGAGCAGGTGGTGGCGCGGGAATTGGAATTTGAGGCGGTGCCTGTGGAGCCGGTGGTGGATGAGTCGGTGGCGCAGCCGTTGGAAGAGCTAGAACCATAGAATTTTCTGGACTACGGCATCACCCGCCCCGCGAATAAATTGCGGGCTAGTAAGGAAAGTACCCTGAAGGGCACTCAAACCACTGTCTGAGCCGGGTTTAGCCGGGTTTCCTTGCTAGCCCTGCCGTTGACGCGCGGGGCGGGTGAATTGCGTAGTCCAGCAATTCGCCAACAGCATTCTCTAGTCGAGGGTGGCCGATCGCCGGATCGCTGAGTTAGGCTGTGAGCATTCTTATATCGTTTCCGAATAAAAATATGCGTTTAATGACTTTGACAAGCTCGATCGTGGCCTTGATTGCTGTTACTGCGGCCCTTCCCGCCCAGGCAAAACCCGCTGACCTCAAGACTCAAAAAACTGAGGGGATGCAGATGACGGGGACTTTAGTCCGATCGCAGCAGGCCTATTATTTGGAGACTTCGACTTTTACGCCGAAGTTTGATGACCTGATGCGTCAAGATGACGGCTATAAGTCGATGAGTTATCGCTATCAGATGACGACATTCACTCAGTCCAAACAACCTGCTGTGATGATCCTGGGCCGACCGACGCAACGGGGACTGCCGACCTATGTGGGGTTGGTGCGGATCGTCGAGTTGGGCAATCAGGAAATGACCTCCATGGCGACGCTTTGCGAGAGCACCCGTGCCGCTGCTGTTACCGTTAGCGCCCGATCGATCCCCAAACCCCAAGCCGACGGCATGCCGACTTGCCCAACTGGCTTTACCTCACTCCGCTAACCCGATCGCGGCCCCCGATCGCGTAAAATTATATAGATTTGTAAACTCGCGCGGTCGCAATTATTATGGCTTTCCTCCAAAAAATCCGCTGGGCGGTGCTCTTGCTTTCCCTCGGCTCCGTTCTCGGATTCTTTGGGGGCAGTTATTATCTGCATGAGGCGTCGGTGCTATCGGCGATCGCGACGCTGCTTGGTGTGCCGATGGCGCTGCTGGGCCTCGCGTTGAAGGGTTCGGAACTGCCGCCCGCGAAGGTGGCCTTTACGGCCACGCCGCCCGCGACGATCGCCGCCCTGCGCGCGAAAAAAGCCACCCCGGCCCAAATCCAGATTTTCCAAGATGTCACCCGCTACCAATACGGCAGTTCCGTCCATCTCGAAACCGCCCTCGAAAAACTCGGCATCGCCTCCCCCGAAACTGACGAACATCCGGCCTTGCTGAGTATTCGCGAAGCGGCGATCGACGATTCCTACGGCTTGATCCTGGAATTTCGGGGCTTGGAGGATGTCAGCTTCGAGGACTGGAAACGCCAGGAAGCGAAGCTGGCGAAATTCTTTGGGCCGAATGTCAAAGTGACGATCGATGCCCCGACAGCGAAGACGATCGATGTGGCGATCGTCGCGGTTTAAGCTCGATCGACCCTACGCAATATCCGGGGGTAGCGGATCCACGGAGGCTTGGAGTAAATCCTCAAATTCCGATCGACGTAATTCCACTACCCTCTCCGTATTTTCACTAGTATCAAACAAGACTAAACTTTCTCCCAAATGCAGCGCGTAGAACTGGAATAACAGGTCGATAATCCCGATCGGCACTGGGGATAACCCGGACAAATCCAGGTCAGGCAGGACAGTTGCGACATCATTTGGGGAGGGAAATGCGTAGATCGCGGTTTTTTCTACGTGAGATTGTGTACGATGGGTGAGGGTGAAACTCACCCATGATTGATCAGGGGTTTGGAGAACGTAATATTCCAAGTATCGGAATTTACCTGCAAGTCGTCGCAGTACGGGCACAAAAATTTCCGTAATTTGACGCATCTCCGGATCATTCGGGGCATCCTTAGTAAGAGTCTTGATCTGCTGATCGAGGTTCATCATCTACCGCTTCAAGAGTGATATGTGCATTTAGTCAGAGTCAGGGGTTTTCGCTCGATTTTGAAGTCATCTATTGCCAAAATCTGAGAGTGGGTCTTGATTTACCAAACGTTAGAACCAACACAGGAAATCTGCCAGCGCGTGGATACCATCTTCCAGTTTCTGTTAGCGGAACTCAAACAGGAAACGAAAGCCAACGAACTCAATTGCCAAGCGGTGGCGCGGCGATTGGCGGAGGAAGTCGATCGGATCTGTACTGAGAGTAAACGCATTCAGGATTCCGGGGATGTGATGGAGTGGGCTTATACCCTCGCCCGCCACCGGTTGCAGCAATGTCTCCATTATTATCAGCTCGGCTCCCGCCGGGGACGGGTCGATCTGCACAGCACCTTGAGTGCGATCGTCTACCGCTATATCAATCCCGCCAAAAGTCAGTATAGCTACCAAGCGCGACTGACGTTGATTGAGGATTTTTTGCAGAGTTTCTATATGGAATCGCTGAATGCGTTCCGGCGTGAAACGAAGCTGGATCCACGCTATCAACCCAAATCGATGTTGGAACTTGGCGAATACATGGCGTTTACCGAACGCTATGGCAAACGTCGGATTCCGCTGCCGGGACGCCGCAATCAGCAGCTGATCATTCTGCGGGCCCAAACCTTCTCGCAGCAGCAGCCCAGCGAAACCCTGGTGGATATGGAGCAGGCCGCCGAAGGCGGCATGTCCGAGACCGACGACGCCTTCAGCGTCGCTTCGACCCAGCGTCTGCGTGAGCAGATGGTGGCCCAGGACAAAGAACCCGCTGAAGATTCGCTGCGCCATTCGGTGGTGGCGGAATTGGTTGGCTATCTGCAAGAGCGCAAGCAGCAAGACTGCATTGACTACTTCATGCTGCGGCTGAAGGACTTGCCCGCCAACGAAATCGAACATATCTTGGGGTTGAGTGCGCGGCAACGGGATTATCTCCAGCAGCGATTTAAATATCACTTGGTGCGGTTTACCTTTACCCATCGCTGGGAATTGGTGCACCAATGGCTGGAAATTGACCTCGACAAAGATTTGGGCCTTTCCCCCAAACAGATTGAGGCCTTTGCCGAAAAACTGACGCCCCAGCAACAAATGCTCCTTCAACTGAAGAAGGAAAAGCGATCGGATGCGGAAATCGCCAAGGCGATCGGCTGCACCGCCAACCAGGTCCAAAAACAATGGTTTAAGATTTTGGAGCAAGCCTGGGAAATCCGTAACGAACAGTCCGGAGCGAGTAATCCCACTGATGAATAAAGGTTTACAACGATGGAACCCAACTCGATCGCGCGCCAGCAAGTATTCATTGATCTGGTGCGTCGTTTAGGCCTTGATCTCGGTGCCATGGAGCTAGGTGATAGCTCTGTGAATACTGAGGATGTTCAGTTTGAACATCAGCCTACGGAGCTTGCTCCATCGCCATTCCTCACGGAATATTCACTTAACTCAGGAGACATACAGGCTGTGCAAGATCGTTTTTATGCACTGTTGAAACATCGTTTGCAGAGCGAGATTCAGCGCAATCCCCCCCTCTTTCCTTGGGAACAATCCATTGCCGAGTATCAGGACGATGTGCCTGTGGCGGCGGCGATGGTGATTCCGGGGATTGACACCCGATCGCTGTGGCTCGCCCAACTGCGCCGTCTGTCGTTGCCCGTGACATTACCCGACGCCGTGTTGGTGCAATTGTTGAACAAATGTCAGGCCTTGGCGACCGCCAAACTGCTGGAAGGGGCCAAGTTGGTACAAGCCGTGGAATCGCTATTCCCCGGTGAGTTCCGCTCCCTGAATCAAATGGCGGGTTTGGTGATGATGTCCCCCGCCCGATCGGGTTACGCCAGCTTGCAAGAAAAGCTCGGCGGGGATGACTTCGCGATCGACTACGATGCCGCGATGCCCACCCAGCAGATGGTGCTTTCGCTGTTGGCCGCAAGGGAAATCCTCAATGCGCTCGCCATTACCGTGACGGCGGCACAACCCGTTGCGCGGTATGAGTGGGCCACGGATGCGGGTGTCCTCGTGCTCCAGACCCACTATCAAATCGTCGATGGCGCAGCCACGTTGCGGATTGATGGCACCCTGCCTTGCGGTAGTGCCCTCGAATTGCGCGGTGCCGATCGTCGATCGTTGGCGGAATCGAGCCAAGCGGGTCAGCTCAGCGTTGAACTGACGGATCTGCACATCGACCAGGATTGTGTCCTGGAAGTGCGGTTGGGTCAGACGGACGCGATCGCCTTTACGATTCACCTCGACGCCTAGACAATTTACGGTTACGTCTGATTTTAGTGACGTCACAGTTACATCATTGTTACGCCTTCTCAATTCTCCTGTTTATTTAACGCCTGCCAACCGCAATGTTGGGAGGCGTTTCTTTCGTTTTTAGCGAGTAAAATGGAGTCGTAGGTTGGGTGAAACAACGTGGAACCCAACACCACTTTGAATTCTGGCGTTGGGTTCCGCGTTGCGCTACCCAACCTACAAGCTATTTACCCCGCCGCCGCTATGTCGTCCCCCGTCCGATCGCCGCAAAAATCCTGGACTGAACGACTCAAGTCGCTGCCGCGTGAACCGTCGGAAAGCTCTTGGCAACTGCGGGTGTTGGCGCAATTGTTGGTGATTATTGGGATTATTGCGACGGATGTGGCGGCGGAGACGACGCTGAGTGTTTGGGCGATTCCGGCGAGTGTGCTGGGGGCGCTGTGGAGTTGGCGCAGTCGGGATGGGCGCAACATTGCGGTGAAGTTCCTGCTGGCGATCGGGATGATGGTGGCGCTGGCGCTGTTCTTCCGCAACTTGCTATTTGGTGGGCAACTAAATGATACGCGGGTGGCGCTGACCAGCTTGCTGGTGCAGATCCAAATCCTCCACAGCTTCGATTTGCCGCGTCGCAAGGATCTGGGCTATTCGATGATCATTGGTCTGATCTTGATCAGCGTGGCCTGCACCTTGAGCCAGACCATGGCCTTTGGGCTGTGGCTGCTGCTGTTCTTGGCGATCGCGCTGCCCGTGTTGGTGATGGACTACCGATCGCGCCTGGGACTGCGGCAATGGCAATGGGCCGCCCCTGTATCCGAACGGCCAACCCGCCGACTGGCGGGATTGCCCGTGATCTTTGGGACGATCGTTGGGCTGGGGCTGTTGATTTTCGCCGTGATGCCGCGCCTGCCGGGCTACCAGATCCAAACCTTTCCCATGAGCGCCCAAGTCCAAACCCAGGGCGAATTTGAGCCAGAAAAGGTGCTGAATCCTGGCTACATCGGCCAGGGCAAAGGCAGCGGCAATGGCACCAAAGCCGGACGGGGCAACGCCCCGGAAACGGGCAAAGGCGAAGTGGACGACACCTTCTACTACGGCTTCAATGCCAAAATCAACCAAAACCTGCGCGGCAAACTGACCGAAAAAGTCGTGATGCGGGTGCGATCGCAGGCGGAAGGCTTCTGGCGGGTAATGGCCTTCGATCGTTACAACGGCCAAGGCTGGGAGATTTCCCGCAATGAGCAAACTGACACCCTGAGCCGATCGCCCTGGAGCTATCAGTTCTATCCGACGCCGAAGATCGAACTAAACCGCACGAAACGCGTGGTGCAGACCTATACGATGGTGTCGGATTTGCCGAATGTGATCCCGGCGATGGATGCGCCGAGGGAAGTCTATTTTCCCACGAAGGAAATCGCCATCGATCGGGAAGGGGGCCTTCGATCGCCCGTGGCCTTGACCGAGGGCCTGACCTACACGGTGATTTCCGATGTGCCCTATCGCGATCGGGCCGTTCTGCAACGCGCCCACAGCCACTACAACCCCAACCTCAAAGAAGCCCCAATCAATCCCTACGGCGTGATCGAGGCCAAACTCCAGGTCAAGCTCCAAAAACTTGCCACCGAACTGCTGGCCCAAGCCAACGTCCCCCCCACTTCCGACTACGAAAAAGCCCTCTTCCTGACCCAGTCAGTGAAACAGCGCTACAGCGTCCAAACCGATCTGCCGTTCTTGGAAAATCAGGATGATCTGGTCGATGCGTTTTTCTTCAAATACCAGGGCGGCTATCCTGACCATTTCGCCACGGCGTTGACGATGTTGCTGCGCTCGATCGGGCTATCGACGCGCCTGGTCACGGGTTTTGCGCCGGGGCAGTTCAATCCGTTTACGGGCTACTACGTGGTGAAGAACACCGACGCCTACGCCATGACCGAGGTGTATTTTCACAAATACGGCTGGTTCAGCTTTGATCCCATTCCAGGCCATCCGCTGACGCCGCCCAGTGTCGAGGAAAATCAAACCTTCACCGCGCTCAAAGCCTTCTGGCAATGGGTCGCGGGCTGGCTGCCGTCGCCGATGACGGGCTGGCTGAATTGGGCCGTGGGTGGAATTTTTACGCTATTGGGTCATGTGATTGGCCGTTTTCTCGGCTTGTTTCGGCAGGGCGCTTGGGGTTGGCTCCTGGGCATTGCTGCCGCGATCGGGGGGAGCTTCCTGCTTTGGCTGAGTTGGGCCGGGTACCAACGCTGGCGCTACTGGCAACGACTCCGCCGCCTCGAACCCACCGCCCGCCTGTACCAACAGCTCACCGACTGGCTGGCCCGCCAAGGCATCCCCAAACATCCGGCCCAGACGCCTTGGGAATATGCCCGGATCGTGGCGAATCGGGGATTTTTGCGCGGCGATCGGACGCCCCACATTATTACCCATGCCTATCTGGCTTGGCGTTACGGCGGAGAAACGCCCGACTTGGTGGAATTGCAACAATCATTCCGGCAACTGCAAGCCCGTCAGCAACGCCAATGGTTCCAACAATTGCCCCAACTCACGGCCCGTCGGGTGCGGCTGCGCTATCGCCGATGGCGGCGGTGAGGGGAATGTGGAATTGAGAATGCAGAATTGAGAATGTAGAAAATTCTCAATTCTGCATTCTCAATTCCTCACTCTCAATTCCTCTATAGTAATAAACGACCTTCACGCACTCGCTCTCCCTATGCCCCAAGCCACCACCCCCGCCGCCGCGCTGCAACAACTGCAATGGCGCTACGCCGCCAAGGTCTTTGACAAAGATCAGAAGATTTCGGATGAAGCCTGGCACGTCCTGGAGCAAAGCCTTGTGCTGTCGCCCTCTTCCTTTGGTCTCCAGCCCTGGAAATTCTTCGTGGTGCAAAACCCCGCCATCCGCGAGCAGCTGCTCGAACTCTCCTGGAAGCAAGCCCAGGTGGTCGATGCGTCCCATCTGGTCGTCTTCGCGATTCGCAAGGATTTGAATGGGGATGATGTCGATCGGTATGTCAATCGTATGGCCGAGGTGCAAGGTATCCCTGCCGAGAACCTGGCTGGGTTTGGTGGCATGGTCAAGGGCTTTATGGCGAAGCCGCCCTATCCGCTGGATATGGATGGCTGGGCGACGCGGCAGGTCTACATTGCGCTGGGGCAGTTTATGACCACGGCGGCGATGATGGGGATTGATACGTCGCCGCTGGAGGGCTTTGCGCCGTCGAAGTATGACGAGGTGTTGAAGTTGGGCGAGCAGGGTTACGCTGCGGTTGTGGTCTGCGGGGCGGGCTATCGATCGGATGATGATAAGTACGCCCAGAAGCCCAAGGTGCGCTATCCGACGGCAGAAGTGGTTGAGTATATTTAACCCCAATAAAAACCCCAGGCAGTGATGCCTGGGGTTTGATCAAATCGGAGGAAATTCAACGTTGCACGTCTGGACTACTCGACTTCGACGGCAGCAATATCAACCATTTCGGTCGTTGCCGGGGTGTCGGTGTCGGATTTGGCTTTCTTGCCAGTCACCCGATCGCGCAGGATGCCCGTAAGTTCGGTGGCGAGGACGGTGATGATGACCAAATCATCGATCGCGCCGAGGGGGCCAAGCAATGCTTCGGGGAGTAAATCGATCGGGCTGAGCAGGTAAACCAAGCTCCCGCCAATCACCCACCAGCGATATTTGGGGTTGCGCACCAAATCGCGGTACCAGTTGTAGATCGACTCAAGGGAAAAGTTTGCCATGTCCGTAAAGCTCCTTGCGGTTAGTTAAGATCAGAGGATAGTTAACGGCGTGAGGCACGGCATGTTGGCGGCTTGAGTCAGCGCTTGGCCCGACTGCGTTTCTCACATTGCTATCTTCGCCGAGTTGGCGGGATAAATCCAGGGTTTTTGATGTGGCTAACCGAAGGGTTTGATGTGTGGGAACCGATGACCGAACGACGGCCCGTACAGGTTTAGGGCGGTGGTTGGGACGGTTGGTTTCGACTTCGCGTTGCTGCGCTCAACCCTCTAGATCTAGACCGATCGAGGGTTTATTGGGTGATGGCGGCTTCGATCGCCGCTTTGCGTGATTCAAGTGCCGCTAGCTTGCGCTTGAGACTGCCAATCTCCTTTTTGATCTGACGCAGTTCGGTTTGAGTTTTTTGGTGGCCTAAATGCTGTGGGCCAAGTTGTTCGGCAATATATTGCTCAAGCTGGCTGCGGAGAATTCTCAGGCAGGGATTCCCAAACATGGATGCTTCGCGGTACTCAAGTTTGCCAGCCTGGATCGCTTTCACGATGAAGTCACGATCGACGCCATATTCCTTTTGGGCCGTGACTTCGGTCAATGTTGCGCCCTGCCGCGTCCATTCGCCATACTCAGCCATATGCGATGCATCCAGAAGTTTCATAAATGATCTGAGCGGAGGAGAGAATGGCTTTGCGGCGGAGGTAGTTGCGGCTGGTTTCGATGCCTTTGCGGGTGACTAAATCGACCTCCCGTTGGAAGAGGGTTTTGAGTTCTTCTTCCATGGCGACGAGATCGAATAGGGTGGGATGGGCTGCGGGGTGGAATTGCACCATGACGTCGATGTCGCTGTCGGGCCGGAAGTCGTCGCGGAGGACGGAACCGAACAGGGCAAACTCAGCCACTTGCCACCGATCGCAAAACGCGACAATTTTTTCTGTTGGTAGCTCGATCGCGGTTGTGATCATCTCAGGTTTAGCCTCAGGTAAGGCGATCGATTAAATCATGGGGGTAATCAAGTGCAAAAGCTCTGACAACTTATTTTGCACGACATCCCAGATCACGTCGAGATCAAGCTGGTCGTACTCATGGACAATCACGTTGCGCATTCCGGCAATTTCACGCCAGGGAATTTCGGGATGGGCATCACGGAAGGTGGGCGATAGTCGCTTGGTGGCTTCACCGATGATGGAGATTTGGTAGAGAATGGCGGATAGCTTTTCGTCGTTGGCTTCGAGGTCAGCGCGACTGACGCCATCGGTGAAGCGGAGGATCCGACGGATGGCGGTAACGATATCAATTAATGACTCTGGATCACGCTGCATAAATTGTTTGGGCCGATTCGAGAATATTTCGCCGTCGGAGCCAATTTTCACTCCGATCGATAGCGCTTTTGACAATCAGATCGACTTTTCGATCGAAGATGATTTCGAGTTCGTCGCACATTTGGATGGTTTCGGTGAGGCCGCGTTTGGCATTGGGGGAGAAATCGAGCAGCACGTCGATGTCACTGTCGGGGCGGAAGTCGTCGCGCAGGACGGAGCCGAAGAGCGCAAACTCCGCCACTTGCCACCGATCGCAAAAGGTCGCAATTTGGTCGATTGGTAGGTCGATCGCGGTTTTACTCATGTCAGGCTTACTCCCAAGGCATTTAATTACTGGTTTATCCGAGTAGTCGCGGACTAAATGGTTCTATTCTTGTTTTAGCAATTTCCAGCCGTTGTTTCGAGAACTTCGGTGCTAACTTCTTCCTTCCTCCATCGAGTAATAACATCCTCAAAAGCAATGTCTTGCCACGGTTTTTTCCATTCTTCATGTACTTTTACGCTCTGGGACTGCGGTTGCGGATCTGGCATCGGCATCTTTACAACCGCAGGAAGGATAACAGCATCACCGACTACAACGCATTCGCCGGGTGACAAATTTGGCAAGATATCAGTTATCCCGTTGGAGTTGTCTGGAAACAATCGGCGCACGTAGCTCTGGTCAGCATCGTTGGTCAGTCGTAACGAAATGAAATTATTGCACTGCGCGAAAATCGTTTCTGACACCTCGGAAGGTCGTTGACTTACAACCATGAGACTAAGTCCGTACTTCCGGCCCTCCTTTGCGATGCGTTCCAATGATCTTTTGGAGGATCGATAAGCTGCATCATTATGCCTGGGAACATAGTTATGCGCTTCTTCGCACACAATCATGACAGGCACGTCATTGAGTTCTCCTTGAGCATGTCTTAACTTCGAGTAGTGAAAAGAAAAATCGAAGATCAAACGCGAAACCAGACTTACTGTAATACTGAGGACTTCAAAAGGTACACCACTTAAATCGACGATCGTGACATTTGCTTTTTCAAGATAGCCCAGAAACTGCTTCATGATTTCTTGGAAATCATCAGTCTTATATTGTTTTCCATCAGTTTTGACTGCCTGCAATAGGAAACGCAGACGTTTATCTGAAAGTTTGGCATCTAACCGTGATAGAAAACGATCAAACTGACCATTGAAAGGGCCATTTGTTGCCTTGGTTGCATTTGCCGTTGATTGCTGCACGAAAGGGCAGGCTCGATCAAAATAATGCTCTGCACGATTTTTGATCAAAGTGCCATCAGAAAGTTTTGGGTAATCCTCGCCTTCGAGTCTTCCTATAACCTCTCGATTCATATTCGAAATATATGTAGATACTTCTTGAATAGAAAAATAAACAGGGTTGTCATAGGTTATTTCCTTTATTCCAGGATTATGTCTCTCCTTATTAAGTACAACTTCTTGCTTAAATTGACTGACTTGATTATGAGAGTTGCTCTCGTTACTCTCGATGAACATACTTTCTAATTCCTCAGAATTCATAAGCCAATAAGGAAGTTGAAGCGTATCAATGTCGAGCCGATTTAATGTAAAGGATTTGTCCTTGGCCAAAGTAAAGGCATGGCTATATTCATCGTGTATGTCGAAGATTACAACGTGAGAATTCTTTTGCTCTGATACATTTCTATTTTTACCTGCGTTGATTCCAACCGCTTCATGGAGGATACTAGCCACGGTACAAGACTTTCCAGAACCAGTTGAACCAACTACTGCAATATGCTTGCTGAAGAATCTATCGCCATTAACTTTGAGCGTGATTTTATTGTTGAGCGACAGTTTCCCAAGAGGGAAATTGTAATTGCTGCCAGTCGCAAACAGAACATCGAGCGTTGTATCGTCTGCAATATATACTGGCTCAGTAGGTACAGGAAGTAGCAAACTACCTCTATCGAAGACTCCTTCAGACAGTGTGCCTACGGCTTGGCATTGAATCCGAAAGCGCCATTTTGGTTCAGCATTTTCATCTTGGGAGGCTGAATTTTCACCCATCACATTACGAATGGTTGCTATCGTATGGTCACTGTTCCCCTGTGCAATCTTTAGAAAACGTCCAACTTGGAGGCAGCTCTTGTGCTCCTCAAATATTGTTAGATCATCAATTTCGACAACAATTGCTTCTGGAGCACAAGAAACAACTTGACCAATTTTATCTTTCTTATTCGTAGACATGACTAATCCCAAATATGTACTTTATTTCTTTAAATGAATGTGCAGCTAATACTTCAACATTGACATCTTGAGAATCCCAATCATTGTAGCTACCTGAACCTATAATGAAGAGATCTTGAGCCTTCTGATAATTAATTGTCTCTAGCTGATCCCAGTGAAGAATACGCAGAGAAAATTCAGATTCGGCAACACCATGTCTGTGATGCTGCCTCATAGGTTTTCGAAAAAAATGATCTCTGTCAAACTTACTTCCAACATAGCCATCAGTTGATTTCAGTTCTTGCCTATGAAGTCGAAATTGAATATCTTGAAATGTTTCCAGTGTTGTATTAAAGCAAAAAAGTGGTGGTTCAATATGAGATTGTTTAAAGTAGTACTTGTCACAATATTCTTTGACAAACAAAACAATTTCAGATTCAAAATCGTTTTCTAGCGAATCAGCATGAACCACAAAATATCGACGACGAGAATTTTTATCTAGATTTAACTTCAATTCTTTGCGTTTAGCCTCAAGAATCTGCTTACGCATTTTCAAGGCCATTGTCCAACGAGAAACTACTGTCTTTTTGACATTATGCAGTGAAGAGAGTAGTTTTTTCTTGGTTATTTTCCGTTCTTCAACCTCATGCTTGGAACTTAAAGTGGCAATAAAATTAATTGCATTAGGATAAGAAATGACATCTATGTCGTTTTCTGGGATTCCATTTTCTTGAAGAACTTGATGTACTTCTTTAACAAGTACATCAAAGGAAGGGCCGACAGGTGCGGAAAACTCTTTAAGAAATGCATCAAGATCAATGTTCCCTGTCAGGTCAGCTACTTTACCAGCAAGTTTCAAATTTCCAGATTGCAGCGCTTGTTCAAGAACTTCTTTAGTGACTGGCAAAGATGACTGGGTCAAATCGCCAGAAAAATGAGTAAATAGTATGTATTTTGTGCTTCTGCCATGATGCCGATAAAAGTGATGCATCATCTCAATTAGAGGCTTATAAATTTTTCCTGGAGTATACTTTTGTGTCTCATGATATTTGCACTGAATCGCGGTCAGCATTGAAGAAGTCTCAATGTCAATGTCTTCGACTATGCCCTCAATCGTAATAACTGCATCATCTGGTGAACTCAATATTTCCAGCAGCGTCTTGTTGAATTGATATAGAAAACCTTGAATAGTATAGTCTGCTGTCCTGGACATGAAATGATCCCTTCGAACTCGTATCCATTAACTTAATAGCGGTCGTGAAGTTGGAAATTATCAATTTCACTGAATCTCAGTGGGTTGATGTAATAAACAATAAAACTTACTTAACCCATAGTAAGTGATTTCACTCACATGAAACGATTGTTTTCCGCTGCGAAGTTATCCTAAATTTGCATGTATCACATTTGCATGGATCCACCATCTCACATTTGCCGATTCACCAGAGACGTATTGCAAGCCGCTACCACTGGCTCAAAACCCGTTAATTGCGCCGAATAAACTTCATTCAACTGAGTGAGAATTGCTTGTCGATCGCGCCCAAAGCCCTCGAAATACTTTGGGTTCGTGGATAAATCACCTGGACCATCCAAACATCCAATCAGATTCCCCGCCGCTTCCAGAAACGACTGTTCCGCGTGGTCCGCCGAAGGAGATTGTTCGTTGGGTGGCATTGGCTAAAATTCGGAACGCCGCTGATCGCGCTAGGTTCAACCTAATTCTAGCTTCCCCAGGAGTGATCTTTGCACTACAAATATTTCTTATACTACAATAGAGCCAATCTGATTTGTGTCGATTGTCATGAAAGCCTTTATCCAAAAACACCAAGGAGAATTTGCCAACATCGAGACATTGACGGCATTTCATGGCTTCCGAGAGAAAGGCTATGAGATGAGTACCTTCGAGTATCCCGAATTAGCGGCGTTGCCTTTGGACGACGATTGCATCGTCTGTGGTGGGATTCCCGTCGTTCTGGCGGCGCTGAAACAATTGGGGGTCACCCCGCCGGAACTGCCGTCGATTCCCGATCGGATTGCCGCCTTTGCCGATCGCTATGTTGGAACAGCCACCCTTGGCGCAGTCCGATCGCGGGTGAATGCGGGCGAAAGTCTGTTTGTCAAACCGCTTCCTGCCGATCGCAAGTTATTCCCTGGCAAGGTGATGCAGGAATTTCGGGATTTGATTTCGACGACGCAATTGCCGGATGAGCAGGTGGTGGTGGTTTCGGAAATGGTCGAGTTTCGATCGGAGTATCGGGTTTTCGTTTTGGACGGTGAAGTGCTGGGAATCTGCTATTACAAAGGCAATATTCGGTTATTTCCCGATGTTGCGGTGATCGATCGGGCAATTGAAGCCTACACCGATTCCCCCGCCGCCTACGCGATCGACTTTGGCATTGTGGCCGATGGTCGCACGTTGCTGGTGGAGACGAATGAAGCCTATTCGCTGGGCTGCTATGGGTTGCCGGAGTTGCGGTATAGCAGTTTGATCGAGCGGCGATGGCAGGAATTGCTGGCGAGTCGTTAGGGACATTCGCATTCCTCCGACTACGCCATTAACCCGCCCCGCGCGTCAACGGCGGGCTGTAGAGCGAAACCCCGCTGAAGCGGGCTGACACTTTTCTTAGCCCGCTTCAGCGGGGTTCCCTTACTAGCCCGCC
>JANOQX010000237.1:0-7791 GCA_031415035.1 Cyanobacteria bacterium VAR_4_metabat_243
TCGCGGGTCGAGCATCCCACTCACCGCTCGATTCAAGTGGGCCATTAACGTCCCGAAGCTGAGTGGCATATTCTCCATTACGCTCACCTCTCGTCGCTCACACCCTCAGTCTAACGAAAATTTTGAATTTGGAATTGCTGGGACTGTTGAGGGGGGATGGTGGGTGAGAAGCGATCGAGCTACAATGGGGCCAAATGACTGCCGATCGGAGATCTCCTATGACATCCCAACAACTTGAAGACCGCCTCTCAAGCCTAGAGCAAGAAATGGTACAGCTCAAAAGTCTGATAATCAAGTCCGATGCGCCTTCAGCTAAGCCAAAAAAGTGGTGGCACAAAATTGCTGGGAGTGCTGCTAATGACCCAACCTTTGATGAAGCAGAACAGCTCGGTCGTGAATGGCGGCGATCGGCCCAGTAGCGATCATGTATATCCTTGATACCGATCATCTCAGCTTAATCCGGCGCAATGGCCCCGACGGACAGCGTATTCTAGCCAACTTAGATGCCCGTGAAGGCATAGAAGTCGCAACCACAGTCATCACCTTTGAAGAACAATCAAGAGGACGCTTAGCCTTGCTCAGTCGAGCTAAAACGATTGATCAGACCGTCTTAGCCTACGACGGTCTCCGACAACTGGCTAGCGACTATCAGTCAATCACCATACTAGCCTTCGATCACGCAGCCGCCCTAGAACATCAGCAGTTGCGAAAGCGCTATCCCCGACTGGGCAATATGGACTTAAAAATTGCGGCAATTGCATTGACCCAGAACGCAACTCTGCTCACCAGAAACTATATCGACTTTGGACAAATTGATGGTTTAGCGATCGAGAATTGGGCCGATAGAATATTTCTGTAATGTTTCCCATCCTCGATCGATTCAGCTCCTCCCACTGTTCCGCCCCCGCCTGCTCAATCTTTTGGAGTGCCAACCGGTAAGTTATCCGCCCCAATGTGTTTGCTCTATTTTGGCGTAAAAAAGGAAAATGGGGAAGAAAGAAGTAAAGAGGGGGACTGGTGAGGGGGGATGGTTGGTGAGAAGCGATCGGGCTATAATCAAGCCAGCCACGCAACCCTAACGGTCATGACCGCCATTTCCATCCTGCCGATCACCGACGAAACAGGTAACCAGCACTATCGCGCCAGTGCAGGCGAAACCCATTCAACCGGACAAACCCCCGGAGAAGCCCTTGATGCGATCGTCGCCCAAACCGGACAGCTCGGGCAAGAATTTTTCCTCCTCACCCCCAACTTTCAGCCCGATGGCCTTTGGCCGGTCGTAGACCATCGCTTCTTCACCGCCCAGCAGCAACAGCGCCTCACCACACTGATGCAAGAATGGCACAATGCCCTCGAGATCACAACCCTTCCAAGAAGACCTCAAACTCGAACTTGATGCCCTGGTCGAAGCAGAACTGCTTGATCTTCAGCTTGCCCGCACTATGCACCTAGCGATCCAAATTATAATCCCCCATGCAGCTCCTTCAAAGGGTTTCGCACAGGGGATCATGGCGTTTGCTACAAGTATTCAAACTTCACCAACAGGTTCTAAGCCGCGATGCCGACCACATTCAGCAGTGAATCCGGGCTGTCGATCGGCACGTCGCTCATGATTTGCCAGAAGAACACGCCACCTAAGCCTTTTTGGTCGGCGTAGGCGGATTTGGCGGCGATCGATCGGGGATCGTTGTAGGAGATAAATTGGCGGGTGGTGGCGTTGTACAGATAGGGGACTTGCGACACATCATCCCAGTAGTATTGGTAGCCCGGTTGGGATTTGAGCTGGACGATGTCGCTGTAGGCCAGTTCGCCCCATTCGCCATTGCCCGGTTGGGCTAGTCCACCATTGCCCAGAGTGTCGGTGACGTTGTTCCAGCGCAAGCCAAAGGCGGGTAGTCCGAGGACGATTTTCTGCGGATCGACGCCAGCGGCTAAATATTGGTTGATACTCCAGTCGATATTGGTTTTTTGGCTGTTGTAGAGCGTGTTTTGCGGCGTGGTGTAGAGTGGCGCATCGTGTCCCGTGAGTTCAAACCAAGCGCCATGATAGACGTAGTTCATCACGTTAATGAAATCGACGCTTTGGGCCACCGATCGAAGAAAAGTCGGATTCAGATCGTAAATGCTATCGTAATCCGATGAGGCCAGATTGTAGGGACCCGCAGGCAAATCGGTGCTGAGTTGGTAGGCTTTGCCATCGATCGTCGCCGCATTATTTAACGCCTGATCCAATTCCTGGAGGAGCTGGAGATATTGCTGACTGCCCGCGCCCCGTAATGGCGTTTCCCAATCGATGTCAATTCCATCCAGTCCAGCATTCCGCATAAAGCCGATCGAGGAATCAATCAACCGTTGGCGATCGGCGGCAGTATCCGTTGCGGCGACAAAGTCTAGTTCAACATCCCCCGCGCCACCGAGGGAGAGCATGATTTTCAGATTGGGGTATTTTTGTTTCAATGCGGTCAGCACCGTTACGTCGCCTTCCTCACCGGGATAGTAGCGGGTTGTCCCATCGGGCAACACATCGAGGAATGCATAAAATAAATGGGTTAATTCATTCGCCGGAATCGTATTTAAATCCATGCCCGGATTAACTTTCCAGAATGGCAGATTCCCCATCACAATTCGATTAGCAGACGGTTGAACGGGTGGTTGGACAGGTGGCTGAACGGGCGGCTGGATCGGCGGTTCGACTGGCGGTTGCACCACCACAGGCGTGCCGCCCGCTAACGCGACGACGATACCAGTCGGCGCAAATCCAATGATATCCGCTTTCCCGTCGCCATTCACATCCCCCATCTGCCGTACATTCGCATCAAAGCTCGACCAATTCCCACGGGCGATCGTGAAATCCTGATCATTTACCAAAGTCGCATTGCCAAAACTGCCGTCGGCTTGGCCCAATGCCGCATAAACATCAAAATAAGCAAACCCGACAATATCCGATCGGCCATCGCCATTAATATCCGCCATCATCCGGGGCAATTGCCCAAACTGATTCCAGCCATCACTCGTGGTAAAGTTGCCCGCAAACCCCACCTGAATCCCCCCAAAGCGGCCATCGGCTTGACCCAGCGCGACATAAACCCGATCGTACCCAAATCCCACAATATCGGCTTTGCCATCGCCGTTCACATCCGCCACCTGACGCGGATAACGATCGAAGCTGTCCCAACCTCCACCGCCTTCGGTCAACCCATTTGCCACCGCGATCGTCGCACCGAATGTCCCATCCCGATTGCCCAATGCCACGGACACATCGTAGTAGCCAAACCCAATAATATCCGCCGCGCCATCGCCATTCACATCCGCCACTTGACGCGGGAATCGATCGAAACTTTCCCAGTCATAGTCATTCACGGTGTAATTATTATCCAAACCGACGATCGGATTAGCAAACGTGCCATCAGCCTGACCAAAGGCCACCAACACCTGATCATTACTAAAGCCAATAATATCCATCCGCCCATCGGCATTCACATCGCCCAACTGACGCGGATTAGTATTGAAATTATCCCAGCCCGTCGCGGTGGTAAACGCTGCTGTCGTCGCCGTTGTCGGGGCGGCAAAACTGCCATCCGCTTGGCCCAAAGCCGTAGACACTGCACCATACCCAAAGGCGACAATATCCGATCGGCGATCGCCATTCACATCCCCCACCAATCGCGGATATGTCTCAAAACTACTCCAGCCCTGATCCGCCGTAAAACTACCGGGCAAAGCGGACTGGCCATTGGCGTAAATATTCATTGTCCAACCTGTGAGCATGTGCCCATAGATCTACTGAGTACAATTGCAACAAGCCGGAGGATTTACCCTGGGCAATATTATGTTGTTAAATGAAAATTGATACTGTGGTAGCGCTTGAGTAAACCTTCGAGGGACATTTCTCGATCGGCGGCGATGTCCTGCAAGGACTTCACGACATCATCGGGGACGGGTAGGGTGAGTGGTGTACTCGGACGAGGACTTTGGCGATCGGGTGGTCGATCGGTGTGTGAATTTAGTCATATATTTCAGGACAATCAGAAAATCCAGATTCGCCAACGTTACGTACTGCTTCGATTTATCAAATATATGCCGCCCGTCTGGATCTGTCCACGCCACCAAACCTATTTTTTCCGTCGTAATGGCTGCCAGGAAAGCGATCGTACCCCACTTCCCGGTTTCACCACCATCGTCCACTCCGCCCCATTCGGCCTGATCCGAAAAATCCCCGCCGATCGATCCTGCGGCACCACCGCCAACCACTTCCCATCCGGCGACCAAGCAAACTCGCGGGCGGGCGGCGACACCTTCACCCGATTGCCCCAGCCATTCACCCCCACTGTCCACAGCCCATCATTGGTCGAAAACGCGACCATCGATCCATTCGGCGACCACTTTGGCAATCCATTCACCTTGTCCGGCAAAAAGTCCGACACTTTGCCCTCGGCCATCGACACCACCTGCACTGGCCCTGAGGATAATTCACAAGCCAATTGCTGACCGGCCATATTCGCCCGACAGCCCTGATATTGATGGGTCGGCCAGCCCGCTAACAATCGCCGTCGATCGGGCGGCAATCCCACGGGCTGCTGGGCCAACACCTTCGCCCAATCCCCAAAATCCCCTGGCTCCAGTTCCACGCCATACAGCTGAAACTCTTTGCCCGCACCATGTTCATAGAAGAATAGTTCGCGACTATCCGCCGACCAGCCCATCGGCACGTTATACACCCGCCCGGTCGAGTTCACCGCCACGACCAACCCCCGCTTGCCATTGGCACTCACCACCCGCAGCAACCCATTATCCACAAAAGCCAGCCACTGACCATCCGGCGACCAAGCAAAATCCTTCTCCTCCGCCGATGATTCACCAAATGGCCCGATCGGCACCGCCCCTTTCCCATCGGCATTCACCACAAACAAAACCTGCTTCGACACCAGCGACATTCGTTGTCCGTCCGGCGACCATAATGGCATCATTGCCGCACCCACTTCTGATTGCCCCGGCGGCGATGTACGGACCACGGCGCGATCGGTTCCCATTGGTGAAATCGTCTCCACGATCGTTGTGCGATCGGGCGTCTCCCGCGAAAACACAATGCGCCCATTCACCATCGGCGATTTTCCACAGCCCGCCAAACCCACCAGTAATAGGCCACTCAGAATCCACGATCTACCGTTCATATCCATCCACCCATTCCGCACTTTTTTTCAGTGTACCCATCAGTCACAATCGAATCGTCGGTAATCTGGCTATTCACCTCGACCGTGATTTGGATAAAACCGCTTCAGTATTTGCTGTTGACCTGCGACTCTGGATGCCACAAACCCGGACACATACCTATCCTGATGTGATGATGTTCGTCGATAGGTTGCAAATGTTAGACAATCGCAAAGACACTGTTACTAATCCCAGCCTGATTATTGAAGTGCTTTCCGAATCGACGAAAGACTATGACCGGGGCGAAAAATTCCGCTCCTACCGAGCGATTCCCAGCTTTGCCGAATATCTCCTCGTTGACCAATACTCGATTCACGTTGAGCATTTTGCCAAGAATGCCAAGGGACAGTGGGTATTGACGGACTATGACGATCGGGCCGATGTGATTGCTTTAACGTCGATCGATTGTGCATTGCCACTGACGACGATCTATCGCAAAATTACGATTTAACTAACGCAAGGAAAGAGCAATAATATACTGTGAATTCGCGGATGTAGGGCCATGAAAATCAACGGCGAGATATCTCTTGTTTATGAAAATCTTCGCGGGAATCCAAACAAGCCTGAAGCACGTCGTCAATTACTGGCCGAATCTCATAATCAGCAGGATAGCTGCTGAGCTGATGCTTAGAGCCAAATAACAAAGTTTTCGTTGTTTCCTGTTTCAAGAACGTGTCAGCCCAACCAGCGATACGATAGAATCCTGGCATATCAGAAGCAGGTGTAATTGATGCTGTTGTTGAACCTCTAGCTGTCGCGCCACGGTAGCACAATCGATCACCTTGATTTGCAATCTGGATATGGCGTGAACTTACACGATAAATCCCAGCCTGTAAAGGCAAGTTAGACGTTGGTTGGTTTTTCTTTGGGGGCTTTGGGGGCTTGGCGAGTCCTTTTCGACCGATTTTACAAACGCGATCGGCCATGCGATAGGTTGCGCTGCCCTTATTTGGAATAAAGGATTCGTAGTCATAGTCATCAGGAGAAATTCTGCCAGTCTCACAGAAGATACTCGCCGCAACGATGTCTGGCCCAATTCGATAGGTAAATTCAAACTCCCGAACGGTTTGCCATCGCAGTGACCGCACCGAATCCACATCGAGCGACACCAATTCCCCCGTGGATGCTTCACCCATCTCCTCCCAGGTTGCCGCTTGAGCCATTGTCGGGTAAAGCCCGATCGCGCTAACTGTCAATACCATCGTCAATAAGAATTGCTTAGTCATAAATTCAGTACAATCAGAGAACGAGTTTCGGCTACATACTGTTTAGCTTTACCTAACATATGCCGTCCGTCCGGATCAGCCCGATCGCCCATCCTCAAAAACCATGACCACCCAAACCTGGAATTCCCAAACCTACGCGACCAACGCCCGCTTTGTCGCCGACCTGGGAATGCCCGTGGTTGAACTATTGAATCCGCAACCGGGCGATCGCATCCTCGATGTCGGCTGTGGCGATGGCGCATTGACGGTCAAGCTGAAGGAATTGGGCTGCGAAGTGGTGGGCGTTGATGCCAGTGAGAATTTGATCCAAGCCGCGCAGGCATTGGGTTTGGATGCCCACGTGATGGATGGTCACAAACTGGAATTCGATCGATCCTTCGATGCCGTCTTCAGTAATGCCGCATTGCATTGGATGAAACAGCCAGAACAAGTGATTGCGGGGGTGTGGCGATCGCTCAAACCCGGTGGCCGCTTCGTCGGTGAATTTGGCGGAGCGGGGAATGTCGGGACGATTCACCAAGCTTTGATGGCGGGGATGCGGGCCTGGGGCTACGACCCCGAAATCCTGAATCCCTGGTACTTCCCGACCCCGGAAGCCTACCAAACCCAACTCGAAATCGTCGGCTTTGAAGTGACGCAAATCGCCCTGATTCCCCGTCCGACGTCATTGCCCACAGGCATTCGTGGCTGGCTCGAAACCTTTGCCAATCCGTTTACGCAGGCTTTGCCGGAAGCGGAACGATCGGGCTTCCTGGATACGGTGATCAACACCGTCAAACCCACCCTCTGCGATTCGTCCGGCCAATGGACAGCGGATTATGTCCGACTCCGCTTTGCGGCCACCAAACCGACCTAGAGATCAAACCTAGGGCAGATGTACTTCTGAGCGATCGGGCTAGAATGGATATGAAAATCTCGTAGTCACCGAATTATGGACGATCGTTTTGACCGAATTGAACAAACCCTCGATCGGGTCGCCGGAATTGTGCAGCAAATGGGTGAGCGGGCCGAGGCGCGGCTTCAGCAGCATGATTTGGAGCTAGACGATCACGATGAACGGGTGGAAACGATCGAGCGGCTGTTGGCCAAACATGACAACGAAATCGACGATATCAAAGAAATCCAGCGCGATATCAAAACCATTTTGCAAGTCATGACTCGCCGTTTTGCGGGCGAACCACCGATCGGCGAGTTTTAGGGCGCTGTGAGTTTTAATCAACCGTAGCGACTGTGTTGAAAGTCAAGTGAGAAAGTGAGATTTTCCTTGACGGTACATGGTCGCCACGAAATGACCGTCTGCGGATGCGCCGCAGGCGGTATCCAGGCATGATTGGCGCTTGATTAAACGGGTTCTACC
>JANOQX010000238.1:0-25168 GCA_031415035.1 Cyanobacteria bacterium VAR_4_metabat_243
CCGAACTAACAAATTCTCCTTGTTTCCCAGCCACTCCTCAACCTGGGGAAGCCACGGGTCTTGTACGCGATACTGGAGATTGTTCTCCGCCGAAAGCACCTCGTCTTCCTCGGAGAGGTAGAGCAACTCACCAGATTTATAGGCCGCGACTGCCGCCGCCAGCAATTCCTCACGTTCGGCAATCAGCGCGTCAATGTCGATTTTTTCTTCGACCTCGACCACCCAGTAACGCCGATCACCCGTTTCATCACCCAGGAACTCGGATTTGTTGACGGAACCAACGATCACCGATTGGCGCGGGTGGTCAACCGATGCGCGTTCGTAGGGGGCACGGTATACGTCGTTCTGCCGGACGACAAACGACTTCAATTCCGCCGCCTCACGCGATGAGGTGATGCGATCGAACTCACCCCACTCCTGTAGAACGCACCGGGACAGTAGCGCCAACTGGTCTTTATTCGTGATGTCGCCGCTGAGGTTGTCGTCGAACCAAGTTGATTCGGGCATTAACTCGCGCCAAAACGTCGATTTACGCAAGCCCTGAAGCCCTTTCAGCAACATCACATAATCCCACTTGCACCCCGGTTCGTAGATTCGCTGGACGATCGCTGCCAGTGTTTTGCGCAGCATGACGTCATAGAGTGGGTTTGAGGTTTTCAGCAGGCGGGATGCGGGGTTATCGAGTAGGCCGATCGTGCTGTCTTTGTACTTCACCGATAGGCTCTCAAAGTAGTCTAAAGCCGGATGGTACGAGTGCTTTTGAGCGATTACGGAGAGGATTTGTACCGCCGTCGATTCGGAGATGTCGCCATCAATCAGACTGCAAACAAATATCTGATAGTGATTTGGGTTTAATTTTTGCCCCTGGTATTCAATCTGACTGGTTAACCGATTGAGCTTCAGATCCGCCCCAACAATGTCGCGGACTTGGATTAAATTGGCCAGGATATCCGATTCGGTGTCATCACTACCAAACTCTGTGAGGTCGAGTGTTTCGGCATGAGATCGAAAAGCCTTACGAGCTTCCTGCCGCGCCCGCCGCGCCCGCAATTTGACAATGCTTTGCGCCCGTTTTAATTCCGCATTGATCGCCGGAGCGGGAACGCTGTGAGCTTTGCCCGCCGATTTGCACAGCACCGCCAACTGATCCAATTCTGTCCCAGACAGGTGTTTGGCTCCAAGCGAGAATACAGTCCGGAGTAGTCGGCTGAAGTTGCTGGAGTCGGCGGCTCTCCAGTGCCTTGGAAGCTCTAACAAAAACTTCTTGACGGTGTAGGCTCCAGCAATCAGCGTTCGATAATCGTCTGCGGTGTGACCTGCCTTGAAATATTCGCACAGCCCCGCTTTAGGCTGTGCTTCAATCTCTGGGACAGCCTGAATTTTGCCGCCCGTCCAGGCCGCTGCGGACGCCAAAGCCGCGAACACACTGGGATTCTGCCACGCATCGCCATCGAAGATGATTGTGTAGCCGCACTCTTTCGGCAGCGCCTTGCGATAGTGGGAAACCCCAGCGATCGCGCCCGTGGCAACCCCGCCGAGCATCGTGCCCGCCGCCGCATCTTTAAAGCCTTCAGTGATGACTTTCGCGCCGATTGGTAGCCATGCTTGGGAGGTTTTCCCGATCGGGGTCAAGTATTTGCACGGCTTCCCGTTGCGGATCGGTGGATTGTCACAGCGCAATTGCCCGAAGCTATCCCGGAATGGAAAGTAAATCCCGCTACTGGAAACAGTGCCCTTAGTGTTCTTCCGGCCCTCGTCCGCGACGACAAAGCCCAATTCCCGCGCCTCGATTTCCGAGATCGACCGAACGCCGCACTCCTTCACCAGTCGGTAAATTGTGGATTCGGTAAAGCCCTCCGAAAGCAAGTGGGCCTGATGCTCACGGGATAAGGCCGCGTCGATCGTGTCAGTGGCGCTAGTCATGGCTCGCACCCCCAAACACGCTGGAGATCGCCGTGATTGCCGCCAACTCCGAACGACCAAGCCATTTGAGGAAGCGCCCGCAACCGGCGCAGCTCAATCGGCCTGCGTGAGGCCCGGAACCGGGATCAATCCGTTTGTTTGTGCTGTCGCAACTGGGACAGGTCTTGCGTTTTGCTGTGGTCTGTGACATTATATTGACAGCGATTGCCGCTGTGAGAGGTGGGCAGTTTCTACAGAATTTAAATCCCGGCTTAGGCCGATCGCCCTTCTCAGTTTGTCGCTGAGGGGGGCGAATTTGTTTGGTAGTGAGATCAGGATAAACCGAAAATTTTGCAATCCGATGACGAGGGTTAAGCACCCCTAAAAAGCAATCAGGCTATAGGTTTCAGGATCACCTATCAAAACTTCGCGCTTTTTCTTGGGTGGGTTGGGGCAAATTTGCCCGGTTTTGGCGACTGTTTGAAACCTCTTTGCCCCTGCTTCCGCCAATGCTCAAGGCAATTAGATCGAGCCTTAAGGAAGTCCAGCCATGCCTCTTCGACAAGCGGACGGGTTTCAATGACCTCAAGGCAGGCCACCACAAAATCACCGCTGATTGTGTTGGGTGGCATATTGTTCCGCCCCGCCTTGAGGTCGGCGTTAATCCGTTGATGCTTGGAAACAAACTGCTTGACGTTCGCAACGTCGTTGCAAAATCCGACAACTGCCCATCCCATCAATTGCTGATCGAGAATCAGCCCTAAGAGTGCTTGCCCCAAATCGCAATGGGGATAGCCGAAACGCCATAAGTGGGCAGAATTCAAAGCCTGCAAGCATTTGAACGCGGCTTTCCATAACTGGGCCTCCGCTTCAATTTGGGCCTTGAGTCGGCGATCGGCCTGCCTGGGTAAATCTGGCGTTTCCCATTGTTTATTGATCGCGACTTGAATAAACCGCCCAAGCACTAAGCAGTTCATCCTGAGAAAAATTGCATAATCGGGGTCGGAAATTTGCAGGTACTTGTCCCAAAGCATCCCCCCCGCCTTAAGCACAGTCGATTCAAGGCTGTCCCGGTGGATGGGGCCGTTTAGGTATTGTCGCCGCGCCTCATGATTTTCCAGCAATTGACGGGCAATCCCATCATCATCGCGAGGGTAGTAGGCCGTGACGGACTGAGTACAGGGGAACGTTTCCAGTAGTTGAGTCATCCTACGAGTCCGTCTTCGATAAGGGCGTTGATAACGGCCAGACGGACAAACCGATCGAAGCTAACGCCGCGCAGTTCCCCGCCACGCTTGACGAGGGACTTAAGCTCGGGCGACATCCGGATCGTTCGAGTTTTTTCGTTACCCGGAGTTTTGAGCAATTCGTCGATTTTGGCGTCCATTGATCCTCCCTGGTCGATTGGTTGTGCCACACGATAGATCGAATCTTTTCGATCCGTCAAGTTATTTTCTAAAACCCTGGAATCCTTGCCCTGTTTGCTACTTTGGCATTTTGCCAAAGTAGCAAAGTATTGTTCAAGAGTGTTGAATTCATTGATTTGATTAGCATTCGCAAAACGATTGGCGCTTTCCGATCTGGCATTTGATTGCAAATCCGCACTTTGGCGCTTTGGGATTTGGCGAGGATTGCACACTATTTCTAAGCCTGTGGATCCGTTACGTCGTCGTCAGACTTCCCCTTGGGACGGCCCGCGCCCGATCGCTTGCCGCCGCGCTTCTCCTCACGCTCGATCGGGGATGGCAGATCGCCAGTAACGATCAATGCCTGTTCAAGAAGAATTGAAGCCGCATTGCTCTGACTCCGCTTAGACCGACTCGCATAGGCTTCGATCGCTGCCTGTAGCGCAGGCTCTAAAACGATGGTGAGTTTTTTTAGCTTTGTCGGCACGGGTAGCTTTTCAGCGATTGCTGCGGTCATTTTGCCTCTCCATTAAATACGTGTGACTGCATACTAGCAAGTTTTCATTAATCTTAGTTCAGAACTTTGTTTAGAAAAACTTGTGCTAATCGATTTTCAGATAAGTAATACAAATATCAAAGTTCTGAACTTTGATGATTTTTGCAGTATATTGAATATATCGAAGTTAAGAACTTTGAAAAACAAAGCAAAGCACCCCGGACAGACGGGGGCCGGACTGGGGGCTACCAGCGGAGGCAGACAAATCCTGAAAGGGTGCCGATTTCTTTAATGCCACCGTGCCCGCTCAATGAAGGCCCGATCGTCCCAAGTCGATGGAAAGGCAGAGGGGAGAGCATTTCAAAGCGAACGCGCCCCGGCTGGCAGGCCAAGGCGCGTTCTTCAAACCAATTAATCTGGAGCAATTCTAACATGAACTACCGAGGCTTTTCGATCCGTCAAACCCGCGACGGCATCTGGCAAGCAATCCGCCCCACCGACCTTACTTGGAGCGACGGCTTGAGCGCACCGGACAAGGCGACGCTGAAAACCCAAATGGACGCATGGCACGATGGCGCACGGGCCAATCCCTGGAGGCTACCGAGCGATGCAGCGATCGAGGGCATGATGGCGCAAATCGCGATCGCCACCGGACGGATTACCGCCGATGACCCGATCGCCAAACGCTACATCGCCGCCGATATTTTGGTGGAGCAGCACAACGCCAGCAAGCGACTCACCACCGCCCGCTAATCAATCCCAAGCCCTGGCCTAACCGCTGGGGCTTCACTTTGCCCACCGTGACACTGAACCGTGACAACCATGACAAACACCCTGACATTCAAATCAATCGCCGCCCAGCAGGAAGTCAGCGATCGCACCGTCCGCC
Source organism: Cyanobacteria bacterium VAR_4_metabat_243 (assembly GCA_031415035.1). Classification (GTDB taxonomy): domain Bacteria; phylum Cyanobacteriota; class Cyanobacteriia; order Leptolyngbyales; family Leptolyngbyaceae; genus Romeriopsis. The sequence continues at coordinate 4,694 of JANOQX010000238.1, forward strand.
GATGGTATGACGCGGCCAAAGTTGAGAAAGGGGAATTTGGCACACTCACCGGAAACACTCGCACATTCACGCCTGAGCAAGCTGACGTGATTCTAAGTTATGCCCCGTCCACTCACGTCGCCAAACGGATTACGCCGATCGTGACAGCCGAAATCATTGACCGTGACACCGTGACACTGAACCGTGACATCGACCATGACACCGTGACATTAACCGTGACATCGCCCCCGGCTGTCATGGTTCCCCAGCGCTTTGATCTGGCGACGTTGCGGGGTGGGATGGTCAAAGCGCCGATCGTGGATGCTTCGCAAGCGGCCCAGGCTTTAGCCATCATGGATCAGCTATCAGCCGCAATGGATGACGACATCGCCCAACAGCAACAACAGTTGGAGGAGTCGAAGCGCTTGGCCCAGCAAGTGAAGGCCAAAGCCCAACAGCTACAGCAATCCCAAACTATCTACCAACTTCGGAGCGAACTCAATACCGCACTGCAATCCCAGCAGCAAGCGGAGATGGGGGAAGCGCTGGGAAAGCTCGATGCCTACGCCCAGAGCAGTTAGTCGGCTTCGGATTATTCTGCGCCGTCCTGGGCGCGATCGGGGTGCTTCTACTGGCAAACCTCACCCCCCAACCCCATGAATTTAATCCTGGCGATCATCGTCACAACGTCCCATCCCACACCGCGCGATAATCCGATCGTGCAGGCACAGACGATCGGCAAGTTCATCCCGACCATCATCGAACCGCCGAAGCCCCCAACCCCAACAGGGACGGGCACACGATAACGCAAACAACTTTACCAACACATCAAGACACGCTACAATGAATCTATCAAACGAACTGAGCGAATTACTGAAACAGCGTCTAGGCTGTTCTTTACCTATCACCAGCATCGAGTCTAAAGGGGATTGTCTTCACCTGTATTGGGATGATTCCACCGTTGAAGACTTCGACGAGTGGCTTAACACCCCCCACAATGCCCGCCAGCTAATGATTAGGATTTTTATGCTGGGGTATGAGTCAGCGGGTTTTCACTACCCCAGCGGCAATGAACCGCCGATCGTTAGCGGGAAAGCCTTCTGGCTCCCACGGGAAAGCTCAGGCAGGGCGCGGGGGCGATTCGCTAAAAAATATTAAACCAGGAGAACGATGAAAAGCACTACCAAACCCAAACTGACCGCTCAACAGCAAGCCCATAGCCTCGCTCGGATGCTGCCGGGGTTTATGATCGATGTGGATTTGGACTCCAAAACGGTGGCAATCAGATATTTGCGACGGGGCACGATCGAGCAAGAATTTTGCCTGGGTACTGCTGAAAATTACCGTGATTTTCATAGATTTTTGAAACGGGCGATCAATCTCGGCTTTACCCAGATGGCAGCTTACTCGCTCGATCGGTGTGCCCCGGAACTCGCACCCATCCGACCAACGGGACATTCCTACTGGTGCCGTGATCCGTTGCCGCCGCCGCCGCCTGATGATGATTTTTTCTAGTCAGCCGCCCACGCCAAACCCCGGTAATTACACCGGGGTTTTTTGATGCAAAAAAACAGGAGCCGCGCAAGCAATCACCCAAGCGCGGCCCCTAATTCACCAATCATCACAAAGGAGAATCACCGCAATGTTAGCTGAATTTTTGCTGATCATCTGGTGCGGCTCAATCCTGGTATTCGCGATCGCCGCCTGGGAGTATTAGCTATGCCTACGCCATTACTAATCCTGCTGACGATCGTCCTGGCGGTAACGCTGGGAGTCGGTGCCGCCCTTTTGTTTATCGCCGAGATTTGGCGACGGAGCGAAGACGATGACTAAATTCACCAGTTACCTTGGGCAACACTGCCCCGAAGACATGGCACCGGGGGAGCAATTGCGGCTTATCGCCTTGATTGCCGATCGGGACTCGGAGCACCGCCCCGGTCAAACCGACTGGGTACAGGCCGCATTTGATGGCTCAGCTGATCTCAGTTATGCCGATCGATTGCGGCTACTTTCGTTACTGGCTGGATGCCTCTATCCCGGCTCCGCAATGCCGGACGGGCTAATCATGGGGGGCGGGTGATGCAATTGAACTTGCCGATCGGGCATCTACCGCCTGCTCCAATGACCATCCCAACGCTGACCAAGCGCCATCAACGCAAACCCAACAGCCGGTGTAAACGGCGGAGGAAAACCCCATGAGTCGATACAAATCTGATGACGGTACGTTCTGGATGGGCCTTGGGGCCGCTGGTTTAGCAATCTGTGCTTTCTGTGCAGGCTACACCGTCAGAGATTCCGGTTACGTACTCGGAGCCACTCAAACACCTACACCGAAGGAGGTTAAGTTCAAATGATCGGACTACTGAAGAATCCCAAACACGCCGCCTTCTGGGTGCCTGCATCCGTTCTGGGAGTGATTGCCCTGGGGGCGGTGCTGTCATGGCCGCAACTGTCCGAAGCGAAAGCCAAGTCGGAAGCGTCAGAACGGGCCTTAAGTCGGGGTGATAACTGCCTGGTACTGGAGAGGGGCCGCATTGTCGAAGGTGGCTACTATGTCACCCTCGAAACCAAAAGCGACGGCAAAACCTACGAGACCCTGATCGGTGACGGGGTGACAACCTGCGACACCACCGGGGGGACGGCCCAAACCAAAAACAAGACCGCCGCGTTCTTCCGACGGGCTGAAACTACGGCATTCCAAACCAAGTTAGCCGATCGGTTTGGCCGGGATGAATCGGGGGAAGTCCTCATTCCCGATGAAGTCAAAATCTACCCATCTACCGTTTGGAAACCTGACTTTTCCAAGCGCAAGAAAACTAAGGCCGAAACCAATCAGGGTGGTCTATTCGATTGGATGTTCACAAACACAAAAGGTAAATAATATGTCGAAGCGTAATCGCAACAAGCAACGGAATCAACAACAGCAAAGTGGGCAAGGCTTAACCAATCTGGCACCGTCCAAGCAACCCAGCAAGGGCGCGATCGGGATGGTCGGTGAACTCATCTACGGTGCATCCAGTCATAAAGGCGCGTTCTGGCTGGGAGTCAGTTTCGCCGCCTTCTTTGGCTACCAGAACATCCGGTTCTACTTCCAGATTCTGCAATCGCCCTTTGGGGTAATTGGTTTGGGGGCACTGATTGGAGCCATCGGCATCACCGCCGCTACCACTTATTTCGAGGTGACTCCCGTCATCCGCCGCAAGTCGGCCCGATCGGCCTTTGAAAGCATCTTCCGCATTGCTGCCAAACCGTCCACATTGCCTACGATTAGCGACAAGCAACACCACGCCCCCCAGGAAGAATACGACCGTTACCGCTACGCAGAGAAGCGTTACGAGGATGGGGCCAATACGATGCGCTGGATTTGCATCGCCGCTGAATGCTTCCTGGGTCTGGTGTTCCTGGGTTCGGTCGGCACTGGGATGAAAGCGCTCGGGGCGTTGCTGCTGTTCATCCTGTCAATCTTTGGCACGGAACACGGTTTGGTGATGGCAATCCGGGCCTATGACATGGTGCTGCCCCCGGCCATTCGTCAGCAAATGGACAAGATTCTGCGCAACTCGAATCAACCGCTGAAGATGCCCTAAGTCAATTCCTGCCCGTGTGTTCCTGTTTTTTTCACTCTCTCAAATGGTAAAAATGATGAATGAACCGAATCGCCAAAATGGTTACAAAGACCCTGACCAATCCGTTTTAGACTTTGCCCTCATCGAATGCGATGCCACTTTTAATGATGTGGCCGATCCGGCCCGTGGTGCCCTCTGGTTAGCCCGTGATTATCGCAAGACCTACACCGCCGCCCGCAATAGTTCGATCGCGGCCACCGCCCTTGGGGGATTGACTGTGGCCGGAGCTTTGGCGCTATCACTGCCCCTCACATCGCCATTAGTCGCCGCTGGGTTGTTGGGTACCGCGATCGGTGGCTTGATGATTGGTCGCCATGCTTCGGGTGCCAGTAACGCAGAGTCGGAATGCAAGTTCCTCGAAACTCACCCCGAATTGCCAAAGGCTTTGGCCCATGCGGTTGGGCAGGGATTGACCAAAGAATTGGCCGTGTCAGTTTATCAGCAATGGTTGAACATTCACAGCACGGGCCGGACATTGACCGCAAGCGATATTCAACGCACCTTTGCTGAATCAACCAATGCCGCGATCGAAGGGTACAAATTAGGTCAGCAATCAGCAACGGCCTTTACCACCGGGGAACTGGTGCAATTGCCGGACTACGCCACGACAGCGGTAGAGGATGAACCCGAAGCCGATGACCTCGCCCCGGTGGAAGCTCCGGCCTATCAATTGGCTGTTCCCGCGTTCCTGCGTGATGCTCAATCCCCAAAGTCTAGCGGGGTAGCAGTCCAAACCAGCCCGATCGCTGCCCCAACTCAAACGGCAATCCTTCCCAGAGTGCAAGCCCCGTTACTCAGTCGGATTACAAAAGTGGGTGGCTTCCTGCCGTCGCGATTGTTCATTGGGGCCAGTCGCACCGGGAAAAGCCAAGTCGCCAGCGATGCACTGTCCCAGGTGCGGAAGGATTACCCCGAAGCCAGCATCTACTACATCTCCGCCGGATTTAAGGAAACAGAGGACGGATGGTATTGGGCCGCTGCGAATCATGTTGGGGGCTATGCCCTGAAGGACATGAAACCCGAAGCGGTGCGCGGTGCCTACGAGCATTGGGCTAGCCTGATCGAAGCCTTCCGCGACAATGCCGATTACTCATCCGCGAAACCTAAAGTGCTGGTAGTCGATGAACTCGATTCGATTATGGCCTTTGCCGAGGGGGCCGGGAACTCCGGTAAGCACGTTGTCACTTTGCTGATCAATACCCTCACCGCCGCATCATCTACCGGGGCCAAAGATGGCTTCATTATGTGGGCATTGGCCCCCGTGGGTGATTGCGCTGGGTTGGGTCTGACCCGTGGCAAGGTATCGGCCATGAATCCGGTGTTTGTCGCGTTCAATGGTCAAGAGTGGAACGAAGCCACCTACAAGACCGCTGCCGCGAATGGACTGGCACCCGCAACCCGTCCCCAAGGATTTCGTGAAGGCGATCGGGTGATTGGTATCGGTGGGAATTGGGAATTGCTGCCACCATCCCCCAAGTTGGCCCGGTCGATCGATGATTGCCGCTTCTATCCTCCGAGCGGGATGGATTTGGTGATGGACGCGATCGCGGCTCAAACGATAGCCCAAATTGCGGAGCCGGAACCCGTAGACGAACTCACTCAACAGATGCGGGCCGTCTATGAGTACGCGGCAAAGAAGGGACAACCGTTTGATAAACGAACCATTCAACGGGGGAACTTAGGCGCGTTAAAAGGAATGAGTTCGGATGATATTGGGACACTTTTGGAACTGATGGCAGAAGACGATTACTTGACTGTTCAAGACGGTTTCTACTATTACAATCCCAATCGTCACCCGTAGCTTGTCGAGTTGTCGAGTTGTCGAGTAGACCCTTGATCTGGTTTGTCGAGTTCTAGCTCGACAGGCTCGACAGGTCGCTCGACAAATCTACTCGACAAAAATCACTCGACAACTCGACAAGGGTCTAACTTCAGTTCAGACCCTCACAATCCGCAAATCAAACTGTTAGCAAATAACCCTGTTAGATGACCCATGAGCTATCACCAAATGACCCGCATCCTCAAACAATACGGCTACACTTTCCTCCGCCATTGCCGGGGGAGCCATGAATTTTGGGCCAATGGCGATCGGCGAATACTGGTCACCCGATCGGGCCTGAACGACACCCGCGCCCGCCAAAACTGGATGAACAAATTACGGAGAATTGCCGCATGAAGACATGGCGCATCATCGGCGACGACTTCACCGCCGAATTAACGATCGACGAATTCGATACCGTGGCCGCCGCTGATCACCCGCTGCATCATTTGGTGGGGATGGTTTGGGATTCCGCGCGGGGATATTGCATCGCCGCTGGATGGCATGGCGATCGCTACCCCAGCCACATCCGGGGCAAGTCGGGACTGAAGCGCCGGGGATGGACAGACAAACAAATCACCCGATACTTGCCCGAACCTGATGGCACCGAACCAAACCCACATCACGAATTCGGCAAGCCGATGGGACTCTACTGCATCCGCCAGGTCGAAGCCTTGGAACAACAATGGGCGATCGGCAACCGAGATTCATCGGCGGAAAGGATGTCCGCATGATTATCAAAGTATTTCAGGTTCGGGTAATCTCACCGATCGTCCCAGCGGCGATCGGGTGTTTTTTTGCCGTCGTCCCTTGGACATTCGCCTTTGTAGTGTTAAAAACTGCACCAATCTTTACCCCACAAAATGCACTTAACCACCCGCACGATCGGCGGAATCCAATACCATGCCATCGAGCAAAGCTATCGATCCGATGGTCGGACTTGCAAGCGCACGATCGCCAACTTGGGGCGCGGCTCCAAACATCGAGGGAAACCACCCACGGCATTCGCACGACTCAAGAAACTAGACCTCCCCCCAGAGCAGATCCATCGGTGGACTTGCGACATTCTCGACAGAGAACCACCTGATGGGGATTGCTGGCAAACTCCAGACACCGAAGATTTCCCGATCGTGCGCCTGGTGAAGCAAATGTTTCACGGCCAAATTGGACTTGACCCCACCACGATCGCCACCAACCCCACCGGGGCATTGAACTATTTTGTGATGCGGGATAACGCCTTATGGCAGGACTGGCAGGGGAAAGGCTCGGTGTTTATGAACCCGCCATTTTCCGCCCCGGTGCCATTTTTGGAGAAATTGATCGATGCTTACCGATCGGGTCACATCCCGGCTGCTGTCATTTTGCTGCCGAGCCGCTGCCGTCAAGACAAACGGGCCGGGGCACTACTCAGGCAATCGAGCGCGGTTTGCGCGTGGCATGAGCGGATTCAGTACGTCGATGCCATCTCAGGGCGGTTAGTCCGTGGGGTGAACTTTGCATCGTCGCTGGATTACTTTGGGCCGGATACCGATCGGTTTCGGGAAATCTTCTCCTCTTATGGTGAAGTGCGGTGACCAGGCGAAGGTGGCGGATTATCGCGGAAGATTTTGTGGGCTATGTCATGGTTCGGGGCGGTGTGGTGATTGGAGCCGATGCGGATTTGGTGGACTTGATGGGCATGAGTTGGAGCGACGCCCAAAAATACTGCACCGATCGGGATTGGTCTGGGCAATTAGTCCGAAACCGGAAACGCCGGATCCATCATCCAGCGATCGGACAACACTCCGGCAATTGACCCCATCGGCAATCCCCCGCCGCGATCATCAGGTGAAGTTTTTTCAGCGATGAAATGTTAGGCCAGCCCAAAACTGGCACAATCCCGCCGTTATTGGGTTTCAGCGGTTTAGGCTTTGGACTTCTGCCCATCAGGCAGTAGACCCACTGGACTATCTAAGCGCTGAATGCGTTGACATCATTGGATTTTGATTCGCGGTTTAGTCCAATATTTTGCGGCTGGACTGAATTTGGACTAAGACGCGAACCTTGGTGTAGAATTTTAGGTGCGAACTGTTTAGCCCTTTGTGCCAGTTGTTTACACGTTTACGAGTCATGAATAAAATTGTTGTCTCTACTCGGATTTTACCAGAGTGGTATTCGGAATTAAATCAAATCATGATTGCCACCGGGCAAAGTCGATCGGAGGTGATGGAGGAAGCGATCGGCGCATATCTGGGAAAAGCCCCCGCCGCTAAAGTCACCAATCGGCTGGATGCCTTGGAGCGACGGGTGGGGAACATTGCCGCGATCGTGGCTCAATCTCCACCGCCGCTACCCAAAACCCCGCCGCGCCCGCCGCTACCGCCGCGAACACCACCGCGCCATGATTAAGCGAACCCGGCGCTGTAATGTCGATACTGCCGATCGATTTCAGCCATGACCACCGATGCAATTTCCCGAGCCCCAAAGTCGAGCGCCCCCGGTTGCCCATCAATTTCCACGGATAGCATCGACAAAGTTTTGAGCGCATGAGTCACCACGCCCATCGTCCCAGGCGTCAACCTGTGGAAGACCTGGAACTCTCCGAGGGCGCGATAATCATCGTCGGTGATGGGGCGGAATTTAATTTCGCGCCCATCGAACCAAGTGGCAGTGAATAGAAGTGTTTCTGGCATCCCCCTATTTTAGCCATTCGCAAGATTATCGATCATAATATTCACAAGAATAAAACGCCGAAACGCACACCGGGTAGGATTAGCCGTGGATGACGAACAAGAACAAAACGAGGAACTAGACAAGGAGTCTCGGAAGAATCGCCGGACTCTGGAGAAGCATTTCCGCACACACGGCAAATTTGCCAAGTCGGCAGAGCGGATTCAAGGCGCGATCGCTAAATTGATCGATGCGGAGTTACAGGACGATGCTCCCGACCTATGGCGACTTGAGAAAATTGCTGTGACCCTGAGTCACGCCGAGAAAGTTTGCAGCAAAGCCATCGAAGGGCAACGCGCCGCCGCCTTCCTGGATCTTGAAGACATCAGCAAGGCACACCAGCGCCTGAAGCGCGAAGGGTACGAGGTCATCACCCGCCATGATTACGATCAGCTAATTAAGCTAATACCAGAGCCGCCCCCAGCATCGCCGGAAGGTGGATGGGTTAACGTGGTTGGCGAGGATGTCGAGCCAGTGCCATAGGGGGCGATTATGGGCGAGTGGTGCGAAATCAGAAGGGCAGAGGCACGGGCAAGGATGAAAAAAGTCAGGCCATCCGCCAAATCAACCGGGCCACGATCGGTGAAGGGGAAACGTCAAACTCGACTGAATTTTTACCCACCAGAGCAGCGCAAGTTCATGGGGGCATTGCTCGATGTCCATGCCGAAATTGAGCAGCTATCCCAGTCAGGGGAAGGGCAAGCGTACCAGTCTTAGTTTGGGTGCTGTCATTTTGCTGTCTCGCTGCCGATCGGCATCCAGCGACAAACCCACTGACAACCAAACGAAACCCCCTAACTACATGGGTTAGAGGGTTCATGGTGGCGGATGGTTGGGCGACTGCTGTAGGGTGCCCATTAACGGCCAGCGGTCAGCACTTCGATCGCCGTTAGGGTCAGGCCGGGGAAGGCCGGGGACTGGATGACGCTGTTCCCGGTGAAGGTTGCTTCCTGATACTCCCCATCCACCAACGTCAGCACCAACACCACCGATCGGGCCGGGTCAATCAGCCACATCTCAGGAATGCCACGGCCCGCATATTCTTTGGGCTTCTGTTCGTAGTCCCGTTTGTAGTTGTCGGTGGACTCAGTGCCAGGGGAAACCACCTCGACCACGATCTTGGGGTTCGGCTCATTAATGAACAGGCAGGCTTCTTTACGCCCCTTGATTGCCAACGTCGATGCTTCGGTGTGAACGATTAAGTCAGGGTCACGGGCCGAGGCGTAGTTGCTCTCTACCTCGATTTTTTGCTTGAATCCCAGTCGGTAGTAGGGAATCCCCAAACCCATAAACACTGAGATCAAGTACATCGCAATTTGCGTGTTAATCGTGCTTTCGGTGCCCATCTCGACTAAGACCCCATCAACCAATTCATAGCGGGCTTCTGTCCCATCGTCATAGGTCAGGTACTCCTCAAGGCTCATTCTTCTTTGGGTGGCGACGGTCATGGGGCAAGTCTCCCTACATTCACCTGGGTAAGCCTATTGTATCGGATCAAGTGGATCAATGTCCTGTAACGGCTGTAACAGGTTGTAACGGTGTGATCGCTATGGGGTGTTACAGGTTCTAAGCCTCTTTCTGTTTGGCTTTCAGCTTGTACGTAACGGGTGTAACAGGTTCTATAGAGACTTAGTAAAAAATAAAATATTGTATAGGACAGGAGGGGGAGGAGTGGGTATGGCGGGGCCGCATTATTAAGCCAAATCTAAGCCACGTACCCCTATTTGAATACTAAGAATGCTTCTCTCAAGCTGTTTGGCCTTAACGCTGGCAAGATGCACTCTAACAGCAACCCCTTGCCACTGGCTGGGGGTTTTTTCGTCGAGGACGTCGATGAATCAAAAACTAGCGGATTTGGGCAACCCAGCAGGAGATCATGGCTGAATTCGATGATTGAATTGACTACAACGGCTTTGCCACCATACCCAGTTTATCGAGTAACTGGGCATCATGCGATCGGCTCGGATTCGCCGCCGTTAACAACACATCCCCGGTGAAAATCGAATTCGCCCCAGCGAGAAAACACATCGCCTGAAGCTCGTCACTCATCTCCGTCCGTCCCGCCGACAACCGCACCATGGCCTGCGGAAACAAAATCCGCGTCGTCGCAATCATCCGCACGATTTCTAGTGGATCAACTGCTGGCGCATTTTCTAGCGGTGTGCCTTCGATCGGAATTAACCGATTAATCGGAATCGACTCCGGCTGCGGATCAAGCGCCGTCAACACCTGCAACATCTCCAACCGATCGTTCTCCGACTCACCCAACCCCACAATCCCCCCACAACACACCGAAATCCCCGCCTCACTCACCGCCGCGATCGTCGCCAACCGATCGGCATAAGTCCGGGTCGAAATCACCTTGTCGTAATACCCCGGCGACGTATCCAAATTATGGTTATAAGCCGTCAGCCCCGCCGCCTTCAGTTGCGCCGCCTGATGTGGCTTCAGCATCCCCAGCGTGCAGCACACCTCCATCTCCAGACTGGCGACTTCACGCACCATTTCTAGTACCCGATCGAACTGCGCCCCATCTCGCACCTCGCGCCAAGCCGCGCCCATGCAAAATCGCGTTGCCCCCGAATTTTTGGCCGCCGTCGCCTCCGCCATCACCACATCCAACTGCATCAACGGCTCCGGCGTCACCGCCGCATCATGGTGGGCACTCTGGGAGCAATAGCCACAATCCTCCGCACAGCCACCCATCTTGATGTTGCCCAACGTGCAGAGCTGCACCGCCTTGGGATCGTGGTTGGCCCGATGCACCGACTGCGCCTCAAACATCAAGTCCGGCAACGACTGGGCATAGATCAGACGGATTTTTTCGAGGCTGACACCAACAGTTGCAACAGTCATTTGCGCGGCATATCGACAGGTCATTCGCTAGATTACCATGCGGGCAGTCCGTCCCTTTCCACCACCCCCGGAATGATAGAATCATCCAACTTAGCAACATGGCTGTAACATGGCACCGAAGTTCCGGGTGCTGTGAGAAAGTTGTCATGCGTGTATTTTTAAGTGGGCTACCGAGATTTATTGTGGTGACGTTGACCGAGCTAATGTGGGCGCTGACCGGACTACTGCTGACGATCGGTGGTAATTTCGTGCAAGCCGCCATGCTCGGCATCAGCATCAGCTCCATCCCCACCTATCTGTTGGGCGTCAGCTATCAGATTGGGGCCGTGTTGCTCATCGGCTGCATCGCCGGACGCAACGCCGCTGTGATGTCGCAGATCGCCTATCTGGCCTTGGGGTTAGCGGGATTTCCAATTTTCTCCCAAGGCGGTGGGTTAGGCTATTTCGGCCAACCGACCTTTGGTTATTTGTTGGGATTTGTGCCGGGGGCTTGGCTCTGTGGGTATTTAGCGTTCCGATCGCTGCCCAAACTCGAATGGCTGATCTGCTGCTGCATGGCCGGGTTACTCGCGATTCATACCACCGGGATTGCCTATTTGTCAGTACTATCGGGATTGCGGTTATTGCCCGACTGGTGGAGCGCGATCGGGTTGTATTCCTTGCAGCAGTTACCCGGACAGATTGGCGTCGTCTGTGCCGTGACGGTTGTGGCGTTTTTGTTTCGGCGGGCGATGTTTTATTGAGCGATCGTCGTATCCTAGGAGAGACTTTGCTGACTGGACTATATGCGTAACCGCCTATTTTGGATTGCTGCTGCGGCAGGCGTGGCCCTCGATCGGGTGACCAAACTTTGGGTACTCAACGCCCTCCCACTCCAGGATCCACCCGCTAGTTTCCCCATCCTGCGTGATATTTTCCACTTCACCTACGTCGTCAATACGGGTGCCGCATTCAGCTCCTTCCAAGGCCAAGGTGGCGGTTGGTTGCGCTGGTTATCATTATTGGTCAGCCTCGGATTAATTGCTCTCGCGATCGGCACCCCCCGTCTGCCCCGTTGGGAAGCGATCGGCTATGGTTTAATCCTCAGTGGCGCGCTGGGTAATGGTCTCGATCGGTTTGCCTTCGGACACGTGATTGATTTTCTCGATGTGCGATTTATCAATTTTCCGATTTTCAACATCGCCGACGTGCTGATTAATATCGGTTTGATTTGTTTATTTATTGGACTGTGGCGATCGCCTGCTCCGTCTCCGAAACGATGATGCGGTGGGCATTGCCCACCCTACGACGCCGGAACCTTCGCGTCCTTCTGCCCATCCAACGTAATCCCCAACACCTGCGTATACGCCCCCCGCGCCTGCGTCACGCCGATCGTCCGTTGGGCCGACTCAATCATCGGACGGCGCAAACTCACCACGATAAACTGCGCCAACGTCGCCTGATGCTTAATCATCCGCGACAGCCGCTCGACGTTCGCGCCGTCGAGGAACATATCCACCTCGTCAAACGCATAGAACGGCGACGGGCGATAGCGCTGCAACGCGAAGATAAAGCTTAACGCCGTCAACGACTTCTCGCCCCCCGACATCGACGCCAACCGCAACACCTGCTTGCCTTTCGGGTGCGCGATCAAATTCAACCCACCATTAAACGGATCTTGCTGATCCTCCAACTGCAATCGCCCATCCCCATCCGACAACGTCGCAAAGATTTCCTGGAAGTTCGTATCCACCGCATCATAGGCTTCCTTAAACGCCTGCACCCGCAGCGTCGTGAAGTTCTCAATCCGCAGCAACAGCTCCGTCCGCTCCTCTTCCAAGGTATGCAGCTTATCCGTCAGCTCCTGCAAGCGCTCCTGCACCTTGTCATGCTCCTCCAGCGCCAACATATTCACGGGTTCCATCGCCTGCAACCGCCGCTGCAACGATCGAATCTCATGCTGCAACTGGCTCACATCCTGGGTCATCCCTTCGGGCAATTCCTCCGGCAACTCCTCTGGCAGTTCGGCCCGCTGAATTTCCAAGGCGGCTTGCTGTTCGAGCAATTCCTGGCGTTGGGTGGCTTGGGTTTCGGTGAGTTTTTGCAGTTGCCATTCGACTTGTTGGCGGCTGGTTTGGAGGTCGCGGACTTGCCGATCGAGCGTATCCCGTTGCTGCCGTGCTTCGCCCAAAGTTTTGTCCAGTTCGACCAGGGCATTTTTCAACCCCGCGATCGTCGTCTGAATCTCCGCCTGCTGCTCCCCAAAGGTATTCTGCTGCTGCATCAGCGCCGTTTGCTGTGATCGCACGTCGGTTAACCGCTGCTGCCCTTCCGTAATCTTCTCCTCCAACCGCTGCCGCTGATTCGTCAGCTCCAACACCTGCTGCTCCACGGCCCGCAGCGCCTTCTCGCGCTCGTCCACATCCGCTTCCAACCGCCGCAGATTCGCCTGAATCGTCTGCCATTCGCTGTGGGTTTGCGACTCCTCCAACTGCGCCAACGTCGATCGCAAACTCGTCAACTGCGTCTCCAACTGTGGCAAATCGGTTTCCAGCAACGCCAACCTTGCCCGCGAAGTCTGCAACTCCTGGCTTTGCTGCGCAAAATTCACGCCGTCGAGCTGCGCCTCCAGCTGCTTAATTTCCTTCGCCAACTGATCGAGCTTGATCTGCATCTCGCGGTGATTTTGGCGCGACTCGATCATCTGCTTCGTCTTCTGCTGATGCTCGATCGTCGCCTTGGCCAACGTATCCTCGCACCGAATCAAAATCGTATCGATCGCCGTCAGTCGTTCCCGCAGATCACGAATCTCCGTCGATTCCGTCGGCGTCGTCTTGCCAAAATGCAAACTCGATCGGCCCATATTACCGCCCGTCATCGCCCCACTCGGCTCCAACAGTTCCCCGTCCAGCGTCACCATCCGGAAATCGCCAATATGCCGCCGCGCCGCATCCATCTTCTCAAACACCAACGTCGAACCTAAAACATAGGCAAACACATCCCAATAGTCATCATCAAAATCAATCAGATTAATCGCCAAATCCACACAACCCGCCAACCCGCGAATTGCATTGTCATCCATAATCTTCGGCGCACGAATCTTATTCAACGGCAAGAACGTCGCCCGTCCCGCCTTCTGCCGCTTCAGGATCTCGATCGCCGCCGAAGCGATCGTGTCATCCTCCACCACCAACTGGCCCAACCGCCCCCCTGCCGCCACTTCTAGCGCCAGTTGGAAACGCGGCTGCACCTGACCGAGATCCGCCACCAAACCATGCACCCCATCCAGGTTCATCTTCATGATGACTTGGGTTGCATGGGTGCCCTGCGCCTCTCGCACCGCCTGGGTTTGGGCTTCTAACTTGTCGAGTTGCCGTTGCTTATCGCGTTGTTCTTGCAACAACCGCGTCTGCGTATCCTTCTGAATCTGAATCTCCGAGTCGAACCCCGAAAGTCCCTGGGCAACGGCTTGGACGGAAACGGTCGTTTCTTCCAATTGTTCTGCTAGCGCCGCATGTTCAACTTTCTTCGATTCGAGTTGCTGCGTCAGGGTATCGCGGGATTTGGTTTGCTCCTCCAACTGCCGATCGAGCTGCGTCGTCCGTTCTCGCAGTTGCGCCTGCTCCGTCCGCTGCGGCTCCAGCGTCGTCAGAATCTCATCCACCTGCCGCCGCAACAGCGTCTGCTCCTGCACCCAAGCCTCCGCATTCGCCGCCGAATCCGACGCTGATTGCCGCGCTGCTTCCAGCGTCGTCTGCGCCGCCGCCCGCGCCATTGTCCGCGCCGACAGCTCCGCCGTCTCCAACTGCAACTGCTGCGCCGTCAGTTCCGCCAGTAGCTTCGTATTCGCCTGAATCTCCGTTTGCGTCTTGGCCAGCTCCGCCTCGATCGCCTTCTTACTATTCTGAAAATCCAACTCCTGCCGCTCCAGTTGCCGCAGTTCCGCCTCCCGCGTGGCCAGCTGCGACTGCAAGGCAATCTGCTCGGCCTCACCCAGCGCCCGCACCTTGGCATTCAGTTCTTCCAGGGTGACACTCGCGGTTTGGATTTCGCCCGCCAGCTTGGTCATTTGCTCGGTCAGCGTAATCTGCTCCGCCTCCCCCGATCGCAACTGCCCCACCAGCTTCGCAATACTCTGCTCCGCCTGCCGATAGCGAATAATCCCTTCCCACTGCTCCTTCGCTTGCAGCTCTCCGCGCAGCTTCTGGTACTTCTCGGCCTTGACTTTGTCCTGCGACAGCCGATCGCGCTGTTCGATCAATTCCCGCTCGACAATTCGATAGCGTTCTTCGTGGTCTTTAACTGCATCGAGTTTGCCCTTGGCTTGATCGATTCGCCGATCGAAGGCCGAAACCCCCGCCAGCTCATCGATAATCTCCCGCCGCTCCCGCGCATTCATCGAAATAATCCGGGTGACGTCACCCTGAAGCACGACGTTGTAGCCCTCTGGATAGACCCGCAACTGGTTCAGCTTGTCATGCAGCTCCGTCAACGTCGTCGGCTGCCCATTGATGTAATAGTTCGAGGTATAAGTCCCCTGCTGCGTCACCCGCAGTTTCCGCGTCACCGACCACTCACGCACCGCCGCTGCTACAGGCGGCCCATCGGGCTGACCCTCGACAAAATCCGGTAGCCTGCCATTCGTCTGCGGCGCTTCGGGTTCCGACAGCTCGATCGTCCGTGTGGCATCCACATCCGCCCCTTCCACGGGCACCTCCACGGGCACCAAATTCGCCGCATCGGCGCAGACAATATCCCACAAATCCTGGTCATCACTCAGATCCAGCGTCACCGTCACCGCCGCCTCCACCGTCCGGTGGCGACTCGTCTGCGCCTGATTCACAAGATCCGGCAACCGCTCCGCCCGCATCCCCCGCGAACCCGCCAACCCCAAACAAAACAGAATCGCATCCAGCAGATTCGACTTCCCCGATCCATTCGGCCCCGAGATCACCGTAAACCCCGGCAGAATCGGCACCGAAGTCGTTCCCCCAAAGGACTTGAAATTAGTCAACTGAATGCGTTTGACAAACACTGGCGATCCCCGGTAAGCACCAACTAGAACAAGACTGTAAAGCGGTCGCGATCAAAACTTGCGCCTTAGTTTAACGCCGATCGTGCGGATCAACGCAACTTTATTTAATTAGAACATCTGAACCATTTCGCGTCAAGCAATCCAGGATTTCAAGGCGTTGTGGCAATTCTAGCGACAAACGATCGTTCTGCCACCGGTTCAGCCATGATCTCCGTGGAATGGCCGATCTTTCGGATCAAAACAAAACCGAGCGATCGCCCATACGATCGCTCGGTTTGTTTTTGAATCCTCTCCTCATGCTCCCCCAGAATTGGGGGCCGGGGGGCGGTTCGGCGAGAATTATTACGTCGCCGATCCCTCCAACGCTTCCCGTGTCTTGGGCCGATCGAGCTTGAACATCACCACAGCCAACGGCGGCAAACAGAGGTCGATCGAATACGACTGATTCTGCACACTCCAGTCATCCGTCCACTTGCCACCCAGGTTGCCCATATTGCTGCCACCGTAGTCGCGGGCATCGCTGTTAAAGATCTCCGTATAGAAACCCTTATCCGGCACCCCAACCCGGTAATGACTATGCGGCTGCGGCGTAAAGTTGCACACCGCAATAATCAAATCATCCGAACCCTTCGCCCGCCGGATAAACGAAATCACACTGTGCCGCGTGTCATTGCAGTCAATCCACTGGAACCCCGCCTCCTCGAAGTCCTGACTGTACAGCGCTGGCTCCGCCTGATACAACGCATTCAACCGCTGCATAAACAGCTTCAGCTCCTGGTGCGGCTTATGCTCCAACAACTGCCATTCCAAGTCATTCCAGACATTCCACTCGCTCCACTGCCCAAACTCCATGCTCATGAACAGCGTCTTCTTACCTGGATGCGCAAACATATACGCATACAGACAGCGCATATTCGCAAACTTCTGCCACTCATCCCCCGGCATCTTACCGATGATGTTGCTCTTGCCATGCACCACCTCATCGTGGGACAGCGCCAACATGAAGTTCTCGCTATGGTGATACCAAATGCTGAACGTCAAATTGTTCTGATGGAACTGCCGGAACCACGGATCCATACTGAAATAATCCAGCATGTCGTGCATCCAGCCCATATTCCACTTCAGGTTGAAGCCCAAACCGCCCATGTAGGTCGGCCAGGACACCATCGGCCAGGAAGTTGATTCCTCAGCGATCGACAAAATCCCAGGGAAATAGCTAAAGATCACATGATTCATCTGGCGCAAGAAATCCGCCGCCTCGATATTCTCCCGGCCCCCATACTGGTTCGCCACCCAAGCCCCCGGATCGCGCTGGTAGTCGAGATACAGCATCGACGCCACCGCATCCACCCGGATTCCATCAATGTGGTACTTGTCAAACCAGAACAGCGCATTCGACACCAAATAGTTCCGCACTTCGGGCCGCCCGTAGTTAAACACCAGTGTGCCCCACTCCTTATGCTCACCCTGGCGCGGGTCCGCATGTTCGTACAAATGCGACCCATCAAAGAACGCCAATCCATGCCCATCCTTGGGGAAATGCCCCGGCACCCAATCCACCAACACGCCGATCCCCGCCGCATGGCACTGATCGACAAAATACATAAAGTCCTGAGGACTGCCATACCGCGACGTACAGGCATAATGCCCAATCACCTGATAGCCCCACGACCCATCAAACGGATGCTCCGCCACGGGCAGCATCTCAATGTGGGTATAGCCCATCTCCTTGACGTAGGGGATCAGCTTCGCCGCCAGCTCCCGATAGGTCAGGAACCGCGCCCCCGGCTTGTACTCCGACACATCCACCGTGCGCTCATGGGTGCCATCGGGTAGCACAGAGGGTTTACTCGCATCCTCATGCATCCACGAACCCATGTGCATCTCATACACGGATACGGGCTGCGTCAGCGGATCGCCATTGCGTCGCTGCTCCATCCAATCGCCATCTTGCCAAGTATAGGTGTCGAGATCGGTGACGATCGACGCCGTTTTGGGCCGCACCTCTTGCTGGAAACCATAGGGATCGGACTTTTCGTAAATATGTCCGTCATTGTTCTTTACTTCGAACTTGTAGGTATCACCCACCTTCAGTTCGGGAATAAACAGATCCCAAATCCCCGTCTTGCCTTTCCGCATCTGGTGCTGACGGCCATCCCACTGGTTAAAGTCGCCCATCAAGGAGACATTCCGGGCCGTCGGTGCCCACACCGCAAAATATACGCCCTGCATCCCATCCACTGCCGTGGCATGGGCACCCATCTTCTCGTAAATCCGATGGTGATTGCCTTCGGCAAATAGGTGCAAATCGTAGTCCGTCAACACGGGTGTCCGAAACGCATAGGGATCGTAGACCACCTTGGCGCTGTCACCCTGCTGAATCTTCAGCTGATACAGAT
The DNA here is from genome assembly GCA_031415035.1 of Cyanobacteria bacterium VAR_4_metabat_243. Lineage (GTDB taxonomy): Bacteria > Cyanobacteriota > Cyanobacteriia > Leptolyngbyales > Leptolyngbyaceae > Romeriopsis. The sequence continues at coordinate 23,096 of JANOQX010000238.1, forward strand.
TCAGTTCCGCCCGATCGAGCACACATTCAAAAAAGTTCGGATGATGCACGGACTGCATCGCCACTTCCAACCGCTCTTCTGGGATCACCAGCGTCACCGATTGGGCTTGGGGTTGATAGGTGCGGACTACCCATACAGTTGCACCATTTTGCTCGATTTGGTGCGGCCCGAGCACCTCGAACGGATCATGGTGGTGGTTCCAGATAATGCGATCGATTTGATCGGTGTGGATAGTCGCGCCCATGCATCTCTCCTCAAACGTAAGTGGCTCTTGCTAATCGAAAAATTCCAACGTGATATATCAAACGCCCCGTTGAGCCGGATTCAATTATCCCTCTTAATTGTCAATGGAAATGTGCGGTTTGAATGTTTCTCACACACCGATGGCCAAACAAAAGCCCCAACCTCGCACATTGGCGAAGTTGAGGCGGTAAATTCATCACCCCGCGATCGGGGCGATCGTTAATTGCTTCCCGTGAACATCACTTCCGGGAACTTCGTCTGGGCTTCGGTCAGTGGACGGGTTTTCCCTTCCTCCTGCCAATAGTTGACGACTTCCGTGGCTTTGTTGAGCAGCTCAACCCGATCGCCCTCGGAAATCCAATGCTTCGCCTCGATCTCCTCGCGGAGCTGCTCCCACGCATCATTGCGGGGCCAGAAGAAATAATGCGTCAAAGGACTGGTACCCTTGCCGACCACTTGGTCAACGGCAAGCGCCACATTTTCCTCTAACCAAAGAACCTTGAGTATAAACTTCGACAATCTAAGCCTCCAGCGACATCCCGAGCCTGGTCACAAATACGGTCTAACATCATAGCGCAGATTGCGTTCATTCCTCGGCTCCCATCACAGCATTCCCTGACCAACTGGGTCGCTATCTCTCGATCGACTGTTATTTTCCCTCGATTTCCGGGCACTACTAAGAGTGTTAAACCGCGCATCAATCCCAGGTTTGCCGTCTTCGATGGCAGTTACCCCAACTAAGTTTTTTTCGATCATTGCCACAAGGAGCGACAAGGGACGATGGAATATACGGTTCCTGGACTGAACAATATCAATCAAACATTACGCAACCTCGCACGGCCCAAAAAAGCCAAAATGCTGGTCGTCGATGATGAACCCGATAATCTCGACTTGCTCTATCGCACCTTCCGCCGCGATTTCAATGTGCTTAAAGCCGAAAGCGGCGTCCAGGCGCTCGAAATCCTCAAAGCCGAAGGCGAAGTGGCGGTGATTATCTCCGACCAGCGGATGCCGGAAATGAAGGGCACCGAGTTCCTCAGCCGCACCGTTCCCGAATTTCCTGACACCGTGCGGATCATCCTCACGGGCTTCACGGATGTGGAAGATTTGGTCGAGGCGATCAACGCGGGCCAAGTCTACAAATACATCACCAAGCCCTGGGATCCCGACGAACTCAAAATCGTCGTCCACCGCGCCGCCGAAACCTACGAAGTCCTCAAGCAACGCACCGAAGAACTGCACCGCTCCCAGGCCCAAATGGCGCTCCTCGCCAAGCTCCTCCTAATTGCCCAAGGCACCACCGCCCTCGACGGCAGCCTCAACCTGATGGTGCAGGCCTTCGCCGAAACCTTCAGCGCCGAACATGGCGCATTCCGCCTCCTCGACCAAGCCCAAATCAAAACCATCAGCACCGATGGCATGGCTCCCGATTGGTTAGAGCAGGATCCGTTGATCCAAGCGACGATCGCCACCAACCAAATGCAAGGCTGCTTCGACATCAGCGTTGATGAAGCGTTAGTCAACCTGCCCCAATATCAGCAAATCAAAGCGCACTTGGTCATCCCGATCGTCATGCGATCGGAAGGGATTGCCCTGCTGTCGTTGCAATGGGACGAACCCTACCAACTGCGCGAAGACGAATTGGTCTTACTGCATCTCGCCGCCCAGCAAGTTGGTCTCGCGATCGCCAGTAGCCGCAGCTACGACTTCGCTTAAATCCCACCGAATCAACCTCAATCCCGGCCGAACCAGCCCCCAAACCCCCAATTCTGGGGGCTTTTATCCCTAGTGGCTCCCCAATATTTGGGGGCCGGGGGGCGGTTCGGCCGG
>JANOQX010000239.1:0-10427 GCA_031415035.1 Cyanobacteria bacterium VAR_4_metabat_243
TTTAACCACTTCTGTCAGGCAGTCAGCATCTAGATGTTTTAACACCCGATTTAACGCAATGTCGCTATAACCCTCACCAGATAAAGCAAATTGATAATGGTTTCATGGGCTTGGGGATGAATCCACAAACAGCTCCACTAATTGAGGCTGAACAAGTTCAGCTAAATCTTGAAAGAGCCTATTATCAAGCACTCACTGGTTGCGAAGATGAGTTGAACAAACTGCTGAATGAACCAAGCCTAGCAGCTTTTTCGATCGCTGAAGAATTCGTTGATCGAATTCTTCATGCTCAAGATACCCGAAAGGAATTCCGGCGTTTTCTCTCCAAGTACCGGAAAGAAGTCTGGCCAGCAACGTACAACCAAAGTGAACAGCTTCGCACTGTCGCCCTTAACTGGAAAACGGCGGTCAACACAATTGAACCGTTCCAAGGCAAAACACGATACCAGTTCGCATAATCCTGGACTTCCCGCCCCTGATTGCCCAAGCTAAGGTTGCTCCTGAATCTCTCGGACGAATTCAGCAGGCAAATCCAAGGCTTGGGCAATTTGCGTTTCGGATAGACCCAGGTCAAGCAAATTCTGCACCGATCGCCGCAGCCGTTCTGCATCCGTGGGAAAAAACGTCCCCGCCCGATCGCACCACCGGAGCCAGGTTTGCTGATTATTGCGATACTCGCCGCGCCACAGGCCAATGCCCAAATCAATTTCGGGAATCCAACAAAGCGGATTGCCAGCGGGCAAAGGTTGCACCTGATACGCCCCATTGATTAACCGGAAGTAACGCAATTCCGTCGTGGCCTCGTTGTATACGAGATAATTGGGCGCTTGCAGGATTTGCTCATAGACATCAAACTTGATCGGCGGCTTACCATAGGCGCGAGTGGTTGGTTTCGGCGCAAACCGACCCAAATCCTCACCCTCCGTCCCCGGCGAAATAAACTCCAACATCAGCACAGGCGGCACTTGCTCATCCCACATCACATAACTCGATCGACTGGTCTGGCCCCGATACAAGGAACTGCCACCCACCACCAGAAACCAGTCAGGCCGTTTATACCAATTGGTATTGTCCGGGTCGTAGTAAATATTCAGATCAGCGGCCACGAAGATTTGATCCCGCGCAACGCCCGCGATCGTCATCGAGTCACTCAGCAAGACCTCAGTCAGTAGTTGGGGCTGTACGCCATGAAATTCGTCGGGCAATCCTGACGACCTGGGATCTTCGTGGGATAAATTGTGCATCGTCGGCAACGCACTGGCATCGATCGTTGCCCACTTGGGCCGTCGGGCCGGAATCGGTGCGGTCTTGGCTATGGTCATCGCGCGGGCCTCCGATCGTCTGACCTCATTGTAACGTCAGTTCGAAATCAATCGCCCCCAGAAACATATCCCCCGCAATTCCCGTCGGACAATCCAGATACGCCAGCTTCACCTTACCGGAGAAATCAAACCGGACAAATCCCATGATTTTTTGAATTTCGTCCGGACAAAAGATACAACCGATGGAAAAAGGAAAAGGACTGTCATCTGTCTTAAGACAGATCTATGTTTGATGTTGCCGTTATGACTCTATCTGTAGACCCATGTCGGTAGACAGATCCACGATCGTCCCCTGTTGCCTTCCTGAAAATTCATCAGTCACCTAACAGTGACAAACATCAACCACTTGCCACGCAATCATTTGAGCCAATCTGAGGCGCGGCGGTTCACCGTTGCGCATCGGCATCCGGAAAGCCAGTGTATAAAGTGACATACGCTCAGCCAGGTTTCTCCGTAGTGGCTCAAGTGAAGCGCGTAGGTAAAGGAGTGCGCTACCGAGGCTGAGCTATGAACATGACCATCAAACCATCGACTACTGCTACTTCACCTTTCGCCGAGCCAACGTCAAATCCGGGACGAAATTCACGAATTGAAATTCTCTCCCTGACGCAGGATCTCGTCCAGGAAATGGAAACCCAACTGAATGTGGGGGGCGCGAAGGGCCGGGAAATTTGCCATCGGATTGCGGTGGAAGTGGAACGGATTTGTGAAAAGAGCGATCGGATTCAGGCATCGGGTCAGGTTGGTTCCTGGCAGATGACCCTCTCACGCTATCGGTTACAAAAATGTGTCGATTACTATCGCCTGGGTTCCCAGCGCGGTCGGGTCGAACTCCACAGTGTCCTGAGCACGATCGTCTATCGACCGATCGCTCCAGCCTACTTGCAACTGAGCTTCCAGGCTCGTTGTACCTTGATCGAGGATTTCCTTCAGGGGTTCTACACCGAAGCCTTGCGGGCCTTCCGCCGGGAGAATGAGCTGCCGATCGACTATCAGCCCAAAACGCGGTTGCAGTTGGCCGAATACATGGCCTTCACGGAGCAATACGCCAAACGCCGGATCAACTTGCCGGGTCGTCAGAGCCAGCAGCTGATCATTCTGCGGGCACAGCGGTTCGCCAGTCGTCAGCCCCAGGAAATTGCCGTCGATATGGAAACGGCAATGGACTCGGCCAAGAGCGACGAATCGGAAGCCTATGGCCGATCGCCGATTCTGCAAATGATTCGCGAACAGATGGTGTCGCAGCAAGTCGATCCCTCGGAAGGCACGTTGCGCGATCGGGTGATCAGCGAACTGGTGAAATATCTCGAATCGCAGGATCAAACCGATTGTGTAAACTATTTGACCTTGAAGCTGCAAGATCTGGCCGTGCCGGAAATTGACACCATCCTCGGGTTGAATACGCGGCAACGGGACTATCTGCAACAGCGATTCAAGTACCACGTCGAGAAATTTGCCACCTCCGAAACCACTTGGCAACTGGTGCATGAATGGCTCGGAGCCGATCTGGAGAAAAACCTCGGCTTGCCGCCGCAACAGTGGCAGCAATTCGTCGAGACCCTCAAGCCCGAACAGCGCGAGTTGCTCACCCTAAAGCAGCAGCCCCTCGATGACAACCAAATTGCCAAGGCGATGAAATGCACGCCGAAGCAAGTCCAGAAGCGCTGGGCCAAATTGCTCGATGCCGCCTGGTCAACCCGCAATGCCAACAACTAACGTGGGTTAGTCACAACGACAGTCAATGGTAGCAAGTGGCGGGAGGCAAGAGCTTCCCGCCATTTCTTATGGGATTTTTTTGGGGCAATCCCAAACGCCGACGACTCTGAACAATCACCGCCCCGCGCGTCAACGGCGGGCTAAAAAGGAAACCCCGCTGAAGCGGGCTGGGATGCTTCTTAGCCCGCTTCAGCGGGGTTAATTTACTCGCCCGCCGTTGACGGCGGGGCGGGCTGAAAGCGGCGTCGAAGCGGCCCAAAACTACTGCTGATTCGACTTTCCCGATCGCAACGCCGTCACCTGCGGCTGCTGGGCAATCTGTAACGATCGGAGCAAATTCCCCATCGAAGCCTCCAAATGCTGCCCCGCATCAAGGGCGACCCAAGTCCCATCGGGCATCATCTGCCGCAACTCGAAGTGCAGGTGGGCACCCGTCGAAGCCCCCGTGCTGCCGACCCGACCGACTACGGTACCCTGCTGCACCACGTCCCCCGGCCGCACAAACAATTGCGACATGTGCCCATACAAGGTCTGACGCATCCCATTGTCATGCTCGATCACCACGGTCAACCCGTAGCCACCCATGTCGTCGGACAGGATCACTCGGCCCGCTATGGCGGCCATCACCGGTGTCCCCATCGCCGCCCCAATATCCGTTCCCGTATGTAACTTCTGGGCACCACTAATCGGGTGAATCCGCCAACCAAACAGCGACGTAATCGGCGCAGGCACGGCCACAGGAAAAATAATCTTCACCAAGGATTGGCTCACGGCGCTCAACGGCTGCAACAGGCCCAGGTTCAAGTAGGATTTGCCAGGCGAGACCACACTGCTCGACTCCGGAGCCGCCTGGGGCTGCCAGCCAATGCCTTCATTCGAAAGATTCAGTGCGCCAATCTGCACCGATGGAGCCGCTTCCGCCTCGATCGGCAATTGGGCGGGTACCGGGTTCATCGACTCAGCGGTAGTTGCGGGGGCATTGCGGGAAATAATTTCCACCGGGACAGTCTCCCGATCGGTGGCTCCGAGGCTGTAATCACTGCGATCGATAAACACTTCGGCGGATTCCACCTGAAGCGGGGCGGGGTCTGCGGCCACGGCGGGGGCGATCGGCGCGGCTTCCACGACAGCGGCGGGCACTTCAGGCGCAGGCACCGCTGCGGATGGTTCCGGCGCAACTGCGGCGGCGAGTGAGTCAACTGGCACCTGTGCCATCACCGCGTCCAGGCCCGCTAGGGGACTGACCGTCAACATCGAAGCCATCAAAAATGCACGTTTAAAAGCCATGGAGTTAGGGGGATAGAAAAGAATAATTCGCCGAATCGATCGCGCCTGTTGCCTATTTTGCCGCAACTCGCCCGATTTGACCTAAGTCTGAGGGTAGATTACTGACCGCTCGCCGCAATTGGGCCAAGGCCCGATTGTACCCAATCACCGCACTGACCCGGTTACCCTTGGCTCGGGTCAAGTCGGATTGGGCATCAATCCGCTCAGTCTGGGTGCCGACCCCGGCATCAAACCGCAACTTGGCCAACTTCTCGGCTTCCGTCGCCTGCTCGATCGCGCGAGTGGTGGTGGCAATGCTGGATTGATTCGCTAGCATCGTGGCATAGGCCTGCTCGACTTCAAACCGCACCGTATTGCGCTGTTCCGCAAAGCGCGATTCGGCAATTTGCTTTTCCTTGGTGCGCTGATCGGCTTGGGCCTGAGCCGTTCCGCCATCAAACAACGTCCAGCGCGCCTGGGCCGCCAAGGTATATCCACTGCCCACACCCACCGAATCATCGAAGGAATCGAGGAAATTCAACTGGGCCACCAAACTAATCGTGGGCCCCAAGGCCGACAGGGCAATCTTGCGGCGGGCGTCACTGATATCGCGCTGGACGAGTTGCTGTTCGAGTTCCGATCGGTTTTTATAGGCCAGGACGATTGTTTGCTCCAGACTGATGGGCCAGACTCCGGCTTTCTGCGGATCTTTCTCGGCGGGCACGACGATGACCGTCTCCGGCAAGCTCAACCGCTGGGCCAAGCGGCGACGTTGGATCTCGCGATTGGCGATCGCGCTGGTCAACTGCTGCTGGTTGTTCGCCAGTTGGACTTCCACCCGCAGCACATCAAACTTCGTCCCAAGACCCGCCTCATATTGGGCATTGGTGTCGTTCAAACTGCTTTGGGAGCTATCGATCGCCGCTTGGCTGATCTTGATTTGCTCGTCGGCATCCTGCAACTGGTAGTAGGTATCCGACACGTCAAACCGGATTTGGGCCGAGGCCTGATCGACTTGCAGCTCACTCACCCGCAACTGCCGCTCCGCCGCCCGGACTTGAGCCGCTGTCCGCCCCGAGGTGAAAAGGTCATAGCGCAGATCCACCGTGGCCGTCAGGTTAGTGCGCGGGTCATCTTGATCCTGGAGATTCCGCCGCGTTGCCGCTTCGCTCTGCTGGGCTTGGATCCGAGTCGCAAAGTCGTCGGAGTTGAGGTCGCGCCGGAGGTTTTTGAGCTGTTGGCGCACGCCGATTTCGGCACTGCCAGTCTTACTCCGACTCAAATCACCCTGTACCGAAAGCGTCGGCATCCGGGCGGCTTCGGCTTCACGGACGGCGGCACGACTGGCTTCCATCTGGAGTTTGGCCTGCTCGATCGTCCGGTTATTCCGTTCCGCCAGTTCGATCGCCTGCTCCAAGGTCAGAGGCTGCGCGCCTTTGAGCTGCACTTCCGCTGGCTGGGTCGGCAACTGCAACGGATTGGGATGGGGATTGAGAAATTCGGGGACGACGACTTGACGCTTCAGTTCCTTGACGATCGTCGGGTTGGTGCCCGGCACAGGCACAGGGTTTGGCTCCACGGGCGGTGTGGCCGGAACAGCCGGGGGCTTGGCCACCGGGGCCGTCGCGGGAGGGAACGCCGTGGTGCCCGGCTTGGGGGCTGGGGCGGGCTTTGGCGCAGGCGCTTGGGGTACCGCCATGGTGGGCACGATCGAAGGAGCCGACTCCGACGCCGGGGGAGCCGTCTGGGCTTGGGCCGGACGCACCGCCGTCGCGAGGCTCATGACCGTACTCAGACTCAGAAGCGCAATGGATTGGGGATAATTCATACAATTCAACAGATCGACCAGCAACTAGGGGCAAGCGGCTTGACAGACCGCAATTTCGATTTGATTCGTCCAATCAAGAGCGCACACAAGTGGCACATCACGCTCACTTCACATTGCGCAATGTCGCCCTAAGCAGGATAGCGTTTTCTGCGGAACATCGACAACTATCTTTAGTCACGTATCCGCCAGCGCCACGTGACTTCAGTCAGGTGATCCCGCCCCGCCGCTCAAAACATCCACAGTTCCGGTCGGACAAAATCCGCCAGCATCACTTCGACGTCCCGGAAGTTCACCTGCTGAAACAACAGGCGCTGCAACCGCACTTGATGCACCAGCCGTCGATCGTGCTGCCACACCCAGAACAACAACACCAAGGCAAAGGCCGACCAGGGATGCCACGTCCGCAGCCACCAAAAGGTCGAGGCCAGGGACTTCAGCTGAAACTGGCGCAGCGATCGGGGCACCCACGCTTGCCACCACGATCGGCGTTGGGGCACGGCCTCGATCGCCGTGAGTTGAACCGGAGTGAGTTGAGCCACAGGAGTCATCAGGTTGCCGGGGAATTGGTTGCCGGGAAATTTGAGCGGATAAAAGTTCTCTGATGTAAATTATTGTAAAGCAGTTCGCCGCTGACGGCCAGGTGATTATCCCGATCGGCTTGGCCCAGGCCGCGAATTCCCAGGATTTGGGGTGAATTCGGGGATCCGTAGTAGGCTGAACTGGCTTTGTTCGACTGAGTTCTTTGACTGAGGTATTTGACCCATGCACACAATCTATCGTTTCGCCCTGGCGGCCAGTTTGGCCCTGTTGCCATTGGCCTTAGCCCTACCCGTGACAGCGGCCTCCGGCACCCTCTCGGTGGAGATCGGCGGACTACGTAACCGCAAGGGTCAGGTTTGTCTGAGCCTGTTCAACAGCAGTCGCGGCTTCCCCACCGACGGCGGCAATGCCATTCAAAGTCAATGTGTGACGATCGACGATGCCACCGTGCAGGTGCAGTTTGGCGGCATCAAGTCCGGCAGCTATGCCGTCGCCGTGCTGCATGACGAAAACACCGATGGTCAAGCGAATCGCAATCGGCTCGGGATTCCCACCGAGGGCTTTGGGTTTTCGCGCAATCCGGGATTGCGGGCGGGACCGCCGAAGTATGGGGATGCGGCGTTTTTAGCCGCTGGATCGCAGACGGCGATCCAGGTGCAGATGCGGTATTTGTTCTAGACGTGATCGCCTACTCTTCCTTCTCCGAAGGCATCACACCCGTTTCGATCGCCGTCAAAGTCTGAAGGATCAGCCGTTTGGCATGGAGCCGCCATCCGGCTTTCTGGATGCCGATCGCGGCGGCTCCCCCAATCGCCGTGGCCAGCAAATCGATCGGCTGCATGAAGGAAATCCCCAGCAGCAATCCCAATCCCGCAATTCCCCAGAAGGGCAGGGCCATCGCCTGGCGCTGTTCGATCAGCAGGCGATTGATCAGCGTGTCGGGGACTTCTGCCGCGACTTGGGTTTTGACTTGTTGTTGTTCGGTGCGGGAGACCGAGAGGCCGATCTTGCGCCGCAGCTTCTCGATTTTGCGGGCGTCGGAGCTGTATTGCACCAGCTCATCTTCCGCCATTAGGACTAAACGTTCGTATTGGCTCATGTGGAATCGCGATGAATGGATCGAATCAATTTATCTTCCCATAGGGGGAAGCGATCGGGGAGCCACCTGTGGGTACATTAATTCCTAAGTAGATTCAACATGGGCAGTCCGGGATAGCGACATTACAATTTCCAGCCTGACGGTATTTAGTGCAAAGCAGGTGACGCGGTGAACGGCTCAGTGACCAAAACCATACAACGGGCCATCCCGCCTTGGCTCCAGCGACATTGGCGCTGGGCGGGCCTGCTCGGCTTGGCGATCGGGTTGAGTCTGGGCACGACGGCGATCCTGGCCCAGGAAGTGGTGGCACCGGATCTCGATGCAGGCAACACGCTGCTGACGGGCACACCACCGATCCCATTCCCGACTTTGAGTGCGGCCCAAATCGATCGGCAGTTGGACTTGTATTTGCGGTATTTGGCCCAGCAGGGGCGGCCCGACATCCTGATTATTGGCAGTTCGCGGGCCTTGCAGGGCGTCGATCCGACGGCATTGCAGGCGTCGCTGGCCGAGGCGGGCTACCCCCGGCTGAAGGTGTTTAACTTTGGGATTAATGGCGCGACGGCCCAGGTGGAGCACCTGCTGATGAGTCGGTTGCTGAAGCCCCACCAATGGCCCCGCGTAATCGTTTGGGCCGATGGGGTGCGGGCCTTCAACAGCGGGCGACAGGATTTGACCTACCGCAAGATCCAGGATTCACCGGGATTTCAGCAGTTGGCAGCGGGGCACTCACCCCAATGGGTGCCCTACGAACATGGCTCACCCCATCGATCGGGAGCCTTGGCTGATCCGCGCCAGCTCCAGGGATTCCAGGTCGTGTCCCAAGTCTTTGTACCGGAGCAATATTTCCAGCGATTTCCCAAGGTTGCAGGCAGCGACGATCTCGACTACGTGGATTTTGACCTGACGGGGACACAGGCCCAAGCCACCGCCGCCCTGATCCAAGCCAGCCGCCAACGCCGGATCCCCCTAGTATTTGTGAATTTGCCGTTGACGGACATTTATCTCGACACCGATCGTCATCGGCATGAGCAAGCCTTTCGGCAATTCAAGCGCAATCTCGCCGAACTCGGCCAACTGACCTTCATCGATTTGGGCCAACAATGGCCCGATCGGTATGACTACTTTGCCGATCCGAGTCACATCAACGAACATGGCGCGAAAGCCGTGGGCGAAGTTCTGGGAACGCAGTTGGCGGTGTATTTTGAGCAGCGGTTGGGGTTGGAAAAACCGCGCTATCAGGTGGCCCGGAAGCGTTAGGGGGTAGCGGCAAATTGCCGGACTCCGTTGTTGGCCCGCCCCGCGCGTGAACGGCAGGGCTAGTAAGGAAAGACCCCTAAAGGGGCCTCAAACCAAATCTTAGAGGGTGTTTGAACAGTCTGACAGTTTGTGGCAAACGTCACGATCCCCCTAAATCCCCCTTCAAAAGGGGGACTTTGAATCCGGTTCCCCCCTTTTTAAGGGGGGTTAGGGGGGATCGTTGAATGTTGCCTGTGACAGTCAATCCCTTTTCAAACATCCTCATTAGCCGGGTTTAGCCGGGTTCCCTTATTAGCCCTGCCGTTGACGCACGGGGCGATTCTAACCGTCGATCGGCGGCCGATCCGGCCCCAAATCCTGACGCAACGCCTGGCGATATTCCCCCAACCATTCATGGGCGGGCTGCCGCTCAAACCGCGTCGCATCCACCATCGCCACCAACAAATTACGCCGCCGCAACCGCCGCCAGGGCTGGGTGATCAGTTCTTGCTGGAGTTCGCGATAGTTGTCCCAGGTAACGTCACCCACTTCCGCCTGGATCGCCAACCGCCGCTGCATCGCCTGCCGATTCCCCAAATGCCGATCGGCCAACGTCGCCAAATCCAAATCCGGGTAGTAATGCCGCACCTCGCGGGGATTGCGCCAAGCGTAGATCAGACTTTCCCGCCGATGGGGCGCAAAATTCCCATCGATCAACATCCAGCCCCGCTCGAACCGACTGAGAAACACCAGATGCGTCATCAACGGCTGGGGCAACTCGCCCGCCGACCCCGCCCGATCGTCCGCTCCTGGATTCAGCAAACAAAACCCAATCTCCGCAAAGGCTCCCAGATGGGGATTGCCAAAACAGCGGGCGATCGGCTGAAACTTGCCCATGCGTTGAGGCTGGGCATAGTCTTGCAGCGGCATAAACCCGAGTTCCACCAACTCCGCCGTCAACTGCGCCAACTGACGCAAATCATGGGCGGGCCAATCAGCGATCGTCACGGGTTCAACCGGCCACTCGGACACCCGAAACGGCACAAACCACGGCTGCCCGATCGCCAAAATCACCCCCAACAGCAACCCCGCCGTCCCCACCGCAAACAGCCCCACCCACCCGCCAAATAGCATTGCATGGAGCAAACTCACGGCGATCGCCGCCAGCATATAGCCCGCCAGAAACTGCCAAAACCGCCGCACAGTCCGGCTCAATTGGGTTGATTTGGATATGAATGCAGACAAATTAAGCACCGCCGCGAAGATTCAGGCTGTTCCCTAGTTATTTACGTCGGATTCTTCGGCAATTCAGGAAAAAACGGAGACCGCCCTGGAATGGAATTCCGGGCTAATCGCACAAGTCCCAAAGGGACTAAATCCCAGTCCTGCAAGGACTTTCGCCTGTAGCCCGGAATTC
>JANOQX010000240.1:0-20579 GCA_031415035.1 Cyanobacteria bacterium VAR_4_metabat_243
TCCGGGTTTGGGTGTTTACAACATGTTTAAAAGGGCATCCACGGTTTGATCCCAAAATTCGCCACCCCCCCTACCCCCCCTACAAAAGGGGGGAACTTTCAATCCGGTTCCCCCCTTTTGAAGGGGGGCTAGGGGGGATCATGACGTTTGATCCAAACAGTTAGACTTTCCAAACAGGCTCTTACAATACTAGAATACTATTTCTTCATCTAATTGTCCGAACATGGCTAAAACTCAATGGGACTGCTTTTTGCAAAATCTCGGGGAATGGCAGGGGAGCTTCGCCACCTATGCGCCGACGGGCGAATTGCGGGAGACGATTCCGTCGCTGTTGAAGTTGGAGCAGCGATCGGGCGAATCCGGTGTCTTCCTCACCCTGAAACGGGATTCGCCCAAACATCCGCAACCGTTGGAAATGAACTTTTCTAGTTTGAGTCGGAGTCTGTTGTTCTTTGAGTCGGGGGCGTTTTCCCAGGGTTCGATGCAGTTTTCGCCGTACAGCAGTGAGTTTGGTGGGGAGTTTGCGTTGGTGACGCCCGATCGGCGGTTGCGCGTGGTGCAGATGTATAACTCCCAGAGTGAGCTAAATTACATCACGTTGATTCGGGAGCAGCGAGTCGGCAGTGATGTGCTCGAACGCCCCACATTGCAAGTTGAGGATCTCGTCGGGGAATGGCGCGGGGAATCGGTGACGTTGTTTGCCGATTTGCGTCCGGCGGTGAATTCCACCAGTCATTTGACGATCGCGCGATCGGGCGATCGATTGATTCAAAAATTACAGTTTGGAGAGCGGACGATCGCGACAGAGGCAACGATCGAAGGCGATCGGTTGCTTTATCAGGGTGCCGTGCCTGTGCAGATCTTGCTATTGCCCGATGGCGCGTCGGCGAATTGTCCGTTGAAAGTGACCCTGGGTCAGCCGTTTGTGTTGGAGTTGGGTTGGCTGCGGAGTCCGACGCTGCGGGAGCGGATTATGCGCAGCTATGACGCGAAGGGGGAATGGGTCGGATTGACTTGGGTGACGGAGACGAAGGTGGGATAACACTAAATCAGTTCATTATGGCGCGACATCCGGCCCCCAGAGACTACGACTCAAACCGCCCCGTGCGTCAACGGCAGGGCTATGAGCGAAACCATCCTAAAGGATGCTGAAACCACCTCATAGCCCGCTTCAGCGGGGTTCCCTTACTAGCCCTGCCGTTGACGCGCGGGGCGGGTAAACGGCGTAGTCCTAGAACCAAACCGTTCCTACCCCAACGCCACTCCATTCAACTGCATATAACTCAACAGCCAACTCGTCATCGTCGCCCGCCGCGTTTTGCGGGGAATCAATTCATTTAATTTGTACCCCTCAAAGCCCAGTTGCTCTTTAAGCAATTGCTTATTCGCCGCCGGGATCGATCGGGTCAATTGCACCGTCGGCGGCCGATTTTCAATAAAATCGGGGGGTTCGGGATATTTTTCCCGCCAGTCCGGATCAACGCCGTCGGCGTTCCAGATACCCGCAACTTCGCGATAACCCAAGTAATGCCACACCAGCCGATTCGCCGTGGCATCGTCAATTTCATCGCGAATAATTCCCCACAGTGTGGATTGGTTGAGGGGTGGTAATTCCGACATCACGCCCCTCCCTAAATCCGCGATCGCATAAATTCCGCGATCCGGCCCAACCCCTTCTCGATCGTTGGCATATCCGTCGCATAGGACAGGCGAATACTGTCATCCGCGCCAAAGGCCACACCCGGCACCGCCGCCACATATTTCTCTTCGAGCAATGCATCACAGAATGCCAAGGACTTCATTCCCGATCCGGTAATATCCACCAGCACGTAGAACGCCCCATCGGGCGTCGGGCAGGACAATCCCGGAATCTGCTCGACCATTTTCAAGATTGCCGATCGCCGCTGCTCAAAGGCCAACCGCATGGTTTCCACACAATCCTGGGGGCCTTCGAGGGCCGCGATCGCGCCGTATTGCGCGAAGGTGCAGACATTCGAGGTGCTGTGACTCTGGAGCCGATTCGTCGCGGCGATCAATTCCACCGGAGCGGCCAGATAGCCGACCCGCCAACCCGTCATCGCATAGGATTTGGCAAACCCATTGCTGACGATCGTCCGGGCGAACATCTCCGGACTCACCGCCCCAATACTCAAATGCTCGGCTCCGTTGTACAGCAGCTTTTCGTAAATCTCATCCGACACCACCAGCAGGTCATTTTCGACGGCGACTTGGGCGATCGCCCGGATCTCATCCGGCGTGTAGACCATGCCCGTCGGATTCGATGGCGAATTCAAGACAAACAGCTTCGTCTTGGGGGTAATCGCCTGCTGCAATTGCTCCGGTGTGATTTTGTAACCCGCTGCGATGGTGGTTTCGACGATCACCGGAATGCCATCGGCTAGCTTCACCATTTCCGGATAGCTGACCCAGTAAGGCGCAGGGATGATCACCTCGTCGCCGGGATTGATGATCGTCATCATCAGGTTGTAAAGCGAATGCTTGCCGCCATTGGTGACGAGAATATTTTCCGCTTTGTAGGGGAGCTGATTGTCCGCCACGAGCTTGCGGGCGATCGCCTCGCGCAGTTGGGGTTCGCCTGCGGCGGGGCCATAGCGGGTTTTGCCCGCCTGAAGGGCCGCAACTGCCGCATCTTTAATATGCGTCGGCGTGTCAAAATCAGGTTCACCCGCACTAAAGCTGCAAACGTCGAATCCTTCACGCTGCATGGCATTTGCCTTCGCGCTCACCGCCAGTGTCAACGAAGGTGTGACTTGCTGAACCCTTGCCGCCAGTTTCATATCCGATCACCCACTCCGTCGCTCAAATTCAGTCGTCCGGCAGAATGCCGACGGTCATCTAGCATACCAAAATCAGGCTCACCCACTCGATGGATTTTGTCATTACCCGATCACGTCTCACGATTGCCACGATCGATTGGCCCGCTAGCCTTCAGTTCTACCAGGATTTATTGCAAATGCCGCCCCAGGTGTTGCAACCCGATCGCTATGCGGAGTTTGTCCTGCCCGGTTGCACGATCGCGCTCTATGCCCCCCGTGCGGCCGAAATACCTCAGCTCCACCACGATCCCTATCCCAGTTTCAGCCTCTGCCTCGATGTCACATCCCTCGCCAACGCGATCGCCCGACTCACCGCCCTGAAATACCCCATTCCCCATGGGATCCAACCGAGCCGCCACGGCCAAGAAATCTACCTCTATGACCCGAACGGGAATCGTATTATCCTGTATGAGCCAAATTAATGCCCTGCCCCCCATGGATAGTCAAGATTTCCAGATTTTCGACGGTGACTTGAGCGCCGATCGCCTTGCCGCCTACCAATCCGCCACCGCCCTGGCCGTGGATACGGAAACCATGGGCCTATTGCCCCTGCGCGATCGGCTCTGTTTGGTGCAGATCTGTGACGATGCCGATCGGGTCAGCGTCGTCCGCATCGCCAAGGGCCAAACCGCCGCACCGAATTTGAAACAGCTCTTCGAAACCACGAATATTCCCAAGGTCTTCCACTTCGCCCGCTTCGACATCACCACCTTGCAGCATCACCTGGGGATCTACGTCCAGCCGCTCTTCTGCACCAAAATCGCCAGCAAACTCGCCCGCACCTATGGCCCGCGCCACGGACTCAAGGATCTGATCCAAGAAACCGTCGGCATCGAACTCGACAAAACCTCCCAATGCTCTGACTGGGGTAATGCCAACAATCTCTCCGATGCTCAACTGCGCTATGCCGCCAACGACGTGCGCTATCTGCTGGCCGCCCGTGCGAAGCTGATCATGATGCTCGATCGTGAAGATCGGCTGGAATTGGCTGAGCAATGTTTCCAATGTCTCCCGACCTTCGCTAATCTCGACCTGTTGCAGTACGAAAATCTGTTCGAGCACTAAGCGCGATCGCGAATGAAGGATTCTGTGGGGAGGAATTGATCGACTCCGCAATTCGCCCGCCCCGCGCGTCAACGGCAGGGCTAGTAAGGGAACCCGGCTAAACCCGGCTAAGAATTGGTTTGAGTGCCCTTTGCTTGACCACTCAACCTAAGCTGCAAACGACCAGCCAAAGCAATTGGCCATCAGGGACTGCATCGCCTGCCTCATCCACGAGGGGCGATCGGTCTTGGCCACTTCGGTCGTCGCGCAAGGAATGCCCCACTGCGCCGCCAACAAATCATCCCAATCCTGACCCGGTGCCAGCTCATCCAGGGACAAAAACTCCGTGCCCAACACACCCATCACCTCAAGTTCCGGGGTGCCCATGGTTTGTAACGTAGCGTGGCATTGGTTCGACATAGTAAGTGCCTTTGGAAAAATCATGACGGTAACCCTAGCGACGTGTCCTGGAAGCAGCAGACCCCAAAAGCGAACTTTACCGAAGTCGCGCATTGCTTCAATCTGGCTTCACTGTAGATGCTTTGTATCGTTCTGAAATCTATCCCAGTACATACATCGCACCACTGAAGAATAATCCGAGAATCCACGGAGTGACAACCGTATGGGGCCGATCGCGGGTGGACAATCCGCCATTTCCCCGAAAGGATTACCGCCAAAGCGCGCAGAAAAACCCTCCCGATGGGAAATTTCCGGTTTGCTTCAGGCTGATCTTCCGTGATTTTTCTATACCCTAGGTTATATATCCCCCGACAGAGATTAAATGCACAGGGGCGATCGGGCGCGATCGGCCCTGCCCTGATCCAGCCCCAAAAAAATATTGTGGAAAATGTTCGCCAAAATCCCAGGGCTTCATGCTATGGTAATAACCGTTGCAAACGCAGCGCTCACGGGTTGCTAGCTCAGTGGTAGAGCATTCGGCTTTTAACCGACTGGTCCTGAGTTCGAATCTCAGGCAACCCATAAAATCCGAAAGCCCCGTCGATCGACAGGGCTTTTTTGTGGTTTCAAGGTGGGCTAAATCGGGCTACAGCGTCTTCAGCAGTTTGCGGGCTTTGCGGAGGGTGGGCTGGTGGCGGCGATGGTGATACATCGGCGAGGCTTCGACTTTCGCGATCATCGATTCGAGGCAGTCGCGGGCCGCATCCGCTTCATTATCCTGCTGCAAAATCGTCGCTAGCATCACCGCCGATTCTGGATGCCCCCAAAACCGAATGTCTTCCTTCAGGTGCGCCTTCAGCTCGGCCCATTCCTTCAACTCGAAGTGGGCTTTGCCGTAGAGCAAGGAAACTTCGCCGAAGCGGGCTTCGGGATCAAGTTTCATGAGGGTTGTGAGGTGTTGCTTCGCGACGTCATATTGCTTGCCGTTCATGGCGATCTGGGCCAAGCCCCACAGCGCGTTAACGTTTTGCTGTTCTTTCGCTAAAGCGGTGCCATAGGCTTTCTCGGCTTCCTTGGGATCGCCCATGTTCATGTAGGTGTCACCAAGGATCGTGTATTGATAGGGGTTGCCGATGTTGCGGGCGGCGGCTTTGGCGTTGTAGAGCTTTTGTTTGTAGGTCCACTGGCGCATGAAGCCGGGCATGGCGACTGGGTTATTGGGCAACCAGCGCACGACGAAGTAGGCCAATGCGCCCATGATGTTGCCGAAGAACAAGATGTAGCGCCATTCACTGCGCGGGCCTTCGGCTTTCATGCAGTCGATCAGCATCCAGAGCCAAAAGGCTTGGCCAACCAAAAAGACGATCGAGCCTGTGCCACTGGTGAGCAAGCTGGCCAACCCTACGTTATATCCACCCATACTGTCCGTCCTATCGGGGTAGTCCCTTACTTTTTCAGCCACAAATCATCACTTGCGGGGTATGGTTTGATTTTCGACCAGATTTGCCGATCGGCCATCCGAAAGAGTGACGAATTCTCGATCGTCCCGTTC
This sequence comes from Cyanobacteria bacterium VAR_4_metabat_243, assembly GCA_031415035.1. Classification (GTDB taxonomy): domain Bacteria; phylum Cyanobacteriota; class Cyanobacteriia; order Leptolyngbyales; family Leptolyngbyaceae; genus Romeriopsis. The sequence goes on from JANOQX010000240.1 coordinate 5,833, forward strand.
CACCGATCACCGCAAAATCTAGCAATTATGTATCAAAAACCGTAACGCCGCTGTCGATCGGAAAAGTTCGTAGTACAGTAATTTCACCCCCAATCAAATCACACTATGAAATTCCTCACTGCGAAATTCTTCGGATTCGTCACTGCCCCGATCGTCCTATTTGCACCCTCAGCGATCGCCTGCAGCTGTGCGGGATCAGATCCATTCGTCAAGACCGCTGCCCGATCCGACTTAGTGGTACGCGGCAAGATTCTCGAATACCAGCCGGATCAATCGGGACAAACGCCAAGCCGTTCCCTGGCGATGGTGGTTGAAGTCAACGAAGTTCTGAAGGGAAAAAGTCAGTCCAAGCGTCTGACGGTGTTGGGTGACAATGGGATAATCTGTCGGCGTTATGTGAGTGAGTTTCCGATCGGGACTGAATGGGTGTTGGCGGTATCGCCCGATATGTGGAGCAAGAAGAGTGAATTGGCAATTTCTTCCTGCGGTGAATATGCGTTGCCCGTGTCCGGTAGCAGCGTCAAGGGGCGCGTCACACTCAATGCCAAAGCGGCGGAATCGATGACGCTAACGAATTTGCGGAAGTTGTTGAAGGTGAAGCCGCAGGTGGCAGGGGCGGATGGGGCCAAGGGGCAATGTGTTGATCGGGCCACGAAAGCAGTCGTATGACGGGATAATGTCGCAGTAGCGGGCCGATCGGGTAAAATGAATGAGTAGAAGGATGCTTGAAAGTTGGCTAGAGAACTATGGTTGCCCCATTGCCCGATAAAGCAAAAACGCTGAAGGACGCATTTCAGGCTTGTGATGTGGGGGCTTTGGGTGGGGAGACGCTGCGCTACTACGTTGATCTGAAGGCGATTCGGAGTATGAAGCCGATCGCGGCATTGCGTCAGCGGTTGGATTTTTTGAATCCGGGCCAATTTGCTTCAGTACTGTTTACGGGGCATCGGGGCTGTGGCAAGAGCACCGAACTGCGGCAGTTACAGCACCAATTTGAGCATGATTATCGGGTGATCTATCTGGAATCAGATGATGTGATAGATATCAATGATGCGGATTATACCGACTTGTATCTGCTGATCTTGCAGCAGGTGAGTGATGAGATGGCACGGCTGGGGCTGGAGTTTGATCGGGGCTTGCTAGACAGCTTTAAGCAATGGTTTTTGGAAATTGTGGATGAGACCGAGGAATCGGTGGAGAAGTCGGTGAGTTTGGAGACTTCGGCGGAGGCAAAGGCCGAAATACCGTTTCTGTCGAAGTTGTCCGCGAAGCTATTGGCGCAGATTAAAGGCTCGAACAAGCAGAAGCGCATCGTGCGGGACAAGTTGGAAAAAGACATTGGGCGATTGAAGGGTGATCTGAATTTATTGCTAAAGAATGCCTACGAGAAGGTGCGCGCCCTGGATGGGAAACTTTACCAGAAAGGCTTTTTGGTGATTTTGGATAATCTCGATCGGGTGCCGCCGAAGGTGGGCGATCGGTTGTATTTTGACCATGCGACGCAGCTTCAGGATCTCAATTGCACATTGATTTATACCGTGCCGATTTCGGTGGCTTGTTCGGATAAGAATCTGAATAATGCCTTTGGGAAGCCGAATATCGTGCCGATGGTGAATATCTATGAGTACGATGACGCGCCTTGCGATCTGAAATTCAACCTTGAGGCGATTAAGGGATTGGCGCATTTGGTGGCGCAGCGAGTGGATACGCAGGCGGTGTTTGAATCGGATGCGTTGGTGGCGAAGCTGGTGGGGGCGAGTGGAGGCCATGTGCGGCTGTTGATGCAGATGACGGCAAATGCTTGTCTGACGGCGGCGAGTGAGGGTCATGCCAAGGTCGAGGCGGAGGATGTGGATTATGTGATTAAGCAGGAGCAGTTTAACTTTGAGCGGATTGTGCCAGCGGAGCATTACCCGCTGCTGGTGGAGGTATGTTACAACAAGCAAGTCGAGCAGGATGAGGACGGTCAGAAGATGCTGTTTAATACTTCTGTTCTGGAATATAACGGCGATCGTCGTTGGAATTATGTCGCACCCGTGGTAAAGCAAAGTGACGCCTTCCGTAAAGCCCTCAAAAAGCACAATGCCAATAGTTAGTGCGCCACTTGAATCGGCGTTTGTCGCGAAGAATCGACAGATGTACGATCGACTGGTGACGTTTCTGGATTTTGCGCCGGAGCGTTTTACGTTGGGGTTTGTGTCGGTGAATTTTGGGCGCGATCGGGTGACGTTGATCGAAGCCTTGCAATCTGACCCCCGTGATGTGGATTTGCAGATTGTGGCGTTGGATTTCGCCGATCGGGAATTGCGTTATTTCAAAGATGCACTGGTTGAGCAGTTAGCGACAATCACGATCGAGCCAACAAAAAAACTCGTCCTGATGATTACAGGATTGGAATGGGCGATCGGGCTACTAGGTGAGTATCCATTGGTGCTACAAGATCTCAACTATGTTCGCGATGCGTTTGTGCATACGGTGCCTTACCCGATCGTCTTTCTGTTGCCCGATGAGGCGTTGACGCGGTTGGCAAAATTTGCGCCAGATCTATGGGCTTGGCGGAAAACGGTGTTTGGGTTTGAGAGTTCGGAAAAAGTGGTTGAAGCTGCCTACCAAGCCTTAGTCCCAGAGTACTGAGATGGCAGTCTGAGTGAAACTGAACAACAAGAACAGATTGAACTTTTGGAGCGATTACTTACTGATCCGCATCAGAAGCGTTCTATTGAACATGAGGTTCAATTGCATACCGAACTAGGCAAATACTATTATCATCTTGGCAATTTCGATAAAGCCCAATCCCAACTAGAAGAGGCATTTAGCCTGACAGAGGACAAGGATGATTTAGGTTTACTAAAAGCACGAGCATTGTGCGAACTGAGTGTATTGCATAGAAGCCTAGGAAATATTTCTCAAGCAATCGTTTACGCAAAGCAATCAGCCTCCATTAGTCGCGATTTGGAAGATTATCAAGTCGAAGCTAATGCCTTAAATGAGATTGCCACTATCTATGAGAATCAAGGATTCATGGCTCAAGGATGGCAGTTGCGCGAAGAAATCCTACGCCTTTGTGAACAAACTAATTATCTTCACGGAAAAGCCACCACAATCCACAATATGGCAGGACTACTCGCAGAACAAGGCCATATTGATAAAGCACTGGAACTTTGGAACCAGTCCTTGGAAGTTTATGAAAGCATGGGCAATCTCAGAAGCAAGGCTGCTACTCTGAATAATATGGCGAGTGTAATCTGCCAACAGGGCGATATTGATCGAGCATTACAGTTGTGGCAAGACTCGTTGGAGATCAGGAAACAGATTGGTGATATACGGGGCAAAGCCAGTACGCTGAACAATATGGCAGTGGGCGTTGAACAGCAAGGTGATGTTGATCGTGCCTTTCAGTTTTGGCAGGAATCGTTGGAAATCAATGACCAAATCGGCGATATACAAGGCAAAGCTATTACGCTCGCAAACATGGCGGATACATTGGTTACCCGTGGTGACTTTGATACTGCGATCGCTCACCTAGAGGAATCTTTGGCCATTCTCCAACGCATTCGTGACGCCAATGCCCCTGCCGTCCAGCAAATGCTCGAACAAGTGCGCCAACTCAAAGCCAACGCCTAAGCGCCCCAATTCATGCCCCCGCTGCCAACACCTGCGCCGCCATCAAGTTCAAACCGGGGAAAGCAGGCGACACGATCGCCTGACTCCCCACAAAGCCAGTTTCCTCGTACAAGTCGCCCACCAACCGCAGCACCAACACCACCTGCCGCACTGGGTCAAGCAACCAACATTCCCCGATCCCCCGCGCCGCATACTCCGATCGTTTCTGCACGTAGTCCCGCTGATAATTATCCGATTCCTCATTACCCGGAGACACTACCTCGATCACAATCAGCGGATTTGGCTCATAACGATAAAGACAGGCTTCCTTACGACCCTCGATCGCCGCTGATGATGCCTCAGAATGGATCATCAGATCGGGGTCACGCGCTGATACATAGTCGCTATCGACCTGGATTTTTTGTTTAATCCCCACCCGATCTGCCGCTAGCCCCAGCCGCGCAAACGCCATGATCAGAAACACCGCAATCCTGGTATTGATCGTACTTTCAGTCCCCATCGCGACTAAGACCCCATCCACCAATTCATAGCGAGTATCCGTACCATCGTCATAGGTGAGATACTCCTCAAGGCTCATTCTTCTTTGGGTGGCGACGGTCATGGGGATCTCCCTTACTTCACCGGGTTGTAGCCATTATACCAAATTGCTCCAGTGATGTGAATGGGTGAGACAGCGGTGGTGAGCGTCCCATTTTCCGGTACGATCGAGACCTCACAAAAAACCTCGATCGATACCAAGCAACTATGGGCAGCACCTTCGGCCATCTCTTCCGCATCACTACCTTCGGCGAATCCCACGGTGGCGGCGTCGGCGTCGTCATCGACGGCTGCCCCCCCAAACTCAGCATCACCACCGCAGAAATCCAGTTTGAACTCGATCGCCGCCGACCGGGCCAAAGCAAAATCTCTACGCCCCGCAAGGAATCAGACACCTGCGAAATCCTCTCCGGGATGCACGAAGGCCAAACCACGGGCACCCCGATCGCCATCCTCGTCCGCAATAAAGACCATCGCTCCCAGGACTACGGCGACATGCAGGTGAAGTATCGCCCGTCCCATGCGGACGCGACCTACGATGCGAAATACGGCATTCGATCGGTGGCGGGCGGTGGCCGATCGTCGGCACGGGAGACGATCGGCCGGGTGGCAGCCGGGGCGATCGCCAAGAAAATCCTGAAGGAAATCGCAGGCGTGGAAGTGCTGTGCTATGTCAAGCGGATTAAGGATTTGGAAGCGGCGATCGATGACAATACCGTCACCCTGGAGCAAATCGAAAGCAACATCGTCCGTTGTCCGGATGGAGCGATGGCCGATCGGATGATTGAATTGATTGAGCAGGCGCGGGATGCCGGGGATTCGCTCGGTGGTGTGGTGGAATGTGTGGCCCGATCGGTGCCAGTGGGTTTGGGTGAACCCGTGTTTGACAAGCTCGAAGCGGATTTGGCGAAAGCGCTGATGTCGTTGCCTGCGAGTAAGGGCTTTGAGATTGGTTCGGGGTTTGGGGGGACGTTGCTGACGGGGATTGAGCATAATGACCCGTTTTATATGGAGGGCGATCGGTTACGCACGGTGACGAATAATTCCGGTGGCATTCAAGGTGGCATTTCCAATGGTGAAAATATTGTGATGCGGGTCGCGTTTAAGCCCACGGCGACAATTCGTAAAGAGCAGCAAACGGTGAGTAATACCAAAGAAGCCACGACGCTGTCGGCGAAGGGTCGGCATGACCCCTGTGTGTTGCCGCGTGCGGTGCCGATGGTGGAGGCGATGGTGGCGTTGGTGTTGTGTGATCATCTGTTGCGGCAGCGGGCACAATGCGGGGAGACGTGGCAGCGTTAATCGATCACCCCCATAATCACCGATGACTAATCCTGCTTCTAAGCTGCCGATGCCCAGCACTGACAAGGTTTTAATTGTTGGGAGTGTGGGTTGTGGGTGGACAAACCAGCGGATCACCCGATCGGGCAGGCAACACAAACGGTGGCGCTAACGTCGAAGCCGTCGCCGTCACACAGACGATGCCCGTCAAATTTTTCTCACCCGCCTGATCCACGGCCCTTGCCGCTCCCGTATAGCTCTTGAGTGCCGGGAAATTCGACTTTGCCTGCACCATCACCAACGATTGCTGCTTCCCCGGCAACACCGTCAGCGTATAGCTGTAGTGGCGATTCTCCGCATCGATCGGCAGCTTGAGATCCGCCACCTTAGGCGTAAATTTGTCGTACTCCAAAAAATACGCCTGCTCCCCCCGGACGATCGTCCCCACCTGTTGCTTCGCCTCGGATTGCTTGGCTTTGTTCGATTGATTGAGAAAAGAAGGCAGCACGATCGCGGCGATAATTCCGAGCAAAATCGGCACCACCGTCAAACAACCACAACCGACTCCCACCCCAATCAACACCTTATTGGTCGTGGACATCGGCGACTTGGGCGAATTATTCATCGGAACCATTGGCGATAAACAGCTAAAAATCCAACTGCATTCTACCGCCAAACTCCGCCAAATTCACCCGATCGCTAGCATCACCCCGATTATGGGCATCCTATGACAATCAGCCTCTTGCCGTCCCTGACGTTTGTTCTATGCCCCGTCCCGCTGCGCTTCACCCCCCAACCCCGCAACGCCGCCTGATCCGGGCCAGCTTCATCGCCCTCGTCGCTTGCGTCGGCATCGGCGCTTATTTCAGTTACCAAGTCCTGCGCAACGCCATCCGCGCCAACCTCGAACAAAATGCCCTGTCCGAAGTCGAAGATGGCACCGACGAAATCGATACCTGGCTGGCGACACACAAGACGCGAGTCGAGATGATCGCCCATACCAAAGTCGCCCGCACCACCGATTGGCCCAGCCTGCTGCCCTATCTCCAAACCGAGCAAGCCCGCATCGGCAGCTTTGACGCCCTGGGACTCGCACTGCCCGACGGTACCCGCTACAGCACCATTGCCGCACCCACCAATGTCCGCGATCGGCAGTGGTTTCAGAATGCCATGAGCGGCCAAATCATGGTCAATAACCCCGTTGTTTCGCGGGGCAGTGGCCAGCCGATCATCCCGATCAGTGCCCCCATTTACGGCAATATTCAAGCGGGTGAATCGCCCCGAGGCGTAATCCTGGGTAGCATCAACGTCGATCGGATTCAGCAAATCGTGCAGGAACGCAAATTTGGCAAAAACAGCTATGCCTTCCTCCTGAGTTCGACCGGACAACCGATCGTCCATCCCCAAACCGAATTCATGTCCACGCTGGAAAAGCCCACACCCAGCCTCACCGAAGCCACCGAACCGGGACTCGCCAAAGCCGCCCGCCAGATGATCGCCCACCAGCGCAAGATTGAACTGATCCAAATCAATAGCCAGCCGTTCTACATCGCCTATGTCCCACTCAAGCAAGCCGACTGGTCGATCGCCCTAGTGATTCCTCAAGAAAATATCGATCGTCAATTGCACCTGCTCGATGGCATTGCGATCGTCGTGTTGGGTTTGAGTGCGGCCTTGGGGATTGTGCTGGTGCATCTCCAGTCCACCGCCACAGCGAAGTCGAAACAACTGGAAGCCGAAGCCGCCCGACAGGCGCTCGAACATCGCGTGATCGAACGCACCCAGACCTTGAACCAAACCCTGGAACAATTAAAAGAATCCCAGGTACAACTCGTCCAAAGCGAAAAAATGTCCGCCCTGGGTAATCTCGTCGCCGGAGTGGCCCATGAAATTAATAACCCCATAGGATTCCTGGTCGGGAATATTGAACCCGCCCAAAACTATATCCGCGATCTATTTGAATTGCTAGATTTATACCAAACGCAATACCCGGAAGACAATCGCGTGATTAAAACCGCGATTGAGACAATCGACCTCGATTACATCCGCATGGACTTACCGAAGGTGATTGGCTCCATGCAAGTCGGGGCCGATCGGATTAGCGAAATCAGCAATAGTTTGCGCACCTTCTCCCGCGCCGACAATGACGCCCTGGTGACGTTTAACCTGCATGACGGACTCGACAGCACGATCCTGATTCTCAAACATCGGCTCAAAGCGAACGAACATCGCCCCGCGATCGCGATTCAGAAGCACTACGGCGAATTGCCCCCGGTCATCGGCTATGCCGGACAACTGAATCAGGTATTTATGAATATCTTGGCCAACGCGATCGATGCCCTGGAGGAGTCGAGCGCACAGCGCGACTATGCCGATATGACTGAACATCCCAACGTAATTACGATTACTACCGAATTGGATACGATCGCCCAGCCCACCAATCAACCGACGATCGTCGTGCGGATTCGTGACAACGGCATTGGCATGACTGAAGCCGTGAAAGCCAAAATTTTCGAGCACCTGTTCACGCTCAAACCCGTGGGCAAAGGCACCGGCCTGGGCCTCGCGATCGTCCAACAGATCATCGCCGAAAAGCACGGCGGCAGCATTCAAGTCAACAGCGAACCGGGCGCTGGCACGGAATTTGTGATCCGCTTACCGCAGACGATCGCGCCCACAATGGCCTATTCTCCCGGCTGAATCCCATCCTCGGGGAACACCCACTGGGTCGGGGCCTGTTGCCGATCGATCGCCTTGCGCCGCACGGCTTCCTCCGCCATCGCCAACATCGCATCGAGCGAAGTCGATTCAATAAACTGGGCCGTCTCGGCCCGATGCGCGGCATGGGGGCAATCCGCACCGAGCTTACAGCCATTCACACATTCCACCGCGCAATTCACTTCCATGACCGAATTATCTCGCTAAAAACTGCATTCGTACCCGACGGTCGATCATCGGCTATTCCTAGCCTAAGGTTCAAATGGGTGTTTTGGGAATAGGGTGGGACAAATTGGGGCACGATCGCCGCTTTAGTCGCCGCAATTGGTTAATCCGAACTATTATCGCCAAAATCTTCAGTGAGCGCTATCCTTATAGGGACGCCTTATCTATCCGTCCTTCCGCATGGCTGAGCTTTACAATTGGAAACGATTTTGGTGCCCTCGATCGGGCAGCATCAATTTGGCTGATGGTGGTTATCTGTCTGACCCGGAAGCCACATGGGGTAAGATATACAATCCAGATTTAGTGGCCTTTGAGACACTATCTAGTTCACCATGCTTGGCACTTTTGGGAGAACCGGGAATTGGGAAAACGAAGGCTTTAGAGGCAGAACGAGCTGAACTTGTTAGCAGAATTAAAGAACAAGGTAATCAACCATTTTTTCTGGATCTACGTTCCTATGGTGATGAAAGCAGATTAGTGCAGAAGTTGTTCGCCAGCCCAGAATTTGTGGCATGGCAAGGTGGTACCCATCAACTACATATTTTTCTCGATAGTCTCGATGAGTGTTTGCTGCGCATAGACACATTGGCGAGCCTCTTGGTTGATGAATTTAAACAATATCAAGATCAGGCTGAACGCTTATATCTTCGCATTGCTTGCCGCACCGCTGTATGGCCGACTGTTCTTGAAGAAGGCTTGAGGGCAATTTGGGGTGAAGATGCCGTGGGGGTGTATGAACTGGCTCCTCTTCGTCGTGTGGATGTGGCAGCAGCGGCGAGCGCTGAAGGTTTTTCCGCTGATGACTTTCTCAAGGAATTGGGGCAGAAGAAGGTTGTACCGCTAGCGATAAAACCAGTCACTCTGGGGTTCCTCGTGAATACGTACCGTCGCCACAACAATCAATTCCCCGCCAATCAAAAACTATATCAGCTTTACCTTGAAGGATGTAGGCTGCTCTGTGAGGAAACAAACGCCAATCGACATAGTTCCAATCAAACAGGCGATTTTGATGTTGAGCAGCGCTTAATTGTGGCCGCTCGAATTGCTGCCATCACAATCTTCGCAAATAAATTTGCCGTCTGGAATGGCGTTGATCAGGGCGATGTACCCGATGAAGATATTCTTCTTCGGAAGCTATGTCAGGGGCACGAAAGTATCAATGGAAACAAGTTTGAGATAAATCAAGATGTTATTGAGGAAGTTCTAAACACTGGGTTGTTTTCGTCTCGTGGATTACAGCGGATGGGATGGGCACATCAAACCTATGCTGAATTCTTGGCTGCATGGTATTTGGTGCAATATAAAGTGCCCCTGGTTGAAGTAAGAGATTTACTCTTTTCTCATGAAGATCCTGACCATAGGCTAATTCCACAGCTTCATGAAACTGCGGCATGGCTAGCCAGCATGGACTCAGATATTCTTCAAGAAATTCTTAAGACTGATCCAGATGTCCTATTACAGAGTGATCTACCTACTGACAATAATGTGAGGTTATTAATTGTTGAGAATCTGCTGATTTTACATGAACAAAAGAAATTGGTTTTCCGTGATTGGGATAAGCATATTAGATATGAGAAGCTCAACCATTCCAAATTAGCCAACCAATTGCGCTCTTATATTTGCGACTCTAGTAGACAAGACGATGCGCGAGATCTTGCGATCGATATTGCTAAGGCTTGCGAAATCAATGAACTTCAGGAGGAATTGGTAGTTCTTGCGCTGGATTCATCACAGTCAATTTACTTAAGAATTAATGCTGCAAATTCCCTTTGCTCATTGGGTGACGAAAAGACTCGTCTAAAATTAAAGCCGTTAGCAATGAGTCAACTATCAGAAGACGAAGATGACCAGCTTAAAGGATATGCTCTAAGAGCAACTTGGCCGGAGTGGCTAACAGCGGAGGAGATTTTCCAAACTCTGACACCACCTAAAAAAGGAAATTTCTTTGGTGGATACCAGGCTTTTATTGATCGTGAATTTGCACTCCAACTCCAGCCAAATGATTTAATAGTTGCGCTTGAATGGCTTCAGAAACAAGGGCTTCGATGCTTTGGCCATCCTTTTGACAAGCTAGGGAATACCATCCTCTTAAAGGCATGGGAAAATTTTGATCTACCCGGAATAGTCAAAAGTTTCACTAAAATAGCTCTGCTACAGTGGAAAGACTATCAAGAAATTATCACTCAGGATAGTGATCTGACGCAGCAATTTGCCACAACACTTGTGAGCGATAGTAGAAAACGGCGTATATTTCTTGAGCAATTAGTTTTATTTATTTTGGAAACACAAGAAAATCCGAATTTTCTGTTAAGTTCCGTAACCGAAAATATTTTGCTTGAACAGGATGTTTTCTGGATGGTTGAGAAAACTCTAAACTCTAGCAATGAAAACATGCAACGGCTTTGGGCGCAACTACTCCAATGGAGCTTTAACCAACAAGATGCAAAGCAAGTAGACATAATTATTATAGCTGCTCAAACCAATAGTATTTTGCGTGAAGTCTTTACATATTATCTTGAAATAATTGAGCTTGATTCAGCTCAGGCCGAACAACTAAGGTCTGACTATGTGTCCGCACACACCCGTAGACAAAGCCCTACTTTGTTAGACCCACCACCTAAAGAAAGAGTCCTTCAACTTCTAGAGAAGTTAGAGAATGGCGATCTGGATGCATGGTGGCATCTAAATAGAGAAATGACTCTCAAGTCAGATAGTAAATACTATGAGAATGAATCTGAATTAGATTTAACTAAGCTGCCTGGATGGCAGGAAGCAGAAAAGATTACTCAAAGACGAATTATTGAAGGTGCCAAGCAATATATTGATCAAAAAGATGATGTAGATTCCAGTTGGATAGGGACAAATACTTATAGTAGACCAGCTAAAGCTGGTTGCAGAGCCTTACAGTTGATTTTTTTGGAAGATAAAGATTTTTTGGATACGCTGTTAGCTGAAAAATGGAAAAAATGGGCTGCTACTGTTATCGCTTCTCCTAGCAGTAGCGGACATGATGATTCTTATCTGGAAATTGTCAAGCTAGCTTATCGATACGCTGCTCAAGAATCGATCAATACATTGATGATATTGATTGATCATGACAATCAAGAGTATGGCTCTATATTTGCAACTAATCGCTTTGGAAAATGTTGGGATGATCGGCTTAAGTTAGCCTTGCTGGAAAAGGCTAAAGACCCTCTGCTCAAACCTAAATGTATTGGCCAGTTACTTGAAGAACTGCTAAAACGGGGATTAAATCAAGCCGGAGATTTCGCACAATCTTTAATTCAGTTGCCACTGCCTGTAGTAGAACCTGAACATGAAAGGACTCTGATTGGCGCTAGAATACTTTTTGAAAATTCAGATTCATCTAATTGGTCTTTTCTTTGGGCACTAATCAAACAAGATACACTATTCGGACGTGAGGTTTTAGAATCAGGAGCATCTCGTTACTCTAGTGGAATGAAGCTACATATAACTGAAACACAAATTGCTAATTTATATATTTGGCTAGTTAATCAATACCCCTACGACGAAGATTCAGACTACAGCAATGATAGCGGTACTCATTCTGTAACTGATAGAGACTGTATGGGTAGACTGAGAGACAATGTTATATCGCAGTTAGAAGAAAGAGGAACGCTTCAGGCATGCACTGAACTTCAACGCCTCATTCAAGAATTGCCTAATATAGTGTGGCTCGAAAAGTCGTTAATAACCGCCAAATCAAATATGCGGCAGAAGACTTGGAAACCGCCCGAAGTAGAAGCAATTCTTCAGCTAAACCACTTATCAGATAAATCTCAAGGAGCATCACACGTGACCAACCACTATAACTTTGATCAACGCAATTCGACTATTGGTGTCAATGTCGCGAATGAAGGCAGCAATATCCAGTTACAGCAAACCATCAACAATAATTTAGGGCAAAGTTTGACTGAAGCCGCTGCTGAAATTCAACGTCTACTAAAGCAGCTTGAGCAGGCAAACCCTGCTGCAACTGAATCTGAACAGATCGGGTATGTCAGTGCTGCCACTAATCCAGAAATCAAACAACGAGCGATCGCGGCTCTCTTACAAGGTGGTGAAACAGCGATCGAGGAGTTTGTCTTAGAAAATAAATATCTCAAGGTTGGGAAATCTATTTTGAAAGGCTGGCTGAATCCGAATGGCTAAATAACTGGCAATCACTACTCAACAAATAGGAGAATGCTTTATGCAACTAACGATCGACCTACCATCCGACCTCGAACAAGACCTGATCCAGCAAGCCGCCCAATCCAACATCCCCCTCCAAACCCTCATCCTCCAAGCCCTCCGCCAACTCGTCCAACCCCAAACCATCACCACCGCCCAATGGCCCGCCGAAATCCTCAACTACCAAGGCGATCCCGACTTCCCCGCCTTTGAATCCTCCCGCGACGAACTCCTGCCCCCCAGAGAACCGGAACTATTCTAATGCGCTACCTGCTCGATACCTGCGTCATCAGCGACTTCATCAAAAATGAACCCGGCACCCAAACCCAACTCAAACAAACCCCACCCACCGACATCGCTGTATCGATCATCACCGTCATGGAACTGCGTTACGGCCTTGCCCTCAATCCCCAACGCGCCCAGAAAATCGCCCCCACGATCGACCAATTCCTCAACAGCATCACGATTATCCCCTTCACCAACGCTGAAGCTGAACAAGCTGCCGAAATCCGCGCCTTGCTCAAAACCCAAGGCCAACCGATCGGCCCCTACGACATCCTAATTGCCGCCACCGCCCGCGCTCACCAATTGATTATGGTCACAGCCAACCAAAGCGAGTTCGATCGAGTACCCAACCTCCAAACCGAAAATTGGCGACAAGCATCGTAACGAAACACAAAACACGCTCCCAGCCAGCCGCACCGATCCCTTAGACTGAAATCGAGGCGCGTGTTTTGGAAATCAAACGATGAAAATTACAACAGCGATTGGGATCATCATTGCCACCACAATCCCCTGGCTCATGCCACCCACCCCAGCCGCCACCGCCGCTGACCTGAATCAACAGGCCGAACAAGTCGTCCAGCACCTCGAAGGCATTCTCTCCACCGCCGCCCGCGCCGCCGCCAATCCCAAGGTCGCCAATGTCACTATGACCACCTGCCGCATCCCGGTCGCTAATCCTCCGGCGAGCACAATCTACCTCTACCAAGAACAGGCGATCGCCGACAAACTGACCCAACCCTATCGCCAACGCATTCTCGAAATCCGCCCCAGCCCCGCGAGTCAAACCATTCGATCGCGATCATTCAAACTCGCGGATCAAGCGAAATGGGTCAACTTCTGCGATCGGCCCGATGACCGCCGATCGCACATCGACCAACGCCCAATCCAACCCCAAGACTTCCCAATCAGCGTTTGCGCCGTCTTCCTCAAACCCACTCCAGAGGGCTTTAGCGGCACTACCGAAGCCACGGGTTGTCCCGCGAAGGTTCGGGGCGCAGTGATGATTCGCAATCGCATCCGGCTGCATCCCAACGGCATGGACACCTGGGATCGCGGTTATGACGCCCAGGGCAAACAGGTTTGGGGCGCGGGCGATGAGCCATACCAATTCCTCCGAGCAACGACTAAAATCTCCCCGGAAAAGCCCTAGCGGGTTTACGATCGGGGAGGAAGAGCGCTACGATGATCGTCGGAATCGATATTGATTCAAGCCACAAGCACCACAAGATTAAATCCCAGAGGCATCCCCCATGTTCAAGTTTTCCGGTACCCGCCCCACCGATTTGGGGGTGACTGATGGGCATTTGAAGGCTTGTCCAAGCAGCCCCAATTGTGTTTGCAGTTCCGATTCCGATCAAGAACATGGGATTGCGTCGATCGATTGGGCCAAGTCGCCAGAAAGTGCGATCGCGGCTCTGAAGCAAGTGATTCAGTCGATGGAGCGCACGGCGATCGTGGTGGAATCGGGCGATTATCTCCATGCCGAGTTCACAAGCAAGCTGATGGGCTATGTGGATGATGTGGAATTTTATGCCAAAGATGGGGTGATCCAAGTGCGATCGGCCTCGCGTTTGGGCAAGTCCGATCTGGGCGTGAATCGCCAACGGGTGGAAGCAATTCGATCGACGTTGCAAGGGATTTAAACTGCCATTGGTGAAGCGGTGGAATTCGGTCGATCGAGCGGATTCCACCGTAATTTTTCCGCCCTCATCCCGGACGAACCGGGCAAGGAAAACGCACCCCTACCGCCGTAACGATCGGACGACTGCACCGAAGATCGCGATCGCCCGATCGATCTGCGCCGCCGTATTAAATCGCCCAATCCCAAATCGCACCGAACTATAGGCTAAATCATCCGCTAATCCCAACGCCTGCAACACATG